>NZ_WWHU01000001.1:3758601-4385035 GCF_009862785.1 Gordonia sp. SID5947 | reverse complement strand
GGCGCCGGCATCGGGTGTGCCGAGACTCCGTTCGGCCAGCGGCCGGGCACGTCCGACCTTGGGGCGAAGTCGTGCGGTGGCCTCGGCCGCCTCCGCGGCCTTCTCCGACGACGATCGCCAGGCGGTTCGCCACTCCTGCCCGTCGGCCACGCGCTGTTCGAAGTCGTCGACGAAGGGGAGCAGGGCGTCGAGCATCGTCTTGTCACCGGGAGCCGCTCCGCCGAGGGCGACCAACGCGTCGTAACCGTCCCGGAGACCTCCGGCGAGGGCGGCCGGTTCCGGGCGCCCGGTGTCGCCGAGTCTGGTCCCGATCGCGCCGAGCAGCGCACCCCACAAGACACCTGAGGTCCCACCGGCCTTCGCGGCCCAGGCCTTGCCTGCCGCACCGAGCACCGACCCCTGGCCGGCACCGGCGGCCACCGCCTGATCGGCCGCCGACGCTGCGGCCCGCGATCCCTTGACCATGCCGCGACCGTGATCGCCATCTCCGGCGACGGCGTCGATCCGGCCGAGTTCCTCCTCCGCCGCGACCAGCATCTCGGCCATCGCCTGCAATACTCGCGCCACCACGGCGCCGCCTGCGCGACCGTCGTCGTCGGCGAGCGCCGCGAGATCCCGCTGCCCTCGCCCGGCCGCGCCCTCGTCGACGCTGCGCCGTTCGCCACCGGACCGAGACATCGCCCCCTTGCGATACGCGGGAGTGTCCGCCGGTGCGCGCCAATATTTCTCGAGCTCGTCGTCGAGCCACATCACGGTGAGTGAACAGCCGGCCATGTCCAAGCTGGTGACCAACTCCCCGACCTCCGGTTCGACGACGGTATATCCGTGGTCCCGCAGGAGCCCGGCCACCGTGGACCAGACGACGAAGAGCTCTTCGTACTTGGTACGGCCCAGGCCGTTCAGGATCACCGCGACACGTTTCGACGACGACTGCGGAGCATGCTCGAGCACGCCGTCGACAAGCGTCCGGGCCAACTCGTCCGCCCGCGGCAGCGGCTCGTCGGAAACCCCCGGTTCCCCGTGGATTCCGAGGCCGACACCCATCGTGCCCGCCGGCACGGTGAACAGCGGATGATCGGCACCCGGCATCGTGCAGCCGTCGAAGGCGACGCCGAGTGTGCGCGTGGCGGCGTTCGCGGCTTCCGCCACCCGCACCACCCCGGTGATGTCGAGACCGGCCTCAGCCGCCGCGCTCGCGCACTTGAACACGGTGAAATCACCCGCGATCCCGCGACGCTTCTCCTCGTGTCCCGCCGGCGCGCTCGCGACGTCGTCGGTGACCGCGAAATAGTGTGCGTCGACACCTTCCGAACGCAATTCGGAGACGGCGAGACCGAAGTTCATCACGTCGCCCGCGTAGTTCCCGGTGGTCAGGAGGACGCCGGCATCACCGTGCGCGGCACGTGCCACCGCGGCCGCCTCGTCGGCCGACGGAGACGTGAAGATGTTCCCGACCACCGCGCCGTCGGCGAACCCTGCGCCGACGACGCCGCAGAACGCGGGGTAATGGCCCGAGCCACCCCCACCACCACGGCCACTTTGCCCGGGGGTGTGGCGGTCGCGCGGACGACACCTCCGGGCACCCCGACGACCTGCTCCGCATTCGCGTCGAGGAAACCGGCGAGCATGTCCTCGGTGAAGCGTGCCGGGTCGTTGTACAGCTTGGTCATCGCAGTCGATCTCCGCTTTCGGTGTCGAACAGGTACACGCGCTCCGGCGACGCGGTCAGCACGACCCGCTCCTCCGCCTGGTGGGTGTCCTGTGCCGGGGTGACGGTCACGATGCCCTCTTCCATCCCCGGCACGGTCGATGTCGTCAACCCGAATTCCAGGAGATGCTCGAACCATGCCACCTCCGCGTCGACGCCGGCCGCGTCCTCGCGAGTCCCGCGAGCCAGTGCGCAGTCCTGTGGACGCACCCCGACGGTGACCGATGTGCCGTCCGGAACCGAGGTCGCCGACGACTCCAGATACCCCGCGCCGGCGCCGATCTCGACCCGGGTGCGACCGTCGACGATGCGGACCACGCCGGGCACCACGTTGATCTGCGGCTCGCCGACGAACTGGGCGACGAACAGATTCGCCGGATCGTCGAAGACCTCGTCGGGCGTACCGAACTGCTGCACGACCCCGTTGGCCATCACGGCGAGGCGGTCGGCGAGCGACAACGCCTCCACCTGGTCGTGGGTCACCACGATCGTGGTGTAACCGAACTCGCGCTGCAGCACCTTCAACTCGCGGCGCACCCGGTTGCGCGCCGAGGCGTCGAGATGGCTCAGCGGTTCGTCGAGGAGCAGGACCGGCGGGTTGCGCACCAGTGCCCGGGCCAGCGCCACGCGTTGCTTCTGGCCGCTGGAGAGCCCCGCGGGGCGTAGCGACAGCAGGTCTTCCATCTCCAGACGGGTCGCGATCGAATCGACCATCTGCTCGGCGCCGGAGACCTTGCGGGCCTTGAGCCCGTAGAGAAGATTCTCTCGGACCGACATCGGCGGGTAGAGCGCGTAGCTCTCGAAGCCGACACCGACACCTCGCTTGGCCGCGGGCAGATCCGAGATCTCCCGGTCCCCGATCTTGATCGATCCGCTGGTCACGGTCTCGAGGCCGGCGATCATCCGCAGGGTGGTGGTCTTGCCGCAACCCGACGGCCCCAGCAGTGCCACCAGCTCGCCCGGCTCGATGGCGAGGTCGATCCCCTTCACGGCGGTGAACTCCTCCCGCCCACGTGCCGCGTAGGTCTTGACCAGTGCGTCGAGAGTGAGACTCTGTGCCCCTGCGGTGTTGTCTGTGGTGGTGGTCGTCGCGCCGCGACCGCGGGTGAAACTCATCGTGCTGCCTCCACGGATGTCTCGTGCCGGTTCCCGCCGAGACGGACGGTGTCCCCGTCTCCCGCTGCGAAGAAATGGACGTCTGAGCGGGCGATGGACATCACGGCATCTGAGCCTTCGCCCACCCCGTGCCGCCCGGTTGTCAGTGCGATCAACTGTTCGCCCGCGACCTCGACGGTGAGTTCGATGTTCCGGCCGAGTCTCTCGGCCAGCACCACGTGGCCGCGCAACTCGACGTCGACCGAGGTGTCGACCTGTGAGCCACGGACATGGAAGTCACACGGCCGCATCCCGACTCGGATCCGATCACCACGCGACACCGGAAGGCCGTCGGGTACCGCGACCTCGAGCCGACCGTCCCCGAGGCGCACCACTCCGTCGTCGACGACTCCGTCGAGCAGGTTCATCTCGGGCTGACCGAGCGAGCGCGCGACAAAGGTGTCGGCAGGACGGTTCCAGAGTTCTGCCGGTGTGCCGATCTGGACGAGACGACCCTCTCGCAGCACCCCGATCCGGTCGCCGAGTGCCAGCGCCTCCTGATAGTCGTGCGTGACGTACACCGTCGTGGTGTTCGACATCGCGCCCAGCTGTTTGAGTTCGGCCCGCATCGCGGCACGGAGCTTCGCGTCGAGATGGCTGAGGGGTTCGTCGAGCAGATACACGTCGGCGGGACGGACGAGCACCCGGCCCAGTGCCACGCGCTGCCGCTGTCCGTTGGAGAGTTCCCGCGGAAACCGTTTGAGCAGATGGTTGATGCCCAGCGTGGTGGTGACCTGATCGATTCGCTCCGCACGCTCGGCATCCGAGTACTTCCCGGTGCGGCCGGACTTGAGCGGCGACGCCAGGTTCTCGCTGACCGTCTTCTGCGGGTACAGCGCGTAGCTCTCGAAGGCCATCGCGACGTTGCGGTGATAGGGCTCGACCCGCGTCATGTCGACGCCGCCGATGTGTACCGAACCGCCGTCCACGTCCACCAGGCCCGCAATGGATTTCAGGGTGGTGGTCTTCCCGGCGCCGCTCGGCCCGAGGATGACGAAGAACTCACCGTTCTCTATCGCGACCGACAGGTCGTCGACCGCCGTGACCTTTCCGAACCGTTTGGTGATCTGTGAGAGATCGAGTGTTGCCATCAGGCCTTCACCGCCCCGAATGAGAGTCCACGAACGAGATACCGCTGAATCGTCAGCGCCAGGATCAACGGAGGCAGGGCCGCGATGATCGCTGCCGCCGCCGTCAGGTTGTAGTAGGCCTGCCCGCCTCCGCCGAGGAACTTGGTGATCGCGACGGTGACCGTGCTGGCGTTGCTGTCGGCCAGGATCAGCGGGAAGATGTAGTTGTTCCAGGCGAAGATGAACGCCAGCAGCGCGGCTGCCGCGATGCCCGGACGGACGATGGGCAGAGCCACCATGACGAACGCGCGCTTGCGGGTGTAGCCGTCGAGCAACGCCGCTTGCTCGAGATCCTCCGGGAGATCCTGGAAATACGATCGCAGAATCCACACCACCAGCGGCATGGTGACCAGCTGCAGCACCCAGATCATTCCGACCTTCGTGTCGAAGAGACCGATCTGGTTGTAGATCACGAACAGCGGCACGATCACCATCAGCTCGGGCGCGAACCGGAACGAGAGCATCTGGAACATCAGGTCGTTGGAGCCGCGATACTGCCAGCGGCCGGCCGCATAGGCAGCCGGGATACCGATAACGAGGGAAACGATCACGGCACCACCGCAGTTGATGAGACTCGTCAGCAGCGATGCCTTGAAGTCCACACTGGTCAGTTCGGTTCCCCTGCTCGACAACACGGTGCCGAAGTTCTCCCAGGTCGGGCTGAAGCGGAAGAAGGTGGTGGTCTGCTGCTCGTCGTTCTTCAACGCCAGCAAGAACATCCATACGATCGGGAACAGCGAGAAGACGAACCACACGAGAACCGTGAGGTCGGCCGCCACCGAGCCTGCGGTGAATCGCTTCCGCCCCGGCAACAATTCGGCCGGTGCCAGCGATGGCTTCCTCAACTTCGGCATGTCAGGACTCCGCTCCGGCAGCACGACGCTGCGCCTTGCCGAGCACGCTCACGAGGATGCGCGCTGTGATGAACACGATGATCCAGAGCAGCAGCATGTATGTGCTGCCACGCGAGTAGTCGAGATTGATGATCGAATCCTCGAACGCCCCGATCTGCAGGGTGCGGGTCGCGACACC
This sequence comes from Gordonia sp. SID5947, assembly GCF_009862785.1. Lineage (NCBI taxonomy): Bacteria > Bacillati > Actinomycetota > Actinomycetes > Mycobacteriales > Gordoniaceae > Gordonia > Gordonia sp. SID5947. Next base: position 4,380,010 of record NZ_WWHU01000001.1, on the reverse strand, counting down.
CGGGCCACCTGCGGTGAGGACGTAGATGTGGTCGAAGACCTTCAGGTTGTCCATGAACCGGAAGATGACCGCGACCAGGATGTAGGGCCAGATCATCGGGAGCATGAGCTTGCGGAACATGTAGAACCAATTCGCGCCGTCGACCTCGGAGGCCTCGAACGGTTCCTTGGGCAGCGACCGGATGCCGGCCAGCACCAGGATCGCGACGAAGGGCGTGAAGATCCACAGATCGACGAGGATGACCGACCAGAGCGCGTTGGAACTCGAGAGCCAGTCGAAGGTGTTGCCCAGCCCCAGAACATGGTTGAGGATGCCGAACTGCGGGTTGAACATCAGCTTCCAGATCACGCCCGCGATCACCGGCGCGATCATCAACGGCAGGATCAGGACCTTCTCGAAGATCCGCCCGACGAAGCTCGACCGGTTCAGCAACAGTGCGAGGCCGACCCCGAGTGCCGTCTCCACCGCGGTGGCGACGACCGCGAAGATCGCGGTGACCGACACGCTCTTCCAGAAGATCTGATCGCCGAGCACCGACGCGAAGTTCTTGAACCACACGAAGTGGGGGTCCGGGTTCACCGCGGCATAGTTGAGGAACGCGTAGTACGCGCCGACGAAGAACGGGTAGAGGATGCCGATCACGATGATCAGCGCGGGCAGCGAGAGAAGGTACGGTCGCGCCTTACGTCGCCAGGTCGGCACCTCCGGGAGGTCTCTGGCCGCCGGCTGCGCTGGTTGCTTCGGCGTCGCGGGGGGCGCCTTGGGGGTCTGCGTCGTCATGGATGCCAGAACTCCTACAGGTTGACCTTGGACGTGTTGGTCTTGGCGAGGCTCCTCAGCCGGGATGACGCATCATCCCCGCCGTAGATGTCCTGCAGCGCGACCGCCCAGTCCTTGGTGGTGTCGAAGAACTTCTTCTGGGGTGTGAACTGGATCTTCGAAGATCCGATCACCGTCTCGAAGGTCTCGAGATATCCGGGCTGGTCGGCCGCCACCTTCTTGAAAGTCGTGTCGAACACCGACTTCCGTACCGGATCGGCATAGATCCCGCCCTCCACGGCCTTGTTCATCGACTCTTTACCGGTCGCCCATTGGATGAACAGCCAGGCCGGGAGCTTGTTGGCGGAGTTGGCGTTCATCGCCCAGCTCCACGTCCACAGGTTGGTCTTGTAGTTGCCGTCCGGCCCGGCCGGGCCGGGGTACCAGCCCAGGTTGCCCGCCTGTGCACTGGCTCCGGGCTTGTTCTTCGGGTATGTCGCCGAGTCCGCGTCGTAGACCATCATCGCGGTCCCGTCCCCCAGATCACCGGTGGCGTTGGGGTAGTCGTATGTGGTCCACGACGTCGGACCGGCCTTGTGCTGCATCTCGATCCACTTCTCGGTGAAGTCGATCGCCTTGTCACTGTCCATCTCGGCCACCAGCTCGTTGCCGTTGAAGGAGTAGTCGATCGCCCCCTCACGGGTGTACTGCGTCATGAACCCGGGATGGATCGTCGCCCATGATTTCGATCCACGCGTGGCTATCCCGTACCGGTTCGCGGACCGATCGGTGAGGTCGATGGCCAGCTGCACGAAGTCGTCGAAGCGGTCGGGCAGGCGGATACCTCGCTTGTCGAAGTACGCCTTGTTGTACGCGACCACGTTGTTCTCGAAACCCCATGGAATCGCCCACTGTCCGCCTGTCCCCAGCGGGCTACCGGTCTCGAAATCCCAGCGGGTGGACGTCCGCAGACCTTCGAAGATGTCGTCGAAATCGTATTCGGCGCTGGTGGCCGCGGAGTTCTGCAACCATGGCCCGAGGTCCTCGATCCACCCTGGCGGACCGTACTGCCAGATGAAGTATGCCCCGAGCATGAACGCATCGTGTTTGCCCGTGCCCCCGGCGAGTTCGGTGTTGAGCTTTGTGAAGTAGTCGGCCTCGGGGACGAGGTCGACGTTGACGTTGATCCCGGTGAGCTCCGTGAACTCGTGCAGCAGTGGTTGATACGACTGCTGGTACGGGTGCGGGGTCTGCAGGATGTTGATGGTCGATCCGGCCGCCTTGCGCCAGTCGAAGCCGCCGGTGATCGCCGACGCACCGTTGGGCGCATCGGTTCGGCCGCCGATCCCGCAGGCACCGAGCACCGGCACCGTGGCGGCCGCTACACCCGCGAGCCCCAACGCCCGCAACATGTTCCGGCGTGACATCTGCGGTCCGCCGAACCGTTCTCCACTCATCTGGCCCCTGTCCTCCGTATCACTGTCATGTCGCCGTCGGTGATGTCCACATCGGTCCCGATCACTGCGGGATGAGCGAGACCTTGACCGATTCGGTGCCCTTCGCGACGAGATCCAGGCCCTTCTGGAAGTCGGCGAGCGGGAGCTGGTGGCTGCAGATGTCGTCCATCGGCAACACGCCGGACTCGATCATGCGTATGGCCGCAGGCCAGCAGTAGGGCCCGAGATGGGCGCCGAGCACGTCGAGTTCTTTGTCGTCGCTGATGATGCTCCAGTCGACGGTCACGTCACTGCCGAAGACGCCGTACTCCACGTAACGGCCGAGCTTGCGCAGCAGATTGAGTCCCTGTGGGACGGCTGACGGGTGCCCTGTCCCCTCCAGGTACACATCGGCGCCATAGCCGTCGGTGAGGTCCCGGATGATCTCCACCGGGTCTTCCTCGGCGATGTTGATCACCCTGTCGGCGCCGCACCTGGCGGCGAGTTCGAGCTTCTCGGTCGCCATGTCGAGAGCGATCACGTGCATCGGGTTCTTGGCGCGTGCACCGGCGACCATACCCAGGCCGATGGGACCGCAGCCGGCCACCACCACGACGTCCTCGAAGCTGATCCGTGCTCGTTCCACGGCGTGCAGCGAGCACGACAGCGGCTCGGTGAAGGCAGCGTGGTGGGCGGGGATGTCAGGAGACACCTTGTGCACCAGCGCTTCAGCCGGGTAGACCATGTAACTCGCCATCGCGCCCGGCGTCCGCCGCTTGAATCCGTAGAGATCGTGCGGCGCGCACATGTGGTACTCGCCGCGCTTGCAGTACCGGCACTCCCAGCAGGGCACGATCTGTTCGGAGACCACGCGGTCGCCGACCGCGATGTCCCAGCGGCCTGCGGCGGCCTCGTCGAGCGCGACGACCTTCCCGACGAATTCGTGACCGGGGATCACCATCGTCTCGGCCCACGCCGGCCGATTCTCGTCGCCCCAGAACTTCGCCGCACCGTGGTAGCACTTCAGGTCGCTCGCACAGATGCCGACGGCCTCCACCCGGACCAGTGCCTCACCCGGTCCCGGCCGGGGCACCGCCACTTCCTCGAGGCGGTAATCCTCGGGACCATGGCAGATCACCGCCTGCATCTTCTCGGGAATCTGGTCGGACATCCGCTCTCCTTCTCCGTCCGGTCTCGGCTGCCCTCCAGCCCGATTGGGCGGATCACGCTGGGCCTGCCGTGTGGCTGGTGTCACAGTAGCGAGCTGTCGTAGCAAATGTCCAGAACGAATGTTCACAGAATTCATTTCATGATCATCTGTTCAATGACATACTCGTGAGCGTGGGACGGTCAGCACAGAACAGCCAGGCCGCCGGCCATCCGGCGCCGCACGACGCCGAGAACGGCCATTTTTCTCCTGCGCTGCTCTACGCCGCCGCGAAGCTGTACTACTCGGAGGACGCGACGCAGGCGGAGGTCGCCACTCAACTCGGCACCAGCCGGGCGACCGTCAGCCGTCTCCTGGCCGAGGCGAAGCGGCGGGGCATCGTCCGTATCGAGGTCGTTCCCCCGACCGGCGCCGAAAACGGCGATCTCGCCGACCGGGTGGCACGCGCCATCGGGTTGACCTCGGTGCACCTGAGTCTCCCTCTCCCGGCGCCTGGGCCGGGTCGTACCAGCGTGGACGTGATGGGCGGGACGCTCGCGCCGGTCGTCGCCCGCGCGCTCGCCGGCGCCGGACTGCTGCCCGGCGACGTGTTGCTCGTGTCGTCGGGTCGGACCGTCTACGAGGTCGCCCAGTTCGAGTTGGCCTCGCTGCCCGGCGTACTCGTGGTACCCACCGTCGGAGGCAACGATCAGCCCGAGGCCTGGTATCAGACGAATGAGATCACCCGACTGATCGCCGATCGGGTCGGCGGGCGTCCGAATTACCTGTTCGCACCGGCGCTGCCGGGACCCGACCTCTACCGTTCGCTGCTCAACGATCCGACGATCGAGCGGATCGTCCGCCTCTGGCCACACGCGCGCGCAGCATTGATGGGTGTCGGCGCCCCACCGCTGATGCGTTCGGACATCCCGCAATTCGTCCCCACATCATCCGCCTCCCTTCGAGATTCGGTGGGCGACGTGTGTTCGCGGTTCTTCGATCGCGACGGCGCTGCGGTGGATTTCGAGGGCGGCGACCGACTCATCGCCGTCGAACTCGAGTTGCTGCGCCACGTCCCCGTCGGTATCGCCGTCGCCGTGGGCGCAGACAAGGTCGAATCCGTCATCGCCGGCGCGCGCGGCGGATATTTCAATCAGTTGGTGACCGACCCGGCGACGGCGCTCGCGATCGTCGAGCGCGCCGATGCTCTACCGGACGGCGCCGTCACCGGCGCCTGACATCCGTTCCATCCACGACAACGCACCACCCGACCAGCCATGAGGTGACCCAGTGACAACCATGCCCAGCACCCAGCACACCGGCCATCTCGAGTTGCGCGGCAAACGCGCATTGATCACCGGAGCCACCAAGGGAATCGGCGCCGACATCGCCCACACTCTGGCCGCGGCCGGGCTGCGATTGGTGCTGACCGGCCGGGACGAGACCGAACTCGCCTCTGCGCGTACGAATCTGACGGAAGAATTCGGTGTGGACGTCGAGACGGTGGCCATCGATCTCGCGGACGTGTCCGCGCCGGAGCGCCTCGCCGATCTCGCGGTCGACCCCTTCGACGGACTCGACATACTGATCAACAACGCCGGGGTCTCGTACCCCGAGAAGGCGATCGACATCGATCCCGGACATTTCGACGCGACGATCACGATCAATCTCCGGGCTCCGGCACTCCTTGCCGCCGCCGTGGGCCGCCATCTCGTCGAACAGGGCACCGGCGGCTCGATCGTGACGGTGGCGTCGGCCGCCGCGCTGGCACCGCTGTCCGAGCACTATGCGTACTGCGCGTCCAAGGCCGGATTGGTCATGGCCACCAAGGTTCTCGCGCAGGAGCTCGGACCGTACGGCATCCGCGCCAATTCGGTGTGTCCGACGGTCGTCCTCACCGAGATGGGTCAGCGAGTCTGGGGTGACGAGGCAAAGGCGGCCCCGATGCTCTCGCGAATCCCGCTGGGCCGCTTCGCACTCCCGCACGAGGTCTCGAACACCGTCGCATGGCTCTGCTCGGATGCCGCGAGCATGATCAACGGCGTCGACATCCCTGTCGACGGCGGCTACACGATGGGTTGATGCCCCGACGTGGCGATCTCGGTCAAGCGATGGACCTGCGACTTCGTTGCCGGATAGAGCTCCTGCCACGTGGCATAGAGGTCGTCGTATAGTTCCCGATACTCGGGCCGCGGTTCGACAACCCGGGCGATCTTGGCCCAATCCGTCTGCGGGGGAACCAATCCGACGCCGATGGCGGCCAAGAGCGCGTCGCCGTAGCTGGCCCCGATGGTTTGCTCGGGGATGAGCTGCGGGCGACCGGTGATATCACTCATCGTCTGCACCCAGACATCGCTGCGCACCCCGCCACCCACGGCGACACTGCGCGTCGCGACATGCGCGTCGTCGAACCTGTCGAGTATCTGCCGGATGCCGAACGAGATCCCCTCGTAGGCAGCTCGGAACAGATGACCGCGTGTGTGCCGCAACGTCACCCCGGCCACCACACCGCGCGCCTTGGCGTCGAACACCGGGGTGCGTTCACCAGCCAGATACGGCAACACCAGCAATCCCTCACTGCCGGGTCGAACGGCTGCCACCTCGGCGGTGATCTCGTCGAACGCCGCTCCCCCCGTGATGGTCTGCAACCAGTTGATGAGACTGCCCGCCGTCGAGGTGCCCGCCGCCAGAGCCAGTGTGTCGGCCTCGATCCCCGCCGTCGTCCAGAGTGCCGGATCGCTGTGGTAGGCATCGATGATCTGCACGAGGAACATCGTGGAGCCGTACATCAGCATCTGGTCGCCGGACTTGCGGACCCCTACCGAGAACCCCTCCGAATACGCGTCGACGGTGCCCGCGACCACCGGCGTACCCGCGGGCAACCCGGTTGCCTCGGCAGCCTGATCGTGGACATGTCCGACGACCTCGGACGGCCAGACGAGGCGTGGGAGGGGCAGATGGCCGCAGATCCGTTCGGCCCACGCATCGTTCCACCGGAAGTGCCGGGTCTCGTAGAGCGGGTCACACTGACTCGCCGTGTGATGATCGATGACGTACTCGCCGGTGAGTTTCGCCGCGACATACGAATTGGAGCTGTACCAGCGGCGGGCGCGGGTGAAGACCTCCGGCTCGTGGCGGCGAACCCATTCGATCTTCGGTCCCACCGCCTGGCTCGACAGCACGGTGCCGGCACGTTCGATGATCTGCTCCGGGCCGAGCTCGAGGGTCAAGAGGTCGATCTCCTCGCTCGCCCTGGTGTCGATCCCGTAAAGGATCGCCGGGCGGCACGGATCGAGTTCCTCGTCGGTCAGCACCAGACAGGGACCGACCCCACTCACGCACACTCCGGCGATCCGTGTTCCGCGCGGCGCCTGGGCCACCAGACGCCGACTGAGATGACAGACCTCGTCCCACCACACCCGGTCCGGATCGAACTCGGCCCACCCTGGCCGCGGCAACGACACGCTGTGCGACAGCGTCTCGGCGGCGACAACCGAGCCCGAGGTGTCGACGAGCACCCCTTTCGAACTGCCGGTACCCATGTCGATTCCGAGCAACAGATCCACGTGCTACACCCTAACGGCCTCGGTCTCAGCGCCCTTCGAGCAACGCGGTGGCGACGGCTGCCACACCCTCGCCCCGGCCGGTCATTCCCAGTCCATCGGTGGTGGTCGCCGACACCGACACGGGCGCGTCGAGCGCCGCACCCAACACCCGCTGGGCCTCATCACGCCGCGGGCCGATCTTGGGCTGGTTACCGATCACCTGGACCGCGGCGTTCACCACGTGGAACCCGGCCTCCGCGACGAGCTGCCGGACATGCTCCAGCATCCGCACCCCGGAGACCCCGGCCCACTCGGGACGTCCCGTTCCGAAGACCGAGCCGACATCACCGAGTCCGGCCGCGGAGAGCACCGCATCACACAGGGCGTGCGCTCCGACGTCTCCGTCGGAATGACCTTCGCAACCCGGCGCGTCGGGAAAATGGAGTCCGACCATCCAGCACGGCGCCGCGGCGTCGACACGGTGCGCATCGGAACCGATGCCGACTCTCATGACCGGTGCTCCTGGGTCGGGTGGTCTCGATACGTCTCCTCGCTGCGCTCGTCGACTACTCGACCAACGGCAGGCCTCTCCCGACCGGCGGAAGGGGTGGCTCGACCGGCAGAAGGGGTGGCTCGACCGGCGGGAGATGATTCGGCGGTGATGTCCCGCGCGATGCGGAGATCCCACGGGGTGGTGATCTTCATCGCCAGCGGGTCACCCGCCACCACGTGGACCGGGATACCGGCACGTTCGGCCAGTCCCGCATCGTCGGTGGCCAGGCCGGACGCATCGGCGTGGGCCTGCATCAGCGCGGAGCGGGTGAACCCCTGCGGGGTCTGGATGGCACGTAGACGCTCGCGATCGACGGTCCGGACAACCAGCTCGCCGGGCGTCGACGAGCCCGTCACCGGTTCGACCTCTTTGAGCGTGTCGACCACCGGCAGCCCCGGGACGACCGATGGATGACCGGAACGGACTGCCTCGACGACCCGATGAAACACCTCGGGCGGCGTGAAGGGACGTGCCGCGTCATGGACCAGCACGATGTCGGAGTCGGTGCCGGCGATACCGGCGCGGACAGATTCCGACCGATGGGATCCACCTGCCACCACGGTGGCATCGGGGACGAGGCGCGCGGCCTCGTCGATCAGATCTGCGGGAACCACCACGACGACCGTGTCGGCGACACCCGCTCGCAGGATGCCGTCGACACAGCGTTCGAGAATGGTCGTACCGCCGCCCAGATCGACGAAAGCCTTCGGGATCGACTCACCCAGCCGGCTCCCCGACCCCGCGGCCGGAACGACCACACTCACCGTCACTCCGGCGCCGCCGGGATGCCAGTCACGTGTAGTTCAGTCGGATCAGGAGGCCGCGGCCAGCACCTCGTCGAGAATGCTCGTCGCCTTCTCGTCGTCGGTGTTCTGCGCCAGCGACAGTTCGTCGACCAGGACACGGCGAGCGCGAGTCAGCATGCGCTTCTCGCCTGCCGACAGTCCGCGGTCCTGCTCGCGACGCCACAGGTCACGAACGATTTCGGCAACCTTGATGATGTCGCCCGAGATGAGCTTCTCCTGGTTCGCCTTGAAGCGGCGTGCCCAGTTCGTGGGCTCTTCGGTATGCGGGGCGCGAAGCACCTCGAAAACCTCACCGAGACCCTCCGCGCCGACCACGTCACGCACACCGACGTATTCCAGCTTCGTCGAGGGGATCTGAACGGTCATGTCACCATCGGCAACTTTGAGAACGAGATATTCGATCTGTTCGCCCTTGATGGTCCGAGTCACGATGTCCTCGACCCGAGCAGCACCGTGATGTGGGTAGACAACGGTGTCGCCAACTTTGAAATTCAATGTTCCGTGCCCCTTTCGAGTAGACCCAGTCTAGCACGGGCGTCCGAGAGGGCCCACACAACGGTGCAGGTCAACGCGCTGTACCGGGCCGTCCGGCCATACCTCGCGGGGCTACGGACCAGCACAAACCGGGCCGTGATCGGCCCCACAGCGCCGGCGCCGAAACCCACTCCGGCACATCATCGCACCACCGTCCGCGGCACCAATCCGGCACCCGATCGGACTTTTGCCATCGCCGCCCACTACGCTGCGTAGTGCAGGGTTCACGCATGTGCGTATCGGCCTTTCGAATACCTGGGAGGAACGGGTGTCAGTGCTTCGGAAAACCGCTCGGCGTTCGGCTGTCCGTACGCGCATGGGGCGTACGGCCAAGGTGACCGCGATCGCCGCCGCGGGCATCGCTCTCGCACTCGGCAGCACCGCGTGCGGCGCGGGCCAGATCTCGCAGACGGCGAGCCAGGAACCCGCCGTCAACGGCAACCTGGCCAACATCGGCTCGATGCAGCTGCGCAACGTGCAGATCATGTACCCGACCGACAAGTCCGACGAGGTCTTCGGCAACGGCGGGCCGTTCGAGATCTCGTTCGTGATCAGCAACGTGGACCCGGTCCTCAACGACCGTCTGGTCGCCATCGACGCCCCTGCCGGCGGCAAGGTGACCATCGAGGGTGACACCAGCATCGCTGCGGGACAGGCACTTCGCGCCGGCAAGCCGGTCGGGCTGCTCGAGCCCGAAGACGTCCAGACCACCGACGAGGAGAAGCGCCTCACGGTCACGCTGTCGGGAGCAGGCGACTCGGTCGCACCGGGCCTGACGACACCGCTGAAGTTCCGCTTCGAGAAGTCCGGCGAGGCCACCGTCGACACACCGGTCGACTCCGGCACCAGCCTGCCGCGCCAGGACAAGATCCGCGAGGCCGAGGCCCCGCCCGTCGAGCACTGAGCTCCGCCGGCGCCTGCCGACATTCGAACCATCCGCCCCCATCTCCGGACTGACCGGGATGGGGGTGGATTGCGTTGCGGGGACTGTCACCGGCCGGTTGTCAGGGGCGGTCACTAGGCTGACCGGGTGGCAAAACCGAAGTCGTCCTTCCGCTGCAGTGCCTGCGGGCACGCGGTCGCGAAATGGGTGGGCCGCTGCCCGGAATGCGGCGAATGGGGCACGGTCGACGAAGCCGCCCCGATCGGTGGCGGCGGCGGCAACGCGGTCGGCGGCATCGTCCCGACCCGGCCGGCCCGACCGATCACCGAGGTCGATGCGAACTCGTCGGTCGCCATTCCCACCGGCATCGAAGAACTCGACCGGGTCCTCGGGCGTGGCGTGGTGCCCGGCTCGGTGATCCTGCTCGCGGGTGAACCGGGCGTCGGCAAGTCGACACTGCTGCTCGAGACGGTCAAACACTGGGCCCACCGCGGCCAGAAGGCGCTCTACCTCACCGGCGAGGAGTCGGCCGGACAGGTTCGGATGCGCGCCGAGCGCACCGATGCCGTCCACCAGAACGTGTATCTCGCGGCCGAGACCGATCTGGCGACCATCCTCGGCCATGTCGAGGAGGTGAATCCGTCACTCGTGGTGGTCGATTCGGTCCAGACGGTCGTCGCGACCGGAACCGATGGTGTCACCGGTGGCGTCACCCAGATCCGCGCGGTGACCACCGCCCTGGTGTCCATGGCCAAGAATCGCGGGATCGCCGTCGTGCTCGTCGGACACGTCACCAAAGACGGCGCCGTTGCCGGTCCACGTTCGCTCGAGCATCTGGTCGACGTCGTCCTGTCCTTCGAGGGCGACAAGCATTCCAGTCTGCGGATGGTGCGCGGTATCAAGAATCGTTTCGGCGCTGCCGACGAGGTCGGCTGTTTCGAACAGCGCGACGACGGCATCCATCAGGTACCCGACCCGTCCGGGATCTTCCTGCATCAGCGAGAGGCCGACGTCACCGGTTCGACGACGATGGTGACGATGGACGGCAAGCGCGCACTGGTCGGTGAGATCCAGGCGCTCGCAAACAAGAGCACGATGGCGACACCCCGCCGAGCGGTCTCCGGCCTCGACTCGGCCCGCGTGGCAATGGTGCTGGCCGTGCTGCAGGCTCGGCTCGGCGCGCCTCTCAACGATCAAGAGGTCTATCTCGCGACGGTCGGCGGAATGCGCGTCACCGAGCCGGCCGCGGATCTGGCGATCGCACTGTCGGTGAGTTCGGTGCTCGACAACACCCCCATCCCGCACACCACGGTCGCGATCGGCGAGGTCGGGCTCGCCGGCGAGGTTCGGCGGGTGTCCGCGGTGGCCAAACGGGTGACCGAGGCCAAGCGACTGGGCTTCCGTCACGCCATCATCCCGGCCGGCACCGACGAGACGTTGCCGTCGGGGATCCGCGTCACCCGCGTCGGTGACCTCGAACAGGCAGTCCGCGCGGGGCTGGCGAATATGGTCGACGCACCGTTCTGAGCCGCGAGGTCAGGGGCGGGACAGGCGCCGCTTGTACTCGTCCGAGATCTGGCTCTTGTCGAGGTGATCCGCGAAATGTTCGCGGGCGTTGATCGACACGAAGATCGCGTGGGCCACCGCGACCGGCTGATCGGGGTCACCGATGTGGGCAACACCCTCGGTGTAGAGCTTGCGACGCTGACGGCCGAGCAGGGTGGCGGTGAACTCCAGCGTCGACCCGACCGGGATGGGGCGCAGGAAGTCGACCTCGAGGTGCCCGGTGACCGCCGACGGACCGACGAGCAGCGGCGCCATCCCCATCACGTCATCGAAGGCGGTGGTCAGGATGCCGCCGTGCAACACCCCCGGTCCCCCTCGAAGTGCGTCTCCACGGTCATCGACGCGGTGATCGTGAAGTCCTCACCGGCATACATCTCGAGGTGCAGACCGTGCGGCGAATCCTCACCACACCCGTAACACATCGGATTGTGCATCCGCATCCGCTCACCCGGCCGCACGGCCTTCGGGTGACGTTCGACGGGGTCCAGGTCGGTGGGCACCACAAAACCACTCTTCACGTCCCGATACCCTATCGGTGTACGGCCGCCGGCGGACAGCCGCGTGCGTGCCACGGAGAAGAGGCGTGATGGTCGAGATCGCGAAGTCAGAGCTGACCAGGGAGACCCTGGCACGGGTGGCCCCGGGTACCGGCCTGCGCGACGGCCTCGAACGCATCCTGCGCGGCGGCACCGGCGCCCTGATCATCCTGGGTCACGATTCCGACGTCGAGAAGATCTGCGACGGTGGGTTCCACCTCGACGTCGAGTTCGCCCCCACCCGCCTGCGCGAGCTCGCCAAGATGGACGGTGCCGTGGTGCTCTCCACCGACGGCAAGCGGATCGTGCGGGCCAACGTCCAGCTGGTGCCGGATCCGTCGATCCCCACCGAGGAGTCGGGTACGCGACATCGCGCCGCCGAACGCACCGCCATCCAGATCGGACATCCGGTGATCTCGGTCAGCGCGTCGATGTCGATCGTGAGCGTCTACGTCGACGGCGCGCGGCGCGTGGTCGAGAGTCCGGATCCCATCCTGTCGCGCGCCAACGTCGCCCTCGCGACGCTCGAGCGGTACAAGACCCGCCTCGACGAGGTCATCGCAGGACTGTCGCGCGCCGAGATCGAGGACTACGTGATGCTCCGCGACGCGATGTCGACCGCGCAGCGGATGGAGATGGTCCGGCGGGTGTCGGTCGAGATCGAGGAGTACGTTCTCGAGCTCGGCGCCAACGGCCGCCAGGTGAGTCTGCAACTCGAAGAACTGATCAGCGACAACGACACCATGCGTGAGTTGTTGGTCCGCGATTATTACGCCAGCCCCGAGCCGGCGAGCACCGAGGAGGTCCGGCAGGCCCTCGAGAGCATCGAGCAGTTGTCCGACGCCGACCTGCTCGACCTCACCCTGCTGTCCGGGGCCTTCGGTTATCCGACGACCATCGAGGCCCAGGACACCGCGATGAGCCCGCGCGGCTACCGGCTCCTCGCGCGGATCTCGCGGCTGCAGTTCGCGCACGTCGACCGGCTGGTGCGGAGCTTCGGAACGCTGCAGGCCCTCCTCGCGACGAGCGCCGCCGACCTCCAGGCGGTCGAGGGCATCGGCAGCATCTGGGCCCGTCACATCCGTGAGGGGTTGTCGCGGCTGGCCGAGAGCAGCATCGAGCGATACGAGTAGCGACGGCGGCGACGACTCGCTACGCGTCCTGGAACAGCACGCCGTGTTCGTCGAGGCGTGGCGGCGCCGAGCGGTAGGTCGCGGGCGTCGCGCTCATCCGGATCGGATTGGCCACCTGTCGGATCGGATCGTCACGTCGCGGGTCGTCTATCTCGACGACAGGCGTCAGTCCGAGTCGCTCGGCGAGCGCGATGGCATCCGCGATGTCGTTGAGCGGACCACACGGCACCCGCCGGCCGGTGAGTGCCGCGAACCAGTTGTCGGCGGTGTCCTGGGAGAGAAGCGAATTCAGGATGTCGACGAGATCGCCTCGATGCGCGACCCGGTCGCTGTTGGTCGCAAACCTGTTGTCGGAAGCCATCTCCGGCCTGCCGAGAGCGTCGACGAGCGCAGCGAATTGACGGTCGTTGCCGACGGCGAGTACCAGCGGGCGGTCGGCGGTCTCGAAGACCTCGTAGGGCGCGATGCTCGGATGGCGGTTGCCCATCGCATGCGGGACGACCCCGGCCGTCACGTAGCCCGACGTCTGGTTGACCAACGCCGACAGCAGCGACGAGAGCAGGTTGACCTCGATCCGCTGCCCCTCGCCGGTCCGGTCCCGGTGGCGCAACGCCGACAGGATGCCCACGGCGGCATGTAATCCGGTGATCACGTCGACCATCGCGACGCCGACCTTCGTCGGATGGTCCGGATCGGCACCGGTGATGCTCATGAGGCCGCCGACAGCCTGGATGAGGAGGTCGTAGCCGGGGAGCTGATGGTCGCCGCCGAATCCGGTCACCGAGCAGTAGACGACGTCGGGATTGATCGACACGGCGTCCCGGTACCCGAGACCCAGCCGGTCCATCGTGCCGGGCAGGAAGTTCTCCACGACCACGTCGGCGCGCGCGACCAGTCGTCGGGCGGCGGCGAGGTCGTCGGGGTCGGTGAGATCCAGTGCGGCCGACTGCTTGTTGCGGTTGACCGACAAGAAGTACGACGATTGCGCGTCGTCGGGATCGCCGACCCACGGCGGTCCCCAGCTGCGGGTGTCGTCGCCGGCACCCGGCCGTTCGATCTTGATCACCTCCGCCCCGAGGTCGGCGAGCAGCATGGTCGCATACGGGCCGGCGAGCACCCGGCCGAAGTCGGCGATCACCAGGTCGTCGAGGGCACCGCTCACCGGAATGCGCCCTCGCCGGTCAGGGCCTTGCCGATGGTGAGCTGATGTACCTCGGATGTGCCCTCGTAGGTGAGCACCGATTCCAAGTTGTTGGCGTGGCGGATGACCGGGTATTCGAGCGTGATCCCGTTGGCGCCCAGGATTGTCCGGCACTGGCGGGCCACTGCGATCGCCTCGCGCACATTGTTGAGTTTGCCCGTGCTGACCTGCTCCGGGGTGATCTCGCCGCGGTCCTTGAGCCGGCCGAGGTGATAAGCCAGCAGATGACCCTTGCCGACCTCGAGTGCCATGTCCGCGATCTTGGCCTGGGTCAGCTGATATCCGGCGAGGGGCTTGTCGAACACCTCCCGCGTCTTGGCGTAGTCGACGGCCACCTCGAGGCAGTCCCGGGCGGCGCCCACCGATCCGAAGATGATCCCGAAGCGAGCCTCGCCGAGACTGGTGAGCGGGCCGCGCAATCCGCGCGCCTCCGGCAGCATCGCCGACTGCGGCAGGCGGACGCCGTCGAGCACCAGCTCCGAGGTGACCGACGCCCGGAGCGAGACCTTCTTGTGGATCTCCGGCGCCGAGAAGCCCGGCGTGTCGGTCGGCACCACGAACCCGCGGATGCCGGCCGCACCCTCCTCCAGATCGGTCTGCGCCCACACCACCGCGACGTCGGCGATCGAGCCGTTGGTGATCCACATCTTGGTGCCGTTCAGCACGAAGTCGTCGCCGTCACGCTTGGCGTGGGTACGCATCCCGGCGGGATTGGACCCGAAATCGGGCTCGGTCAACCCGAAGCATCCGATGGCGTCGCCAGAGGCCATGCGCGGCAACCACTCCTGCTTCTGCTCCGCACTGCCCCAATGATGGATGGAGAACATGGCCAGCGAACCCTGCACCGAGACCAGGCTCCGGATGCCGGAGTCCACCGCCTCGAGTTCGAGACACGCGAGGCCGTAGGTGGTGGCGCTCAGGCCCGGGCAGCCGTAGCCCTCCAGATGCATACCGAGCGCACCGAGCGACCCCAGCTCCTTCGCGATGTCGCGGGCCGGGAGCCGGCCGTCCTCGAACCATTCCGCGATGTGCGGCCGCAGACGTTCGTCGCCGAATTTCCGGACGGTGTCCCGGATCGCGATCTCCTCCGGCTCGAGAAGTGAATCGAGCGCGAAGAGCTGGCTCAGGGTCTGCGGTCGGGACATCGGGGCCTCCATCGAGCGTGCGAGAACGATTGCAAGAACGTTTGCATCGACTAATGTAGGGCTGCTGCGTTGAGCCGTCAACCGGCGTGGGACCAAAGGGAGGTGAGCGTGCATGCGAGACGGGAACCGGGCTCCGACCCTCAAGGAGATCGCCGAACGCGCAGGTGTGCACGTCTCCACCGCCTCCCGCGTCCTGCGTCAGCCCGAACCGGTCGACGGCTGGTCGGCGTCGGCACTACGGGTGCGCGAGGTCGCGGTGGAACTCGGCTATCAGCCCAACCTCTGGGCAGCCAGTCTGCGGACGCGGAAGACCACCACCCTCGGCGTGGTGATGACCCGCCTGACCGACGGGGTGGTCGCGACGACCTATCAGGGCATCGAGGAGGCCGCCTCCCTCGCGGGATATTCGGTCCTGCTGTCGAGCCCGCCCGACGACCTCGACGCCCAGCGCCGCGCGATCGAGTTGCTGGTGGGCCGCCAGGTGGACGGCCTGCTCCTCAGCAGTCTGCACGATCCCGGGCGGCCGTTCATCGAGAGCCTCCGCATCGGCAACGTCCCGATGCTCGCGGTGACCCGCCACGCCGGGTCCGGCCTGCCCTTCGTCGGCGGCGACGACCTCCGGGGCGGCCACCTCGCGGCACGGCACCTGCTCGACCGCGGGCACACCGACATCGCCGTCGTCGCCGGGCCTCGCCACGCCACCACAGCGGGCGACCGCTTGGCGGGCTTTCGCGACGCGCTCCGCGGGGCGTCGGTCGAACTGCCCGCAGACCGGATCGTGCACTCCACGTTCGAGGTCGACGGCGGCATCGCCGCCGGCCGCGCCCTGCTCGACTCCCCGCGCGTCCCACCGCGATCTTCACGGTCTCCGACACCATCGCGATCGGCGTCATGGGCGTCGCCCGCGACCTCGGCCTGCGCATCCCCGACGACCTGGCGCTCGTCGGCTACAACGACATCCCCGTCGTCGCGCAATTACCGGTGCCGCTCACCACGATCCGCTCGCCCGCGCACGAGATCGGCGCGACGGCGGCCCGACGGTTGCTCGAACTGGCGGCCGGCGACGAAGCGGAGACCGTCCGGTTACCCGTGCAACTCGTCGTCCGCGCCACCACCTGAGGCGATTTCGTAGCAATACTCCGCGCCCACCGCGGATTGTTGCTACCGAATCGACGGAGTCACGGCTGGGCCGGCGCCACCACGTTGAACGTGATCGGCGCGGACTCCTTCTCCCCTATCTTCCCGATGGCTTGGTAGGCCCCGACCGCGATCGGCACGCGCGGCTTGTCGCAGCCGGGGCTGCTCGTGGTGCCCGACCATGTGATGGTGTCGCGCACCTGCTGCGAGGGTTTGAGGTTCACGTTGTTGACCGTCTGCAACGGCGAGCAGTCACGAGCCGACCAGAGCGTCCGCGTGCCGTCGAGGGTGCGGACCACCACGTCCTGCGCCGCCTTGCCGACGTCGCGCGTGCAGTCGGTGAGACCGGCGTTGGTGGTGACGATCGTGAAGACCGGCTGATCGCCGGTCGAGTAGGTCGGCTTGTCGGTGTACAGCACCACCGAGATGTTCGCGTCGGGGCACAGGCCGGATGCCGGCACGGGGCCCGGAGCCTGCGCGGCTCCGCTCGGCGCGGGCACCGACGACGACACGGCCGAACCGCCGACCCCCGCGGCAGCGTCTGCGCCGGGCACTCCGCTACTGGAACCGCTGCCACCGGTTCCCCCACCGGAGACCTGACCGCTGGCCGACGGGTCGGAGGACTCGGCAGGCGGCTCACTCGAATACGCCGTCGACGACGCAACGGATGACGAGGCCGCCGAATTCGACGGGTCGCCACCGTTGCTCCCGGTCGCCCAGATGATGAGTCCGATGATCAACGCAAGCGCGACGGCGGCACCACCGATGGCGACGATCCGACGTCGCCAATAGATCTCAGGTGGTAGCGGGCCTTGCGGTTCGATCACGGGACCCACGCTAACGGCCCCTGTTCACGCCGCGTCCGATCCCGCTCGGCGTGTCGCACAAACAGGGCCTGACCGGCCAAAAGTCTAAAGTTGGGGTTCAGCCCGCAGTCGGTCGGTTCAGGCGTCGACGGTCTCGACGCCGTCGATCTGTCCGATGACGCCGCGGATCTGTGCCCGTCCCTCGCCGAGCTGATAGGTGAGCCCGATGATCGCGAGCCTTCCGTCGGCAACCCGGTCCGCGATGACGCGGCTGCGCTCGATCAGCTGCCGACCGGTCTCCAGGACGTGCCGCGCCTCGAACTCGTCGACGCGCGTCAGCCCCTCACTGCGGCCGGCCAGGATGCTGGGACTCACCTTCTCGACGAGCTCCCGGATGTAACCGCCGGGGATCTCCAGGTTGTCGAGCGCGTTGAGCGTCGCCTTCACCGCGCCGCAGCTGTCGTGGCCGAGGATCGCGATGAGCGGGACCTCGAGGACCTCGGCGGCGAACTCCAGCGACCCCAGCACTGCCGAGTCGATGACCTGACCCGCCGTGCGGACGACGAACATGTCGCCGAGTCCTTGATCGAAGATGATCTCCGCCGACAGCCGCGAATCCGAGCAGCCGAACAACACGACGTGCGGGTGCTGTCCCGATGTCAGACGCTCGCGATCCTCGATACCCTGTTTGGGATGTTGAGACTCGCCGGCGACGAACCGATCATTCCCTTCCTGCAGGATCTTCCAGGCTTCGGTGGGAGTCACTTGGCTCATGGCCACTAGTGTGCCACCGGCCGTTCTGCTCGGCTGGTTCGACCTCCACGAGCGCGACCTCCCCTGGCGCGCACCCGGACTGTCCGGCTGGCAGATCCTGATCAGCGAGATCATGTTGCAGCAGACGCCGGTGTCCCGCGTGGTCGGGCCGTGGCGCGAGTGGGTGCAGCGATGGCCGGTGCCGTCGGCCATGGCGGCCGCATCGCCGGGCGAGGTGCTGCGGGCGTGGGGCAAGCTCGGCTATCCCCGCCGGGCGCTGCGACTCCATGAGTGCGCGACGGTACTCGCCGAGCACCACGACGATCGCGTCCCCGACGACGTCGACACCATGCTCACACTCCCCGGCATCGGGGACTACACCGCCCGGGCCGTGGCCTGCTTCGCCTACGGGCAGTCGGTTCCGGTGGTGGACACCAACGTCCGGCGGGTCATCGCCCGGGCGGTGCACGGCCGGGAACAGCCGGGCAATCCGTCCCGCACCGACCTCGCCGATGCCACCGCCCTCCTGCCGCGCCGCGCGGACGACTCCGTCGACGCCACGGCACCGCGATTCTCCGCCGCGCTGATGGAACTCGGCGCGCTGGTGTGCACGGCCCGCAACCCGCGGTGCGACGACTGTCCGCTCGTCGACTGCACCTGGATCCGGCTCGGCAGGCCCGCCCACACCGGGCCCGTCCGCAAAGTACAGAAGTTCGCCGGCACCGACCGACAGGTCCGCGGACTGCTACTCGACGTCCTGCGTGGCACCGATCAGCCGGTGCTCCGCGCACGATTGGACACCGTGTGGACCACCGACACCGCACAGCGCGACCGGGCCCTCGACTCACTGCTCAGTGACGGTCTGGTCGAACTCACCGACGACGGTCGGTTTTGTCTTGCAGGGGAGGCGAATTGATGACCCAGCCGGCCGAGGTGGTCGGCAGTCCGGCCGCAAACGCCTCCACCGCACCGCGATAGATGTCCGGGGCGTCGTCGTGCACCAGATGCCCGGCGTCGGGCACCTGTAGGTACTGCGCCCGGCCGCTGGTCGAACACATCATGCGCATCTGGCCCGGCGGTGTCACCGAGTGTTCGGCCTCGATCACCAGCGACGGAACCCTCACCGTCTCCCACTCGGACCAGAATTCGCGACCACCCCACTCCTCGGCGATCTCCGACCAGACGGGCAGGCTGCCGTGCAACCGCCCGTCGTCGAAGGCCTCGTAGAAGTAGCGGCCGGCGACCTCACCGAACATCTCCTGCGCGTGTGACATCGATTCGAACCGATTGGGCCAGCTGTCGAACCAGGGCGTCCAGCTGCGCGTGGACCGCCCGCGAAAGTCGGGCGCCATGTCCTCGATCACCAACGCCGACACCATCTCCGGATACGCCGCGGCGGTACACCAGGCGTGCAGCGCGCCCATCGAGTGGCCCACCAGAACGGCAGGCCCCTGATCGATCCACACCAGGATCTCGGCGAGATCGGTGACGAAACGCTCGGTGCTCAACTCAGCGCGGTCGGCAGGCGCCTCGACGTCGGCGCCGGTGTGGAAGGCGGCGTCGAAGGTGAAGACCCGACCGTGCCGACGCAGCCACGGGATCTGGCGGCGCCACGTGCGTCCGCGTCCCATCAGCCCGTGCAGCAGGACGATCGGGCCGACACCGCGAATCGGCTGGCCGTCACTGTCGGTGGGCCCGCCGTGATCGAGCAGACCGATCTCGGTGCCGGCCGACTGCGCGATCGCGGAGCGGGGCTCGGTATCGGCGGCGGTCACGATGCCAGGGTATGGCAGCGGCCGCGGATCAGCCCGACGCCACGTCGACGTCGACCGACACCCGACCCGGATAGAACGCGACATGGTCGGCGATCTCCGCGACGGCGTCGTACGGGGACCGGTAGATCCAGACCGCGTCGGTCAGCACCTCGGACTCCAGGGTGAGGTCGTAGTAGTTGCACTCGCCCTTGTACGGGCAGAACGTGGTGGTCGTACTGTCGCGGAGCAACGAGGGGTCGACGCATTCTCGCGGTATGTACTGCACGGGCGGGTACTCCGCCTCGCGCAGGGTGAACGCATCCGACGTCCGCGCGACGACGGCGTCGCCCACCTTGACGACGACGCGACCACCCGTCGGCGACACCGTGATGGGGTGATCGGGCCCCGGTTCCAATTTCCCGCGTGCCATGGCACCTCCGCTCGGTCACTGAACTGTCGATACCTCACTCCAGCATGCCAGTAGGGTGGGGCCCATGGCAGTTGTGAAGATCAATGCGATTTCGGTTCCCGACGGTGCCGGACCGGAACTCGAGAAGCGGTTCGCGAACCGTGCCCACTCCGTGGACGGCTCCAAGGGCTTCCTCGGTTTCCAGTTGCTGCGCCCGGTGAAGGGTGACGACCGGTATTTCGTGGTCACCCAGTGGGAGTCCGAAGAGGACTTCCAGGCATGGGCATCGGGCCCGGCGAAGGAGGCTCACTCCGGCGAGCGCGCCAAGCCGGTGGCGAGCGGAGCCGATCTGCTCGAGTTCGAGGTCGTCCTCGACGCCAAACCCAGCGCCTGACAGGCGTGCCGCGCGCCCCGGGCACGCCGATGTTCCCGTTGGGGACCGCGCTGCTGCCCGGTGAGCCGCTACCGCTACGGATCTTCGAGCCGCGATATCGGCAGATGCTCGCCGACTGCGTCGGCACCGACGAGCAGGGATCGGTGGTCGACGGGCCCGTCGACGCAGGTTTCGGCGTGGTGCTGATCGCACGCGGCCACGAGGTGGGTGGCGGCGACGTCCGACACGATGTCGGCACCTTCGCCCGGATCGAGAACCTGATCCGCCAACCCGATGGTCGGGCCTCGCTCACCTGCACCGGTACGACGCGGATCCGCATCGTCGAGTGGCTGCCCGACGATCCCTATCCGAAGGCCGTCACCGAGGATCTCCCCGAGCCGCGGATCGGTCCCGACGATCACCCGCGGGTCATCGAACTCGGGCGCGCGCTGCGCGCCTTCGTCGACGAGGTGGCCGCCACCCGGCCCGAGGCGGTGCCGGTGGGTCTACCCGATTTCGACGTCGCCGACCTCGGCGACCACGGCTTGTTCGAGTGGGCCATCCGCCTGCCCATCGGCCCCGCCGACCGGCAGCAGTTGCTCGAATGCAACACCGTGTCAGAACAGATCACGGTTCTCGACGATGTGGTCGAAGGGCTCACGGCAATGATCCGATTCGGCCGTTGACGCCCTGGGCGGGTTGCTGAGGCCGGATTCGTCGGTGATGGGCGACGACCACCCCTGGCCCCGAAGTTAGAACGTGTTCTAGTATCGGTTGTGGAGTAGTTCACACCACCACCCAGGAGCACATCTATGACCGAGACCGTCGAGTCCCGTCCGGCATCCGACCTGGTCGGCGCCGGCGACCAACCGCAGCTGTTCATCGGTGGACAGTGGGTGGATCCGCATTCGACCGAGACGCTCGAGGTGTTCTCGCCCGCCACCGGCGAACGAGTCGGTTCCGTACCCCTCGCCGACGAGGTCGATGTCGACAACGCGGTCAAGGCCGCACGGGCGGCATTCGCGTCGGGGGTCTGGCGCGACACCCCGCCGGCCGAGCGGGCAGCCGTCCTGAGCCGCGCGGCGGATCTGATCAACGAACGCATGGGCGAGATCAGCAGCCTGGTCTCCGCCGAGATGGGCGCCACCCCGACCGACGTCACCACCCTCCAAGGGCTCGCCGGCACCGGAGTGCTGCAGGGATATGCCGCCGCCGCCACCGATTTCGCGTGGGAGGAGAAGCGCGCCGGGCTGTTCGGCGAGACACTGGTGACCCGCGAGCCCGTCGGCGTCGTGGGCGCGATCATCGCGTGGAACGTGCCATTGTTCCTGCTGTGCAACAAGTTCGGTCCCGCGCTCGCCTCCGGCTGTTCCATCGTGCTCAAGCCCGCGCCCGAGACCCCGCTCAACGCGAACCTGCTCGCAGAGCTCTTCGTCGAGGCAGGCGTCCCCGAGGGCGTGATCTCGGTGGTGCCGGGTGGTGTCGCCGCAGGCCAGGCGCTGGTCGACCATCCCGACGTCGACAAGATCACCTTCACCGGCTCCACGGCCGCGGGCCGAGCGATCGCCGCCCGCTGCGGCGAGACCCTCAAGCGCTGTTCGCTCGAACTCGGCGGCAAGTCGGCTGCGATCGTCCTCGACGACGTCGATCTCGAGGCGAACATCCACATGCTGGTCTTCTCGGCCGGCCTGATCAACGCCGGACAGGCGTGCGTCGCCCAGACCCGCGTTCTGGTGCCGCGCTCGCGTCACGACGAGATCGTCGATGCGATGGTCGCCACCGCGAAGACCTTCACCCCGGGGCTGCCGACGGCGGAGGGCACGGGCCTCGGACCGATCATCACCGCCAAGCAGCGCGACAAGGTCGAAGGCTACGTGGCGAAGGGCAAAGAAGAAGGCGCCACCGCCGTACTCGAGGGCACCCGTCCCGAAGGCCTGGAGAACGGCTTCTATGTCACCCCGACGATCTTCACCGGCGTCACCAACGACATGACGATCGCCCGCGAGGAGATCTTCGGCCCGGTCATCAGTGTGATCGCCTATGACACCGTCGACGAGGCTGTGACGATCGCGAACGACTCCGATTACGGTCTGGCCGGTTCGATCTGGACTGCCGACGTCGAGCGCGGCGTGGCGATCGCCAAGCAGGTTCGCACCGGCACGCTCGGGATCAATTGGTACGCCATCGATCCCGGCTCACCCTTCGGCGGTTACAAGAACTCCGGCATCGGCCGCGAGAACGGCCGCGAGGGACTCGAATCCTACGTCGAGCACAAGTCGATCCTCATGCCGATGGGATACACCTCCGAATCCTGATCTCTCACAGGAGAACGGGGCCGACCACCACACGTGGTCGGCCCCGTTTCTGTTCGCGCGAGGTCTCGATACGTCTCCTCGCAAGCTCGTCGACTACTCGACCAACAGAACATGGCGTCGCCGATCGAATGGCACCCGAGCCACCATCCGCCGATCGAGTAGCACCCAGCCACCATCCGGCGATCGAGTAGCACCCGAGCGAAGCGAGGGCGCGTATCGAGATCTCCGACAGGGTCCGTGACCCCAGAGTGATTTCGTCAGCCGGCAGGCGGCGAGGACGGGGCAGGCGTAGACGATGGCGCCGGCAACGGCACAGCACCGGGCGGTGGCGTGTCCGTCTGTTCGATGCGGCTACGGAACGAATCGTCGGTGATCACATCGATCCCGTTGATCA
The DNA here is from genome assembly GCF_009862785.1 of Gordonia sp. SID5947. Classification (NCBI taxonomy): domain Bacteria; kingdom Bacillati; phylum Actinomycetota; class Actinomycetes; order Mycobacteriales; family Gordoniaceae; genus Gordonia; species Gordonia sp. SID5947. Next base: position 4,356,825 of record NZ_WWHU01000001.1, on the reverse strand, counting down.
TCCACCGATCCCCCTGCTTGACCATGGTGAAGGTCAGGCGACTCGGGTCGACGCGGACGAGTTCCTTCTTGTTACGGGTGACCGACTGATTCATGAAGATCAGCACCTGCGAGGTGTCCTTGGTGTTGGTCACCACGCCTGCGTCCTGGATGGTCACCGCGGACACGACACCCTGCTTACGCACCTCGGCGGCGAGATTGTTCTTGGTGACGAGGTCGTCGTAGGTCGGCTTGGCCGCCCCGGTCAACACCGACTTCGACTCCGCGATGTGCTGATCGACATTCTCCGGCGTGTACCCGAACATGGTGGTGGCATAGCCCTTTGCCGCCTCCAGCGAGGAATTGCGGGCGTTCTCGGTGGCCCGGTCGTCGAAGAACCGAATACCGAGGAAGACCGTCACCGCCGTCGCGGCGACGAGCAGGATGACCAATGATGCCGCGACGATGCGACCGGTGGTGACACGCATCTACGTCACCCACTCGAAGTTGGTCATCTTGAGGTCGCCGTTGATCCGGGTCATCTGCACCCGCCACCGGAACGTCTGAACGATCGTCTCCTCCTTGGGATCCGGATTCTTCATCTGCCATCCGTAGACGACGATGGCGGTTCCCTCGTCCGGCTCCGCCTTGGTGACGGCCTCCGACAAGATCGTTGTCTTGGTGTCGATCTTCTGGTCCTTGACCAGCCCGACGGCCTGCTTCATCGAGTCCTGCATCTGCTGCTGGGCTTTGCCACTCGTCTTGTCCTGCAGCGTCTTCAGCGCGTCGTCGACGCTGTCCGGGTTCAGCGTGGTCAGGTTGACGATCATCTGGGACGCGAAGTCCGAGTACTCGGCACGCAGGTCGTTCTTCTCGTCATAGCGGTTGATGCCGACTGCGAACACCACCGAGACCGCGACGAGCGCCACGATCACGAGACCGCACACCGACGCCAGGACGATGTGCTTCGTCCTCGACGAGTCGGTGCCCTTGTAACGGACCGACGAGCCGTCGCCGGTCAGACGGCTGTCACGGCTGCGCTGCGCCGCTGCGGTGCGCGCACGCCGACGCTCGCGATAGGTGACCTGTTCCCCGCGACCGCGGTGGTCCTCTCCTCGACGCCGGAGTCGCCGGTGCTCGCGCGCTCCGCACCCGCAGTGGTGGTGCCGGGATCAGTGACAGCCGCCGGTTCATCGGCGCCCACCGGTTCGGCGGAAGCCGCGTCGGCGCCCTCCGACGACGACACTTCGGACGCCGGCTTGTCACCGCCGCCCTCTGCCGGCTGCGACGGTCGTTTCCGGCCCCGACCGAGCGGGGCCTTGCGAACCGGGGCACGCCGAACAGGCGTCGACGGGGCCGACGCAGAATCCTCCGTGGTTTCCGGGCTGGGGTCGGGCGTGGTGTCCTCGGGTTTATCCGAGGTCACTTCTGCACCGTGCTGCTGATCATGCTCTCCCATGTACTGTCTTGTCCTTGTGAATCCTGCCCGAGACCGGCGTTGTAGGTCTTGCCGTCCGGACCGATGTAGTCACCCGTCTTCGGATCGTACGGGGTGGCATACACCGCGGCGCCGGGCGTGTAGCTCGACGGAGTGGCCTGGGTTGCCTCACCGGCCGCAGGCTTCGCCTGCCCGCTCACCGGCGCTTTGAGCCCGAAGGGCAGGCCCTTCGGGAAGGGGACGTTCTCCCCCTTCGGCTTGTAACCCGTGCGGCATTCCTCCGGCGTGGGCGCCCGGCGGCCCGGGAACTCCGCGCACGGGAAGTTGCGGGCACCACGCACCGCCAGGTTCGAATCCTGCGGCACGCGACACAGCATGCCGGGCGGGATGTCCCGGGCGGTCTGAACCGCCGGCGATCGCCACTGCGACGCGGGGATGAAGCCCATCGTGCAGGTTCCCGGGTCCTGGAACCCCAGCGCGAAGTCCACGTTTGCCCCGTAGTGGCCGTTCTCCGTGTTCAGCGCTGTCACCAAGGCGGCGATCAGTCGCGGATAGATCACCACGATCTGCTGCAGATTCGGGTGGTAGACGGCCAGCGTCTTCGCTGACACACCCAGATTCGAGATGAGCATCGGCAGCGTCTGGTTCATCGACGAGAACAGTTCCTGCGTCTGCGACGCCGTGGACGGGCCCTTCTGGAGGATGTCGGTGACCTCGGGGTTGTTGGCCCTCAGCTGGTCGGTGAACTTCGTGACGTCGGCGGTCCACGAGCGGATGTCGTCGGCGGTCTGCGACTGGGTGGACAGCAGCGGTCCGGCCTGGTCGATGAGCTTCATCAGCGGCTCGGTGTTCTTGGAGGCGTCGCCGACCAGCAGTGTCATCGAATCCAGCAGACGTTGCAGTTGCTCACCGGTGCCGTTGAAGGCCTCGAAGGCCTCGTCCATCACCGAACGCAGTTTGGTGTCGCCGACCTTCCCGAGCAACGCGTTCGCCTGGTCGAGCATCGTCGAGATCTCGACGGGCACCTGCCCGCTGTCGACCACCGAGCCGTCGTGCAGGTGACCGGTCGGCCCATTGGGCACCGGGGTGAACTCCACGTACTGCTCACCGATCGCCGAGACGCTGCGCACCGCGGCCTGCGACGACACCGGGATCTCGGTTCCGTTGCCGATCGACAGATCGGCCACCACACCGTTCTCGGTCAGTTTGACGGCCGTCACCTTGCCGACGTTGACGCCCCGAAAACTGACGTTCGCGTTCTGGTAGAGGCCTCCGCTGCTCGGCAGTTTCACCTCGACGCGGTACTCGCCGATGCCGAACATCGACGGGATCCGGATGTAGAAGATCGCCATCGCGATCAGCGAGATCACCGTGACTATCGCGAAGATGAGCAGCTGGATACGGACAAAGCGCGTGATCTTCATCAGTTCCCCCCGCTCTTCTTCGATGTCGGAGCCGAGGAGGCCGGGGTGCGGCCGGACGGCTTCTTCTCACGCGGCTGCATGCCCGCCGGGCTCAGCGGCGAGGTGAACGGGTCGAGGCCGCGCTTGGCCGCACCGGCCTGCCGCCCGACGATGCCTTCGGGTCCGACGAGACCCACCGAGGAGAGCAGGCCGCGGGACAACCGTTGGAAACTCAGGTCGAGCACGAGGTCGCTGTTCACGTAGTCACCCTTGACGATCTTGGGAATGGCCCCCTCGTAGAACGGGAAGGTGAGGAAGAAGCCCAGCGACTGTGTGAGCGCCGGTCCGGTCGCCTGCAGCTGATCGAGCACCGGCGCCAGGTTCGAGACGATGGTCTTGATGTCCTTGTCGTTGGCGTCGAGGATGTCGTTGCTCGTCTTCGACAGCTTCCCCAACGCTCCCAGCGTGTCGATGAACTGCTGCTTCTGCTCGTTGAGGAGCCCGAGGATCTCCGGCCCGTCCGAGAGAGCCTTCTCCACCGTCGGCGTCTGCTCGTTGATCGACGCCGCCAGCCGATCGAGTCCCTCCGTCGCCCTGATGATGTTGGCCTTCTGCCGGTTCAGATCACCGACCAGGGTGTCGAGTCGCGGGACGAGCTTGCGGATCGTCTCCTGACGGCCGGTGAAGACAGAGTTCATCTCGTGCACGATGTCGCCGAACTGAGCGAGACCACCACCGTTGAGCACCACCGACAACGAGCTCAGCACCTGCTCGGTGGTCGGGTATGTGCATGCCGCCACCTGTTGTGCCGCGTTGATGTCCGGCACCGCCGGGGCGCCCGGACTCGTCGTGATGTTCGACTGCTCAGGACATTTGGTGAGCGGGATCTCGTCCCCCGCCTCCATCACGCCGCCGGTCGGATTCTCCGGCTGGACGATCTGGAGATGTGACGATCCCAGCACGCTCGTCATACCGACCATCACGTGGGACCCACGCGGCACCTTCACGCCCGGGTCCAGCCGGATGTCCACGTGGGCATTCCAGTCCTGCAACGTGATCGGTCCGACGCTGCCGACGGTCGCGTCGTCGATCATCACCGGCGCGTTGGATTCCAGGCCGGCCGCCGTCGGGATGATCGCGGAGATCTCGTACGAACCGTTCCCGGTGCCCTGCGCACCCGGGATCGCCAGGCTGTTGAGTCCCTGGAAACTACACGCCGACAGGCCGGCCATCACGACCACCAGAAGGGCGGCCAATCCCGTGCGGCGCATCAGTTCTCACCCCCGAAAGGCACGAGGAGATTGCCGAGGGCACTGCCACCGCTGTTGTCGTTCTTGCGGGTCTGCGCATCCTGCTGCCGGATCCCCGCCTGCGCGCGGGCCTTGACGTCGGCGTTCTGGTACTGGATTTGGTCGGGCCGCGCATTGATCCCGGTGACCGGATTGGTCAGGAACGGCGGATAGTTCATCGAGATCGAGGAGAGCACCGGCGCGAGCGTGTCCACGCACTTGTCCACCTCTGCCTGACTCTGCCCGGGCCGGTCGTTGGCTTGCATCGATCCGCACAGCAGGGTGATCAGATTGGCACCCATGCCCAGACCGAAGATGCCCGACAGCGAGCCGGTCATCGGGTTGTAGATGTTGTAGAAGTTCGCCAGCTGGTGTGGCCCCGAGTGCAGCAGACCGCGGATCTGTTCGTCCTTGTCCGCCAGGATCTTCGTGGTGTCCGAGAGGTTCTTCACCGAGCCGGAGAGCGCCTTGCCGTTCTTGTCGATGAAGTCCTGCACATCCGACATCGCGGAATCGAGATTGTGCAGGGCACCGTTCAGCTCGTCGGTGTTGTCGCCGAGTACCTTGCTGACCGATGCGATGCGACCGTTGAACTGCATCAGCTGCTCATGGCTCGTCGACAACGCGTCGGTGAGCTTCTGCAGACTGCGGATGGTGGCGAAAAGATCGCCGCGGCCTGCCGAGAGCGTGCCCATCACGTCGGAGAGTTCCTTGATGGAGGCATTGATCGCTGCCCCGTTGCCGTCGAGGTTCTTGTCCGCGACGTCGATCACCTTGGCCGCCGACCCGGGGTCGGCGCCCTTGGGCCCGACCGCCTCGGTCAGCTTGGAGAGCTGCTTTTTGATGTCGTCCCATTCGACTGGGACCGCCGTCCGGTTCATCGGGATGTCGGCGTTCTCGGCCATCTTCGGTCCACCTGCATAGACCGGCGTCAGTTGGACGAACCTGCCCGACACCAGACTCTGGGCGACCACCACAGCTTTGGCGTCCGCCGGAATCGGAGTGTCCTTGTCCACCTGCATCTTGATCTCGACGTCACCGTCGCGCGGCGAGACCGAGGTCACCTTGCCGACGTTCACGCCGAGAACCCTCACGGGGTCGCCGTCGTAGAGTCCGCCCGCGGACGGGAAGTACGCCGTGATGGTGTTGGTGGTCGCCTTGGTGAAACCCACGAAGCCGATGACGATCACCAAGATCGCCAGTACGACCGCGGCGATGACCGCCCAGACGCGTTTACCGATGCCCATGTCAGCCCCCCTGCTTCGGTGTCGAAGCCGGCGCCTTCGGATACTCCAGCTTGGGCGCCTTCGGCTTCGGCGCGCTGTCGTCGTACCCGGGAACCAGCTTGAAACCGTTGGGATTCAACGGGTTCGTGTAGTTGAAGGCTTGCCAGATCTCCGGATACTTCCGCTGCAGGGTCTTCATGAACACAGCGGTGTAGTCGCCGAACGTCGGGATGCCGACCAGCGACGAGAAGTACGGGCCGGAGGCCACCGCCTCGCCGAGCACGTTGGCGTAGGGACCGAGTTCGTCGATCGCCGACCGTAGGCTCGACTCGTTGTCGGTGAGGATCTTCAGGACGCCGTCGAGCTTGTTGAGGACCGGCGTCAGTTGAGCGTTGTTGTCCTTGATGAAGCCGCTGATCTGTGCGCTCACATCACGGGTCCCGGTGATCAGCTGCGCGATCGCCGCCTGACGCATCTGCAACTCGCCGACAAGCGAATTCGCGTCCAGCAGCAGTCGGTTGATCTGTTCGCTGCGGTCGCCCACGATCTTCGTCACCTGGTTGGCCTTGCCGAGCAGACCGCGCAGCGCGTCGTCGCGATCGGCGACCGACTTCGAGAGTCGCGCCACCCCGTCGACGGCTCCGCGCACCTGCTCAGGCGTGTCGGAGAAGGTGTCCGACATGACATCGAGGGCCTTGTTGAGCTGGTCGGTGTCGGTCTCGGCGAGAGTGTCCGTCGCCCCTTCGAGTGCATCGGTGAGCGAATAGGGCGCGATGGTGTTCTCGTTGGGTATCTCCCCGCCGGGCCGGATGCGGTCCGGGCCGTGCGGCACGATCGTCAGGTTGCGACGGCCCAGCACGGTCTCGGTCTTGATCGCGGCCTGCGAGTCGATGCCCATCTGCACGGTGTCGTTCATCCGGAAGGTCACCTGCGCCTTGGTGCCGCCGTCGGTGTTCGCCAGCGAAACACTCTGCACCGTACCGACATTGACACCCGAGACGGTCACGACATCGCCCGAGACCAGGCCACCCGCATCGTCGAAGTAGGCCTTGTAGGTACTGATCGGCGAAAGGTAGGGCAGCCGGTCCATCTGCATCGCCACGATCACCACCAGTGCGGTGATCACCACGCCGATCACACCGATCTGCGCGCGACTGCGTCCGCCGCGCTTGTCCTCGCGCGCGATGTCGGCTTCGCCGGACGTCGTCCGTTTGTTGCGGAACACTCCGCTGAAAGGAAGGCTCATTCGAACTTGCACCTCCCACCGGGTCCGGTCGTGTCGCCTGTCGCATCGATGTTGGTCCAGCTGATCTGCTTACCTCCGGGACCACTGAAGATGATCCGGACCTTGCAGAGCCAGATCTGCAGCCACGCGCCGTAGCTGCCCAGGTTCGACAGCTTCTTGAAGTCACCGGGCAGTCGCTGGATCAGGCTGCTCACGTAGTCGCCGCCCTTGAGGAACTGCTCGGATGTCTTGCCCAGATTGGTCGTCGAGGACTGGATGTCGGGCCGGGTGGAGACCAGCAGATCGGACAGTCCGTTCGTCAGTTTCGAGGTCTGGGTCAACGCGTTCCCGATGGTGCCGCGCTGCGCCGACAGCCCACTGACGAGCTGCTGGAGCAGATCGACGCTCTCGTCGAACCCCTTGCGGTCCTTGTCGAGGGTGGTCAGGGTCTGGTTCAGGTTGTCGATGACCTGACCGATCAGCGCGTCACGGTCGGCGAGGGCGTTGGTGAACTGCGAGGTGTTCGACAGCAGGCTGTTCAGGCCGGCCCCCTGCCCCTGGAACACGTCGATCAACGACGACGACAGTTCGTTCACCTCAGCCGGGTTCAACGTCCGGAACAACGGCTTGAAGCCACCGAGGAGCTTGTCGAGGTCGAGCGCCGGTTCGGTCTGTCCCACCGGGATCTGGTCACCGGGCGAGATCGTCTCGCTCGGGTCACCGGTCCCCTTCTGCAGTTCGAGGTAACGGTCGCCCGTCAGATTCTCGTACCGGACGAGGGCGTGCACGGACGTCGGCAGCGCGTACTGCTGGTCGACGGTGAATTCCACCTCGGCCTGGTTGTCGCGTGTGAGCGATACACCCTTGACCGAACCGACCTGGACCCCGGCGATCTTCACCTTGCTGCCCGGCTTCATCGCCGACGCACTGGTGAACAGTGCGGAGTACTCCTCGGACTTACCCGATCGGTACTGGCTGAAGACGACGACGAGCGCCACGAACACCAGGATCATCACAACCGCGAAGGCTCCGAGCTTGATGACAGTTGCGCGAAATGCGCGGGCACGATTATCCACGGGGCGGTGCTCCGAACAACAATTGGAAGATCTTTGTCTTGTCGGCCTTGGGCGTGGTGCGGGGCTGATACGGCACGGCCGCGGTGTCACTCACGTAGAACGGGGTGTGCTTGGTGGAGTCCTGGTCGGACAGCCCGTCCACACAGGTCGGCGGCCCATCCGCATTCACCGTCGGGAGGTCTTCGGGATAGCGGTACGGCTCTTTGCCCGGCAACAGGCCGGCGTTGAGCTTCAGCAGGCCGTCGTTGAGACCGAAGATGGGTCCGGCCTTCTGACCGGCCACCGCGACCGCGTTGATGAAGCACTTCAGACCGGGTGCCTGATAGCCGAGCAGCCGGGCCGTCGGGTTCAGGTTCGACAGCGCCGAGATCAAGGTCGATTTCGACGGGGCGAGGATGCCGTTGATGGTGTTGGCCATCCCCGTCGCATTGATCAGCAGTGCGTCGAGGTTGGCGGTGTTGTCCACCAACGTGTCTCCGACATAGGTGAAGTTGTCGACCGTCCGCATCAGATTCGGCATCGAGTCCGCATACACATTCGTCACGGTGGCGGTTTGGCGAAACAGTGAATTGAGCTCGGGGAGATGCTTGTTGGTGGTCCCCACCAGCTTCGACAACTGATCGACGGCCACGCCGACCTGATCACCACGTCCCGAGAGGGCGGTGTTGATCGCTCCGAGCGTCGCGTTCAGCTTCTCGGGCTGCAGCTTCGCGAGCACGTCGACAAGCTGCTGGTAGACCGTGTTGAGCTCGACCACCACGTGGTCGGCGTCGATGGTCTGACCCGACTGCATCGTCCCCGACGCCCCGGTCGACGGGACCACGAGGTTCACCGCCTTCGCACCGAAGATGGTGTTCGATTTGATGTCGGCGGTGACGTTGCCCGGGATGAGCGCCATCTGGTCGCTTGCGATGTCGAGCTTCAGGACCGCGTTGTCGCCGTTCTCCGAGATGGACGCAACCCGGCCGACCTCCACACCGCGCAGCTTGACCTTGGCGTCCGGGTTCATCACGAGTCCGGCCCGCGGCGCCTCCAGCGTGACCGGCGTAGTTGACGCGAACCAGCCGAGGAACTGCCCGGTCGCCGCCGCGATGACCGCCACCAGCGACACGACCATGACCGTCGCCGCCGTCCGGCGGACCGCTCTGCTGCGCTCCTGTCGTCTGACCATGTCCCTTATCCCGCCAGGTTGAACTTGCCGTCGGCGCCATAGATGGCGAGCGACGTCAAGAGTGTGATCACGACCACAACAACGAGCGATGCGCGAACCGCGTTCCCCACCGCGACGCCGACGCCGACCGGCCCCCCGACGCGTTGTAGCCGTAGTAGGTGTGGATGAGCATCACGGCCACGGCCATGCAGATCGCCTGCACGAAGGACCAGAGGATGTCCGACGGGATGAGGAACGTGTTGAAGTAGTGGTCGTAGACACCCGGTGACTGTCCGTAGATGAACACCGTGGCGAACCGGCTGGCGATGAACGACGCGAGCGACGCGAGCGCGTAGAGCGGGATGATCGCGATCAGCCCTGCGACGATCCGGGTGCTGACGAGATACGGGATCGAGGAGATCGCCATCGTCTCGAGGGCATCGATCTCCTCACTGACACGCATGGCGCCCAGCTGCGCCGTCGCGCCCGCGCCGATCGTGGCCGCGAGTGCGATACCCGCGATCACCGGGACCGCGATGCGCACGTTGATGAATGCCGAGAAGAAGCCGGTCAGGGCCTCGACGCCGATGTTGGCGAGCGAGCTGTAGCCCTGGACGGCGATGGTGCCGCCGGTGAAGAGCGTCAGGAACCCGACGACCACCACGGTGCCGCCGATCATGGCGAGCGCGCCGGTGCCCATCGAGATCTCGGCGATGAGACGCAGGGTCTCCTTCTTGTAGTGCTTGATCGCGCGCGGGATGGCGATGACGCTGTCCCAGTAGAAAAGGGCCTGATCGCCGATCTGATCCCAGTCTTCGCCGGCACGCTTCGCGGCAACTCGGGCAGTGCGGAACCTGGTGGTGAACGGAAGAACCATGGGTCAGCCCGCCGTCGCTTTCAGACCGACCGCGGTCACCACGACGTTGACCACGAACAACGCCATGAACGAATACACCACGGTCTCGTTGACGGCGTCCCCGACGCCCTTGGCGCCACCCTTGACGTTGAGCCCCTGGTAGCAGCCCACCATCCCGGCGAACAACCCGAACAGGGCCGCTTTGACCATCGAGATCATCAGCTCGCCGAAACCGGTGAGCAACGTGAGGTTGGCGATGAATGCGCCCGGGTTCACGTCCTGGAGGAACACCGAGAACATGAATCCGCCGCCGATGCCGATCGTGCACACCAGGCTGTTGAGCAGGATGGCAACGCCGGTGGACGCGATGATGCGCGGGACGACGAGCCGGTGAATCGGGTTGATGCCCAGCACCTTCATCGCGTCGATCTCTTCTCGGATGGTGCGCGCACCGAGGTCGGCACAGATGGCGGTGGCTCCCGCACCCGCGACGATCAGCACCGTCACGATCGGTCCGATCTGGGTGATCGTGCCCAACGCCGCGCCGGCACCCGAGAGATCCTGTGCACCGATCTCGCGAAGCAGGATGTTCAGCGTGAAGCTGACCAACACGGTGAACGGGATGGCCACGAGCAGGGTGGGAACCATCGAGACCCGAGCGATCGCCCACGATTGTTCGACCGTCTCACGCCATTGAAATGGCCGGCGGAACAGCTCCCGTGCGGATTCGACCCCCAGGGCGACGAAGTCCCCAACACCTGCCATAGGCGTGGCGAGCTTCTCAAACACCAGCACTCCTTACCCCCGGGGGAATCCCCCCGACGCTGTGCTCGCCCAGCGAACACCGCGAACTTATCACGTGGTCAAGACACGTTCTGGTCAGTCGACCAATTCACTCGCCGAGAACGTCCGGCTCGCATCACGGTCGGCAAAGTAGCTGGTCAGCGTCTTCGCCAGGTCGCCATCTTCCCATGCAGCCCCCACTGCAGTGAAGGTTTCTTCCACCGTCGGAGCGGCCATCAGCATAACTTTGGCCCCGTATACCACGAAGACCTGTCCGGTAACTTTTTCGGCATCATTTCCCGCGAGAAACTTCACCAGCTTCACCACATGCTCGGGCGCGAGCGGATCAGCGCCGTCGTCGGGCGCCGCTCCGAAGACATCCGAGGTCATCGGTGTGCGGGCACGGGGGCAGATCGCATTGGCGCGGACTCCGTACCGCTCGAGCGCTCGCGATGCCGAGACCGTCAAGGCGATGATCCCGGACTTCGCCGCGGCGTAGTTCGCCTGGCCCCCCGGCCCGAGCAACCCGGCTTCCGACGCGGTGTTGATCAGCCGCCCGTAGACCGGCCCCCCGGCGGACTTCGAGGCACTGCGCCAATGGCTCGCCGCGTTGCGGTTGAGCAGGAAATGTCCGCGGAGGTGGACCCGGATCACCAGGTCCCACTCGTCGTCGGTCATGTTGAACAACATCTTGTCGCGGGTGATCCCGCGTTGCTCATCACGATGTCCAGACCACCGAGATCCTCGGTGGCGGTCCGCATGATCTCGGCGGCCGTCGCGGATTCACCGATGTCCCCCGCGACCGGTACCGCACGTCCACCGGCCGTCGTGATCACATCGATGACATCACTCGAATCGAGCGACGCGGCAAGGTCGTTCACGATCACCGTGGCTCCCTCACCGGCCAACCCGATCGCCTCAGCGCGACCGAGCCCCCCACCGGCTCCGGTAACGACCGCCACACGTCCGTCCAACGACTGACCCACGCCAGTTCCCTCCTCAAGGCTGCAACAAACTAGAACCTGTTCTAGCACGAACGCGCTCGGAGGGGAACCGCTTGGTCAGATTCCCGTCGTTCGGGTCACTCGAGGGAGAGCGCGGACTTGGGGCAGCTCGCCACCACCTGCCGCAGCTCCTCCTCACGCTCGGCCGGGACCTCTTCCTTGAGAATCACCAGGTAGTCGTCATCATCGAGGTCGAATACATCCGGTGCCATGCCCACGCACACGGCGTTGGACTCACAGAGGTCGAAATCTGCCTTGATTCGCATCCTGGCCACTCCTTCGAGACGGTTCGTCTGGTTGACGGGCTGTGTCATTCAGGTTAGAACGTGTTTCAGAAGTTGGCGAGTACCACTCACCATCCCCCGGTTGATCACTGTGACATATCGCCGGGCCGCCCCACTCGTCCCAGGACACGGAGACCCGATGCGCATCGCCTACACCGACCAACAAACGGACCTTCGTCGGGAGTTGCGATCCTACTTCGCGGCCCTGATGACCGACGAGCGCCGAGCCGCCCTGACCGGCGGCGAAGGTGAAATCGGCGAGGGCGACGCCTACCGCGACGTGGTTGCCCAGATGGGTGCCGACGGGTGGCTCGCCCTCGGCTGGCCGACCGAGTTCGGCGGTCAGAACCGATCCATGATGGACCAGCTGATCTTCACCGACGAGGCCGCGATCGCTGGCGCGCCGGTCCCGTTCCTGACCATCAACTCGGTTGCGCCGACGATCATGCACTACGGCACCGACGAGCAGAAGGCGTTCTTCCTGCCCAAGATCGCGGCGGGACAGTTGCACTTCTCCATCGGGTACTCGGAACCGGGCGCGGGTACCGACCTCGCCGCGCTCCGAACCACGGCGATCCGCGACGGCGACGAATACGTGATCAACGGCCAGAAGATGTGGACCAGCCTGGTCCCCTACGCCGACTACATCTGGCTCGCCTGCCGAACCGATCCGAGCGCCCTGACCGAGGACGGAAAGAAGCGCGGCCTCAAGAAGCACTCCGGCATCTCCATGATCATCGTGCCCGCCACCGCGGAGGGATTCAGCTACACCCCGGTGCACACGATGGCCGGCGTCGACACCAGTGCCACCTACTACCAGGACGTCCGGGTGCCCACCTCTGCGCTGGTCGGCGAGGAGGGCGGCGGCTGGCCGTTGGTGACCAATCAGCTCAACCACGAACGCGTCGCACTGTGCAGTGCTGCCCCCATCCAGACCGCGCTGCGCGAGACGATCGAGTGGGCACAACACACCAAGACCGGTGACGGGCAGCGCGTCATCGACACCGCGTGGGTCCAGAGCAACCTCGCACGGGTGCACGCCAAGGTCGAGTTCTTGAAGTTGATCAACTGGAAGATCGCGTCGATCGCCGCATCCGGCGCCTCCCCCAGCCCCGCCGACGCGTCCGCGACGAAGGTCTACGGCACCGAGTTCGCCACCGAGGCGTACCGATTGCTGATGGAGATCGTCGGACCCGCCGCGACATTGCGTCGTGGCAGCACCGGCGCGCACCTGCAGGGCCGGCTCGAGCGGTTCCAGCGGTCGTCGCTGATCCTCACCTTCGGTGGCGGGACGAACGAGGTCCAGCGCGACATCATCGGCATGCTTGCTCTCGGATTGCCGCACCAGCGCCGGTAGCCGCCCACCATCCGCTGGTCGAGTCGCCGCGACGAAGGAGCGGCGTATCGAGACCACACCACCCCACACCGAAAGCAGCACGAACAATGGATTTCACACTTCCCGAAGCCGGCGAGGACGTACGCGGGCTCGCGCGTGACATCGCCACCAAGATCAGCACTCCGGAGCGGGTCGCCGACCTCGAGGCCGCCGACGCGTCGCTCGACACCGAGCTCTGGCGCGAGCTGGGGACCGCCGGACTGCTCGGCCTCGAACTGTCGAGCGATGTGGCGGGCGAACGTGGCGGTGACCTCTCGGCGATCGAGAACGCCCTCGTCGCCGAGGAGCTCGGTCGGACGCTGGCCCGCGTCCCGTTCACCGTCCACGCCTGCGCCGCACTGCCCGTCGTCGCGGCCAGGGGCACCGCGACGCTGCGCGAGGCCCTCCTCGGCCCCGGCGCGGGTGGCGACACCATCGTCACCGTGGCGTTCGAAGAGGACCTCGGCTCCGACGTGACGGCCCCGACCGCCGCGGTGACGCGGTCCGGTGATCGCCTCACCCTCACCGGTACCAAGGTGAACGTCCCGTACGCCGTGGCCGCGAACACGTTGGTGGTCAACGCGATCGGCCCCGACGGCCCGGTCGCCGTCGTCGTGCCCGCCGACGATCCGGGCGTGCAGGTCACCGCCACCGCGTCGACCGGCAAGATCCCCACCGGCCAGATCGACTTCACCGACGTGACGGTCGGTCCAGAGCGCATCCTCGACGGAGGCGTCACCGCCGTCCACGACGTCGCAGATCGCCTGACACTGGCGATCTGCGCGGAACAGTCCGGGATCGTCTCCCGGGCACTGGAACTCACTGCCGAGTACGCCCGCGAACGGGAGCAGTTCGGCCGTGCGATCGGCTCGTTCCAGGCGGTCGCGCAGCGACTCGCCGACGGCTACATCGACTCCCAGGGCCTGTCCCTCACCACCACCCAGGCCGCGTGGATGCTCGCAAACCTCCATGGTGATGCGCCGACCGGCACCGAGACAGATCTGCGGACGGCGATCAACACCGCCAAGTTCTGGGCGACCGAGGCGGGCCATCGCGTCGCCCACACCACCGTGCACGTCCACGGTGGCGTCGGGTTGGACACGAGCCACCCGGTGCACCGGTACTTCCTGCGCGCCAAGCAGAACGAGTTCACCCTGGGGTCGTCGCCGGTCGTGCTCGCCTCCATCGGTGCCGTACTCGCCGACACACCGGTGTGACACTCGCAGCGCTGCTGTCCGCGCTCTCAGAGGTCGACGACCGCGGACTTCGCCACGACGACGAGTTCATCTCGTGGCGCTCCCATGTGGCCGCGTCCGCCGCTCGGGGTACCGCCCTGCGACGTCTGCTGCCCGCGGATCGTCCGCCGCACGTCGGCGTGCTCATGGAGAACTCACCCGAGTTCAGCTATCTGCTCGGCGCCGCGGCGATGGGCGCATTCGTCCTCGTCGGGTTGAACACCACCCGACGAGGGGCGGGACTGGCCGCGGACGTCGCGCGTTCGGACTGTCAGCTCGTGTTGACCGACAAGCGAACACGGCATCTGCTCGACGATGTGGATCTGGGCGGGGTTCCGGTGATCGACGTCGACGATGACCACTGGGTGATCTCGATACGCGACTCGCTCCGCTCGCCGCTACTCGATCAACAGGAGAACCGCGACGAAGGAGCAGCGCCCACCCGACGGTCGACTAGCCGCGACGAAGGAGCAGCACCCACCGGACGGTCGAGTAGCCGCGACGAAGGAGCGGCGTATCGAGACCACTCCCCCCAGCCCGACGACCTGATGATGCTGATCTTCACCTCAGGAACCACCGGCGACCCGAAGGCGGTCCGTTGCACGCAACGGAAGTTCGCCGAGAGCGGCCGGATGCTCGCGGAGCGATTCGAGATCGGACCCGACGACTGCGTGTATCTGGCGATGCCGATGTTCCATTCCAACGCGGTCATCGCGGGCTGGTCGGTCGCATTGGCCGGCGGTGCATCGATCGCCTTGCGGGATCGATTCTCCGCCAGCGGTTTTCTGCCCGACGTCCGTCGTCACGGGGTCACCTTCGCGAACTACGTCGGCAAACCGCTGAACTACATCCTGGCCACACCCGAACGTCCCGACGATGCCGACAACACGCTACGGATCATGTACGGCAACGAGGCCTCTGCCCGGGACCGGCTCCGATTCGCCGAACGTTTCGGCTGCCGTGTCGTCGACGGTTTCGGCTCCACCGAGGGTGGTGTCGCCATCACGCGAACTCCCGACACTCCGCCGGATGCGCTCGGGCCTCTGCGTGCCCCGACCGCGCTGATCGACCCGCAGACCGGCGATCCGGTTCCCGCGGGCGAGATCGGCGAGATCGTCAACTCGTCCGGACCCGGACTGTTCAGCGGCTACTACAACGACCCCGAGGCATCGTCGGAACGCCTCCGCGGCGGCGTCTACCACACCGGCGACCTCGCGTGGGTCGATGACGCCGGCTATCTCCACTTCGCCGGCAGGCTCGGCGATTGGCTTCGCGTGGACGGGGAGAACCTCGGCACCGGACCGATCGAACGTATTCTGTTGCGCCACCCGCACATCCGGCAGGTCGCCGTCTACGGCGTGCCGGTCGAGATCGGCGACGAGATCGAGGCGGTGCTCGTGTGCGACGGCGAGATGGACGCGGAGTCGTTCACCGACTTCCTCCGCGCACAATCCGATCTCGGGCCCAAGCAGTGGCCGCACCGGGTCCGGGTGACCGACGCCCTGCCCGACACGGCAACGTTCAAGACCGTGAAACGAACGCTGCGCGACACCCAGGAGCCACCCACCTGGGTCCGCGACGGCCATCGCTACCGGCACCCGGCGGCCACACCCGGCTGACCAAAGAGCACGCAGGACTCCCACAAACACGCAATACATACCGTGTTTGTGGGAGTTTTGGCAGCACCCGATTCGGCATGGACCCGATCAGGCGGTTCATGCGTCCAACCTTCATGAACGATTTCCCCGCCGGCCGTGACCGGATCACCTTCCGTCGTGACGCGCTGGCCCAAGGCTTCACCGACAACCAGCTCGCTCGCGCGGTGAGCGACGAGCAACTCACGCGGATATGGCCGGGCGCATTCGTCCCGACGGCCGAACTGCCGTCGAAACCTGAGCAACGACATCGCCTGCGCTCGTCCGCCGCCTTCGAGCTCAGCGGCCGCGGGTTTGCACTGAGCCACGAATCGGCGGCCCTGCAGCACGACCTGTCACTTCTGAACCCGCGACTGGACCGCGTCCATTTCGTCACGGGCCTCCGGGCCGGGGGCGGGTCGAGAAGCAACGCCATCTCCATGCCGGTCTGCTCGATCCGACCGATGTGACCATGATCGACGGTCTCGCCGTGACCACGATGGAACGGACGGCGATCGATGTCGCCTGCAGCGGAGGATTCGCGCAGGCGCTCGCGGTCATCGACTCGGCCTTGCGACATGGCGCCGACCGAGACGCGCTGGCCACGCTTCTCGAGGACCGCAGGCGCGGTGTTGCACAGGCCCGCCGGGCACTCGGCCTCGCCGACGCGGGCGCGGAGAACGCGGGTGAATCGTGGGGCCGTGCCCAGATCATCGAGGCCGGTCTGCCGGTTCCGCGCCTCCAACATGAGTTCTTCGACTCGAATGGCGACTTCATCGCGCGCACCGACTACGACTGGGTCGGCAAGCTTGCCGCCGAGTTCGACGGGATGACGAAGTATGAGCGGCATCTCCGCCCAGGTGAGACCCCGTTTGACGCCATGCGCCGGGAGAAGGAACGCGAGGATGCCCTCCGGCGCCTCGGGGTCATGGTGATCCGCTGGGTGTGGACCGATCTCCGGCATCGTCGGGTCGTACCGATGGTTCGGGAATGGCTCGAGCGAGAGGGGATCGCCGCCTGACACAGCAAGAACTCCCACAAACACGCAATGCATACCGTGTTTGTGGGAGTTCTCCGTGTTGTCGGACGCGAAGCGTCAGGCGACCGGCGTACCCAGGGTGCGGTTCATCCTGGCCACCGCCTCGTCGTACTCGCTCACGAGTCCGGCGATCATGTCCGCCACCGGCACGATCTCATTGCACCGTCCGACGATCTGGCCGGCAGGCATCGCGACCACGTCGGGATCATCGGCCGCCGAGATCCGCGCGTGCGCCTCGGCGACGAGCAGGTTCTGCAGCGGCATCGGCAGCGGGTCCGGCGCACCCGGCGCATCCCACGCGTCGGTCCACTTGGTCTTCAACAGGCGTGCGGGTTTGCCCGAGTAGATGCGACGCCGCACGGTGTCCCGCGAGGTCGCCTTCAACAGCGCCTTCTGGACGGTCGACGGCCCGTCGGCATCGGGTTCCATGCCCAGCTTGTACTCGGCAGCGGTCAGCCAGTACGTGCCCATCCACACGCCCTGGGCACCCAGTGCTATCGCGGCGGCGATCTGCCGGCCACTACCCACTCCGCCCGCGGCCAGCACTGGTGCCGAATCCTGAACGGCATCAACGAGTTCGGGCCACAGGATCATCGATGTGACCTCGCCCGTGTGCCCGCCACCCTCGTAACCCTGTGCGATGACGATGTCGACACCGGCCTCGACGTGGTGCAGGGCATGGTCCTTCGCACCGGCCAGAGCGGCCACCAAGACGCCGTTGTCGTGCGACGTCTGGATCACGTCCGACGGCGGTGAACCGAGTGCGTTGGCGATCAGCTTGATCTGGCCGTACTTACGCGCATGCTCCATCGAGATGTCGACGTGTGACCGGGCCACCGAGTGCAACCACCCGAGCACCCCGGCGTCCACCCGATCGCCGTTCGGCAGGGGCGGCACGCCCAGGTCGTCGAGTGTGCGCTCGACGAAGGCGCGATGCTCCGGTGAGATCATCGAGTCCAGATCGACCTTGCTGCCCTCGGTCGGGATCTTCGCGGGCATCACGATGTCGACGCCGAACGGCTTGCCGTCGGTGTTCTCGTGCATCCACTCGAGGACCTCGTCGAGTTCGTCGGCCTCGTTGAAGCGGACACAGCCGAGCACACCGAGGCCACCGGCGCGACTGATCGCGGCGGCGACATCCTGGCTCGGGGTGAACCCGAAGATCGGGTATTCGATGCCGAATCGATCGGCGAGTTCGGTACGCATGTCAGCTCTTCTCCGGCGCGCCGAGCGCCTCATCTGCGGGACGTTCCTGGGTGATGCCGGCACCCCACCGGTAGTCGGGTTTGCCCGCCGGAGATCGCTTGATCTCGTCGACGAACCACACGCTGCGGGGACATTTGTACCCCGCGAGTTCTTTTCGGACGACGTCGTTCAGATCGGCCAACGCGGGACGTGCATCTCCGCGACTCGCGATCACGGCGGCGACCCGCTGGCCGAACCGGTCGTCGGGAACTCCGACGACCACGGTGTCGAACACATCCGGATGGGCCTTGAGGGCGCCCTCGACCTCTTCGGGGAACACCTTCTCGCCGCCGGTGTTGATCGACACCGATCCCCGGCCGAGCATCGTGATGCTGCCGTCGGCCTCGAGTTGGGCCGAGTCGCCGGGCAGTGAGTAACGAACCCCGTTGAACTCCCGGAAGGTCTTCGCCGACTTCTCCGGATCGTTGTGATAGCGCAACGGGATGTGCCCGGACCGCGCCAGCACTCCGACCTCGCCGCTGCCCGGCTCGACCGGAGTTCCGTCCTCGCGCAGGACATGGGTCTCGCTGTCGGCGTTCACGCGCGGTCCACCGGTGTGCGGGGTGTCCTTGGCGACCACGCCCAACCCGCCGAAACCGGTCTCCGACGATCCGATCGCGTCGATGATCACCGCGTTCGGGAAGCGGTCGAGGAACTGCTCCTTGATGCTCGGCGAGAACAGACAGGCCGACGAGGCGACCGACACCACGCTGGACAGGTCATAGTCGTCCTTCTGCGCGAGAGCCTCGATCATCGGACGTCCCATCGCATCTCCGGTGATGAAGATGACGTTCACGCCGTGCCGTTCGACGGCCTCCCACGCCGCCGGGCCGCTGAAGTCCGGGTAGACAACAGCTTTGCCACCACCGAACAACGCCTGGAACACCGCCCACTGCGAGCCGCCGTGGATGAACGGCGGTATCGGGAAGCGCACCAGCTGTCCGCCGTCGGCGCCCGCACGTGCCAACTGCCATTCATCGGCGACGGGTTCACTTGTGTACCAGTCGATACCACCCCCGAGGACGCGCCAGACGTCTTCCTGACGCCACACCACGCCTTTCGGCTTGCCGGTGGTGCCGCCGGTGTAGAGCATGTACAGGTCGTCCTCGGAGCGATCCTCGAAATCCCGCTCCGGCGAGGACTCGGCGATGGCGTCCTCGTAACGGATCGCATCGTCGTAACCCCCACAGCTCAGCTCGGCGTCGGTGCCGTCCTCGATCGCGATGCGGTGCCGGATCGACGGCGCTTTCGGCAACGTGTTGCACACGCGTTGGCAGTACTGGCGTTCGTGGATGAGCACCGACATCCCGGAATCGGTGAAGATGTGTTCGAGCTCGGACTCCACGTACCGGAAATTGACGTTGACCATCACCGCGCGGGCCTTGAAGATCGCGACCATCGCCTCGACCGACTCGATGGTGTTCCGGCTGTACAACCCCACCCTGTCACCCGGCTGCACACCGAGATCGCGGAGCTTGTGAGCGAGCGCATTGGACCGTGCCTCCAGTTCGGTATAGGTCCGCGACTCCTCACCCGAGACGAGGGCTGTTCGTTCGGGCATGAGATCGACCGCATGCTCGATGAGGTCGGCAATCGTATAGGCCATGGCTTCAAAATTAGAACGTGTTATCGTTTCGGGCAAGCAGCAATCACGACTGGATTCGCGAGGGACGACGATGACCACATTTGCCGGTTCCGACACTGCCACCGAGCGAGGACCCGACTGCCTCGTCGAGAAACGCGGGCACGTTCTGGTCGTGACGATGAACCGCCCGGAAGCGCGTAACGCCCTGTCGGCCGAGATGATGCGGATCATGGTGGAGGCCTGGGATCAGGTCGACAACGATCCGGACATCCGGGTGGCGGTCCTGACCGGCGCCGGCGGCGCCTTCTGCGCCGGCATGGACCTCAAGGCGATGAACAAGAACTCGCCCGGCGACACCGCTGATTCGGGGTCGTGGAATCCCGCCAGCCTGCCGGCTCTGCTCAAGGGTCGCCGTCTCACCAAGCCGTTGATCGCCGCCGTGGAGGGTGCCGCCATCGCCGGTGGCACCGAGATCCTGCAGGGCACCGACATCCGAGTGGCCGGCGAGAAGGCGAAATTCGGTGTGGCCGAGGCGCGTTGGGGGCTGTTCCCGCTGGGCGGCAGCGCCGTTCGGCTGCCGCGCCAGATCCCGTACACCATCGCGGCGGATCTCTTGCTGACCGGCAGGCACATCACCGCCGCCGAGGCCAAGGAGTACGGCCTCATCGGTTATGTGGTGCCAGACGGTTCGGCGCTCGACAAGGCACTCGAGATCGCCGAGACCATCGCGGCCAACGGCCCGCTCGCCGTCCAGGCGATCCTCAAGACCATGCGCGACACCGAGGGCATGCACGAACTCGACGCCTTCGAGATCGAGTCCAAGCTCGGCATCTCCGTCTTCAAGAGCAAGGATGCGAAGATCGGACCGAAGGCCTTCGCCAACAAGGAAAAGCCGGTCTTCACCGGCGAGTGATCGCGATTCGGTAGCAGCAGTCCGCGGCCAGAGCGCACTGTTGCTACCGAATCATGCGTTCAGGGCCGGCTCCCGACGCGGCTCCAGCCCCAGCTCGAAGTCCCGTGGCACCATCGTCAGTCGTTCGTCGACGGCGAGTCGATAGTCGGGATCGGCGGTCAGGTCGTAGCGGTGGAGCAGACACGCGAGGACCAGCACTGCCTCGTGGATGGCGAACTGCCTGCCGATACATGCCCGCAGTCCACTTCCGAACGGCTTGTAGCTGTGCGCGGGCCGCTGCTTGATGTTCGCCGGCAGGAACCGATCCGGATCGTAGACGTCGGGATCGTGCCAGACGGCGGGATCGCGATGCACCTGACCGAGGACGATCACGGCCCAATCCTCCGGCCGCATCAGATATCGATCCGCGAGCACGGTCTCCGACCGCGGACTCCGGGCGAATGCCGGCACCGTCGGCCAGATCCGGAGCGCCTCGTCGAGACACCGGCGGATGTAGCGGAACTTCGGCACCTGCTCGAAGGTGGGTGTCGCGTGGGGATCGCCGCCGAGGATCTCATCGGCCTCCCGCTGCGCGGCGGCCAGGCACTCGGGATTTCTGGACAGATAGTAGAGCGTGAACGACAAAGCCCCCGAGGTCGTTTCATGCCCGGCCACCAGGAATGTCAAGATCTGATAGCGGATGTTCAACGGCGACAGACGCTCACCGGTCTCCGGGTGGGACACGTTGAGCATGATCCCCAGGAGGTCGTGCTGTGCGCTGGAGCCGGCCCGCTCGGCGATCAGGTCGTCGAGGAGCCGATCCACATAGGCCTGCTGGTCGGCGTTGCGACGATCCAGGTACCTCCCGAGGAGCCGACCGCCCGGCGCAGTCAACAAGCCACCCTTGCGCCTGCCGGTCTCCAATGCCCGGATCATCGCGTCCACGAAGGGGTGCGGCTGCGATGTGGTGAACGATCCGAAGTCGTGGCTGAACGCGGCACGGCTGAGAGTCTCCATGGTCAGCTTGGTCATCGACCGGGTGACGTCGACCGGCCCGCTCTGGCGATCCCAGTATTCGAAGAGCTCACCGGCCGTCTCGAGCATGATCGGGTGATACGACTGCATGGCGGCCTTCGTGAAGGCCGGCATCAGCAGTTCGTGTGCCAGCTGCCAATTCGGTTCATCGTTGTGTGCGGTGAACAAGCCGTCGCCGGCGTACTGACGGAGCGCCGTGATCGCCGGTGGCAGTGCCTTGCAGAAGCGCGACTCGTCGCTGAGTTCGGCGGTGAGCTCCGCGGTCGAGACGAACACGAAATTCTGCCGGAAGATCCGCATCTCGTAGATCGGACCGAGATCGGCACCCCATTCGAGAAGACTCAGCAACGGATGTCGAGGATCGGACACGCCGAGATCACCGATGAAAGGTTTACGCCGGCCGGCATGCGGAAAGGACTGCCCCGACCAATCGTTCTTCAGTTTCCTGCCCACGGTTCGACGATGCGCGCGGCGCCAGAGGATGTCAATCCGCCTCTGGGTGGATATTCGCCACCTCGATCGGGTTGGCCGCGCCTGCTCCCGCCGCGACCGCCGGAGCGACCCAGCGCCGCAGATAGAGTCGCAGATCCGCACCCGACCGGGCGGGCTCACCCGGGTCGACGATGAAGGATTGCAGTGTCCGCAACATGAACTCGACCAACTCGTCGAGGTCGGCGTCGTTCCAACCCTGGGCATGCCAATCGACACCGACCTCGTCGATGATCGATCGCCCGAGGCCAATGGCCTCCGGCGAGGTGACCTCGTCGAGATACCGCGACCTGCCCGCAGCATTGAACATCAACGCGAAGCGTTGGTTG
The DNA here is from genome assembly GCF_009862785.1 of Gordonia sp. SID5947. Lineage (NCBI taxonomy): Bacteria > Bacillati > Actinomycetota > Actinomycetes > Mycobacteriales > Gordoniaceae > Gordonia > Gordonia sp. SID5947. Next base: position 4,334,255 of record NZ_WWHU01000001.1, on the reverse strand, counting down.
GCACGCAGTTGTTCGATCGTGATGGCGATTCCTTCGACCACCGCATCGGCCGGGCTCACGATCTCGCGCAACCGCGCGGACAACTCCAGGAGGAACTCGGCCGCCGCCGATTCGGCGGTCGCCAACACAATGGAATCGGCACCCGAGAAGTAGCGGTACACGGTTTCGCGCGGTACTCCGGAACGCTGTGCGACCCGCCGGACGCTGACCGATTCATCGGCTTCGATGAGTTCGGCCGCGACCTCGACGATGCGATCGATCGTCGAGGTGTCGTCGACCGGCGTGGAATCTTCCCATCCGTCAGTCAGCATCGGTCACCGCCCCTCGGCCGGATCGAGATCAGATCCGCTGGGCCGCCTCCCGGGCATCGCCTTCGAATCAACAGACCGCTCAATTCTTCTCACCGCCGCCTCTTGTCACCACCGCCGACGCCATGGATCAGACCAACGTGGCGAGTTGTCGGATCGTGTCTGTGTCGCGAGCGGTCACCAAGAGCATGCTGACGCCGGCGGCCTCCCACTGTTTGATCTGCGCGCGGACCTCGTCGGCGGTCCCGACGATCATCGTCTCCCGGACCATCTCGTCCGGCACCGCTGCCATCGCCTCGGCCTTCTTTCCGGCGCGGAAGAGGGCGCCGATCTCATCGACGGCATCGCCGTACCCCATCCGGCGGTACAACTCGGCGTGAAAGTTCTTCTCCTTGGCACCCATCCCACCGACATAGAGCGCCGTCGACGGCCGGTACCGCTCGATCGCGGCCGAGACGTCGTCGGTGATGACCACCTGGGCGGTCGCCGCCACCTCGAAATCGTCACGAGTGCGACGTGCGCCCGACCGCGCGAATCCTTCGGCGAGCCATTCCTCGTACTGGTCGGCGAGCCGCAGACTGTAGAAGATCGCCAGCCATCCGTCGGCGATCTCCGCGGTCTGCGCGACGTTCCTGGGCCCTTCGGCACCGAGCCAGATCGGGAGGTCGGCTCGCAGCGGGTGCGTGATCGGTTTGAGCGACTTGCCCAGACCGCTCGATCCGGGCGCCTGTGCCGGATACGGGAGCGGGTAATGCTGCCCCGCGTTGCGCACCGGCGCCTCCCGCGCCAGCACGTCCCGCACCACCTGCACGTACTCACGCGTTCTGGCAAGCGGTTTGGTGAACGGCTGGCCGTACCAGCCCTCGACGACCTGCGGCCCGGACACTCCCAGCCCCACGATGTGGCGACCGCCCGACAGGTGATCGAGGGTCAGCGCGTGCATCGCCAACGATGTCGGCGGCCGTGCGGAGAGTTGCGCCACAGAGGTTCCCAGCTTGATCCGCTCCGTCGCGGCACCCCACCATGCCAGCGGCGTGTAGGCATCCGAACCCCATGATTCCGCCGTGAAGACCGCCTCGAACCCCACGTCTTCGGCGGCCGCGATCAACGCCGGAGCGTTGTCGATGGGCCCCTGTCCCCAATAACCGAGCTGTAGTCCGAGCTTCACCTGGCGTCCTCCAACGTCGCCCCGGCCGCGGCGGGTCCGAGTCCGTGACATGCATCTTGTGCCTCAATACTAGAACGTGTTCTACTCGATGCGTGAGCACCAGCACAACAGCACCCCGTCCGGCCCCGGCCAGCCCCGTCGCGGCGGTACCCGAGCCGGAGTCCCCGATCCTCACCGCCCCCTTGAAGAACTCGTTCGAGTACACGCGTTCGCTGGGTCCGGTCTTGAGTCAGTTCGCACTCGCGCTGCGCGACGGCCGCATCGTCGGCTCGAAGAGCAGCGGCGGTACCGTCTCGGTCCCGCCCGTCGAGTTCGATCCCGCCGGTGGCGCCCCCACGAGCGAGTTGGTCGACGTCGCGTCGACCGGCACCGTCGTCTCGTGGTCGTGGCAGCAGGAGCCGCTCGACCCGCAGCCCCTCGACAAGCCGTTCGCATGGGCGCTCATCAAGCTGGACGGTGCCGACACGTCCCTGCTGCACGTGGTCGCCGTCGACTCCGCCGACGACATCTCGACCGGTCTTCGCGTGCACGCCGTCTGGCGCCCCGCACGGGTGGGCCGGATCGACGACATCGCCTACTTCGCTCCCGGCGAGGCCGGCGACGCCGCCCCGGCAAACGAGGCCGAGAACCCGAGGGCGACCTCGTCGTCATGACCACGCCGATCACCACCGAGATCGCCCACTCCGCAACCGAAGAGGAGTCCTGGTACCTCGAAGGGCTCAAGGCAGGCAAGCTCTACGGCTCGCGGATCGGTTCCGGTGTCGACGCCGGGCGCGTCTACTTCCCGCCACGCAAGGTCAGCCCCGCCGACGGCGCCGAGGCTGCCGAGCGGGTGGAGCTGGGTCAGACCGGGATCGTCACGACGTTCTGCATCGTCAATGTGCCCTTCCAGGGTCAGCGGATCAAGCCGCCCTACGTGGCCGCCTACGTCTTGCTCGACGGTTCGGACATCCCGTTCCTGCACCTCATCCTGGACTGTGCCGCAGAGGATGTGCGGATGGGCATGCGCGTCAAGGCCGTCTGGCTTCCCGAGGACGAGTGGGAGCACTCGATCGGCAACATCAGCCACTTCGCCCCCACCGGAGAGCCCGACGCCGAATACGAGACCTACCGCGATCACCTCTGATCGATCATCTGACACTTCTTCGCTGAAGAACTAGGAGCACCTGTGACACTCCCCCGGATTGCGATCATCGGGTTCGCGCACAGCCCGAACATCGTCGGGACCCACGGCACCACCAACGGTGTCGAAATGCTGATCCCTTGTTTCCAGAAGCTGTACGCCGACATCGGCATCTCCCGCACCGATATCGAGTTCTGGTGCAGCGGATCGTCGGATTACCTTGCCGGACGCGCATTCTCGTTCATCTCGGCCATCGACTCGATCGGCGCCATGCCGCCGATCAACGAGTCACACGTCGAGATGGACGCCGCGTGGGCGCTGTACGAGGCCTGGGTGAAGATCGCCACCGGCGAGGTCGACCTCGCGCTCGCGTACGGATTCGGCAAGTCCACCGCGGGCAACATGGATCAGACCCTCGCCCTGCAGACCGATCCCTACACCGTCGGACCGCTGTGGCCCGATGCCCGCTCCCTCGGCGCCCTGCAGGCACGTGCCGGCATCGATTCGGGAGCCTGGACCGAAGCCGACATGGCCGCGGTCGCCGCCCGTACCACCGGAGCCTCGGTCGACGACCTGCTCGCGGCCGACCTCGTCGCCGATCCGCTTCGCGCACACGACATCGCCCCGTACACCGATGCGGCCGCCGCGGTGATCATCGCCAGCGAACGACGAGCCCGTGAGCTCGTCGCCAACCCGGCGTTCATCACCGGCTGGGACCACCGCATCGACACCCCGAACTTCGGGGCGCGTGACCTGACCACGTCGCCGTCGACCTCGCTCGCCGCCGACACCGCCTTCCGCCATCGCACGCGGGCGGTCGACGTGGCCGAGATCCACGCACCGTTCACGCACCAGGAGTTGATCGTGCGCAACGCGATCGGCCTGCCCGATTCGGTGCGGATCAACCCGTCCGGTGGCGCACTCACCGGGAACTCGCTGTTCTCGGCGGGTCTGCAGCGGGTGGGCTACGCCGCACACGAGATCCTGACCGGCCAGGCCGAGACCGCGCTGGCACATGCGACGAGCGGCCCGCTGTTGCAACAGAACATGGTGGTCACCCTGAGCGCTGACGAGAATGCGGGAGACGAGAACTGATGGCACACAACAATCGCGCGGCGGTCCTCGGCACCGGCCAGACCAAGTACGTCGCCAAGCGACACGACGTGACGATGGCGGGCATGTGCCGCGAGGCCATCGACGCCGCCCTCGCGGACGCGAAGGTCTCCATCGACGACATCGATGCGATCGTCATCGGAAAGGCCCCCGACCTCTTCGAGGGTTCGATGATGCCCGAGCTCGCGATGGCCGAGGCCATCGGCGCGGTCGGCAAGCGGATGATCCGTGTCCACACCGCCGGTTCGGTGGGCGGCTCCACCGCGAACGTTGCCGCATCCCTGGTGTTCGCCGGTGTTCATCGTCGAGTGCTGGCCATCGCGTGGGAGAAGCAGTCGGAGTCGAATGCCATGTGGGCGTTGTCGATCCCGGTTCCGTTCACCAAGCCGGTGGGTGCGGGTGCGGGCGGATTCTTCGCACCGCACGTCCGGTCCTACATCCGCCAGTCGGGCGCACCGTCGCACATCGGCGCGATCGTCGCGGCCAAGGACCGGCGCAACGGCTCCAAGAACCCACTGGCCCACCTCCAGCAGGCCGACATCACCAAGGAGAAGGTGATGGAGTCCCAGATGCTGTGGGACCCGATCCGTTACGACGAGACCTGCCCGTCGTCGGACGGTGCGTGCGCGGTGGTGATCGGTGACGAACAGGCAGCCGACGACGCCGTGTCCGCGGGTGATCCGGTGGCCTGGATTCACGCCACCGCGATGCGTACCGAACCGCTCTCGTATGCCCACCGCAACGTCGTGAGCCCGCAGGCCGGCCGCGATGCGGCTGCTGCCCTGTGGAAATCGGGCGGCATCAGCAATCCCCTCCAGGAGATCGACGCGGCCGAGATCTACGTTCCGTTCTCCTGGTTCGAACCGATGTGGCTGGAGAATCTCGGGTTTGTCGGTGAAGGCGAGGGCTGGAAGCTCACCGAGGCCGGCGAGACCGAGATCGGCGGACAGCTGCCGGTCAACGCCTCCGGTGGCGTGCTGTCGTCGAACCCGATCGGCGCTTCGGGCATGATCCGCTTCGCCGAGGCCGCCATCCAGGTGATGAACAAGGCGGGCGACCATCAGGTCCCCGACGCCCGCAAGGCCCTCGGGCACGCGTACGGCGGTGGCTCGCAGTACTTCTCGATGTGGCTGGTGGGGGCGGACAAGCCCGCCCACTGACCCGCACACGCGCTGACAGCAACACGGATCCCGCTGACAGCAACCGTCCTTTCGCCGACAGCAACCTCTCACTCATCCGAGCGGTTGCTGTCGGCGAAATTCGTGTTGCTGTCGGCGGGATCCGTGTTGCTGTCGGCGGGGAAAGAGGGTCAGCGCCGGGTCTCCGGTACAGCGCACGCAGCGCCGTCGGACATACCTGTCGGCCGCACACCGAGCGATTGATTGAGCCGCGCACGCTGGTTCTCCCACGCGACGGTCGCGGCCAATTCGGCGATCTGCCCCTTGGACAGCTCCCGGGCGAGCTGATTGCGCAGATCCGCCAGGTCGTCACCGACGGCAGGTGTCACGGTCATCGCCTCGGCAAACGCCAGGACTGTCTTCTCCAGAGCCGAGTAGGCGTCGCTGTCCCGGAAGTTCGGTAGATCGCGCATCTGCCGTTCGGTGACCCCGGCACCGCGCGCCAGAGCGGACCCGATGTCGAGACAGAACTCGCAACTCACCAGGCCGGCAGCCTTCAGCTCGGCGAGCTCCTTCAGCTTCGGATCGAGACGATTGCTGAACAGCAGCGCCGACTCGTACACGCCGGTCGCCGCGAGCAGTTGCGGCCGGCGGCCGAGCCAGCCTGTCAGATCGCCCCGATGTCGTTTCGACGATCCAAAGGCATTGATGTAGCCGCGGATCCGCTCGACCGCACGCATTTGCTCACCCTTTCCGCCGACAGGCGTGGGGCGCTGCAGCAACAAAACCACCCCACCTCTCGTCATCCACCTTCGTCCGCGACGAGATGGAAAACAAGAGATGGGGTGGAAAAGTGGTGTCCGCCTCAGGCAGGCCGGACGGACTTGATGGTCTTCTCGACCTCCCAGAAAGCCCGCAGCGCACTCAGTTTCCCGTCGGCGTCAGCACGATAGGTGAACACCCCGTGCGCCTCGGAGATGTGTCCGGCGATGTGCGTGACGATCTTCCCGACGTAGGCGACCTCGTTGCCACAGATGATCTCGCTGTCGAAGACGAACTCGATGCTCTCGGTGGTCGCGATCGACTTGTCCCAGAACTCCGAGATCTCGGCGTGTCCGTGAAATCCCTTGCCCTCGGGATCGAACATCGACGGCCCGACCGGATCCTCTACCGACCCCTCAGCGGCAAAGTTGTCCAACCACGCCTGCTTGTCGCGGGCCTCGACGAGCTCACGTGATCGCCGCCCGGCCACCACCGCGGGATGATTCTCGCGGTCGATGTTCAGGTAGGCGGGCGAGTCGTTCAGTCCGGTGTCCTGCGCGGTCATTTCGTGCCGTAGTCGACCTGGAGTTCCTTGACCCCGTTGATCCAGCCGTGACGGAGACGTCGCGGCGACTGGAGCCGACTGATGTCCGGGACGAGATCGGCGAGCGCGTTGAACATCAGGTTGATCTCCATCCGTGCCAGGTTTGCACCGACACAGAAGTGCGCACCGTTACCACCGAAACCGACGTGCGGGTTGGGATCACGCAGGATGTTGAACGTGAACGGATCGTCGAAGACGTCCTCGTCGTAGTTGGCCGAGCCGTAGAACATGCCGACGCGCTGGCCTTCCTTGATGTCGACGCCACCGATCTGGGTGTCGCGCTTGGCGGTGCGCTGGAAGGCGTTCACCGGAGTCGCCCACCGCACGATCTCGTCGACAGCGGTGGCCGGGCGCTCCTTCTTGAAGAGCTCCCACTGATCGGGGTTCTCCAGGAAGGCATTCATCCCGTGGCTGATCGCGTTACGGGTGGTCTCGTTGCCCGCCACGGTCAGCAGGATGAAGAAGAACCCGAACTCGGTCTCGTCGAGACTCTGTCCGTCGATGTCGGCGTTGACCAACGTCGAGACGATGTCCTCGACCGGGTTCTTCCGACGCTCCTCGGCCATGTTGTAGCCGTATCCGAGGATCTCCGCAGAGGCCATCGCCGGATCCTCGGTGAACTCGGGATCGTCGTAGTTCATCATCGCGTTCGACCAGTCGAACAGCTTCTCGCGGTCGACCTCGGGGACTCCGAGCAGGTCGGCGATGGCCAGCAGGGGCAGGTCGACGGCGACGTCGGCCACGAAATCGCCGGTGCCCTTCTCGGCGGCCTTGCCGACGATCGTGCGCGCAGCATTGTCGAGCTTGTCCTCGAGCGCCTGGACCGCACGCGGGGTGAAGGCCTTCGAGACCAGCTTGCGCAGGCGGGTGTGATCCGGCGGATCATGGTTGATCAGCAGAGCCTTGGTGACGTCGAGCTGATCCTGGGACATGTCGTCCTCGAATCGCATGATGACGCCGTTGGTGGCAGTCGACCAGTCGTCGTTGTTCTTGGAGATCTCCCGGATGTGGGCGTGCTTGGACACCACCCAGTAGCCGCCGTCGTGGAAGCCACCCCCCTTGCCCGGAAGTTGGGCGTTCCACCAGACGGGAGCGGTCTTACGGAGTTCGGCGAACTCCTGGACCGGAATCCCGTTTTCCAGCAGGAACGGGCTGGTGAAGTCCCAGCCTTCCTCCTCCATGAACGAACATTTCGCCGCAGCGCCCCCGATATCGGCGCCGGTCGTCGCACCCTGAGCTTGGGTCACGTCACACCACCTCGCTGTGAGATTAGAACCTGTTTCAATCTCATTAGACCACACTGTGACCCAAAAGACAGTCCCCAACGAGAACTTGTTCTAGTTTTGCCGGCCGCGCGAGCCCACGAAGTGGGAAAATGCTACCAACATTCGTTGCCACATCGGCGATGCGGGCCGTTCACGACGCACAGCGGGCCCGACATGAGCCGGCAACCGCGCAACCACGCTCCGGCAGAACGCGTTCTGAAAACACGATGCCCGACGACCGCCCCGGCCGTAGACGCGAATGAGAACTTGTTCTACTTTGATGAGGTCGTAGAAGAGTGAACAGACCGTAGAGGAGTTGGGCATGGGTGTGCCGGTGATCGTCGAGGCAGCGCGGACGCCGATCGGCAAACGAGCCGGGTGGTTGTCGGGCCTGCACGCCGAGGAACTCCTGGGCCTCGCCCAGCGCGGACTCGTCGACAAGGCAGGCATCGATCCGGCCATCGTCGAGCAGGTGATCGGCGGATGTGTCACCCAGGCCGGCGCCCAGGCAGGCAACATCACGCGCAAGGCCTGGTTGGCCGCGGGACTGCCCGAGCACGCCGGAGCAACCACGATCGACTGCCAGTGTGGTTCGGCCCAGCAGGCCAACCACCTCATCGCAGGCCTCATCGCAACGGACGCCATCGACGTCGGTATCGCGTGCGGTATCGAGATGATGTCGATGGTCCCCCTCGGCGCGAACGTCGGTACCGAGGCGGGCCCGTATCACGCGGACTCCTGGGCGGTGGACATGCCGAACCAGTTCGAGGCAGCCGAGCGTATCGCCCAGCGACGCGGCATCACCCGATCGGACGTCGATGCCCTCGGTGAGCGCAGTCAGCGTCTCGCGAAGCAGGCATGGGACGAGGGGCGGTTCGACCGCGAGGTCCTGGCTCTCAAGGCACCCGAGCGCACCAAAGAGGGCGAACTCACCGGAAACGTCCTCGACGTCACCAAGGATCAGGGACTGCGCGAGACGACCCTCGAGTCACTCGCCGGCCTCAAGCCGGTCCTCGACGGCGGCATCCACACCGCGGGCACGTCGTCGCAGATCTCCGACGGCGCCGCTGCCGTTCTCATCATGGACGAGGCTAAGGCGCGCGCTCTCGGTCTCACGCCCCGCGCGCGGATCAAAGCCCAGGCACTCGTCGGTGCCGAGCCGTACTACCACCTCGACGGTCCGGTCCAGTCGACCGAACGTGTCCTCGAGAAGTCGGGAATGGCGCTCTCCGACATCGATCTCGTCGAGATCAACGAGGCCTTCGCCTCGGTGGTGCTCAGCTGGGCCCAGGTCCACAACGCGGACATGGACAAGGTGAACGTCAACGGTGGTGCCATCGCACTCGGACATCCGGTGGGCAGCACCGGTTCCCGGCTGCTCACCACGGCGCTGCACGAGCTCGAGCGCACCGACGGTCAGACCGCTCTCATCACGATGTGTGCCGGCGGCGCGCTGTCCACCGGCACCATCATCGAACGGATCTGATGCCGGTCATGGATCCCAACGCGCGGCCCAAGCAGCTGGGTTCGCCGGCTGTTGCGTCGCTGATCAAGGTCGGCTCACGTCTCAACACGAAGCTGTATCGCCTGACCGGCGGCCGGCTGGGCAAGAACTGGCGGATCGGCGCAGCCATGCGCAAGCCGGTCCCGGTGTGTCTGCTCACCACCACCGGCCGCAAGAGTGGCGAACCACGCACCGCACCGCTGATCTTCCTCGAGACGGACAGCTCGTTCGTGGTGGTCGCCTCGCAGGGAGGGTTGCCGAAGCATCCCGCCTGGTATCTCAACCTCGTCGAGAATCCTGACGTGACCATCCAGGTGGGCAAGGAGATCCACGAGCTGCGTGCGCGCACGGCCTCGGACACCGAGCGGGACGAACTGTGGCCGCAGCTGGTCGATCTCTACGCCGATTTCGACACCTACGCGGCCTGGACCGACCGGAAGATCCCGGTGGTGATCTGCGAACCACGCTGATCCGCTCCGGCTGACCGACTGAACGGGACGTGCGGCGTCCTGGCCATGGACCGACCTCTTCGGTGTATTTTCGAGTGATGTGGACCACACTCGGGCCACTGCCGCGACCCGCGAGGACGTCATGACCGCATCGGACACCCGCAATTTCTCCGACATCGACTTCACCGACCCGGATCTGCTCGAACGTGGTCTGCCACTGCTCGAGTTCGCCGAACGTCGCGCGACCGCGCCGGTCTGGTGGAACAAGCAGCACATCGGACCCACCTACTTCGACGATGACGGCTTCTGGGTGATCAGCAGGCACTCGGACATCAGGTCCATCTCCAAGGACACCGCGACCTGGTCGAACTGGGCCAAGGGTGCGGTGATGCGAGTGCCCGAGAGCGCGACACGGGAGCAACTCGACGCGTCGAGATGCTTCTTGCTCAACATGGATCCACCGGAGCACACCCGGATGCGGAAGATCGTGTCACGCATGTTCACCCCGCGGGCCGTGGCCTCACTGGAGGAGCATCTGTCGACGGCCGCACGGGAGATCGTGTCGGCCGCGGCCGACAAGGGCAGCGGCAATTTCGTCGACGACGTCGCCATCCATCTGCCACTGCAGGCGATCCTGGGCCTGCTCGGCGTACCGGCGGCCGACCACGATCGCCTGTGCGATCTCGCCGACTCGATGGTCAACCCGGAGGACCCCGACTCGAAGTACGATCCGCTCACTGCCCACACCGAGATGCTCGCCTACGCCTACGCGATGGCCGAGGACCGGCGGAAGAATCCTCGCGACGACCTGGTGACAACCCTCGTCGAGGCCGACATCGACGGGCACGCTCTCAGCGAACTCGAGTTCGGATTCTTCGTGATCCTTCTCGTCATCGCCGGTAACGAGACAACACGTAACGCGATCACCCACGGCGTCAACGCTTTTCTCGACAATCCCGATCAGTGGGCGCTCTACCGCGCCGAACGTCCGGCGACCGCCGTCGACGAGATCATCCGCTGGGCCACGCCGGTGCACTGCTTTCAGCGCACCGCGACGATCGACACCGAGGTGGCCGGCATCCCCATCGCGGCCGGCCAGCGCGTCGGGTTGTTCTACAGCTCGGCGAACTACGACGAGACCGTCTTCGACGACCCGTTCACCTTCGACATCACGCGAGATCCGAACCCGCACCTGAGCTTCGGCGGCAACGGCGCCCACTTCTGCATCGGCGCGAACCTCGCGCGGCTCGAGATGAACCTGATGTTCGGCACCCTCGCCGACCTCGTCCCGGACATGTCCAAGGTCGCCGAACCGCAGCGCATCCGGTCGGGTTGGCTCAACGGCGTCAAGGAACTTCGGGTGTCGTACAACGCGCCGGTCGAGTAGCGCGCGAGGAACGGCTCGCGACCACTCGACCGGCGAAACGACGATTCTCAGCCGACCCCGCGCTCCGAGTTCTCCCAGAACTTCGCGCGCAGGGCCTTCTTGTCCGGCTTGCCCAGCGCGGTCAGCGGCAGCGACTCGACGAAGACGACCTGCTTGGGTGACTGCACCGCACCCTTGCGGTCTTTCACCGACTGTTGGATCTCCTTGGTCACGCGCTCCTTGGCCTCGTCGGTCTGATCCGCGTCGCCACGCAGCACGACGACGGCGGTGACCGCCTCGCCCCACTTGTCATCAGGCACACCGATCACCCCGACCTGACCGACCGACGCATGCTCGGCGACAACGTCTTCCACCTCGCGTGGGAACACGTTGAAGCCGCCCGTGACGATCATGTCCTTGGTTCGGTCGACGATGTACCAGAACCCGTCGGCGTCTTCCCTGGCCACGTCACCGGTGCGCAGCCAGCCGTCCCGGAAGGTCTCCGCGGTCTGTTCCGGCAGACCCCAGTACCCGCCGGCCAGCAACGGCCCGGCCACGCAGATCTCACCGGGTTCGCCCTGGGCCACCGGCTTGTCGTCGGGCCCCAACAGGGCAGTGCGCAGGAACGCCGACGGGCGACCGCAGCTGCTGAGTCGTCGGGTGTCCTCACCGGGCTTCGGATGATCGTTCTTGCCGAGGTAGCTGATGACCATCGGCGCCTCGGATTGCCCGTAGTACTGCGCGAAGATGGGACCGAAGCGTTCGATCGCCTCCGCGAGGCGCACCGGATTGATCGCCGACGCACCGTAATACACGGTCTCCAGCGAAGAGAGATCGCGCGTCCGCGAATCCGGATGGTCCATCAGCGCGTAGAGCATCGACGGCACGAGCATTGTCGCGGTGATGCGCTCCTCCTCGATCACGCGCAGCACCTCGGCGGGATCGAACTTGGCCATGACCACCATGGACCCGCCCTTGATGAGGGTCGGCACGAAGAATGCTGCACCGGCGTGCGAGAGCGGCGTGCACATCAGGAACCGCGGGTTCTCCGGCCACTCCCATTCGGAGAGCTGGATCTGGGTCATCGTCGACATCGCTCGGGCGGTGCCGATGACGCCCTTCGGTTTACCGGTGGTGCCGCCGGTGTAGGTGATCGAGACGACGTGGTCGGGCGGGAGGTCGGCGGCGGCGAGCGGCCTGGGCTGATAGTTGGCCGCCTCGGCGATCACGTCACGGCCGTAGGCCGCGAGTTCCTCCGGGACCGGTCCGAGTGTCAGCACCTGCTTGAGGCTCTCGACGCGCTCCATCAGCGCCGCCGCGCGCTCGACGAACATCGGCACGGGATCGATGACGAGAGTGGTGACCCCGGCGTCGGACAGGACGTAGGCGTGGTCGTCGAGCGAACCGAGCGGATGCAGCGCCGTGCGGCGCCACCCCTGGGTCTGCCCGGCGCCGATCACCAGCAGCACCTCCGGCCGGTTGAGCGCGAGCAACCCGACGGTCGATCCGGTTCCCGCGCCCATCGATTCGAAGGCCTGCTGGTAGCGGCTGACCGCGTCGGCCATCTCGCGTCCGGTGAGCTCGGTGTCCCCGAGGAACAGCACCTTGCGGTCGGCGTGGCGGCTCAACGCGGCCACCAGTAGGTCGCCGAGATGGGTTCCACCCCGCAGATGGTCGAAGTCGGTCGTCGCATCCTGAACATCAGTCATGGTCATCAACACTAGGACGTGTTACAGACATAGGGAAGAACCGGGACCATATTTGCCGCCATGACATGGCAATATCCCGTCATCGAATCAGGCGATCCGGACATAGAACACGTTTCATTTTTTCGCCTTCCGGTTCCTCGCCGGCCGCACACGCCCCCATCCGCTGAACTACGATCGAGGCCATGACCGATCTGGATCTGGCGACCACTCGCCGCGACATCACCGACGCCCTTCTGACCGCGCTGGAGCGACGCCACGAAGTCCTCGACGCGATCGTCGAGGCCGAGAATCGTGCGGAGGCCGTCGACGCCGTCGCCGTACTCCTCGGCAAGTCGAAGCTGGGTGCCGAAGCCATTCTCGGCATGTCTCTGCAGCAGCTCACCAAGGACGAGCGCCGCAAGAACCAGGCCGAGCTCGACGACCTGAACAACGCACTGACCTTCACGCTCGCCGAGCGGCCGGCCAGCAGCGGCGACACCTTGGAGCTGCGGGCCTTCACCGGCGACGACGCTGACCTGTTCAAGGTCCGTACCGAAGAGTTGAAGGTCGCGGGCGACGGGTCCGGCAGCCCGGCGGGCGACCTGTCCGACGAGATCGCGAAGGCAACCGAACGCGTCGACAACGAGGACGCCGTCTGGCTCGTCGCCGTCGAGGGCGGCACCAAGGTCGGCATGGTGTTCGGTGAGCTGGTCAACGGCGAGGTGGACGTCCGGATCTGGATTCACCCCGAGCACCGCAAGAAGGGATACGGCACCGCGGCGCTACGCAAGTCCCGTTCCGAGATGGCGGCGGACTTCCCCGGCGTGCCGATGGTGGTCCGCGCGCCCACCGCCTGACCTCAGTCGTTCACAGCCGATATGGATGCGGTGTGAGCGGGCGCCGGCGACAATAGTCGTCGCGAGTCGCCGCTCACACCGCATCCATATTCAGTCAGGTCAGGTCTTGCGGCGCGGGACCCCGAATCGGGCGACGATGGCCCGGATCTTGTTGTCCTCGTCGACGACGAAGGACTCGGTCACGTGTGCTGCCAGGCCGAGCGTCTTGGGCCGGACATGCACCCAGTACCGCGTCGACACCATGTGCCCGTCGACCTCGGCAGTGAAGTCGCTGATGCGATGGATCAGCCGGTACTGCGGTCCGCGCGCGAGACTCCGGGCCAGATGAGCACCGTTGCGACCGGTCTTCATGCCCATCTCGGTGCGCGTGCAGTCCGGGTGCAGCGCAACCCCGGAGGGGTCGTGACTGACCAGCGCGTCCACATATGCCCGGGCCGCTGCGATGAGCTCCGCTGCGCGCTCTGGCCCTGCGGTCGGTGTCACCGCTACCGCGCGCCGTAGACGGGCACCGGCACCGGCGACTTCGCCAGGATCTCCTCCACCACCGGGCCGAGTTCGCTCGGCGCCCAGCGTGATCCCTTGTCCTGCTCGGCGCTGCGCTGGAACGCGTCGACCACGGTGACCTTGCCGCCCTCGACCTCGAAGACGCGGCCGGTGACCGAGGCGGACTCCGGTGATCCGAGCCAGACCACGAGCGGGGAGATGTTCGCCGGGTCCATCGCGTCGAACGATCCGTCGGCAGGCGCGGCCATCTGTGCGGCCATCGCCTCACCCGCGCCCATCGTCATCTGGGTGCGCGCCGACGGCGCGATCGCGTTCGCGGTCACTCCGTAGCCGGCCAGTTCGGCGGCGGCCTGGATGGTCAGGGCGGTGATACCGGCCTTGGCCGCAACGTAATTCCCCTGCCCGACCGAACCGAACAGTCCGGCGCCCGACGAGGTGTTGATGATCCGGGCCGCGCGCTGCTCACCGGCCTTCGACTGTGCGCGCCAGTATGCCGCCGCGTGGTGCAGCGTGACGAAATGCCCCTTGAGGTGGACGCGGATCACCGCATCCCACTCGTCCTCCGACATCGCGACCAGCATCCGATCGCGGACGAAACCCGCGTTGTTGACCAGGATGTCGAGGCCGCCGAACTCGGTGACCGCGGTTTCCACCAGAGCCGCACCGTCGGACCAATCGGCGACGTCGGCCACACCCGCGACCGCCGATCCGCCCGCGTCGTTGATCTCACCGGCGACGGCGTGCGCGGCATCGGCGTCGAAATCGTTGACCACGACCTTGGCCCCGTCGGCGGCGAAGGCCAGCGCGTGGGCGCGGCCGATCCCCTGGCCCGCGCCGGTCACGATTGCGACGCGCCCCTCATTCAGCTTGTCAGCCAAGACTTCTCCCCTTGTGTCGATTGATCGGTCCTCACGGTGTGATCGGATCACACCTGATTGTCTGCGGTGGCGACGGCCAGGAACGCCGGTTTCTCACCACCACCATGCACGGTCAGTGTCGATCCGGTGACGTAACCGGCCAACGGACTGAGCAGGAACGCCACCGCGTTGCCCACATCGGCGGGCATCGCGAGCCGACCCATCGGGATGGTCGCGCCCACGGCGGCAACACCGTCGTCGTCACCGAGATGCAGATGCGCCTGCTCGGTCAGCACGGCTCCGCACACGACCGAGTTGACCCGTACATGTGGTGCCCATTCGATCGCTAGGGATGTCATCGCGTTGTCGAGGCCCGCCTTGGCAGCGCCGTAGGCCGAGGTCCCCGGCGACGGCCGGTGGCCACTCACACTGGACACGTTCACGATCGCGCCGCCGGACTCCTGCTGCCGCATCACCGCGTGTGCGGCGCGCGCGACGTTCAGCGGCGCGAGCAGGTTCAGCTCGACGATCTTGCCGGTGAACCTGGGTGAGGCGTCGGCCGCCAGCGCGAACGGCGAGCCGCCCGCATTGTTGACGACTCCGTCGAGCCGGCCGTGGGTCTGCACGATGCCGCGAATCATCTCGTCGACCGCGTCGGCATCGCGGACGTCGCAGGCGACGAACTCGACGTCCGGGTCGTCGCCGGGGTTACGTCCACACACCACCGGGACCGCGCCCAGTTCGGCGAGCACCTGCGTGATGCCGGCGCCCACACCGCGCGTGCCGCCGGTCACCAGGACCACCTTCTTGTCGATGCCGAGGTCATGGCCCTGACCTGCGGCCTGCGACTGTGCCTTCATGGGTGCTACCCTACCAAACAACCAAGCACTTGCTTGGTTCCGGCCGGGTTCGCAAACGGCCTGGTTCCAGGCAGTACCCGAGAGGAGCTGGTGTGCCGATCACCACGACACGCACCGAGAACGGCATCGCGACCGTCACGGTGGACTACCCACCGGTCAACGCGTTGCCGTCGGCGGCGTGGTTCGAACTGGCCGATGCCATCACCGCCGCGGGCGAGGACATGTCCACGCATGTGGTGGTCCTGCGAGCCGAGGGACGCGGCTTCAACGCGGGCGTCGACATCAAGGAGATGCAGGCGACCGACGGCTTCGACGCCCTGATCGGCGCCAATCGTGGCTGCGCGGCCGCCTTTTCCGCCGTCTACGACTGCGCGGTCCCGGTGATCGTCGCGGTCAACGGCTTCTGTGTCGGCGGCGGGATCGGGCTCGTCGGCAACGCCGACGTCATCGTCGCCTCCGACGACGCGGTCTTCGGCCTTCCCGAGGTGGACCGCGGCGCCCTCGGCGCTGCCACGCATCTTGCCCGGCTGGTACCGCAGCACATGATGCGCACGCTGTACTACACGGCGCAGAACGTCACCGCCACACAGCTCGAGCACTTCGGGTCGGTGTACAAGGTCGTCCCGCGCGACGAACTCCTCGACACCGCACTCGAGATCGCCGAGAAGATCGCGACCAAGGACACCCGCGTGATCCGTGCGGCCAAGGAAGCCATCAACCACATCGATCCCGTCGACGTGAAGAGCAGCTATCGCCTCGAGCAGGGCTTCACCTTCGAACTCAACCTCGCCGGGGTGGCCGACGAGCACCGCGACGCTTTTGTCAGTACCGGTAAGACGCTGAACACAAATGGAGGACGCGCCTGATGACGCCCACCCCGACCGACAAGACCAGTTCGCTCGACGACGTCGTCGGCGAGCTGCGTGACGGAATGACCATCGGTATCGGCGGCTGGGGCTCACGCCGCAAGCCGATGGCGCTGGTGCGCGCTCTGGCGCGTTCCGACGTCAAGGACCTCACCGTGGTCACCTACGGCGGACCCGACCTCGGATTGCTCTGCGCCGCAGGCAAGGTCCGCCGCGTCTACTACGGCTTCGTGTCCCTCGACTCGGCGCCGTTCTACGATCCGTGGTTCGCCAAGGCACGTACCGACGGTGCCATCGAGGCACGGGAGATGGACGAGGGCATGGTCAAGTGCGGCCTCGAGGCGGCAGCCTCGCGAGTGCCGTTCCTCCCGATCCGCGCAGGACTCGGCTCGGACGTGCCGAACTTCTGGGAGGGCGAACTCAAGACCGTCGACTCCCCCTATCCCGCCGCCGACGGCCGGACCGAGACCCTGATCGCGATGCCGGCGCTGCGCCTCGACGCCGCGTTCGTGCATCTCGACCTCGCCGACCATCGTGGCAATGCCGCCTACACCGGCGTCGACCCCTACTTCGACGACCTCTACTGCGCAGCCGCCGAGCGCCGATACCTCGAGACCGATCAGCTCGTGTCCACCGAGGTGCTCGTGAAAACCGTTCCCACCCAACGTCTGCTGCTCAATCGCATGAACGTCGACCGGGTGGTACACACACCGAACGGCGCACATTTCACCTTCGCGGGCGACTACGGCCGCGACGAGAAGTTCCAGCAGTTCTACGTGGAGTCGGCGAAGGATCCCCAGGCGTGGACGGCGTTCTCGAAACGCTTCCTCGAGGTCGACGAAGCCGACTACCAGCGCGCGGTCACCGAGTGGCAGGCAGAGCAGGAGGATCAGAAGTGAGCACCCGCACCGACACCGGATCGTCGGCGGCCGAGGCCGTCGAGATCACCCGCGCCGAGATCTGCGTCATCGCATGCGCCGAGATCTTCTCCGGCGCCGGCGAGATCATGGCGTCCCCGATGGCTCCGACGCCACTGATCGGCGCGCGGCTCGCACGCCTGACCACCGAACCCGATCTGCTCATCACCGACGGTGAGGCGCTGATCCTGGCCGACACCCCGGCCATCGGGAAAACCGGACCCATCGAGGGCTGGATGCCGTTCCGCAAAGTGTTCGACGTGGTCGCCTCGGGCCGCCGGCACGTGGTGATGGGCGCCAACCAGATCGACCGGCACGGCAACCAGAACCTCTCGGCGTTCGGTCCGTTGCAGCATCCGACACGCCAGATGTTCGGCGTGCGTGGCGCTCCCGGCAACACCATCAATCACCCGACCAGCTACTGGGTGGCCCGCCATTCGCCGCGCGTCTTCACCGACCAGGTCGACATCGTGTCCGGCGTCGGATACGACAAGATCGACCCCGACAACCCCGCCTACCGCTACCTGAACATCCCGCGCGTGGTGACAAATCTCGGCGTCTTCGACTTCGAGGGTCCCGACCACACGATGCGCGCGGTGTCACTGCACCCGGGCGTGACAGCCGACGAGGTCGCCGAGAACACCGGCTTCGAGATCGCCGGTCTGGCCTCCGCCCCGACGACCCGCAACCCGTCCGACGAGGAACTGTCGCTCATCCGAGATGTGCTCGACCCCAAGGGTGTCCGGAATCGAGAAGTGAAATGACCGGATCTCCCGCACGTGCGGCGGGCCTGACGACCAGGTTCACCGAGCTCGTCGGCGTCGAGTACCCGATCGTGCAGACCGGTATGGGCTGGGTGTCGGGCCCGTCGTTGACCTCGGCGACCTCCAACGCGGGTGGTCTCGGCATCCTGGCATCGGCGACGATGACCTACGACGAACTCGAGGCAGCGATCGCCAAGACGAAGTCGTTGACCGACAAGCCCTTCGGGGTCAACATCCGCGCCGACGCGACCGATGCCCCGGAACGCATCGATCTCCTCATCCGCGAGCGCGTGAAGGTCGCATCCTTCGCCCTCGCTCCGAAGAAGGAGCTGATCGCGAAACTCAAGGATCACGGCGTCGTGGTGATCCCGTCGATCGGCGCGGCGAAGCACGCTGTGAAGGTGGCCTCCTGGGGTGCCGACGCGGTGATCGTGCAGGGCGGCGAGGGTGGCGGGCACACCGGTCCGGTGGCCACCACACTGCTCCTGCCCTCGGTACTCGATGCGCTGGGCGACAGCGGAATTCCGGTGGTTGCCGCCGGCGGGTTCTTCGATGGCCGCGGTCTCGTCGCGGCACTGTCCTACGGCGCCGAGGGCGTCGCGATGGGCACACGCTTTCTGCTCACTGCCGACAGCGCCGTCCCGGATTCGGTCAAGCAGGAGTATCTCCAGCGCGGTCTGGGTGACACCGTGGTGTCGGTCAAGGTCGATGGCATGCCGCACCGCGTGCTGCGTACCCCGCTCGTCGAGGCACTCGAGAGCGGCAGCCGCCTGAAGGCCCTTTACGCCGCGGCGCGAAATGCCAACGAGTTCAAGCAGATGACGGGGATGCGCTGGACGACGATGCTGCGGGACGGTCGCAGCATGCGCAAGTCCGGCGACCGCACCTGGCAGCAGATCATCATGGCGGGTAACACCCCGATGCTCCTGCGGGCAGGCCTCGTCGAGGGCGACACCCACGCCGGCGTGCTGGCGTCCGGTCAGGTCGTCGGGATGATCGACGACCTCCCCAGTTGCGACGAGATGATCCAGTCGATCATGACGCAGGCACACTCGCGGTTGAAGGCTCTGGGCTCGTTGTCCTGATCGCCGCCCCGCCGATCGGGAAGCCGCAAACCCTCGAGCCCGATCGGGGCGTGACGCGTCCAGCTGATCAGCCCGACACTGCCGAATCGGTGGCGAGGTCCGAGTGCCGCACGCGAAGGTCCTTCTTGAGGATCTTGCCGCTGGGATTCTTCGGCAACGCATCGGCGAAGACGACGAACTTCGGGCGCTTGTACCCCGCCAACACCCCGGCGAGGTGCGCGTCGACCTGCTCCTCGGTCAGCGCGACACCGTCTTTGGGCACCACCACAGCGGTGACCGCCTCGATCCATTTCGGATGCGGCACACCGAAGACCGCGACCTCGGCGACGCCGTCGAGAAGGTAGATGGCCTCCTCCACCTCGCGTGAGGCGACGTTCTCGCCACCGGTCTTGATCATGTCCTTCTTGCGGTCGACCACCGCGAGGTAACCGTCGGAGTCGATGACGCCGAGGTCGCCGGAATGAAACCAGCCGTTGCGGAACGCTGCTGCGGTCTTCTCCTCGTCGTTGAAGTAGCCGAGGCAGGCGTGCGGGCTGCGGTGCACGATCTCGCCGACCTCACCGACGGGAACCGGGTTGTCCTCGTCGTCGACGACCTGGGTTTCCACGTTCAGGGCCGCACGCCCGGCCGACCCTGCACGCTCGATCTGCTCGTGCGGTTGCAGGATGGTCGCCAGCGGCGACATCTCGGTCTGTCCGTAGAAGTTCCACAGCGAGACGTCCGGGAGACGCTCCGACATCTCGCGCAGGACCTCGACCGGCATCGGGGACGCGCCGTAATACCCCTTCCGCAACGACGACAGATCTCGCCGGTCGAAATCCGGGTGGCGCAACAGCGAGATCCACACGGTCGGCGGGCAGAACAGTTTGGTCACCTGCCGTGATTCGATCGTCGAGAGGATCGTGGCCGGGTCCGGGCCCGGCAGGATGATGCTCGTCGCACCCAGGTACACATCCACCGACAAGAAGCAGTCGAGCTGCGCACAGTGGTAGAGCGGCAGCGAGTGGATCTCCACGTCGTCACCGCTCATGCCACCGTCGATGATGCACGAGACATACTGGTTGATCAGCGATTTCGACGACAGCAGCACGCCCTTGGGACGGGACTCGGTGCCCGAGGTGTACATCAGGCGCAGTGGGTCGTCGTCGGCGACGTCGATCTGGGGCGGCGTCGGGTCGCCGGAGAGCATCCACTCGTCGACGTCATCCCACCCGCTCTCGGGCGACAATCCGCCCATCGGGATGGCCCCCCTCACCGCATCGGTGATCCCGGACAGTTCGACGGCTTTCGCCACCGTCGACACCAAGGCATCTTCGGCCACCACCGCCCGCGCGCCGGAATGATCGAGGATGTAGGCGATCTCGTCGGATCCGAGACCGAAGTTCACCGGAACCAGGATCACGCCGAGCCGTGCGGTGGCATAGTGCAACACCGCGAACTGCCACCCGTTGCGACTCACCAGCGCGAGCCGGTCGCCCTTGACGACACCCTTGCCGGCCAGGGCGTTGGCACATCGGTTGACCGCGGCATCGAAGTCGGCGAAGGTGAGGGTGCGATCGCCGTCGATGATCGCGACCTTGTCCGGTACGCGTAAGGCGGTCCGCCGCAACAGGTCACCGAGGGTCTGCTGCCGAACGGTGTTGATCGCCGCAGTGGTCTCGGATGTGAATCGCTCTGTCATCGCCCTACCTTCCGGTCCGGTCGGCGTCGGCCGACCGTGTTATCCAGGTCACAGTATCAACGCCCACTCGCGTCGGTGATCCGGAGGGCAGCGACGACGAGCGGCCGCAACTGTTCTGCCAGCTCGCCCCGCACCCGGCCGTGGTCGCGCCGCACGCCGTACGTGTAGGTGAAGACGATCCCTTCGAGGACCGTGATGAACACGTCGGCCGCTGCTCCGGCGTCATCACACGCTCGGTCTCGCATCAGATCGGTCGCGGCGTCCACGGAGAAGAAGCACCTGGCCAATTTCTCCCGTGTATCGGGGAGCACCGACGGATCCTGCAGCAGTCCATGACGGGCGAGCGCGTCGCGACGGCGGGTGGTGAGCAGGTCGTCGAGGTAGTCGGCGATGAGGTCACCGGGACGAGCCCGCACTGCCTCGTCGGACATCTGCTCGGCGAATGCTGCTCGCGACCGTTCGACGAGATGCCCGGCAGCCGCGGAGATCAGCGCATCCCGGGTGCGGAAGTAGTAGGAGGTCGAACCGCGCGGCAACGACAGGTGACGGTCCACCGCCTGATGGGTCACGGCGTGATTGCCGCCGATCGCGGCCAGATCGAGAGCTGCCTCGCGGATCGCGGGACGACGGGTGGGGCGAGGCACATGCACCACGTTACCTCGCGACTCTACGATGCTAGAGTTTCGGACGTGTCCTGGTTTCGCGCGTCGCGGCCTGCGCCCATCCGGGCCGTGCCGGCCGCCGACTTCGACGCTGCGGCCAGACGCGACGGGTTCGCCCTCGACAGATCTCAACAAGCCGCGGTGGCGGCGCTCACCTCCGCCGCCGAT
This sequence comes from Gordonia sp. SID5947, assembly GCF_009862785.1. Classification (NCBI taxonomy): domain Bacteria; kingdom Bacillati; phylum Actinomycetota; class Actinomycetes; order Mycobacteriales; family Gordoniaceae; genus Gordonia; species Gordonia sp. SID5947. The sequence continues at coordinate 4,312,566 of NZ_WWHU01000001.1, read as the reverse complement.
GTGTACCTCACGGGCCCACCGGGCAGAGGCAAGACTTGGCTGCTCGACGTGTTCGCCGAAGCGCTTCCGGCGGGCACCACACTCCGAATGCATTGGCACGAGTTCGTCCGGGACCTGCATCGGCTCATCCGGCGACATGGCGGCCTCGATGCGGCAATCGATCACCTGGTGACCGGCCGCGCCGCCGTCTGTTTCGACGAACTCCACGTCGACGACCCTGCCGATGGCATCTTCGTCGACCGTCTGCTCACCGGACTCTCCGCCCACCACGTGCGGATGATCGTGACGTCGAACCTTCGACCGGATCAGCTCATGCCGAATCCGTTGTTCCACGAGATGTTCCGGCCGACCATCGAGGTGATCGAGCGCCGGTTCACGGTGATCGAGCTCGATGACGGATGTGACTATCGGACCGTGGCGGCACATGACGTCGGATTCGCGTCCGGTCGGTGGTCGACCGGTTCGGCCACGGGCCGCACCGGCAGCCGGCCGGCGAAACCGGTCACGGCCTCGATATCCGGTCGGAGATTCTCGGCATGGCGGGCCGACGACGATGTGCTCTGGGTGGATTTCGCACAGATCTGCGGCGCCGCACTGGGCGCGACGGACTATCTGACGTTGGCCGGCCGTCACCGACGGTGGGTCATCGATCGCATACCTGATCTGGCGTCAGCCGGTCGGGAACCGGCATTGCGCTTCGTTCACCTCGTCGACGTCCTCTACGACCACGACATCCCGGTCACCTTCGTCGCCGACGTCGCCCACACGCAGTTCGGCCGCCGTGGCGCCGTGCCCGCCGGAACCACGAGATTGCTGAGTCGCCTGGGCACGCTCCGTTCAGCGCGGCAGGATCCCGTCGAGGACGATCGACAGATACTGACCGGCGATGTCGTCGGCCGAGAGCGCACCGCCCGGTCGATACCAGCGCACGGCCACCCAGACGGTGTCACGAAGGAAGCGATAGGCCAGCTCGACATCTAGGTCGGCGCGGAATTCGCCGTGGTCGACTCCCCTGCGCAAGACGGCGTGCCAGAGCTGCCGGAACTCGGTGTTGCGTTCTTCGATGTAGCCGAAACGTTCTTGTCCGGCAAGCCGTTTGGCTTCGTCCTGATAGATCGCGACAGCGTTGCGCTGCTCATCGATGGCCTCGAACGACGAGACGATGAGACCGCGCAACGTCTCGGTGGCGGTCAGTCCGGCGTCGGCGATCACCCGATACCGTGCGAAGAGGTCGTCGAGAAAGCCGCGCAGGATCTCGTCGACGATGGATTCCTTGGAATCGAAGTGGTGGTACAGGCTGCCGGACAGGATTCCGGCGGCGTCGGCGATGTCACGCACGGTGGTGGAGCGCAAACCCTGCTCGGCGAACATCTTGCCCGCCGTGGTCAGCAGTTCGTCGCGTCGAGTCGATCCGGAGACGGTGCCGCGGGGTGCCATTCAGTCACCCTAGCAAGCGCTTGGCCGGTTTCGTGGATCGTCGGCCCGCCGCCCACGTATATGGATGCGGTGTCAGCGGGCCGCCATCGCAATTATTGTCTCGACGCCCCGCTGACACCGCATCCATGTCACGGTTGGGACCCACGGAACGAGAATCGGCCGGGTGCTCTTGTGCACCCGGCCGATTTTCGGTGAGGATCAGCGCTTCTTGAGCTTCTTGATGGCTCGCTTGTTCAGCCGGCTCCAGAGCTTCATCTGGCCGTTGGTCATCTTGGCGTCACGAGCGGTGAACGGCGGGGCCATCATCTCCGACACCTTGAACGGCATCGTCGACACGGCGATCGCGCGGGCGTGACTGAAGGTGTCGAAGCCCGTCTTGCCGTGGTAGCTGCCCATCCCGCTACGTCCGACACCGCCGAACGGGAGCTCCGCCCCGAACATGTGCAGGGCGAAGTCGTTGGCGTTGATCGACCCGCTTCGCGTGCCCGCCGCAAGACGCTCGAAGTTCTCGTTGTCGTCGCCGCACCAGTACATCGTCAGCGGATGCGGATGCGCCGCGATGTAGCGGATCGCCTCGGACAGATCCCGGTACGGGTAGACCGTGAGCACCGGTCCGAAGACCTCGTCCTCTTCGATCTTCATGCCCGCCTTGACGCCGGTCAGCAGCGTCGGCGCGATCTTGCGCTTGTCTGCGTCCGGAAGCGGCTCGCCGGCCGGGACCACCTGACGGACCTCGGCACCGAGTTCCTCGGCATCGGCGATGAGACCGAGGATGCGCTCGTAGTTCTTCTGGTTGATCGTCGCCGTGTACTCCGGGTTGTTCCGGATGGTGGCGAAGTTCTTGGTCCACCGAGCGACCACCTTGTCGGTGAACTCGCCGACCTTGGCCTCCGGCACGAACACGTAGTCGGGGCACAGGCACACCTGACCGCCGTTGACCATCCGTGCGTCGGCGAGCATCGTGGCCGCCTTGTCGATGTCGGCATCCGCATCGACGATCGCCGGGTTCTTTCCGCCGAGCTCGAGGGTGACCGGCACCAGGTTCTTGGCCGCCTCCTGTGCCACCGACGACCCCACCTCGGGGGATCCGGTGAAGAACATGTGGTCGACCTTGAGCTTGGCGAAATCGGCGCCGCCGCCGTGCTTGCTGGTGATCACGGCCAGCTCTTCGATCGAGAAGTAGTCGGGGCGTGCTTGGCGATCACGTCGGTGGTCCGCGAGGTGATCGACGACGGGCGCATGAGCACCCGGTTACCCGCGGCGAAGGCGGCGCCTGCCGGGACGATGGTCAGCTGCAGCGGGAAGTTCCACGGCCCCATGATGCCGACCACACCGAGCGGATCGTGCCGAATGCGCTGTTTGAAACCCAACGCCCCCTGCACCTTTGCGGTGTTGCTCTCCTTCATCCACTTCTCGACACCGCGGCGTTGATGGGTCAGATCGACCATGCAGCCCGCCACGTCGGCGGCGAGGGACAGTTCACGCGGTCGCGTGCCGAAATCCTCGTTGAGCGCCTCCGCGATCTCTTCGGCGTTGTCGAGGATCAGTGACGAGAGCCGGGTGATCCGATCGATGCGGGTCTTGGCATCGGGGATGCCGTCCCGCAGAAACGCCGCGCGCTGGATTTCCAGCAGCTCGGACATGGTGTGCGCTTCCGACGACACCCGGCCGGCCGCCACGGTGTTCACCTCTGCTGGTTTTGTCATCGAGATCCTCCGAATAGTGCTGGTGGCGAGCGTCCTCAAGAGACGAACTCGCGCCTTTGTTCCAGCATAGTATGCGTCAGATCACAACGTTCTGGCCACATGCGTGTTCAGATCGCCGCCACCTGCGACCTGAGGACGACCGACCCCGCTCCCTGAGCAACGGCCCATCACCCGCTCCCTGAGGAGCGAGCTTGCCAACGTCTCGAAGGGCGGCGGCCTCAGGACAGGCGTTCGATGATGGTGACGTTCGCGGTGCCGCCGCCCTCGCACATCGTCTGCAGTCCGTAACGTCCACCGGTGCGCTCGAGTTCGTTGAGCAGGGTCGCGAACAGCTTGGCCCCGGTCGCGCCGAGCGGATGGCCGAGAGCGATGCCGCCGCCGTTCGGATTGACCTTCGCCGGGTCGGCGCCCGTCTCCTTGAGCCAGGCCAGCACCACCGACGCGAAGGCTTCGTTGATCTCGATCACGTCGATGTCGTCGATCGACAACCCGGTCTTCTTGAGCGCGTACGCGGTCGCCGGGATCGGCGCCGACAGCATCATCACCGGATCGGCGCCCCGCACCGACAGATGGTGGATACGGGCCCGCGGCGTGAGGCCGTACTCCTTGAGCGCATTCTCCGAGACCACGAGGGTTGCCGACGCACCGTCGCAGATCTGCGACGCGACGGCCGCGGTCAGCCGCGAGCCCTCGGCGAGCGGATCGAGGCCGGCCATCTTCTCCAGCGACGTCTCACGCGGGCATTCGTCGACCACGCAGTCACCGAGGGCGACGAGTTCGGAGTCGAACCGCCCCTCGGCGATGGCCTGCTTGGCCCGCTGATGCGACTGCAGCGACCAGCGCTCCATGTCCTCACGGCTGATGTCCCACTGCGTCGCCATCATGTCGGCGCCGTTGAACTGGGAGATCGCGACGTCCCCGAACCGTTCGCGCCAGCCCACGGATTCCGCGGTCGGCGTGGTGAACCCGAATTCCTGGCCCGCGATCATCGCCTGTGAGATCGGGATGGCGCTCATGTTCTGGACACCACCCGCGAGCACCACGTCCTGGGTGCCGCTCAGCACACCCTGCGCCGCGAAATGGATGGCCTGCTGCGACGAACCGCACTGGCGGTCGACGGTGGTGCCGGGGATGTCCAGCGGCAGACCGGCGGCCAGCCATGCGGTACGCGCGATGTTGCCGGCCTGCGGGCCGATGGCGTCGACACAGCCGAAGACGACGTCGTCGACGACATTCGGGTCGATGCCGGTGCGATCGATGATCGAGGACATGACGTGCGCACCCATGTCCGCTGGGTGGACCTTGGCGAGCGAGCCGTTACGCTTCCCGACCGGCGTCCGGACGGCGTCGACGATGTAGGCCTGGGGTGTGGACATCTGGTCCTCCTGGTGGATGGTGTGGGAAAGCTCTTGCGGGCTAAGCCCTTTGGCTGGAGATCGAGACGACCTCGCCGGTGAGGTAGGTGGTGTAGTCGCTGGCGAGCATGGCGACGGTCGCGGCCACCTCCCATACCTCGGCGGCACGGCCGTATGCCTCGCGCGACGCGAGTTCGTCGAGGAGTTCGTCGCTGGTGACCTTGGCGAGGAACGGGTGCTTGGCGATCGACGGGGCGATGGCGTTGATACGCACGCCGAAGTCGGCGGCCTCCACCGCGGAGCATCGGGTGAGCGCCATGACGCCTGCCTTGGCGGCCGCATAGTGCGCCTGACCCCGCTGTGCACGCCAGCCGAGCACCGACGCGTTGTTGACGATCACGCCGCCGTGTTCGACGTCGCGGAAGTAGCGCAGGGCGGCCCTGGTGGCGCGGAAGGTGCCGTTGAGCGTGATGTCGAGGACGCGGTCCCATTCTTCGTCGGTCATGTCCGCCACCGGGGTCTCACCGCCGAGTCCGGCATTGTTCACCAGGACGTCGATGCGTCCGAGTTCGCCTGCGGCGGTGGAGATGAGCGCGTCGACCTCGGCGGATTCCTGGACGTTGCACACGACCTGCCCGACCGTCTGGTCGGCGAACTCGGACGCCAGCTTGTCGCGGGCTTCCCCCAGCCGTCGTTCATGCCAATCGCTGATCACCACGTCGGCACCCTCGAGCAGCGCACGACGCGCCGTCGCGAAGCCGATCCCGGTGCCCGCGGCCGCGGTCACCACCACTTTGCGGCCGAGCAGCAGGCCGTGCCCGGGCGTCTCCTCTGGCGCGGTGGCCAGCGGTGAGCGGTTTTGTGCGACAGTGGTTTCAGACACTAGCGGGCCTCTCGCGGTAGACCGAGCACACGCTCGGAGATGATGTTGCGTTGCACTTCGTTCGACCCGCCGTAGATGGTGTCGGCGCGGGTGAACAAGAAGAGTCGTTGCCAGTCGTCGAGTTCGACCTTGTCGGGGTCGGTGATGTCGTTGGCGACGCCCTCGACGGTCTCGGCGGGAGCGATCAGCGACGGAGCGCCGACCACGGCCATCGCGAGTTCACCGAGATCGCGATGCCAGTTGGCCCACAGCAGCTTTGCGACCGACGCCTGGCCTGCCTCGGAGACGATGTCGCCGGACAGGGTGCGTTGCGCGTGCGCCCGCATCACCTTCAGCCCGATCCAGGCGCGGGTGATCCGCGATGCGATCTCCGGATTCTTTGCGGCCCCGGTGGATTCGGCGATCTCGATCAGATTGCGCAGTTCCCGGTCGAATCCGACCTGCTGGCCGAGCGTGGAGACGCCGCGCTCGAACTGCAGCAGGCCCATCGCGACCTTCCACCCGTCGCCCGGCTCGCCGACGATGAGGTCGGCGTCGGCGACCGCGTCGTCGAAGAAGACCTCGTTGAACTCTGATGTGCCGGTGAGCTGTTGGATCGGCCGGACGGTCACGCCCGGCTGATCGATCGGGACCAGCAGAAAGCTCAGACCTTTGTGCCGGCTCGAGCCCTTCTCGGTGCGGCAGATGACAAAGCACCATTGGGCGACGTGCGCGAGCGACGTCCACACCTTCTGACCGTTGATGACCCACTTGTCGTCGTCGAGGCGCGCGCTGGTGGACACCCCGGCGAGGTCGGAGCCCGCACCGGGCTCGGAGTAGCCCTGGGCCCACAGTTCGGTGACGTCGACGATGCCCGGCAGGAAGCGCTCCTTCTGCTCCTCGGTGCCGTATTCGATCAGCGTCGGGCCGAGCAACTCCTCACCGAGGTGATTGACGCGTGCCGGGGCATTGGCCCGCGCGTACTCCTGGTGGAAGATGATGCGCTGTTCCAGCGTGGCGCCGCGTCCGCCGTAGCGGGTCGGCCAGCCGAGGCAGGTCCAGCCCGAACGGGCCAGATGCCGGTCCCAGGCCAGCCGGTCGTCGAAGAACTCGTGTTCGCTGCCCGGCCCACCGCGCCCCTTGAGGTGCGCGAACTCGCCTGCGAGGTTCTCGTCGAGCCAGGCGCGCACCGCGGTCGCGAACGTCTCCGCCGCATCCGACGTCGTGCGCGCCCATTCGCCGAGGTCAACCGACCGATCGGCAAGGTTGATCGAGGTCATGACCGCTAGCATAACGCACCAAGCAAGTGCTAGGTTGGGGCCATGGAGGCGATCCTGACGACCCCGGCTGCCCTGCGCCGGGCCGCACAGACCTGGCCCGACCGACCCGCCCTCGTCGACGAGCAGTGGCCGGACCACCCCGCGGTCAACCTGACCTGGGTGGAGTTCGCCGAGGCCGTCCGTACCTTCGCGGCAGCGCTCGTGGCATCCGGCATCCATGCGGGCGACCGGGTCGCCCTCTGGTCACCGAACAGTCATCACTGGCCGGTCGCGGCGCTGGGTGTCCACTATGCGGGCGCCACGCTGGTCCCGCTGAACACGCGCTACACCAGTGGCGAAGCGGTCGAGATCATCGAGCGTTCCGACGCTCGGGCCGTCGTGGTCTCCGGCGAGTTCCTGGGCGGCAACCACCTCGGCGATCTCCTCGGCGAGCACGCAGCCGCGATGCCCGAGGTGGTCGTCGGCGTGACGCTGGGCGCGTCGTCGTCGGTGCCCGACGGCGCTGTCGAGTGGTCGGAGTTCCTGGCCCGCGCCACCGAGACCACTCTGGCCGAGGCAGATGCCCGGGCCGATGCCGTGGCCCCCACCGACATCTCCGACATCCTGTTCACCTCGGGCACCACCGGGAAGTCGAAAGGGGTGCTGGCCGAACATCAGCAGACGATGGCCGGCTCGCACGCATGGGGCTCCAACGGCCGGCTCTCCGCCGACGACCGGTACCTCATGGTCAATCCGTACTTCCACACCTTCGGCTACAAGGCGGGCATCCTGCCGTGCACCTTGTTCGGCGCCGCGATGCTGCCGCTGGCGGTCTATTCACCGACCGAGGCGATGAAACTGGCCGACGCCCAACGTGTCACCGTGTTCCCCGGTGCGCCGACCATCTTCCAGACCATCCTCGACGACCCGGCCCGCCCCGATCACGACCTGTCGTCGTTGCGACTGGTGGTCACCGGCGCGGCCATCGTCCCGGTGGTCCTCATCGAACGTCTGCAGAGCGACCTCGGCGTCGACACGGTCGTCACCGCGTACGGACTGACCGAGGCCAGCGGATTCGTGTCCACCTGCACCCCCGACGACGATGACCAGACCGTCGCCACCACGTGTGGCCGCGCCTTCGAGGGCATGGAGATCCGGCTGTCGGACGAGGGCGAGGTCCTCGCGCGCGGCAAGATGGTGATGCGCGGCTACCTCGACGACGAGGCCGCCACCAAGGAGACGATCGACGCCGACGGCTGGCTGCACACCGGCGACATCGGGACCATCGACGATCGCGGCAACCTCACCATCACCGACCGCCTCAAGGACATGTACATCTCAGGTGGGTTCAACGTCTATCCCGCCGAGGTCGAGCAGACACTGGCGCGGCTGGAAGGCGTCACCGAATCCGCCGTGATCGGCGTCCCGGACGAACGCCTCGGTGAGGTCGGGCGCGCCTACCTCACCCTGCGCGACGGCGTCGAACTGGACGAGGCGGCGGTGATCGCCTACTGCAAGATCCACCTCGCCAACTTCAAGGTCCCGCGCTCGGTGGTGTTCGTGGAATCCTTCCCCCGCAACGCCGCCGGCAAGATCCTCAAGCGCAACCTCACCTAGCGGATTTCGTAGCAATAGTCCGCGCTGAGCGCGGACTATTGCTACCGAATCGAGGTTCAGGCGGCGGTGGCCTGACGGATCGCCGCCCGGATCTGAGCCAGCACCCACTGAGGCCTGCCGGTGAGGTCGTGCCAGGTGAACCGCAGCACGGTCCAGCCGTTGGCGATGAGGTCATTCTGTCGCTCCCGATCGTGCTGAAACGCCTCGGCATCGCTGTGGAAGGCGAATCCGTCGATCTCGATGGCGATCTTGTGCTCGGGAATGGCGAAGTCGAGGACGTACTTCCCGACCGGAACATTGACCACCCACCCCTCGACATCGGAGTTCCGCAGCAGCGCAACCGCTTTGCGTTCCGCTTCCGATCGTGCACCCGACGTCATCGCCGCCACCATCGCCCGGGACCGCGGCGACCCACGACGGCCGACGTTGCGTTTCTGCGCCTCGATGAGCTGGTCGAGACGTACATGATTGCGCAACAGCGCCGAATCCATGACTCGCACACCAATGTCCACGGACGCATCCAGAACGGTGAGCGGGATCGCGGTGACCGCCAGTCCGTTCTTCGACGTGACGTCGAGAGGATCCAACGTCCGATGCCATACCGTGGCGCCGGACACCGGGCTCCCGTGACGGCCGCGGCGCGCGATCACCGTGGGCCTCGTCGGCGCGCTGTTGACCAAACCGTGCCACCACGCGGCCGCGGCACCCGCCAGCGCCGCATTCGGACCGGCACACAGTACCGCGATCCGCATCCTCATCCGTGTGTCGAGCGGTCGGTCGGCGACCCGGAAAACCCCGCGTGCCAAGCGAATCCAATCGCCCACGACGACCCGCCGTCGGAGCTGATCGTCGCTGACGCCGCACCCGTACGCCTGCGCCGCGGTGAACACCCCGTCGTGGTCGGCCAACATGGTCCGTAGCGCGGCCCTGTCCTCCATACAGATCAGACGCACAGCCCCCCAACCCGGTTCCCCCACCCCCGGGCCCCCGATTTCGTAGCAATAATCCGCGCTGAGCGCGGACTATTGCTACGGATCCGGGGTGGGTGGGGTCAGACGCGCGGCTTGACCAGCGGGAACAGGATGGTCTCGCGGATGCCGAGACCGGTCAGTGCCATCAGCAGGCGGTCGATGCCCATGCCGGTGCCCGCGGTCGGCGGCATGCCGTACTCGATGGCGGTGAGGAACTCCTCGTCGAGCTGCATGGCCTCGTCGTCGCCCGCGGCCGCGAGTCGCGCCTGGTCGACAAAACGCTCACGCTGGATAACCGGGTCCACCAGCTCGGAATAGCCTGTGGCCAACTCGAATCCGCGGATGTAGAGATCCCACTTCTCGACGACGCCGGGCACCGAACGATGGGAGCGGACCAGCGGCGATGTCTCCACCGGGAAGTCGCGGATGAACACCGGCTGCATCAGGTGCTGCCCAACCATGTGCTCCCACAACTCTTCGACGAGCTTGCCGTGTCCGTATCCCTTGTCCTTGGGGACCTCCAGGCCGACACGCGCCGCGATCGCGAGCAACTCGTCCACCGAGGTCTCGACGGGGACGACCTCTTCGCCCAGCGCCTCCGACAACGACGGGTACATCTCCAGCGAGGTCCAGTCGCCGGACAGGTCGTACTCCGATCCGTCCGGCATCGTCGGCGTGAGTGTTCCGAGCGCGTTCTGCGAAACCTCTTGCACCAGTTCGCGAGTCATCACCGCGGCGTCGTCGTAGGTGCCGTAGGCCTGATAGGTCTCCAACATCGCGAACTCCGGTGAGTGCGTCGAGTCGGCGCCCTCGTTGCGGAAGTTCCGATTGACCTCGAACACCCTCTCGATGCCACCGACGATACAGCGCTTGAGGAACAGCTCGGGAGCGATCCGCAAGAAGAGATCGATGTCGAAAGCATTGGAGTGGGTGACGAAAGGCCGTGCGGCGGCACCGCCGTGCAGGGTCTGCAACATCGGCGTCTCGACCTCGAGGAAGCCCCGATTGCCCAGTGCCTGACGGAGTTCGGCCATCACCGCGACACGGGTACGCGCGATGCTGCGCGCCTCCGGCCGGACGATCAGGTCCACATAACGCTGCCGCACCCGCGATTCCTCGCTCATGTCCTTGTGCGCGACCGGCAAGGGCCGCAAGGCCTTCGACGCCATCTGCCAGTCGTCGGCCATCACCGACAACTCGCCGGTGCGGGAGCTGATCACCTCGCCGTGGATGAAGACGATGTCGCCGAGGTCCACCTCCGACTTCCACCGGCCGAGCGAGTCCTCGCCGACACCGTTGAAGCTCACCATCGCCTGCAGCTGCGTGCCGTCGCCCTCCTGGAGGGTCGCGAAGCACAGCTTGCCCTTGTTGCGAAGGAAGATGATCCGACCGGTCACGCCGACGATCTCGCCGGTCTCGGAGCCCGCCTCGAGGTCGGGGAAGGCGGCGCGGATCTCGGCCAGGCTGTGGGTCCGCGGGATGCTGACCGGGTAGGCCTCGCGTCCCTCGCCGAGAATGCGGTCGCGCTTCTCCCGACGGATCCGGAGTTGCTCCGGGGCATTGTCGTCGGTGGCGGGCGCGGCATTCTGGGTGGTCGGGGTGTCACTCACCCCCGAAACCCTATCGGATCGCCTCCCCGCGAATCGTCCCTGTACCAGCACTCCCGGTCGAAGCGCTCAGAACGGATACCTCTCGATCTCGGCCTGCATGGTGACCCATTGCAGATCGCAGAACGTGTCCAGATTCGCCGAGGTGCCGAAGTGTCCGCCGGTGCCCGACGCCTTGGTGCCGCCGAACGGCGCGACCGCCTCGTCGTCGACGGTCTGATCGTTGATGTGGATCGCACCGGAGCGAATCCGATCCGCGAGGTCGAAGGCCTTGAACGCGTTGGCGGTGAGGATCGACACCGACAACCCGTACTCCGACGAGTTGATGATGTCGATCGCCTCGTCGACGGTCTCATAGGTGGTCACCGGGGCCACCGGGCCGAAGATCTCCTGGGTGAAGGCGGGGACGTCGGTCGGCACGCCACCGAGGACGGTCGGCCGGTAGAACAGACCCTGGTAGGTGCCGCCCGCCTCCAGCGTCGCGCCCGCCAGCACCGACGACTGCACGATCTCGTCGACCTTCTTGAGCTGGCCCTCGTCGATGATCGGCCCGAGGGCGTTGGCAGGGTCGGTGGGGTCACCGACCGGGATGTTGCGGGCCTTCTCCGCCAGCTTTGCCGTGTAGTCCTCGGCCAGCGCGGCCGGGACGAGATGCCGACCGGCCGTCATACAGATCTGCCCCTGGTGGAGGAATGATCCCCAGGCGCCGGCCGATGCCGCGGCATCGACATCGGCGTCCGGCAACACCAGGAGCGCGTTGTTGCCGCCGAGCTCGAGGTGGACCTTCTTGAGCAGGGCCGCAGCGGCCTCCCCGATCTTGCGGCCCGCGGCCGTCGAACCGGTGAAGGAGATACACGGGATGTCGGGGTGGGCGACCATCGCTGCGCCCACGTCGGCTCCCCCGGGCAGGACGTGCAGCAGTCCCTCCGGCAGACCGGCCTCGGCCAACAGCTCGGCCAGCGCCAGGCCACCGGCGATCGGGGTACGCGGGTCCGGTTTGAGGATCACCGCGTTCCCCAGCGCGAGCGCAGGTGCGACCGACCGCATCGACAGGATTGCCGGGAAGTTGAATGGGCTGATCACCCCGACGACGCCGACGGGGACATGTCGACCGATCGACATCCGGGGTTTCTGACTACGGAGGACCTGGCCGTACGGCTGTGAGGCCAGCCCGGCCGCCTCGGACAGTTCCGATGTCACGAGCCCGGCCTCGAAGGCCGCCTTGCCCTGACCGGAACCCGATTCGGGGACCAGCCATCGCGTGAGTCGCGACGGATCGTCGGTCAGCAGCGCGGCGGCGCGGGTCATCACCGCGGCACGTTCGGTGTAGGGCAGCGCCGCCCAGGCGGACTGCGCCACGGTGGCGGTGCGCGCCGCGGCGTCGACGTCGTCGCGGTCGGCGGCTCCGACGGTCGCCAGCACCTCCCCGGTCGCGGGCGCGATGACGTCGAGGGTTCCGGCGCCGCCCGTTGCCCACCCGCCGTCGAAGATCTTCTCGTCCCAGGGATTGCTCGGAGTGCTCATGACTCGACCATAGAGAAGGGGCCGGCGTCGCGGTCGGGGATTGCCCCTCCACCCATCGGGCACAGTTCCCCGCCGATCGGGCCAGATTGCACAGGGGTGGTGGGCTGCCCGGTTGTGTGGCAAACTGTCGCCGTGATCAAGAGCTGTCTGGAGTGTTGTCAGGGCTGAGTACCGCATCTGCGGCCGCCCTTCTTCGACGACCCCCGCTCATCCCGATCACCCTCAGGACCTCTCATGACCGCCGTTCTCGCATCCGTCGATGCCGCCGTTGACTCCTCCCACCTGACCGTCGCCGCGTCGACCGACGCTCCCCTGTCTGTCCAGGCGGCCGACTACGGTGCCCATCTCGTCGAGGGCGCGACCGCCGTCGATGTCCGTAGCCAGCGCAAACGTCAGATCGACGGCGTGCTCACCGGCGCCCTCGCCGTCGATCCGACCGACGTTCTCGCACGCCTCACGCCCGGCGACCCGGAGTCGCTGCGGGGAGCCACCCCGGACGCGCGCTGGCTGCTGGTCAGCGACGACGGCCACGAGGCCGAGTGGCTGGCCTGGCATCTTCAGGCGCGTGGCGTCACCGGCGCGGTCTTCGTGGTCGGCGGCTTCCGGGCGTTGCGTCGGGCAGGCGTCGCCGGCCGCTTCAGTGATCAGGAACTCGCCGCCATCTCGGCACACTGAGCTGTGCATGATCGGCGCGAAAACTGCGCCCGATCGGCGGTGAGCGGTACTACCGGATGCGACTGCGCTGCTGCTTGGACCGTTCGTGCACCAGCCGGAGCCCATCGAGGGTGAGGTGCGGGTGGTGGACGGTGAGCGTCTCGCATTCCTCGAACATCAGCGGGGCGAGGTAGCCGGTGGCCACCACGGTCACGTCGTCGGAGTCGAAACCGTCGACGGTGTCGCGCACCCGGTCGACGAGGCCGTCCACCTGACCCGCGAATCCGTAGAGGATGCCCGATTGCAGGGCCTCCACGGTGTTCTTGCCCAGTACGCTGCGCGGCGGCATCAACTCGACCTTGCGCACCGTGACTGTGTGATCGGACAGCGCCTCGACGGCCAGATTCACCCCCGGTGCGATGGCACCACCGAGGAACTCACCCTTCGCCGAGATCGCATCCACCACGGTGGCCGTCCCGAACGCCACCACGATCACCGGGCCGTCGGGATAATTGTGATGCGCGGCAACACAGTTCGCGACACGGTCGGTGCCGACCTCTTTCGGGTTGTCGACGAGCAGCGGAACACCGGTCCGCACACCGGGTTCCAGCAGGACGTGGTGATGGCCGTCGCCGTAGTAGCGCGGCACCATCACACGCAACTCGCGCAGCAACGACGGAACGGTCGACAGCGCGGCGACGCCGGTCACCTGTTCGACGTCGGAGCCGAGCAGACCCCGGATCAGCAGCGCGAGCTCGTCCGACGTCAGGTTCGGGTCGGTGTGGATCCGCCAGTCACGCACCATCGTCGCGTGGGCACCGCTGCCGGCGAACACCCCGAGATGGATGTTGGTGTTCCCGACGTCGACCGTGAGCAGCATGTCAGGCAGGCGCCTGCACGAGCTCACGCGGATCCAGCAGTCCGGAGCCCTCCGGGACGCGAGCCGGATCGGTCCCGGCGTCGAGAACCTGATTCCGATCGTCCACGAAGACCACCGCCGGCGAGTACCCGCGGAGTTCCTGCTCGTTCATGATCCCGTAGGCGATGATGATGACGAGGTCGTCGGGGTGGACGAGATGCGCTGCCGCACCGTTGATCCCGATGACGCCGGAACCACGCTCGCCGGCGATCACATAGGTCTCGAGGCGGGCGCCGTTGTCGATGTCGACGATGGTGACCTGCTCACCCTCGAGCAGATCCGCGGCGTCGAGCAGATCCTGGTCGATCGTCACCGAGCCCACGTAGTGCAGGTCTGCCTGGGTGACCCGGGCACGGTGGATCTTGGATTTCATCATGGTGCGGAACATCAGTCGGTTCCCTTCCTGGATCGATCTCGCGGTCAGTTGGTGGTCTGTTGGGGGTCGCGGCCGGCAAACCCGGTTCCGATGGCGACGCCCACGTTGTCGATGAGGCGCGCCGGGCCGATCCGGGCGGCGACCAGCAGGCGGCCGTCGCCACGTTCGGGGGGTTCCTCGAGTTGTCGGCCCGTCAGCGCCAGGTAGTCCACCTCGATGGCCGGGTGGGAATCCAGTACCGACTGTGCCGCCGCGAGGATCGCGTCACGTCCACCGGCAGCGGCATGGGTACCGGCGACCAGGGCCGCCGACAGCGTGGTGGCGAGCTCACGCTGCTCGTCGTCGAGGTAGCGGTTGCGCGACGACAGCGCGAGTCCGTCGGACTCGCGGACCGTCGGCACCCCGACGATCTCGATGTCGAGGTCGAGATCGTCGACCATCTGCTTGATCAGCACCAGCTGCTGATAGTCCTTCTCGCCGAAGAACGCCGCGTGCGGTGCCGCGATGTTCAGCAACTTGAGGACCACCGTCAGCATCCCGGCGAAGTGCGTGGGTCGCGCCACCCCGTCCAGCACGGCACCGGCGGGGCCGGGTTGCACCATGGTCCGCCGACCGTCGGGGTACATGCCGGCGACCGTCGGCGCGAAGACGAGTTCCACACCCAGCGGACGCAGCAACGCACAGTCGTCGTCGAAGGTGCGCGGGTAGGCGTCGAGATCCTCGTTCTCGCCGAACTGCAAGGGGTTCACGAAGATCGACACGATGACGACGGTGTTGCCGCGCGACTTGGCGGCGCGGACGAGTTCCAGATGCCCCGCGTGCAGCGCACCCATGGTGGGCACCAACACCACCCGCTTGCCGGCCTGACGCAGCGCCCGGCTCACCCGCTGCAGGGTCGCCGGGTCGCGGTGAACGGTCAGTTCACCTGGGGTATAGGCCTTTTCACTCAGATCCGATGTCATTTCGCCTCCAGCACGTCGAGCAGATCGGCCGGGGCGTCGGTATGGCCTGCGGTGCGGCGGGCCAGCACCCGATAGGCCTCGGCGATGTCGGTGTCGCCTGCCCGGTCGGCCGGCAGGCCACGAAGGGCGGCGAGGTGCTCGGCAACCGCGGCGGCATCGCCGCGCGCGACCGGGCCGGTCAGCGCGCGCGGGCCGAGTTCGAGCACGTTCTGCAGCGCGGCACTCACCAGCGGGCCGAGGATGCGCTCGGCGAGTCGGATACCGCTGCCGTCGACGGTGGCGGCGTCACGCGCGGCCACCCCGTCGGGGCCCTCGATGGCGGCGTTGAGGGCGGTGACAGCATCCGAGATGAGCGTGACCAGATGGTTGGCGCCGTGGGCCAGAGCGGCGTGGTAGAGCACGCGATCCGACTCGGCGATGCGGACAGGTTCGCCACCCATCTCCAGTACCAGGGCTTGCGCGATCGCGTACCCGACCTCGTCGGCGGCGGTGACGGCAAAGGTCGCCTGCGGCAGGCGATTGGTGTCCTCGACGGTCCCGACAAAGGTCATCGCCGGATGGATCGCCATCGGCAGCGCGCCGAGTTCGGCGAGCGGCGCCAGCACGCCGACGCCCTTGGCGCCGGCGGTGTGCAGGACCAGCGTGTTCGGCCGCAGCGTGCCGGCCGTCGCGATGTCGTCGATGACCCCGGCGAGCGCGTCGTCGGGCACGGCGATGACGAGCAGTTCGGAACGGGCCACCACCGCGGCGAGGTCGAGGATCTCGGATTCGGGCAGCCGATCGTCGGCGCGACGACGAGACGCCGCCGACCGCGCGACCACGGCACCGACCACGTGACCGGCGCGCTCGAGTGCGGCGCCGAACGCGGTTCCGACGCGTCCCGCGGAGATCACACCGACGGTGAGCCGGGCAGGCGCGGGCAGATTGGAGAGGCCGGACAGGTAGCGCGAATCATCATCGCGACCCTTGCCAGGGCCGAGACCATCGCTCGGTGAGGTCACCGCTGTCCTCCGAATTCAAAGTTCCAGTCCCGGCTTCAGCTCGGGTACCAGACGTTGCACAGCAAGGTTAGGCCCTGCGGGCACTCAGAGGCCAACGCCTGTGACAGGCCTCACCGGAGAAGTTTCAGTCCTCGCGACGTCGGCGGCCACCGCCGGTCGAGCCGGACTGGCGGAGCTGACTGAGGAGTTCGGACACGGGCAGGCCGGCCGAGTGGGCGCTGTCGCCGTCATCGTCGTCGCGGCGACGACGACGTCCCTGCGCGAACACCGGGCTGCTGCCCTCTCCCGACGACTCGTGCCGCCCCGAGGTGCCAAGGGCCGCCGCCTCCTCGGAGGGCTGGGCCTGGGCTTCGTCGGCTGCTGGGGTCTCGGCCGCGGGGGTTCGGCTGCCTGATCCGCCGGCATCGCTTCGGCCGACGCGGTTTCGGCGGGTGCCGCCTCGGCGACCACGGTCTCCTCGGCGTCGACCTCGACGGCGTCGGGATCGACGGGCGCTCCCGATCGCGCTGCGGCCTTCCATTCGTCGGTGGGGGTCTCGTCGACGAATCCGGCAGGTCTCGGCTGGGTCGGCGGCTGGGGTGCCGACGGCGTCGGTGCGGAGGTGGTGAAGAACGAGCCGGTGGACGGGGCCGGGATGTCGTCGGGTTCGGCGAGCACCGCATCCTCCACCTGGGCGTCCTCGACCTGGGCGTCCTCCACCTGCGTGTCTGCGGTTTCGGGGACCTCGGTCGCGATCCGGCCCGACATCGGGTCGTCGTCGGAGATGACGGGGATCACCTCGGTCATCTCGTTGGGGTCGACGTCGGCGGGCATGTGACGGCCGGCGCCGGCGGCCGGTGCGGTCGCAGCGAAGTCGCGGGCCGCGAGCACGCTGTCGTCGGTGCCGAAGCTCTGGCGGTACGTCGATCCCGTGCTGGGTCGCTCGCCGCCGATGCCCGAGGCAAGTTCGCGCAGTTTCTCGCTCGGCAATGCGGTCCGCTGCTCGGGCAGCGATTCGCCGAGGAGCATCTCCAGGCTGGACCGCAATGCCAGCACCTGGTTCTTGAGTTCGGCGAGTTCCTCGTTGGACTCCGCACTGACCTCTTTGCGGATGGTGGTCTCCACGTCGAGTTCGTACTGCCGGCGCGCGGCGATCTCACGCTCGAGCTGGAGTTCGTAGACGAGTCGCAGATCCCGGCTCTTCGACTCCGCGGTCTCCGCCTGGCGACGGAACTTGGTGACCAGGATGGCGCCGATCACCGCGGCCCACAGTGCGGCGATCACCGCGAGGGAACCCGATACGGACAACTGATCGGTGAAGACCATCAGAATGCTGGCGACCACGGCGAGGACGATGAGCAGACCGAGCAGCCACTGTCCCACCGATCTACCTGTTCGCCGCGACTCGGTGGAACGGCCGTTCGAGGTCGTCATGTTCGTGAACATACCGCCTGACAGCACCGATGTCGGCGAACCGAGGCGGAGAGTCACCGATTCACCCTCTGCCGTGGACTCGCTGCCGTGAACTTGCCTCAGGCGTGACCCGGATGGCCGCCGACGCGGTCGTCGGTCGGATCGTCGGGAGCCCGGCAGCAGTACTCCAGCCACAGCGCCGCGGCCACCAGCAGCACACCGCCGACGACCCCGACGATCGCGCCGGGCAGGTCGTGATCGGCGGCCGCCAGATCGTGCCGGGTGGCCAGGAAGACGATGAGGCCCGCCCAGACGCCCACGGCGATCGCACCGAGGATGGCCGAGGCCTTCGCCAAGGCGAGCACACGGGCCGCGGTGAGCGGGTGTAACTGGCCGCGCGCCCGCCCGACGTCGCGCGAGGCCACCCTTGCCCGGACGATGAACGCGATCAGTACCTCCAGTGCGGCCAGGATGTAGAGCACCACCCCGGCGAGCAGCGGCATCGGCGGCAAGCTGCCGTAGTTGTAGCGGACCAGCACGAACGCCGTGACCGCGACGATGGCCGCGATCACCGTCAGATCGCGCAGCCGGGTCGGTCCGAGGCCCGGCTCCTGGTCCTGATCTCCGCCGGACTGCCGTCGTGGTTCGGTCATCGACGCCTCACCAGTGGTAGTTCGGCCACCGGCACCACACCGGCGCTCTCGGCCGGGTCGATGCGGCCGACGAGGTCCGCCACGGCCCGCGTGCCGGAGGGGGTCCACAACGTCGCGTCCGGCTCGATCACCAACCACGGGACCAGGACAAAGGCACGTTCGGCGGCGCGCGGATGCGGGAGCAGCAGTCGCGGGTCGTCGCTGCGTACCACCTCGTCGCCCTCGGTCACGGTGATCACGTCGACGTCGAGTGTCCGCGGACCCCATCGGACCTCGCGGGTGCGCTCGGCCGCCTCCTCGAGTTCGGCACCGACGGCGAGCCACTCGTACGGACCGCGCGGCCCCTCGACGATCAGCGTGATGTTGTAGAAGTCCTCTTGCTCCACCCCGCCCCAGGGCGGTGTGGAGTAGACCGGCGACACCGCGACGAGATCGTCGGCGAACCGCTCGACGACGGAGTTCAGGTGGCCGAGCCGGTCACCGACATTGGAACCGGCCGACAGCACGGCACGCGTGGTCGTCATCGGGCCATGCCTTTGCGGGACCGGCGCGTCACCACCGCGACGTCTGCGAACTGCAACGGGATCGGCGCAGACGGCTTGTGGACGGTCACCTCGCACGCCGCGATCCGTTCGTCGTCCATGATCGATTCGGCGACCTCGCCACCGACCGCCTCGATGAGATTTCGCGGCTCGCCCGCGACGATGTCGTGGGCCTTCTGGGCGAGCGCGCCGTAGTCGACGGTGTCGTCGAGGTCGTCGCTAACCGCGGCGACCGCGAGGTCGAGCCACAGCGTGATGTCGAGGATGAAGTCCTGACCGTCCCGGCGCTCGTGCTCGAAGACGCCGTGATTACCGCGGACGACGAGTCCCCGCAGTTCGATCCGGTCGGCCATCAGTGACTCACCGCTCCCGTGTCGTCGGCGTCGCGCGGGCGAGCGGTCCCCCGGCTGCCCCCGCGGCGCCATGCACTCGCGACCGCGACGGCGTCGCGGCTCTTCTCGACGTCGTGCACCCGCACGGCCCACGCTCCGTCCATCGCCGCGAGCGCCGAGACGGACGCGGTCGCTGTCTCCCGGCCGGCAGGCGGACGCAGTTGGCCGTCGCGGGCCAGCAAGGTACCGAGGAAGCGTTTGCGCGATGCCCCGACGAGGACCGGGAAGCCGAGACCGACAAGAGTGGGCAACGCGTGCAGGAGCGCCCAATTGTGTTCGGCGGTCTTGGCGAATCCGAGACCGGGATCGAGGACGATGCGGTTCGGGTCGACTCCCGCCGACACCGCGGCATCGACCTGCGAGAGCAACTCACCCGACACCTCGGCCACCACGTCGCGGTATCCGCCGGTGTCGCCGATGCCGTGGGTGAACGTGCCGTCGGGATCTCGGTCGGCGCGCTCGATCGGGCGCCAGTGCATCAGAATCCAGGGCAGGCCCGACTCGGCGACCACACGGGCCATGTCGGCGTCTGCCCGCCCGCCGGAGACATCGTTGATCACCGAGACACCGGCCTCGATCGCCGCCGCGGCGACGGGCGCTCGCATCGTGTCGACCGAGAGCGGCACGCCCGCACCGGCCAGTCCGGTGATCACCGGGACCACCCGCTTCGCCTCGTCGTCGGGATCCACCCGGCTGGCTCCCGGCCGCGTCGATTCGCCGCCGATGTCGATCAGGTCGGCGCCTTGGGCGATCAGTTCGTGCCCGTGCGCGATGGCGGCGTCGTGGTCGAGGTAGCGGCCACCGTCGGAGAACGAATCGGCCGTCACGTTGATGACGCCCATCACGAGGGTGCGGTCGGCCGGCGCGAGTACGCAGTCCCGTTGTTCTGACGGCATCGGTCGGCGAACCGCGCTCAGGTCCGCGAGATCAGGTCGAGGGCCTCACCGCGGGACACCGCGCTCGTCTTGAACAAGCCGCGCACCGCGGAGGTGGTGGTGGTGGCGCCGGGCTTGCGGATGCCGCGCATGGCCATGCACAGATGCTCGGCCTCGATGATGACGATCACCCCGCGCGGATCCAGACGTTTGACGATCGCGTCGGCCACCTGGCTGGTCAGCCGTTCCTGCACCTGCGGACGTTTGGCGTAGAGATCCACCAGCCGCGCCAGCTTCGACAGCCCGGTGACCTGCCCGGACACCCCGGGGATGTAGCCGACGTGCGCCACCCCGTGGAAGGACACCAGATGGTGCTCGCACGTCGAGTACAGCGGGATGTCCTTCACCAGGACCAACTCGTCGTGGTCTTCGTCGAACATGGTGCCCAGCACCTCGCTGGGATCGGTGTAGAGCCCGGCGAACATCTCCCGGTAGGCGTTGGCCACGCGCTTCGGCGTGCGCTGCAAGCCTTCTCGGGTCGGGTCCTCGCCCACCGCGATCAGCAGTTCGCGGATCGCGGCCTCGGCGCGGGCCTGATCGAAGTGCCTGCCCTGAGGCGTGGTGAGTTCGCCCGCGGTGCCGTCGGTTCCGGCGGCGTCGGCGCCGTTCACGCGGGCGTCCTGGTGTTCACTGACCGTCATCGTTCATCTGATCCGTTCTACGAACGTGTGTGCGGGCGGGCGGCCGGGTTTGGCCGACGCCCTGGTCAACCGCCGGGATTCTCGGGGTGGCCGTGGCGGCCGGAGCCATTGGTTCCGGTGCCATTCGTACCGCCGCCATTCGGACCGCCGCCGTTGGCACCGCCGTTGGCGCCCGACCCGTTGGGACCACCCGGTGCGGGCGTCGAGTCCTGCGGGGGCCACCCCGGCGCCGACCAGTCGCGCGGTGCGCCGTAGTCGGGCCGTGTGCCGTGCGTCGGCTGCCCCGGATAACTCTGCTGTCCCGGGTAGCCGCTCTGTGTTCCCGGATGGCCTCCGCCGCCGTACTGCTGCGGACCGGGCGCCGACTGCGGCGGGTACGAGGGTGGAAATGCCTGTCCGGGAGTCGGATTCGGATAACCCGAACCCGGCTGTCCGGCACCGCTGCCGGGCGCACCGGGATGCGGGCCGCTTCCGGCGCCCACGGGCTCCGGCACCGGATTCGGCGTGACCGGCTCGGGCGGCCACGGCTCGCCGCGCTCGATGGCCAGCTCGCCCGGAGTCTTCACCGGGGGCTTGTCGCTCGGCGTGCGCTCACCGAACTCGTTGAAGGTGGTGATGCGCGGACGCTTCTGCACGTTCGAGAAGATCCCCTCGAGATCCTTGCGGGTGAGGGTCTCCTTCTCGAGGAGTTCGGTCGCCAGCACGTCGAGGGTGTCGCGATACTCCGCGAGGATCGCCCACGCCTCGGTGTGCGCGGCCTCGATCAGGCGGCGCACCTCGTCGTCGATCTCGCTGGCGATCTCGGCGGAGTACGACGCCTGGTTGCCCATCGACCGGCCCAGGAACGGGTCACCCTGTTCCTGTCCGTAATGCACCGCGCCGAGCTTGGCGCTCATGCCGTATTCGGTCACCATCGCGCGCGCGATCTTGGTCGCCTGATCGATGTCCGACGACGCGCCGGTGGTCGGCTCGTGGAACACGAGCTCTTCGGCCGCGCGACCGCCCATCGCCATGACGAGGCGTGCGATCATCTCCGACCGCGTCATCAGGTCCTTGTCCTGCTCGGGCACCGCGAGGGCGTGACCGCCGGTCCGGCCGCGAGCCAGGATGGTGACCTTGTAGATCGGGTCGAGATCGGGCATCGCCCACGCGGCGAGCGTGTGCCCGCCCTCGTGGTAAGCGACGGTCTTCTTCTCGTGCTCGCTGATGATGCGGCTCTTGCGGCGCGGGCCGCCGATCACCCGGTCGACCGCTTCTTCGAGCATCTCGGCGGTGATGGTGTTCTTGTTCTCGCGGGCCGCGAGCAGCGCGGCCTCGTTGACCACGTTGGCCAGGTCGGCGCCGGACATGCCCGGCGTGCGCTTGGCCAGACCGTCGAGGTCGGCGTCGGAATCGATCGGCTTGCCCTGTGCGTGCACCTTGAGGATGGCGCGACGACCCGCGATGTCGGGGTTGCCGACGGGGATCTGCCGGTCGAAACGTCCGGGACGCAACAGCGCCGGGTCGAGGATGTCGGGCCGGTTGGTGGCGGCGATCAGGATGACGCCGGACCGTTCACCGAAGCCGTCCATCTCGACGAGCAGCTGATTCAGGGTCTGCTCACGCTCGTCGTGGCCGCCGCCGAGGCCGGCACCGCGCTGGCGGCCGACCGCATCGATCTCGTCGACGAAGATGATGCAGGGGCTGTTGTTCTTGGCCTGCTCGAACAGGTCACGCACCCGGGAGGCACCGACACCGACGAACATCTCGACGAAGTCCGAACCGGAGATGGTGAAGAACGGCACGCCCGCCTCACCCGCGACGGCCCGCGCGAGCAGCGTCTTACCGGTACCGGGCGGCCCGTAGAGCAGCACGCCCTTGGGGATCTTGGCGCCCAGCGCCTGATAGCGCGCCGGGTTCTGCAGGAAGTCCTTGATCTCGTAGAGCTCTTCGACGGCCTCGTCGGCGCCGGCTACGTCGGAGAAGGTGGTCTTGGGCATGTCCTTGGTGAGCTGCTTGGCCTTGGACTTGCCGAAGCCCATGACGCCGCCCTTGCCGCCACCCTGCATCCGGTTCATCACGAAGAAGAAGAGACCGAACAGCAGGATCATCGGGAGGATGAAGATGAGGATCTGCCAGAGCGCCGACTGCTGACTGACGTTGGTCTGGTAGGGCGCGCCCGTGCTGGTGACCGAGTCGAAGACCTGCTCGCCGGCCGACGCCGGATACTTGGCGCTGATCTTGGTGACGTCGTCGCCGTCGACCTTGATCGGGTTCTTGAGCTCGATCCGCAGGGTCTGTTCACGGTCGTCGATGTCGATCCGGTCGGTGTTCTTGACGTTGAGCTGGGTCAACGCGACCGAGGTGTCCACAGACTTGTACTCGCGACCCGAGTCGCGCATCACGCTCCAGCCCCACAGGGCGAGCACGATGAGCGCCACGATGGCGAGGTTGCGGAAGACTGACTTTCGGTTCATGCCTGTTGGTGGTGGTGGGGCTCGGCTGTTGGCGGCCCGCGCCTTCCCACTGTCCTTCCCGGTCGACGTCGTGGACAGTCTCAGGTGTCTTCTGCTGACTGTCCGTATTAGAGGCTACCGGTCAACGAACAGCCAGGGAAAACCGTTCCGCACCACCTCGGTGGCACCTCACCCCTGGTAGGACGTCAGTTCTGGTACACCGACGGCCGCAGCCGGCCGATGTAGGAGAGATCGCGGTACCGCTCGGCGTAATCGAGCCCGTATCCGACGACGAATTCGTTCGCGATGTCGAAGCCGACGTCGGCGACGTTCACCGGCGACCGCACCGCCTCCGGCTTGCGCAGCAGGGTGCACACCTCGAGCGACTTCGGGTTGCGGGTGGCCAGATTCTTCATCAGCCACGACAGCGTGAGCCCGGAGTCGATGATGTCCTCGACGATCAGGACGTCGCGGCCGGCGATGTCGCGGTCGAGGTCCTTGAGGATGCGCACCACGCCCGACGACGAGGTGGCCGAGCCGTAGCTCGACACCGCCATGAACTCCATCTGCGACGGGATGGGCAACGCCCGCGCGAAGTCGGTCATGAACATGATCGCGCCCTTGAGCACACCGATCAGGACCAGATCCTCGTCGATGCCCGCATAGCGCGAGGCCACCGAGTCGGCCAGTTCCTTGGTGCGTTGCCGGATCTGCTCCTCGGTGATGAGGACCGCTTCGATGTCGTCGCCGTACGGGTCTGTGCCACTGAGACTTGGGGGCTGCACGTCCCCTAGCTTGTCATGCCCGATGCGAACCGTGTCGGCGACTGCGCGGTCCGGCCCTTCGAGGCGCCGACGAGACGGCCGTAACGCTGTAGGACGTTCGTACGACATCCCGCGAGAGAACGGTGTGTCGCCGATCACACTCAGATCACGAATGGCAACATCTCTTCACACCCGACACATTTTTCTCCTGAGAGGACCGCGAATTTGTGAAGGTGAACTGTCCGCAGAGAAAGTGATTAAAGGGGGTCTGATCCTTTGTTCTGCGAACGAAAAATCACCTGCTGTGCCCTTTTCCCCAGGCTCGTGTCGACAGAGCCGATTACGCGAAAGACATCCCCTATGTTCACTGCCCGGCGCACCGGCGCATCCCGGCGGCACACTCGCCTCCACTTGACTCTCCTGGCTTCGATTTCCCTTGCAACCGCATTGATTACGGCCTTCGCCGGATCGGTGCAAGCGGCCCCGGCGAAACCTGCGCCGACGACCTACGACGTGGCGGTACGCGCCGGTTCGTTCAGCCTCACCGTGCACAACGGTTCGATCAGCACCAATTCCGGTGCACTGGTGATTCGTAATTCTGCCGGCGCCGAGAAATTCCGGATGCCGCTGGCCTATCGGAAGGAATATCAGCAGTTCCCGATCGATGCGCGCACGGTCGGTAATACCGCGACGCTGATACCTTCTCGAAATGTTGCGCGGTCGACGCCGGTGAATCCCGTAGAGGTCGAGGCGCTGCGGGTCATCGCTGCCAACCAGGTCGACGCCCCGCAGACCAAGAAGGAGCGGGATGATCAAGCGCTAGCCAGATTCAACCAAGAGTTGAGCGCTGGCTTGACGATCTCGTCGCTGGTCGGAACGGTCCTCGGGGCTATCGTCGGCGGAGTTCTCGGATGTGCAGGCGGAATTGCGGTTGGATGCTTGCCGTTCATTCCGCTGGGCGCAAGCATCGGTGGGATCGTGGGCCTTGCCCTTGGCGGTGGAGGCTCCCTCATCGGCGCTGCCATCCAGTACTTCAACACCATCAACTCCCCGTTCGTCCCACCCAAGAAGTAAGCCAACCACCCCGACGGTCCGCCTCAGCGTTCGACGAGGCGGGCCGTCAATCTGTGTCGGGCACCTCGGCCGCGCCGGCCTGACCGAGCCGCCGTCGCACCTCACCGAACATCGACATGCGGATCTGCTCCGGGACGCGGGCCGATCGAGAGATACAACGGAACGTCGGACACCTGGGCAGCGCACCGACCCGGCTCAGGCGGGCGGCGCCCCGAGTCGCGGCAGCGGCGCGACACCGAGGGCCTTGCGGGTGGTGCCCACAACGGTGGTCGGGCCGAAGCATCCCCGACGATCGAGACATCCCAGCCGCGTGACGCCGCGACAACCAGCCTGGTGGCGCACCGCGCACGGCGGGGCGAACAGCACGCGCCGATCGATCGGCGCTGTACCACTCGAGTGACAACTGGGCCACCGGGGAATCTCGTGCGCCAAAGGTGGGCATCAGGCGATGTCGGCGAGATCGTGACGGACCACGTCGCGAACCGGGCACTGCGCGTGAGCCGAAGTAGCACATGGTGATTCGGTAGCAGTTCGTGGAGCATCGCGACCACGTTCGGCACCAGGCCCCGCCGCGTGCTCTGGCCGCCACAGGAACTCGTCGTCACCCGGGCGGAAGGTGTACGCGCGCCGCGTCGTCACGCAGCTGCGGGATCGTCCGCGCCCGGCCGGCCGGCTCTTCTCCGTCGCCGGTCACGGTGATGCCAGGACCCTGCCGTGCGGCTCGCCGTCCCGACAGTCCTGCTCGACGGGGGGCGGAGATCCCTCGGTTCGGCAACCGTCGTTGTCGCCGCGATCGCGGTGGCAGCCCGCTGCAGCCCAGATCCGTTGCACCACAGTCGCAACCGAGCGTCGGACCACGAACTCATGTGCCGATTCCGTGTTCGTGCGCCGGCAGCGGTGCCCGGGCAACCGTCATTTACTCGCTCGACGATTCTGCCTTTCCTCCCCACGCGACTGTTAGATTCCTCATGCATTGTCTGGAATGCTCGGGTCGCCTCCTGAATGGCGCCCGACCAACTGTCGGGAGATTTTGTGAGACTTTTCCGCGCCATACTTGTGTCACTTGTATTGGCTTGTGGCCTGGCAATCCCGAGTGGATTCGTCATTTCGATCGCTGCTGCCGCCCCGAGTTGCGGCACGCTGAATGCTCGGGTGCAATCCCTCGACAACGAGGCCCGGAGTTATCACCAACGCGTCGAATCACACAACGCGAAGGTGGCTCAGCTGAATGCACAACGAGGTTCGGTTGACCGACGCAATTCGGCGGCGGTGGCCGCGTGGAATGCCGCGCGGCAGCAACTACTGAATGAGGAGTACGCGCTCCAGGTCGAGGGTTCGCGAGGGCAGCAGCAAGCCTATGCCCTTCGCGAAGAAGCTCGCCAATGCGGCACACAAGGTTCGACGAAGCCGCCGACCTTCACACCGCCGTCCGGCCTGAATCCCGCACCGGATCCATCGCGCGAGCCACGGCAACCGGCACCGCCCCGCCGGAAGGCGCCGAGCCCGCAAGGTCAGCGCACCTATCCGGAGCCTCCTGCGAACTGGAAGTCGAATTGGTCGAATGGAAAGCTCGGTGATTCCCGGGCAAACGCGCTCACGCACTATGAGAACCATGGTCACGAGTTCCGTGGCGTCACTTCACCCGAACAGTATGCGGCCGTGGCAAACAACTTCCTGAAGAATCCGCCTCCGGGTACATTCCGATTCACCCGGCCCAATGGTGACATATTGTTGTACAACTCCGGGACGAACACATTTCTTTCCGCCACGCAGTCGGGTCAGATCAGGACGATCTTCAAACCAAACGATCACCTCGACTACTGGCTGTCGCAACTGCGAGGATCCCCGGGTGCCCTACCCAGTATCATCAGCAAGAATATCGGGGATGTACTGGGATGAACACGAAGGCGGGTGCCGTGGACAATGACGAGTTGATCCTTCTCGATCTCACGAGTGCTGAGCGTGACTTTCTCTTCCACGGTCTGATCGAGTGGGGCGGTCCGGGCAGGATGTCGGATGCGTTGGCGATTGCCATCGGATTCGATGACGCCGAGGACTTCCGCGCATCCAAGGGCGTTCTGGCGGATGCGATCCTGGACGGCACGGGACTCAGCGCACAGGATTGGCGGCGTGCGCTCGCCGCCGCGGAAATCTGCTTTGCGAGTGACACTCTGGGCGTGGGCCTCGAGTGGGAGGACGTCGGCGTCACCTCAGATGAGGTGACGTTCGAGGCGATGCGCTCCGTGCAGATCAAGGTCACGACGCACCACATCGCGTAGGCGTCGACCCCTATCCGATTTCGTAGCAGCAATCCGCGACTGGCGCGGATTGCTGCTACGTCGTCGTACCGGTCAGCGTTCGACGAGACGCGCCGTCAACCGCTGTCCCGCCCGGACCACCACCCGCCGAGCGCTCGGGTCACCGCCGACGGCGACCTGCGCGCGTGAGCGCTCGTCGGTGACGAGATCGTCGACCGCGCAGATCACCCGATGGGTCGGTTCGGTGGCACCGATCTCGAGCAGCCACCGTCGCACGACGCGCGTCCGCACCGCGGCAGGCAGACCTCGGATGCCGGCCGCGTCGAGGCCGTCGTCGCCGACGACCGACCGGTACCGATCAGCAGCCAGTTCATCGAGAGCCTCGTTGTCGGCGCGCACCGACGATGCGGTCCGGCCCAACGCCTCCACCACACCGCCGTGCAGCACGTCGTCGAGCAGCGGCAACACCTCGGCACGCAGCCGGACCCGGGTGAACCGGGGATCGCGGTTGTGCGGGTCGTGGTGTGGACGCAGCCCGAGCTCGGTGCAGGCGGCGAGCGTCTGGGCTCGGCGGATGCCCAGCAGCGGGCGTCCCCACGGCGGATTCCACGGTCGCATGCCTGCGATGGAACGCGCGCCCGACCCGCGGGCGAGCCCGAGGAGCACGGTCTCGGCCTGATCGTCTGCGGTGTGCGCGAGCAGGACCGGGGCGCCGTCGCGGGCGTCGTCGAGAGCGGCATAACGCGCCTCACGTGCGGCCGCCTCCGGACCGCCGGTCCAGCCGACCTGCACGGGGAGCACCGTCGCGTGGGCACCGAGCCCTCGGGCGGTCTGCGCGGCATCGGCGGCGACGTCGTCGGAGCCGTCCTGCAACGCGTGGTCGACCACCAGAGCCCGCACCGACAGTCCGGCACGAACCGCACAAGCGATGAGCGCCAACGAATCCGGGCCACCGGAGAGTCCGACGCACACGTCGGCACCGGGGTCGAGATGGGTCGCGGCGAACTGCGCGACCGCCCGGGTCACAGCACCCGTTGCATCCATACCCGCGGCTCGTCGATCTCGTTCGGACGCGGCATGGTCTCCGGTGACGTCCAGATGGTGTTGAACGACTCCATCCCCACCGCGCCCACCACCTCGTCGACAAAGGCCTTGCCGCGCACGTACTGCGCGATCTTGGCGTCCATGCCGATGAGCGCACGGATGATGCGCTGCACCGGATTACGCGGGGCGGCGCGACGTTTGTCGAAGGCCGACCGAATGGTCGCCACGGTCGGCACATGTACCGGACCGACCGCGTCCATGACGTGATCGGCATGGCCCTCCAGCAACGTGCCGAGCATCATCATCCGGGTGAACGCCTCGTACTGTTCGGGCGTCTGCAGTAACTGCATGGCACCGAGCACGCCCTTCTCCCGTGGATGGTCGTCGGAGCCGCGCAGCGTGGAGGTGATCCGGGCGACGATCTCGCTGGTCGACTCACCGGATTCCGACGTCAGGATCTCCAGATTGTCGATCATGTACTGGCGCAACCAGGGATTGGCCGAGAACTGCACGCGGTGGGTCACCTCGTGCAGACACACCCAGAGCCGAAAATCGCTGGGCACCACGCGAAGTGAACGCTCAACCGAGATGATGTTGGGTGCCACCACCATCAGCACCCCGGGATCGCCGGTGTCCGGGTCGGGCGTGAACGGGTCGTACTGGCCGAGGATGGCTCCGGACAAGAAGGCGAGCAGGCCGCCGGCCTGCAACCCACCGGCCTTGGCGGAGAACCCGGCGAGAGCACCCTCGATCGCGTTGGACGATCCGCCGTCGTCAGGGTCGGTCGCATCCGATCCGCTCGCGCCGAGCATCGACTGCATCGACTGCGCGGCCGCGTCCACCCATTCCTTACGGTCGAGGATGCGTGTGGTGGGCACCCGCAGGCCGTCGGCCAGACCGGTCACCTCGCGGACCGGCGCCTCGGCACGCGTGGCCGCGTCGGCGAGTTCTTTGTAGGCGACGTCGAGGGTGTACGCGGTGGTCTTGGGCCCCGGGCGTGCCAGACGCTTGCCGGTGGCGGCCGCCAGACCCCAGTCGATGCGCGCGCCGATCGACTCGGATTCCTCGCGATCACGGTCGGCGAGACCGTCCCCGGTCAGATCATTGCTGCTCAGATCGTTGCTGCTCAGCTCGCTGCTGGTCATCGGCACCCACATTCCCTCAGCTCGCCGGCCACATTGTCGAGCGCGGGCCGGGCATCGGCCGGTGAGGTCCCGCCCGACATGAGCGCGAACGAGAGCACCCGGCCGTCGATGGTCTGGACTATCCCGGTCAACGAACTCACGCCGGTGAGGGTTCCCGTCTTGGCGCGGACCCAGCCCGCGCCCGGATTGGAGGTCGGGTCGAAGCGGTCCGCCAGCGTTCCGGTGCCGGCCGCCACCGGCAGTCCGTCGAGCATCGGCCGCATGAGCGGCTGCGACTCACCGCTGGCCCCGGCCATCAACTTGTCCAGCACCGATGCCGGCACCTTGTTGGCGTACGAGAGGCCCGAGGCGTCGCGCAGGGTGACCACCGACATGTCGAAACCGTGTTCGGCCAGCGTGCTCTTGACGGCGGACACACCGCCAGCGAGTGATGCCGGACCGCCCCTGGCCACCGACAATTCCACCGACAGCGCCTCGGCCAGCACGTTGTCGCTGTAGCGGAGCATGTCGTTGACCCGTGTCACCAACGGCGCCGACGTCACCGACGCGACGGTCTGCGCGCCGGCGGGTGCGGTCTGCTCGGTGACCGGAGCATTCACTCCGAGGGCCTTGGCGAGCGCCTCACCTGAGGTGATGGCCGGATTCTCGACCCGCGGCGAGTACTCGTCGAGCGGTTCGATCCGGCCGCCGTCGGCGATCAGCGATTCGATGGGCGTGATGTCGCCGCCGGCGATGTCACCCTTGTCCCAGGTGCTGTCCATGGTGGGTCCGGTGAACGCGCTCGTGTCCACGGCCACCGACGTCACCGGGATGCCGGCTTTGCGGATCTGCGCGGCGAGGTCGGCGATACGCGGTGCGTTGGTATAGAAGGTGTCGGCACCCCGCGGCTGGGCCGAGAGTGTCGGGTCGCCCGCACCCTTGAGGATCACCTGGCCGCCGGCGCCGACCACGACCGTCGTGGTGAGGCGTTTCTCATGCGGCAACGCGAGCAGCGACGCGCTCGCCGTCAGGATCTTGGCGTTGGACGCCGGCACCCGCGGCTGGGTGGGGCTGTCGGACCACAACGTCGCGCCGGTGAGGGCATCGCTGATCTGCCCGGTGAACTGGCCGAGCGCCGGGTCACGGACCGCCTGCGCGATCTCGCCGCGCACGCCCGCCGGGGTCGGTTCGGGGGCATTCGCCGACACCGTCTTGATCTGCGGGTTCACCGCGATCGCGGCCGGCTGAGGAGGGATGCCCGGGGGAAGTTGGTCGGCGTCGTCGAGCTTGAGGGCCACCGCGACCGAGCCGACGGCGACCAGTGCGAGGACCACCACCGAGATGATCGTCCACAGCATCATGCGCCTGGTCGACCTGCGCTGTGCGCCCACAGAACCTCCGGATCGCTGCCTCGGGGTCCGGCCCGGCCCTGACCCCTCTCGACTTCTCACAGTATCGTTGAGGCGATCTGCGCAGGCGACCCAGCAGTAGCGTCGGGCCGGTTGCGATCACCACCAGCGAACACTTGCCAGGAGGAACCGTGGAATTCGATGTGACCATCGAGATCCCCAAGGGCGGACGTAACAAGTACGAGGTCGATCACGAGACCGGAAAGGTCTATCTCGACCGTTACCTGTACACCTCGATGGGTTACCCGGCCGATTACGGGTACGTCGACAACACGCTCGGCGAGGACGGCGACCCGCTGGACGCGATGGTGCTGCTCCCCGAGTCGGTGTTCCCGGGCATCATCGTCAAGGCCCGCATCGTCGGCATGTACACGATGACCGACGAGGCCGGCGGCGATGACAAGCTGCTCTGCGTTCCGGCGGGGGACGTGCGCTGGGATCACATCCAGGACATCGGCGACGTCAGCGAGTTCGAGCTCGGGCCGATCTCGCACTTCTTCGAGCACTACAAGGATCTCGAGCCCGGCAAAGAGGTCCAGCCCGGCGGTTGGGTCGGCAAGGACCAGGCCGAGAAGATCGCCCAGGAGGCCATCGACCGTCTGAAGGCGCATCCGACCGAGGCCAACGAGCCGTCGCGCGGCTGACCCTTACCGCACCTCGCCCCTCTCGCCGGTCGAGTAGCCCGCGAGCGCGGTCCGTCGCCACTCACGCGGGCCGGGTGGGCGAACGCGGGCCGGCTGGGCGAACGCGGGCCGTCGACGGCCCGCGTCATCCGAGCCCACCCGCGCCACCGGAGACCGCCCGCGTCACGGGGACGAAAAGCGCCGACAGCAACCTGCGCAGGTTGCTGTCGGCGCTTTTCGTGTTGCTGTCGACGAGTTTTCGATCAGAGGTGGGGCGAGGTCAGGCTTTCGCGTCCTCGGGCGCGCCGATCGGCTTGCCCCGTCGCAGCGGCAGTTCCTTCCACGTGACCGTGCCGACGATCGCGAGCAGCGACAGGATCGACACCGAGAGGAACACGCGGTCCATCGAATCGGCGAAGCCGCGTTTGATCGGCTGGGCCAGCTCGGTGGGAAGCTTCTCGATCACCGACGTATCGCTCATCACGCTGTCCGACGACCCGGAGCCCGCCCCCGGATTCTGAGCGGCCGCGATCAGCGACTTACCGAACCCGCTGACCTGTGGGTCACTGCTCTGCGCAGCCTGGACCACAGCCGTGCGGTACTCGGGTTGCGATGCCGCCGAGGTCATCTCGTCCTTGATGTTCGGGCCCATGAAGGAGAACAGCAGGGAGAAGAAGACCGCGACACCGAGCGTGCCACCCATCTGCCGGAAGAACGTCGCGGTGCCGGTGGACAGCCCCATGTCCTTGGGCGGCAAGATGTTCTGCATCGCCAGCGTGATCGGCTGCATCAGGTTGCCGAGGCCGAAGCCCAGCAGCGCCGCCATCAGCATCACCAGGTAGACCGGGGTCTCGGTGCCGACCAGGTGCAGCAGGAACGTGGCCGAGGTGATCAGCGTCGCACCGATGATGGTGAAGATCTTGTAGCGCCCGGTCCGGGAGATCAGCTGGCCCGACAGGATCGACCCGGTCATCAGGCCCAGCACCATCGGCAGCATCTGCAGGCCGGCCACCATCGGGCTCGACCCGCGCAGCACCTGGAAGTACTGCGGCAGCATCGAGATGCCACCGAACATGACGGCACCGATGATGACGGACACCACGATGCCCTGGCTGAACACGCGATTCCTGAACACCCGCAACGGGATCAGCGCTTGGTCGCCCATCTTGTTCTCGATCCAGATGAACGCCAGGATCCCGATCACGCCGATCGCGTAGCAGAGCAGCGCCAAACCGGAGGTCCAGCCCCATTCACGTCCCTGTTCGGCGACGATGAGCAGCGGCGCCACGGCCACCGCGAGCGCCGTCGCACCCCAGTAGTCGGTGCGGCCGCCGACACCCTTCTGCTGGTCGTAGTTGAGCACCTTGTAGACCACGAACAGCGCGACGAGACCGATGGGCACGTTCACCAGGAACACCCAGCGCCAGCCGGAGACCCACAGGATCGACGCCTGGCCGGCGAACAGTCCGCCGAGGACCGGACCCAAGACGCTGGACGTGCCGAACACGGCCAGGAAGTAACCCTGGTATTTCGCACGTTCACGCGGCGGCACGATGTCGCCGATCGTGGTGAGCGCGAGCGTCATCAGACCACCTGCGCCCAGGCCCTGGAAGGCTCGGAACGCGGCGAGCTCGTACATCGACGTCGCGATACTGCACAGCAGCGAGCCGACGATGAAGATCGAAATGGCCAGCAGGAAGAACGGTTTCCGGCCATAGAGGTCGGACAGCTTGCCGTACAGCGGCGTCACGATGGTCGCGGTGACCAGATAGGCGGTGGTCACCCACGCCTGCATGTCGTAGCCCTGCAGGTCGTCGGCGATGGTGCGGATCGCGGTCGAGACGATGGTCTGGTCGAGCGCCGCGAGGAACATCCCCATCATGAGGCCCGCGAGGATCGTGAGGATCTGACGATGCGTCAGC
This sequence comes from Gordonia sp. SID5947, assembly GCF_009862785.1. Classification (NCBI taxonomy): domain Bacteria; kingdom Bacillati; phylum Actinomycetota; class Actinomycetes; order Mycobacteriales; family Gordoniaceae; genus Gordonia; species Gordonia sp. SID5947. Next base: position 4,279,108 of record NZ_WWHU01000001.1, on the reverse strand, counting down.
CCGGCCCCCGCAACCTCGTCCGGGGCCGCCTTCTCGAGGGCGGCCGTTGATTCTGTCATGCCTTTCCTTTCACAAAGTCTGCGATCGTGCGCGGCGCCTCGTCGCCCTTGGCGCACGGGGGCGCGATGACCGATTCGGCGGCGTCGACGAACCGGCTCAGCAGACGCACCAGCGTCCAGAGCTCGTCGTCGGTCCAGTCCGTCATCGCGTCGTCCATCGCGGTCCGGCGCACCATCCGCATCGCCTCGACGCGTTCGATTCCGGCGTCGGTGATCACGAGCAGGGTCGCGCGGCCGTCCGCCGGATCCGCCTCACGCCGGACCAACCCGAGGTCGACGAGCTGCGCGACATGGCGGCTCACCGTCGAAGGGTCGGCGTTGAGGCTCTCGGCGAGCTCGCGTGACCGCATGGATTCGCGGGCGAGGTGGAAGAGACCTTTGAACGCAGCCGTCTCGAACTCCCCGTCCGCCGTCTTGAACGTGGTGTGGGCCGCCCGGTCGCGGAGACGCATGTACCGGGACAGCACATCGAACAGATCGTCGACGGCGTGTTGATCGAGCATGCGCGTCCTCCCCGAGATCGGATTTTACTTTCCCTTTGCAATTAGTTGCTGACTGCAATTAGTTGCCGTCCGCAAGTATGCGCTCGACCGTCGCGCGCATGCAACCTGGCCTACGATCAGAACCCGTGACTCCCCAACCGCCGGCCTCCACGGGCAACCGCCCGCATTTCACTTCCATGCCTGACCTGGCACTTCGCGAGCTCGGAGGCGCAGTCGTCTGGACCAACGACGACTTGTTCGCGGAAGCGCAGAACCTCATCAAGACGGCGCCCGCGCAGTATCAGCCGGCAACATTCGGCCACAAGGGCCAGGTCTACGACGGCTGGGAGACGCGTCGTCGGCGCCGCGATGGCGTCGATCAGGCCATCGTGCGTCTGGGCGCACCCGGTGTGATCTACGGCGTGGTGGTCGACACGTCGTGGTTCAAGGGGAACTATCCGCCGTTCGTCTCCGTGGAAGCGGCCGCCGTGGAAGGCATCGTCTCCGTGGAGGAACTCCTCGACGACGTCGAGTGGGTGACGATCGTCGAGAAGACCGCCGCCGACGGTGACACCCGCAACCCGTTCAAGGTCGACGCGAAGGATCGCTTCACCCACGTCCGGCTGACCATGCATCCAGACGGCGGCGTCGCCCGCTTCCGTGTCCACGGACGCGGCGTGCCCAATCCGCACTTCTTCCGGTACGGCCACTTCGACCTCGCGGCACTGGAGAACGGCGGCCTGATCACCGCGTGTTCCAACATGTTCTACGGCTCCCCCAACAACCTGCTGATGCCCGGCCGGGCGCGCAACATGGGCGAGGGCTGGGAGACCTCACGGCGTCGCGACGATGGCAACGACTGGGTTCAGGTACGTCTGGCCGGACGCGGTCAGGTCAGTCTCATCGAACTCGACACCAGCTACTTCCTCGGTAACGCGCCGGGCGCCGCGACGGTCCGCGGTCGCGACGGCGAGGACGGCGAATGGTTCGAGATGTTGCCGCGCACCGAATTACAGCCCGACACCCGACACCGGTTCGTCATCGACCTCGACCGCCCGGCGACCGAGGCCCGCCTCGACATCTATCCCGACGGCGGGATGGCCCGATTCAGGCTGTACGGGACACTGACCACCGACGCCGAGGCCGACCTGATCGAGCAGTGGGAACGCGGCGAGGCCTGAGGGCGCGAGACAGGTTGCTCTCGGCGAGATCTCGGTTGCTCTCGGCGAGATCTCGGTTGCCGTCGGCGGGATTTCGGTTGCCGTCGGCGGGAGGGGTCAGGAGATGCTGACCTTGGTGTGCGCCACCGCATCACCGAGGATCTGGTGCAGGTTGTAGATCGGCCGGTGCGATTCGAACTGTGTCTCGTACGGAACCTTCAGCTGCGCCACCAACTGTCCGTACCGGTTGTCGACCATGTCCCGGTAACGCGGCAGGAGTTCGGTCGTCACGTACTTCCACCGCAGGTCGAACTCCGACCAGTCCCAATCCGGGATCGGGGTGGCGATGGAGAGCGTCCGACCGTCGGGTGTCCGGCCTCGATAGGTGTAGGAGATGAAGTCGCGCAACGCCGGAACCCCCGCAACCGACGGCGAACCGGCGAGCGTCATGGCATAGGTCAGCGCCGAGCCGACGCCTGCCGATCTGCGATAGTTGCGCACGTTGTCGAACTGCCAGCCGACGACGTCGTACTGTTCGCGGCGCAAGAGCGTCCCGTTGCCCTTCGAGACCCGGGCGGGGTTGTCGGACGCGATGTCTCGCCACGCGGCCGCCACGGCATCGTCGACGATGCCTGCGCGGCGGAACTCCTCGATCCCGTCGAGACCGTCCTTGACGAACGCGACGTGCATCGGCATGAGATCGGAGAAGATCGCCTTCTGCATCACCAGGATCTGCCGCGAGAACCACGCCAGGTCTGCCGGGGTGATCTGGTCCGCGTGGTAGGCGAGGTTGCGCAGGCCCTCGGGGAACTGACCGATGATGCCGGGACCGGCGACCTGGGTCGCCTTCTCGATGATCTGCGCGGCCAGCGGCTGCAGCCCCCGGATGCCGTAGATGTCACCGGCGAGAACGACATCCGCAGTGCCACCACCGAAGTCGGCGCCCACCATGCCTGCCATACCCGCCCACTGCAGATTGCGATGGGCGATCTGGAAGTTCTCGTAGTAGCGGTAGCCCTTGATCATGGTCGAGCGGGTCGCGTGGAACCCTTTGGCCGGATCCCAACCGGCGAGGTCGATTCCGGCCCCGGTGGTCGCCTGCACGAGCCGATACTGGAACAGCAGTGCCGCATAGCGTTTCGGGTCGACACCGCTCGCGCGGGCATCGCGGACCAGCCGGCTGAGTTCGGTGAGATCGGTCGGCAGCGCTCGATTCACGCCGCCGCCGTACTGATCGGCGAACCGATTCGTCAGCGGCAGATCGAGATAGCGCGTCACGGTGCTCGCCTGAGCCGGCGCCGCCAGCGACACACCACCGATCAGCGCTCCGATCACAGCGACGATGGCCACGGCCAGACGGCCGGTGTGCGACACGGCGATTCCCCGATTCATGCTCCCCCTCCGCCGGTCATCACCTACGACCGGGTCGGCAGAACCGTACTGACGAGTAAGAAGCAGTGTCAACACAGAGCGGGGTGAGACGAAACACAGGACAGGTCTCACGCCGGGCAGTCAACGGCACAGACTCAGGCGACACGCCCTCGTGCCGGATCCAGCACGGGAAGTACCTGCTCACGGACCCGGGCCGCGGTGACCGGGCCGTCGAGCGGCACGACGATGACCGCGTCGGCGATCTCGGCCACATAGATGTCACGGATCAGCGAGACCAGCCCATGCGGCGTCCCGACGTATCGGATCGTCTCCGGCTGGTTGACCGCTGGTGCCCGGCCGGGCTCCGCCGAGGCACGCGCAGACTCCGCGTGCGGGGCGATGGCCGCCTCCACCTCAAGCGCGACAACGTAGTTCGCCTGATCGTTGACGCCGGCGCGCAACAGCAACCGTGCCCGCTGCGCATCACGCAGGGTCGGCCGCCGCACCACGATCGGGAACGCCGCCGCCTCGATCTCGCCGGCGAGCGCGACCCGCAGCGCCGGCCGGCCTATGCTGATCGTCGACGACGGGCGCGCGTATTCGATGCTCATCGCGCCCTCGCTCGCGTGGTCAGTCTCGACAGCGCGTCGACGAGCCGGTCGATGTCGCCGGAACCGGTGCCGACCCCGAAGCTCGCCCGCACCGCACCGGCCGGAAAACCCAGCCGATTCACCAACGGATGCGCGCAGAACTTGCCGTCACGAACGCCGATACCCGCACTCCGACTGAGGAACTCGGCCACCTCCCGTGGCGGGCACCCGTCGACGTCGAATCCGGCGATCCCCACCCGGTCGGTGGCGTCCTCGAAGATGCGCAGCTGCGTGATGCCCTCGGTGGCCGCGAGCCCGTCGTCGAGGCGGGCGCGCAGCAATTCTTCGTGCAGCCCGATGTTCTCGAATCCGACACTGTCGAGCGCCTCGCACGCCGCCGCGATCGACACGGCGCCCAGCACGTTCGGCGAACCGGCCTCGTGGCGGGCCGGCCCCGCGTGCCAGTCGATCGCGGCATCCGCGTCGCGGTCGCCGAGGGCAACACGTGCCGACGCGCCGCCACCCGCCAGGTAGGGCTCGGCGTCGTCGAGCCAGTCCGGACGTCCGATCAACACGCCCGCCCCGAACGGTGCGTAGAGCTTGTGACCGGAGAAGACCAGGTAGTCGACGCCGTGACCGGCCATCGAGATGCGGCGATGAGCGACGAGCTGGGCGGCGTCGATCAGGATGCGTGCGCCGTTGCGGTGGGCGATCGCTGACAACCGACCGATCGGCAGCACCTCGCCGGTGACATTGGACGCCGCGGTGACGGCGAGCAACGAGGCGGGCGCCGCCGCGAGTTCGGTCTCCAGCGCGGCGAGCGTGTCGTCGATCGTCGCGCACGCGCGCACCACCCGGGCCCGCGACGACCCGTCACGGTCGGGCGCGCACCACGGCAGCAGGTTGGCGTGGTGCTCGATGTCGAGCACCACCACGTCGCCACGGGTCGCGTGCGCAGCGAGGTTGATGGCGTCGGTGGTGCCGCGGGTGAAGACCACCGCGTCGTCGGCACGCGCCCTGACGAATCCCCGGATCACCTCACGAGCCTGCTCGTACCGGGCAGTGGTGACCTGCGACAGATGCCCTGCGCCGCGGTGCACGCTCGCGTACTGCGACAACGAGCGCGTGACGGACTCCGCCACCGCCGCCAACGCGGGTGCACTGGCCGCGTAGTCGAGGTTGGCGTAGCGAACCGTCTCGCCGGTCGCCAGCGGTACGCACTCGTCGGCGCCGACGACCTGCGCCAACGGCGGGATGGCGTGGGCGCCGAGTTCGGCGACGTCTGGGTTGGTGAAGGGCGCTGGGTTGGTGAAGGGCGCCGGGATGTTGAAAGGCGTCGAAAGGACAGCAGTCATGGCAATAGCTCCTGAGGAATCCGCACTTGCCGTGATCACTTCGAGCACGGCCGGGTCGTCACCCGGAGCACCCCACCGCGGTGGAGGGTTGCCGGCCAGCGAGCCGGGGCTTGTCACTGGCACTCATGACCCACGTCAAGGTTCACCCATCACGCCTCGACGTGTCAATTTTCACTCACCGCGCACAAAAGCCCGGCGGTAGCGTGAAGCCATGGTCATCTCCGACGCCGACGGCTCGGATCCCTACGTCTTCATCCTGTCGCGACCGACGGGATCGGTGGTGGGGAGCGGCGTTCGTCGCGGATTCGTCGACGCCCGCGCCGCCGCCGAGGCCCTGCGCGCCGGCGCGGTCGAGGCCGTCGTCGGCGCGGTCCCGTTCGACATCGACGATCCCGCCGCACTGATCGCTCCCCGCACACTCCGTCACACGTCGCGACCGGTGGCCGGATCGAAGCCGGCACCGCACCGCGTCACGTCGATGTCGCTGCACCCCGATCAGGCAATCCATCGCGAGCGCATCGAACGCGCGATCAAACAGATCGCCGACGGCGAGCTGGACAAGGTGGTGCTGGCGCGGTCGGTGGATGCCACCCTCGACCCCGCCGTCGACGTCGACGGTCTCATTCATGCTCTGGCGCATGGCAATTCCGAGGGGAATGCCTTCGGTGTGGATGTCGGGGCGTCACGCGGAAGTGGCGGATGGCTCGTCGGGGCGAGCCCGGAGTCGTTGGTACGCAAACAGGGCCGCACGGTGACGTGTCATCCCTACGCCGGGTCGGCGCCGCGGTCAGCGGATCCGGCGGTCGACCGTGCCGCCGCGGACGGTCTCGTCGCCTCGGCCAAAGACCTGACCGAGCACGCATTCGTCGTCGACTACCTCCGGGACCGGCTGTCCCCCCACTGTGTCGAGCTCACCGTCCCGTCGTCGCCGCAGCTGCGCTCGACCGGCGAGATCTGGCATCTCGCGACACCCATCCGCGGCACCCTCCGCGACGACACCATGACCGCGCTCGACCTTGCGCTGTTGCTGAGTCCGACCCCGGCGGTCTGCGGAACTCCCAGTGACCTTGCCGCCCAGTTCATCCGGGAGGTCGAGGGGGAACGCGGCCTCTACGGCGGAACGATCGGCTGGTGCGACAGCGCCGGCGACGGCGAATGGATGGTGACCATCCGCTGCCTGGAACTGACCGCGGACCGGCACAGCCTGCGCACCTGGGCGGGCGGTGGGATCGTCGCGCAATCCGAACCGGGCTCCGAGGTCGACGAGACGACCGCCAAGTTGCGGACGGTGTTCAACGCACTCGGGATCGACCCCTGATCCATCTCGTCCCGAACTTGTCGTACCCCTGCCCTACATTGGTGTGTGCAGGGCCGATGTGAGGAACTGAATCCGGCCTGGCTCCTTGTTCACGCCGGCGGGCCTGGTCCTTCTCGAGATGATGCGGGCGGCCTGTCGCGATGTCCGTTCTCGAGGAAGGCATGTGGTGTCAGGTCCGTCGTGGTCATTGTCGTCGTGGTGGCGCGGCAACTCACCGTGGCCGGATGTCGCACCCCTGTTCACCGGCGGTGTGACAGCCGCCGAGATCATCGACGCCGACACCAACGACCTGATCGGCAGCCTGGTCTCGACGCAGCGTGGCCGGTCGTTCCTGGCATGGCAGGACTACCAGACCGCCGTCGAGCTGCATGCGCGGATCGTCGGAGCGCAGCCGGATCCGCATGCGCTCTTCCTCAAGGACGGCTTCGCCGATTGCGCCGCCCGGCTTGCCTACGCGCTGGGTATCGGTCAACCAGCAGCCGAACAACTGCTCAACCGGGCCCTCGCCCTCCGTGACCGGCTCCCCGAGGTGTCCGCGCGACTGCGCGACGGCCGGATCACCGAGCAGTTGGTGCGGACGATCATCTCGCGCACCGATCTGGTCGACGGGCGCGAGTGCGCAGGCGCCGTCGACGCCGGGATCGCCGCCGCGCTCGATTCGCACTCCGGGGCGTGGTCGCTGCATCGGTTGCGCACCATGGTCGATCGCATCGTGTTCCGTCACGATCCCGACGCGGTGCGTGAACAACGCCGCAAGGCCCTGGATGCGCGGGGGATGTGGACCGAGCCCAAAAATGATGGCACCGCCGAACTGTCGGTGATCATGGCCGCCGAGAACGTGCGGATCGCCGCCGTCGCGGTCAAGCAGTTGGCGGCCGCGGTGTGCGAGGAGGATGGCCGTACTCGGCAACAGCGCGCGTCGGATGCCGTGTTCGCGCTGCTGACCCGCACACCGTTCGAGTGTCAGTGCGGACGCGACGGATGCCCGGCCGAGATTCCCGAGGCCACCACCGCGATCGGACCGGTCGACCCCAAGGTGGTCATCCATGTGGTCTGTGACGACTCCACGCTCTCCGGGGACGCCCAACGGCCGGCGTTCATGGCCGGCCACGGCGTGATCAGCGACGAGCACCTCCGCGCCCTCGCCGCCCGCGCGGACACCGTCGTCAAGCCGATCGTGCCAAAGGGCACGTCGGAGAATCCGGACGGATCCTTCACGCTGCCTGCCCATCTGCCCTCAGACCCGTACCGGCCATCGACCGCGCTGGAGACCTTTGTGCGCGTTCGCGACGGTTTCAGCGTCATACCGGGGAATTCGACGTCTGCGTTCGATGCCGACCTGGACCATGTGGTCGAGTTCAACCACGCCGATCCCCCGACGGGTGGGCTCACGCTGCCGGACAACCTCAATGCGAAGGACCGCTTCGGCCATCTGCTCAAGACCTTCGGTCACTGGGTCGACGAACAGCACCGAGATGGCTGGTCGGGAAGGCTGCGCACCACCTTCACCACTCCCGAGGGGCTGCAGATACCCGGCGACGCCGAGAACCTCGAAGCCCTCTTTCCCGGGCTACGCCGCATCCGGTTCACCGCACCGGCCCAGGCACCCCCGGCCGAGACCCTTGCCGACGGTGCGTTCCCCAGCAGTGACCGTCCACATCCGCCCACCCGGTCCCGGAGCCGAGTGGCAGCCAAACATGCCCGTAGACAACAAGAACGCGAACGCAACCGCCGGCGACGGGAGGCCGACGGCGAGCAACCTCAGCCCAGCGCCTGATCGAGATCGGCGAGCAGATCCTCCACACCCTCGAGGCCGACCGACAGGCGCACCACCGAGTCGGTGACGCCGATAGACGCCCGGCCTTCGGGGCCCATCGCCCGATGAGTGGTGGTCGCGGGGTGGGTGATCAACGACTTCGAGTCCCCGAGATTGTTCGAGATGTCCACCACCCGAAGCGCATTGAGCACTTCGAAGGCACGCTTCTTGCCGTCGACGCCGTCGCGATCGCCGATCTCGAAGGTGACCACCGTGCCACCACCCGACATCTGTTTGTGCGCGAGCACCTGCTGCGGATGCGACTGCAGGAAAGGATATTTCACCCATCGGACCCGCGGATCGTCTTCCAGGAACTGCGCGATGCGCAACGCCGACGCCACCGAGGCGTCGAGTCGCAGCCGCATGGTCTCGAGCCCCTTGAGCAGCGTCCAGGCATTGAACGGACTCAGCGCCGGACCGGTGTGCCGCATCAGCATCTGCACCGGGCCATCGATGAATTCCTTCTCGCCGAGCACCGCGCCGCCCATCACCCGGCCCTGACCGTCGATGTGCTTGGTCCCCGAGTACACGATCACATCGGCACCCATGTCGAGGCCGCTCTGCAGCAGCGGCGTGGCGAAGACGTTGTCCAGCACCACTTTCGCACCGGCCGCGTGGGCGAGTTCGGACACCCGCGCCACGTCGACGAGCGTCTGCATCGGATTCGACGGCGTCTCGAAGAACACCGCAGTGGTCGGCTTCGACAGTGCGGCCTCCCACTGGTCGAGGTCTTCACCGTCGACGAAGACGGTCTCGACACCCCAGCGCGGCAGGATCTCGTTGCACACCACGAAACACGAACCGAACAGGCTGCGCGCGGCGACCAGCCGGTCACCGGCCTTCAACAGCGCGCCGAGCGCGACGAAGACCGCGGCCATCCCGCTGGCCGTGGCAAAACATGCTTCGGCTCCCTCGAGCTGACGTAGCCGCTCCTGGAACATCTCGACGGTCGGATTCCCGTACCGCGAGTAGACGAATCGTTTGTCCTCGCCGGTGAAGGCCCGCTCGGCGGCCTCCGCCGATTCGTAGACGTAGCCACTGGTCAGGAACAGGCCCTCGGAGGTCTCGAAAAAGCCGGATCGATCGAGGCCGGCCCGGACCGCCAGGGTGTCGGCCGAAAGCCCTTCCGGCAGTTCCCTGCTCACGACTGCCGCCACGGGAGGTTGAGCGCGCGCCAGCCCTGGCTGCCGCGGTGATCGTTCTCGTCGAGGGCACCTTCGAAGCCGTCGAGCACGTTGTAGGCCGCACCGATGCCGTCGGCGGTGGCCGCCTCGGCCGCGCCGATCGAGCGATGACCAGAGCGGCAGATGAAGATGACCTCGTTGTCGTCGGTGACACCGGCGTCGCGCAGTTGCTCGACGAAGGCCTCGTTCGGCCTCCCGTCGGGGAACGTGGTCCACTCCACGAACAGGGTCTTCTTGCCGATCACCTCGAGGTCGGGGACCCCGACAAAGGCCCACTCGGCCCGGGTCCGGCAATCGACCAGCACGGTCTTCGGATCGTTCTCCAGTTTCTCCCACGCCTGCAGCGGCGTCAGATCACCCGAATACCTCACGACGTACACACCTTCCAGTCCCCGTCTTCACGCACCACGACCGTGTCGGTCACCTGTTTCTGGTCGGGCTTGTCATCGAAGTGCCAATGTACCTGCGCAGTCGCCCGGTCTCCCGACACCGTGATCCCGCTGATCTCGGGGATGACGATATGTCCGTTCTCGTCGAACGATTTCCGGTTCTCGTCCACAAACGTCGACTCGTCCGGGAACGCCTCCGACGCCACATCCGCGGCGCAGGTCGACTCGCGATACTTGTCGTAGTCGACCTCGTTGCGCGCGGTGTAGACGTCGTTGATCGCGTGCTGGACCTGCGCGTCGGTACTCATCCGCTCGTCTGCCGGCCGGATGAGATAGGAGATCCCGATACCCGCGGCCGCGATCACGACCACCGCCAGGGCGACCAGAACGGGCCACGCTTCCTTCCACGACCGTTCGCGGTCCTGCGCGCCCTCTGCCATGGCGGGCAGTCTATCGACCACCGGCGATGCCGAATCCGCGGGCGCCGCCGCGCGCACGGGCGCCAAGAAGTTAGGGTGGGGTAAGTTCCGACTTCCGTCGACGTGAGGCCCCCATGCGCGCAACCCGAGCACGACTCCCCCTGCCCCGTCCGATCCGCCTGGCCGCCGTGGGTCTCACCGCAGCCGCGACCCTGGTCGTCGGCGCCTGCAGTGCCCCGGAAGAGGACTCCACGGCGGCGGCGTCGATGCCGGCGGCCGAGTCCGGCGCGCTCCCCGCGACGATTCAGCACGCATACGGTTCGACGACGATCTCGAAGCAACCGTCGCGCGTGGCCGCGATGGGTGTCGGCGACGCCGACACCCTGCTCGCGCTCGGCGTCACGCCGACCACGGTGGCGCCGTTCGGCGATCCCCCGGACCGCAGCACGCCATGGAACGCCGAGCTGCTCGGCGACGCCGAACCAGTGGTCCTCCCGCAGGCCGCGGCCGACTTCGGCAGTCAGATCCCCAACGCGCTGGCGACGAATCCCGAACTGATCACCGCCATCGGTGCCGCCCCCACCCGGGAGCAGTACGACGTCCTGACCAAGGCCGCTCCGACCATCGTGCGGCCCGCGGAATACCCGAACTGGCAGATCCCGTGGGACGTCCAGACCACTGAGATCGGCCGCGCCGTCGGGCTGCCGGACGCGGCCCAGAAGAAGATCGACGAGACCGAGAAATACCTCGCCGACGTCCGGGCGAAACACCCCGAGTTCGCCGGCAAGACGGCCGCGGTGGTGTCCGGTCTTCCCACCGGCGCGGTGTCGGTCTACAGCGCCGAGGACGGCCGCGGACAGACGCTGACCGACTACGGTTTCACCTTCCCCGAATCGCTGAAACCGGCCATCACCAACGGTTTCTACGGCGAGATCTCGGCCGAGAACCTGTCGATGCTCAACGACGTCGACGTGGTGGTCGCGGTGGACTGGCAGGGCTCCAACGCACGGCTGAAGAGCGATCCGACGTGGAGCAAGCTGCCGCTCGTGACCGAGGGGCGTGCCGTCTATCTGGACCAGCAGGTGGGGAGCGCGATGTCGGTGCCCACGGTGCTGACGCTGCCGTGGGTTGCCGACCAGGCCGTCGGACCGATCTCCGAAGCGGCCAAACGCTGACACCCTGCACGGGGACAAGTGAGGTAATCCTCACAAACAGATTTTGGCCAAGCGCGTCGAACGCCTACCGTAGAAGGGATAGGCGCCGCGTCAGCGGCCACCACCAGCGACTCTCTCGCCAGAGTCACATTGAGCCACGGAAAGCACCTACTCCATGAGTGACACCAGCCGCCCGTTGCGGGTTGCCATCGTCGGTGCAGGTCCCGCCGGGATCTACGCAGCAGACGCGTTGATGAAGTCCGACACCGCGAAGGATCGCGGCGTCAGCATCGACCTCTACGAGCGGATGCCCGCCCCCTTCGGACTGATCCGTTACGGCGTCGCGCCCGACCACCCGCGCATCAAGGGCATCATCACCGCGCTGCACAAGGTGCTCGACAAGCCGCAGGTGCGGTTGCTCGGCAACATCGACTACGGCACCGACATCACCCTCGAAGAGCTGCAGGACCTCTACGACGCGGTGATCTTCTCCACCGGCGCCACCGACGACCGCGTGCTGGACATCCCCGGCATCGACCTCGACGGCAGCTACGGCGCCGCCCAGTTCGTCGCCTGGTACGACGGACACCCGGACTTCCCGCGCACCTGGCCGCTCGATGCCGAGAAGGTCGCGGTCATCGGTGTCGGCAACGTCGCGCTCGACGTCGCACGCGTGCTCGCCAAGACCGGCGACGAGTTGCTCCCGACCGAGATCCCGGCAAACGTCTACGAGGGACTCAAGGCCAACAAGGCCATCGAGGTCCACGTGTTCGGTCGCCGCGGGCCGGCCCAGGCCAAGTTCACCCCGCTCGAGCTCAAGGAGCTCGATCACTCGCCGAACATCGAGGTCGTCGTCAATCCCGAGGACATCGAATACGACGAGGGTTCGGCCGTCGCGCGTCGTGGCTCCAAGATCACCGACCAGGTCGCCACGATCATCGAGAACTACGCGATCCGCGATCCCAAGCAGGGCGCCATCCACAAGCTGTTCCTGCACTTCTTCGAGAACCCGGTGGAGATCCTCGGCGAGGACGGCAAGGTCGTCGGACTGCGGACCGAGCGCACCCAGCTCGACGGAACCGGCAACGTGAAGCCCACCGGCAAGCACACCGACTGGGACCTCGGCGCCGTGTACCGCGCGGTCGGATACCTCTCCGACAACCTCCCGCAGATCCCGTTCGACCAGCAGGCCGGCGTGATCCCGAACGAGGCGGGCCGCGTCTTCGACGAGGGACAACACCTCACCGGTATGTACACCACGGGCTGGGTCAAGCGCGGCCCCGTCGGGCTGATCGGCCACACCAAGGGTGACGCCAACGAGACCGTCGACTGCATCCTCGAGGACATGACCAACGGGGTGCTGCTCTCGCCGAGCAAGCCGTCGGAGGACGCCGTCATCGAGCTGCTCGAGGGCAAGGGCATCCCGTTCACCACGTGGGACGGCTGGTACCGGCTCGACGAGCACGAGCGCAACCTCGGCGCGGCCGAGGGCCGTGAGCGTGTGAAGGTCGTCGAGCGTGAGGACATGCTCGCGGCGTCGGAACCGCACAAGGTCTCCCGCCCCGGCAGCTGACCCGTCGTCGGCCCGGCAACCAACCCGTCGTTGCCCGCCGATCGGACCTACAGACAGCAAGAGCGGCGATCGGTTCTCCGATCGCCGCTCTTTCGCACTGTGGTCAGTTGTCCTGTCGGCGGAAGTTCTGCCAGTAGCCGAAGTTGTTCGTCAGGTTCTCGGCCTCGTTGGCAAAGGTGAAGCCCGAGATCGACGACGGGAAGCAGCCGAACCAGCGGGTCTCGATGGGGCGCACCCACCGATTCGCCTTGGCGTCCCACTTGGACATGGTCTCGCCCGGCTTGAGCTCCTTGATCCGGACCGACTTGCCGTTGATCTCGTTGAGGATCACGTTGTGCATCGTCGTGTCGCCGGCATTGCGGACCGTCATGTAGCGGTACATGTACCAGGCCTGATTCCACGGCTGACCCCACTGGCCGAAGTGGCATTCGATGCCTCCGACGAGCTCCAGGTCCCCCGGTACCGCGGCCTGGGCGGGCGTGGTGCCGGCCAACGTGCCTGCCGCGATGCCCACTGTTGCCAATACCGTGGCACCCGCGCGCTTGAGCGATGCTCTCATCAATCTCTCCTACTCCGGTGTCCTCGTGACGTTCTGGTTGGACTATCGACCCATGCCAAGCGAATCGTTACGCACCACACAGGCTGTTCACAGGTGCGTACTTCTTTCGTTATCCAAACGACACGGCGCCGCGACGCACTCAGAGGCGCCCCGAGAGACGTTGGTAAGGTTACCCTTATGCGCCGAACCACCGGGATTCTCCTGCTTGTCGCGGTGGTCGTGGTGGCGCTCTTCGCCTCCATCGCGATCGGCACGCGCCAGCTCGGTATCGGCGAAGTGATCGACGCGCTGCAGGCCGGCGGATGGCCGTCGCTGAAAGCCACGGACTTCCACGGCATCCCGTGGATCGTCCTCGAGGCCCCACCGGCTCCCCCCGGCGCGACAGACGTTTACGGCATCGTCTGGGACCTCCGGTTCCCGCGGACCGTACTGGGACTGGTGATCGGCCTGGCGATCGGCGCCGCAGGCGCACTCGCGCAAGGACACACACGTAACCCTCTGGCCGACCCGGGGATGCTCGGGGTGAACGCCGGTGCCGCATGCGCCGTCGTCGCGGGCGTCTACCTGCTCGGCATCCAGAGTCCCGTCGCATACATGGCCTTTGGACTCGTCGGCGCCCTGGTCGCGGCGAGTGCGGTCTTCGGTCTCGCAGCGCTCTCCGGCGCCAGCCCGCTGACCCTCATCCTCGCCGGCACCGGCCTGTCCGCACTGCTCCTCGCCATCACGTCGGGAATCGTGCTGTCCGACAGCGTCACCCTCGACGCCTGGCGGTTCTGGAACGTCGGCGCCACCACCGGTCGAGGGCTGGATGTGTTCTCGGCGGCGCTGCCGTTCGTCGTCATCGGCCTCGTCCTCGCGCTGGGCAGCGGCTTCTTCCTGAACGTGCTCAGCCTGGGCGACGACATGTCCAAAGCGCTCGGTTCGCGCGTCGTCCTGATCCGTGTCATGGGCATCCTCACCATCACCCTGCTCGTCGGCGCGGCGACGGCGGCATGCGGTCCGATCGTCTTCCTCGGGCTGGTGGTCCCGCACATCGCGCGCGCCATCACCGGCGCCGACTACCGATGGATCGTCCCGTATTCGGCTCTGCTGGGCGCGATCCTGGTACTGGTCTGCGACGTCATCGGACGGGTCATCGCTCGCCCGGGCGAAGTCCAGGTCGGCGTGGTCCTGGCGCTCGTCGGTGCACCGTTCCTCATCGCCCTCGTCCGCAAACGGAAGCTGGCCGCCGTATGACCACCGACATCCGGCCGGGCCCCACCCCCGAACCCGAAGCACCCCAACGCACGCGACGCCGCGTCCTGAGAGTCGGGTCGTCGTCGTGGGTCATCCGCCCCCGGATGCTGGTGACGATGGCCGTCGCGGTCGCGCTCACCCTGCTGCTGTTCCTGCTGAGCATCGGGATCAGTGACTATCCGATGAGTCCGGTCGACGTGGCCCGGGTGCTGCTCGGCGGCGGCACCCGGATCGAGAACGTCGTGGTGTTCGACGTCTCGCTCCCCCGCGCGCTGGTCTCGCTGCTGGTCGGTTTCGGCTTCGGGATGGCGGGCGCCCTCACCCAGCTGATCGCTCGTAATCCGTTGGCCACCCCCGACATCCTGGGTATCACCGCGGGCGCGAGTGCCGCCGCCGTCGCCGCCATCGCCTTCTCGTCCACCTGGGGCGCCTGGCTGGCCGGTCTCGGCGTGCCGGCCGCCGCCCTGATCGGTGGCTTCGCCACCGCGATCGTGATGTATGTGCTCGCCTGGCCGGGCCGTTCGGCGAACGTCGGCATCGACCCCTTCCGGCTCGTCATCATCGGTGTCGGTGTCACCTGGATGCTCCAGGCACTCACCTCGTACATGCTGACGCGCGCGCAGATCGCCGACGCGGCGCGCGCACAGACCTGGCTGGTGGGCTCGGTTTCCCAGGTGACCTGGTCCGACGTGTGGCCGGCCGCCATCGCGGTCGGGGTCGGCGTGGTGGCGGTGATCGGGCTGTCGCGCGCGATCGGCATTCTGGGCCTCGGCCCCGACGTCGCCCGCGGACTCGGCGTCAACGCGGGCCGGGTGACCACGTTCCTGCTGGTGATCGCGGTGGTGGTGGCCGCGCTCTGTGTCTCGGCCGCAGGCCCGATCGCCTTTGTCGCGCTGTTGGCGCCGCAGATCGCGCTGCGTCTGACCGGCACGCCGTTGCCCACACCGCTCGCCTCGGGCATCGTCGGCGGAATCCTCGTGCTCGGCGGCGACCTGCTGTGCCGCACACTCCTGCCGGGCGGCCTGCCGGTCGGCATCGTCACCGCGGCGATCGGCGGGCCGTGCCTCATCTACCTCATGATCGCGATGTCCCGAAAGGCCACGGTATGACCTCCTCAGACACGGCCACCACCGAAGCCGTCACCACGTCGCGCTTGCGCGCGTCGGGACTGCAGGTCGGCTACGACGACCGGGTCATCATCTCCGACCTCGACATCGCGATCCCCGATCAGGAGATCACCACCATCATCGGCCCCAACGGATGTGGGAAGTCGACGTTGCTCCGCGCGCTGTCGCGGCTGCTACCACCCCGGTCGGGAACCGTCTACCTCGACGACGAGGACATCAATCGGATGCGTCCGAGGGACGTCGCGCGTCGCCTCGGCCTGTTGCCGCAGAATCCTGTTGCGCCCGAGGGCCTCACCGTCGAGGACCTGATCGCGCGGGGACGTCATCCCCACCAGCGGTGGTATCAGCAGGCGTCGGCGGCCGACGAGGCGGCGGTGGCACTGGCGATGGAGCAGACGGCCACGACCGAACTGGCCGACCGCCCGGTCGACGCACTGTCCGGCGGGCAGCGCCAGCGCGTGTGGATCGCACTCACGCTCGCCCAGGAGACCGACCTCCTGCTCCTCGACGAACCGACCACCTACCTCGACCTCGCCCACTCAGTCGAGATCCTCGACCTCGTGCACACCTTGCGCACCGAGCACGGCAAGACAGTGGTGATGGTCCTACACGATCTCAATCTCGCTGCGCGCTACAGCGATTCGCTCTTCGTGATGAGAGCGGGCGAGTTCGTCGCGCACGGGCGGCCCGACGAGGTGATCACCGCCGATCTCCTGCACGCGGCCTTCGGCCTGCAGTCGCACGTGATGGCCGACCCGGTGTTCGGCGCACCCATGATCGTGCCCCTCGGCGCGCGCGCCGCAACACGGCTGCCCTGATCACCAGATCCCCGCGCCCACCAACCAGATCGCGGTGCCGAGCAGGGCCGCGAACAACTCGATGCCCATGGTGATCAACGCCGCCTTCGACGACGACACCGTGCCACGCCAGGCCGCACCCACGCTGCGCGTGCGGATGAGTTCGGCGAGCATGGCGCCCACCACGAAGCCGATGAACAGGCCGATCACCGGGATCACGAAGAAGCCGACGATGCCGAGCACGCCGCCGGTCGCGATGGTGATGTTCGGGATGCCGGCGGACCGCAACGAGCGGCCGGCGACGAAATACTTGACGAACTCGCCGAGCACGATCACCGCCGCGGCGGCTCCGAAGATCGCCCACGCCCAGCCCCCGGCGATCGCCGCCCAGACACCGATCGCGCCGAGCACCAACAGACTGCCCGGCAGCACCGGGAAGACGATTCCGAGCAGCCCGACGAGGATGACCGCCCCGACCAGCAACTCCCCACCAAGGGACATCGGGGACGGCCTATCCGGGGGTCAGTCGACCGATGCGCGCGTCGGATTGCCCGACGGCCGGGGCGGCGGTGGCCCGGCGGGCCGGCCGGAGGCAGGCGGAACCGCTCGCGGTGGCGGGCCCGTCGGTCGGGCCGGAGCACCCCGGGGCGGCATCGGCCCGCGCGGCGGAACCGGTCCCTGACGCGGTCCGGGTGCGTGCGGACCGGGTGCTTGCGGACCGGGAGGCTGCGGGGTTCCCGGAGCGCCGCGTGGCGGCGCGGTGGGACGTGACGGCACCGGCGGAGGCGGCGCAGGCGCGGCCCGCGGCGGCGCAGGCGGGACGACCGGCTCGGCCATCGGGACCGGCGTCAACCGCTCGAAGGGGCGTCCCGACACCGGGGTCACCAGCGACGCGGCGTGGACGGCCCGTTGCCGCGCCGTCTCGACGTCGTCGGCGGTCGCGGTGACCACACCCATCCGGCGACGATGGAAGCTCTCCGGCTTGCCGAACAGCCGGATGTCGGTCTCCGGCACCGCGAGTGCCCGCGCGACGTTCTCGAATCCGATCGCGGGCTCGTCGAGCTGGCCGTAGATGACCGCCGACGCACCCGGCGAGGCCAGCGTGACGTCGACGGGCAGGCCCAGGATCGCCCGGGCATGCATCTCGAACTCCGACAACCGCTGGGTGGCCAGAGTCACCAGCCCGGTGTCGTGCGGACGCGGACTGACCTCGGAGAAGTAGACGTCGTCGCCTTTGACGAACAGTTCCACGCCGAAGACGCCGCGGCCCGCGAGCTTCCCGTCGCCGAGACCGGTCGCGATACGCGCCGCGATGGACGTCGCCGCCCCGAGCGCGTCGGTGGACATCTCGTGCGGCTGCCAGCTCTCCACGTAGTCGCCGTCCACCTGCTGATGGCCGATGGGAGCGCAGAAATGCGAGGCGAGACGGCCGGTGGCCGGGTCGATCGCGCGCACCGTCAGCAAGGTGATCTCGTAGTCGAACTCGATGAAGCCCTCGACGATGACGCGCTCACCCTGCACGCGGGCGCCGGTGGTCGCGGAGCTCCAGGCGGGTCCGATGTCGGCCGGGGCGCGAACCACGGTCTGGCCCTTGCCCGACGACGACATCACCGGTTTCACCACACACGGGAAGCCGATCTCCCCGACCGCGACCTCGAGCTCCTCGTGCGAGGACGCGAAGAGGTAGGGCGACGTCGGGAGTCCGAGTTCTTCGTCGGCGAGACGACGGATGCCTTCGCGATCCATGGTGGCGACCACGGCTCGCGCCGTCGGGATCACCTCGGCCAGCCCGCGCTTCTCCACCTCGACGAGAGCTGCGGTTCCGATCGCCTCGATCTCGGGCACCACGTAATGCGGCCGGTGGCGCTCGACGAGGGCCAGCAGAGCGTCGGCGTCGGTCATGTCGATGACCTCGGCGTGATGGGCCACCTGCTGCCCGGGCGCATCGGCGTACCGGTCCACGGCGATCACCTCGACGCCGAGTCGCGCGAACGCGATGATCACCTCTTTGCCCAGTTCACCGGCACCGAGCACCATGACCTTGGTGGCGGTGGGACTCAGCGGGGTGCCCAGCACGGCGGGCGGTCCGACCGCGGCCTGTCCCACGTGGTTCACCGGCCCGCCCTGCACCGGTGCGGCCTCCTCGTCGGCCTGCACCGACGCCTCGGACGCACCTTGGCTGTCTGACATCATGCCCAAATCCTACGTGCAGTTCAGCACAGGGCCGCGCGCCCCACTGCAGCCTCGCTCAACCCGTGACCTCGTGCACATAACACCACCGCCACACCTCGCCGGGCTCCGCCGAGCGCATCACCGGGTGGCCGCTCTCGTCGAAATGCGCGGTCGCGTGACGGCGCGGACTGGAATCGCAGCATCCGACATGGCCACACGTCAGACAGATACGCAGGTGCGCCCAATGATGTTCGCCGAGCGCGGTGCACTCCTCACAGGCCGCGTAGTCGCCGGCACGCGGCTCGGGGTCGGCGGTCGCGTCGATGCCGTAGGTCGCCAACTCCTCGCATCGCGATGCGGCGCCCGACGACCCGCCGCCACCGGTCGTGTCGGATCGATCGTCTGCACCTCGCCGAAAGATACGCATGAAGGTCATTATCCGGATCGGCGCGCCGCCCGCGATGGGTGAGGCCGGGATAAGTTCTTCGCGTGAGTGCATCGCTGTTGCTGGTGGCGGGCATCGCCGTGATCCTTGCCGCGCTGTGCCGGCGATACGGGTTGTCGGCGCCGCTGATCCTCGTCCTGGTCGGCCTGGGTATCGGGTGGATCCCGGGTACGCCCGAAGTGATGCTGGAACCCGAGTTCGTGCTGTTCCTGATCCTGCCGCCGCTGCTCTACTCGGCGGCGCAGGAGAGTTCCTACCAGGCCATCCGCGCCAACCGCCGGGCGATCGGCATGCTCGCCATCGGCCTGCCGCTGTTCTCCACCGTGATCGTCGGTCTCGTCGCCTACGCGACGGTGCCCCACCTACCGCTGGCCGCGGCGCTGGTGCTCGGCGCGGTGGTGGCGCCGCCGGACGCGGTGTCGGCGCAGGCGATCGGCCGGCGGGTCGGCCTCCCCCGCCGGATCATGACACTGCTCGGCGGGGAGAGCCTGCTGAACGACGCGACCGCCCTCACCGCGTTTCGGGTGGCACTGGCGGCCGCCGTCGGTGCGACCGCATCGGTCTGGGAAGGGTTGTCCACCTTCGCCGTCGCCGCGGTCGGCGGGCTCGTCATCGGGCTGGCCGTCGGATACGCGGTCTCGTGGCTGCGGCTCTGGCTCACCGATCCGCCGATGGAGACCGCGATCGGCCTCATGGTCCCGTTCGGCACCTACTACGTCGCCGAGGAGATCAACGCCTCCGGGGTGATCGCGGTGGTGGTCGCGGGTCTGTTCCTCGGTCAGCGGTCGGTGCGGCTGGGTTATGCCACGCGACTGCAGGACGACGCGGTCCGCAAGTCGATCGACGCGCTGCTGGAATCCTTCGTGTTCCTCCTCATCGGGCTGCAGCTGCCGTTCCTGATCAAGGGCCTCGCCGGTGAGTCATGGTTCCAGGTCGCCGTCGACGCCACGGTCGTGCTGATCGCCACCATCCTGGCGCGGTTCCTGTGGGTCTATCCGGCGACCTATCTGCCCAGGGTGCTGTCGTCGAAGATCCGTGCGCGCGAGGAACGTCCGGCCCCCCGGGCGGTGTTCATCGTCGGGTGGGCCGGGATGCGCGGCGTGGTGTCGCTGGCCGCCGCCTTCGCCATCCCGTTGACCACCGACGACGGCGGGCCGTTCCCCGCACGGGCCGAGATCCTGTTCCTCACCTTCGTCGTGGTGGTGGGCACGCTCCTCCTGCAGGGCACCACCCTCGGGTGGATGATCCGCCGTCTGGGGGTCGGCGCCGACGACGCCGCGAAGGACCGGCTGGCCTACGCGTCCGCGCAGGACCGTGCGTCCCGGGAGTCCGAACGCCGCCTCGACGAACTGGCCGCCGAACTCCCGGAGAACGACCCGCGCAGACACCAGGTCGGCATGTTGCGCAAATGGGTGACCACCCAGCGCAACGTCGGGTGGGAGGAACTCGGTCGGGGCCCGGAGGACATCGGCGAGAGCCCGACGGCAGCCGGCAACCGGATGCGCATGGAGCTGTTGCAGATTCAGCGGAAGGTGTTCATCGACGAGCGCGACAGCGGCCACATCGACGACGAGGTGTTGCGAACCGCCTTGCGCCGGTTGGATTTCGCGGAAGGCCAGATGGATCGCGAAGTCGATTAGCGTACCCTGCACCCATGTCCGAGCCACCGCCCTTCAGCCCCACCGTCATGCTGCTGACGGTGAGCCGGGTCTGGGAGGCCGAACTCACCGACGCGCTGAAACCGCTCGGGCTCACCACCCGCAAGTACGGCCTGCTGGGGCACATCCGCGGCACACCCGGCATCTCGTTCAGCGAACTGGCCCGCCGTTCCCGCATCACCGTGCAGAGTGCGCACACCGCGGTGACGGCACTGGCCGAGGCAGGTCTCGTCGACGACGGCACATCACACGCCGGGGCGGCATCGAGCCTGCGGGTCACCGCCGAGGGCGAGACGGTGCTGGCTCAGGTCTCGACGGCCGTGGCCCGCCTCGACGCCGACTTCGCCGCCCGACATCCCGAGCTGACCGAGGCGTTACGCGTCCAGATGCGCAACGCACTCGCCGACGGCACCTGACGGCATCGGTTCAGGCGTCGTCGCGTTCGGCGATCCGCGCGGCGTGGACCACCGTCTCCGCCGACCGACCGCGCAGCGTGGTGGTCTCCTGCCGCTCCCACCCGGCGGCCTCCGATCCGGCGGCGTCCACGGCATGTCCGGAGGCGAGCGGTCGCGTCGGGTCCCGCTTGGCCAGTTCCGAGAGCCGGGCACTCTCGTTCACCGCGTCGCCGATCACCGTGTACTCGAATCGTTCGATGGCACCGACGTTCCCGGCGACCACGCGGCCGTAGCTCACGCCTATCCCGGCGGCCAGGTCGGGCACGTCGCGGGCGAGACCCGCAGCGATGTCCCGGGCGGCGGCCAGGGCCGCACCTGCCGGATCGTCGAGGTCGATCGGCGCGCCGAAGATCGCCAGCACCGCATCGCCTTCGAACTTGTTCACCAGGCCTTGCCACTCCTCCACGGCGGCGACGATCACCGCGAAGAACCGGTTGAGGATCTCCACCACGTCGGTGGGGCTGTGCCGGGAAGCCAGTGTGGTGGAGCCGATCACGTCGACGAACACCACCGCGACGATTCGTTCGGACCCACCGAGCTCCGGATCACGTTGGAGCGCAGCGGCAGCCACGTCGCGGCCGACATGCCTGCCGAAGAGGTCGCGCACGCGTTCACGTTCACGCAGGCCGGCGACCATACTGTTGAAACCCACCTGCAGGTCACCGAGTTCGGTGCCGTCGTAGACCACCAGGTCCTCGTCGGAGACCTCACCTCGCTGCACCCGGTTCATCCCGTTCCGCACACTGCGGATGGGAGCGGTCACGCTCACGCTGATCAGCACGGTGAGCAACAGCCCGGTGGAGAGCGCGATGACCGCGAGGACGGTGACCCCGACGAACAGGTCGATCTTGGACGTGTCGTCGCGGAATGCGCCGAAGAACACCACCAGCAGGATGCCGATGATCGGGATCGCCGAACCGACGATCCAGGACACGATCGACCGTGACCGCACGCCGCTGCGTTTGCGGCGTCCGTAGCCGGCGGTGATGACCTCCGCGGCCACCGGTCGCAGTGCGAACTCGATGAGCAGGTAGGACACCGCCACCACGACGAACCCGCTGAGCCCGACGACGAAGAACATCTTCGGTATCAGGTCCGGATCGAGGACGCCGTAGATGATGGTGAACATGATGGTCGCCGCGCCCCAGAGCACGCCCTGGATCAGTACCAGCCGCCACGGGGCGCGTTGCGCGCGCCGCGCGTCTTTCGCGGTCGGCTGCTGATCGCGGATCGCCCAGCGCAGATCACGGACCACCACAACCGTGCCGAGCACCGTGCCGATCACAAAGGCGACCACCACGTACACCGGAACCACGATGAAGTTGACCCACCACAGCTTCGACTGGAAGATCGTCGGCTGCGGAATTCCCACCGCCGACAACGCGATCGCGAGCACCGCACCGATCAGGTTGGCGACGACGATGAAGACGGTCAGCAGCGTCTGGATGCGAATCCGCTGCTTGACACCGCCTTCCGACGCCGAGCCGAGCAGGATCGATCCGTAGTCCCGGCTGCCCCCCGCCATCGCCGCCCCCCTTTGTCGTCGGTGTTGCTACACGATGTCGCGACGCACGATCGTCTGCTCGCGGCCGGGTCCCACGCCGACACACGAGATATGCGCGCCGGCAAGCTCTTCCAAGCGCAGGATGTAGTTCTGGGCGTTGCGCGGCAGGTCCTCGAAGGTCTTGCACTCCGAGATGTCCTCCCACCAGCCGGGCATCTCCTCGTAGATCGGCTTCGCGTGGTGGAATCCGGTCTGCGTCATGGGCATCTCGTCGAGGCGCTCACCGTCGACCTCGTAGGCCACACAGATCGGCACCGTGTCCAGACTGGACAGGACGTCGAGCTTGGTGAGGAAGTAGTCGGTGATGCCGTTGACGCGCGTCGCGTACCGGGCGATGACGGCGTCGAACCAGCCACATCGGCGTGCACGGCCGGTGGTCACGCCGACCTCACCGCCGGTCTTGGCGAGGTAGTCGCCCCACTCGTCGAACAGTTCGGTCGGGAACGGTCCCGATCCCACGCGGGTGGTGTACGCCTTCAGGATGCCCAGCACGGTGGTGATCTTGTTGGGCCCGATGCCGGATCCCACCGCAGCGCCACCGGACGTCGGATTCGACGACGTGACATACGGATACGTGCCGTGATCGACGTCGAGCAGCGTGCCCTGCGAGCCCTCCAGCAACACCGTCTCACCCTGCTCGAGAGCCTGGTTGAGCAGCAAGCGGGTGTCGGCGATGCGGTGTTTGAATCCCTCGGCCTGCGTCAGCACCTCGTCGACCACCTGCGCCGGGTCGAGGGCGCGACGGTTGTAGATCTTCACCAGCACCTGGTTCTTCAGCTCCAGGGCGGCCTCGACCTTCTGCGCGAGGATCTTCTCGTCGAGCACGTCGGCGGCTCGCACCCCGACGCGGGCGATCTTGTCCTGGTAGCAGGGTCCGATGCCGCGCCCGGTGGTGCCGATCTTCTTGTTCCCCAGGAACCGCTCGGTGACCTTGTCGATCGCCACGTGGTACGGCATCAGCAGGTGCGCGTCGGCCGAGATGAGCAGTCCCGAGGTGTCGACGTCACGGTCCTCGAGGCCGCCGAGCTCGGTGAGCAGCACGCCCGGATCGACCACCACGCCGTTGCCGATGACGTTTTTCACCCCGGGCGTCAGGATGCCGGAGGGGATCAGATGGAGTGCGAAGGTCTCGCCGTTCGGGAGGACGACGGTGTGGCCGGCATTGTTGCCGCCCTGATAGCGGACCACCCACTGCAACTTTCCGCCGAGCAGGTCGGTTGCCTTACCTTTGCCCTCGTCACCCCATTGGGCGCCGATAAGCACGATCGCGGCCATGGCCGATGCTCCTTCGAGTTGGCGCGGAGAACAACAGGCCAACCTTACTTGGTCGTAGGCACGTCCAGCGCGGTGGATAGGCTATCCGGGTGCCGATTGTCCCGATCACCGAAGCGGAGACGACTGCGGAGAAGCGGGCGACCCGCGCCGCCGTCGCCGATGCCCTGAGCGATCCCGACGTCTCGCGGTTCGTGGTGGTCCCGCTCGACGGGGCCGGAGCCGACGCCTACCTCGCCCAGATCCTGGCGGCGCTGATGATCAGCGAACGGCTCGACGTGGAGGTCGCGTACGCGCCGGCGTCGGCGACCCGGGCCACCGCCATCTACGGCCTGCCCTACGGAGCGGCCGCGACCGCGCTGGCCGAGCGGGGCCGGGCTCAGGCGGTGCCCCTGATCCGCGACGACGCGGCGACCGTGCTGGTGGGCCGGGCCCGGCACCTCGGCGCCGACGACGCGAGACTGCACGGCGAGACCTACGTCGACGACGAGCGACTGTTCACCGGCGAGACGCGGGGCGTGGAGATCGAGCCGTTGCGCAGCGCACCGGGTCTCCGGGCACGGTTGGATCGCCCGCTGGTCAAGGGACGCTGGCATCTCGGACGGGCCGCGCAGACCGGCGGCACCAACATCGTCGTCGAGCGGGAGGGCATCGTCACGCCGCGGGTTGTGAAGCGGTCCACGTTCTACCGGCATCATGTGGACATGAACCTGGTGCTGCTTCCGTGACCACGACGACGCGCGAGATCGCCCGCGCCGTCCGGCCCGGGCCGGTGTTCCTCGGACTCGTGGCGGTGGCGATCGTCGGTGGGTGGATCGTCGCCGGATCCGAGCCCGGTCGCAACCTCGAGTCGGTCGGCGGAACCTTGCTGGTCGTCCTCGCCGGGTGGGTGATCTCGCTGTGTCTGCACGAGTTCGCGCATGCGGTCACCGCGTTCCGATTCGGCGACCGCAACGCCGAACTGCGCGGCTACCTCACGCTGAATCCATTGCGCTACACCCATCCCGGACTGTCATTGGCGCTACCCCTGCTGATCATCCTGATGGGCGGCATCGGATTTCCCGGTGGCGCCGTCTATGTGAACCAACACGGGTTCACCCGAGCCCAGCGGACGATCGTGTCACTCGCCGGCCCCGCCACCAACGCACTGCTCGGCGTCGCGCTCCTGATGGTGGTGCGGTTCGCCTCGCCGGAGACCTACAGCACCCAGGGTTACGGGTCATCGAACCTGCTCTACATCGTCGACGGGCTGAACTTGTGGGCCGCGTTGTCGATGCTGGCCTTCCTGCAGATCACCGCTGCCGTCCTGAACCTGCTGCCGGTCCCGGGCTTCGATGGATACGGCGCGATCGACCCCTACCTCTCGGATCAGACCCGTGCGTCGGTCGCCAAGATCGCCCCGTACGGATTCCTCATCGTCTTCGCGTTGCTGTTCATCCCGTTCCTCAACCGCGCGTTCTTCGACCTCGTCTACTGGCTGTTCGGCCTGTCGGGGGTGCCGAGCGCGCTGGCGTCCTACGGCTGGGATCTCTTCATCTTCTGGCGGTAGAGGCCCGCAACCGACTCCGGCAACTCGCCGTCGGTCTCGGTGACCGGCTCGTCGTAGGCGACCCGCATCGGGATGTGCCCGGTCCAGCCGGCCGTCTCCCCCGCCGATCCCGGTCCGCCCGACCGCGCCTTGGCCAACCACTGCCCGTCGATGATGGGCAGTGCCAGGATCACCGTGGCCGACAACTCCTTTCGCGTGTGGTCGCGGACCTCCGCACTGCGGCCGGGTAGCACCGCGTCGGAGATGACGTCGAGGGCACGTGCCGCATCGGCGGGGTCGACGCGCTCGAGCGTGCCGCGGACGACCACCGACCGGTAGTTCATCGAATGGTCGAACAGAGTGTCGGCGACGACGAGGCCGTCGACGACGAAGGCGGTGAAGGTCGCACGCGCACCCGCGGCCACCTGCCGCAGCGCGCCCGCCCCCGAGGATCCGTGGATCAGGAGCCGGTCGCCGTCGCGGGCCACGAGCATCGGCACCGACCAGGGGAACCCGTCGTCGGTGACGGTGGACAGCACACCGACGTGGGCTTCGTGAAGCACCTCGTCAGAAGCGCACGGTCACCGCCACGATCGGGTTTGCGGGTGAGGGCGAGAAGTTCGGACACCATGGCTGACAGCATCACCGCTCGGTCGGGAACGCGCCACCGGGTTTCGCGGCGTCAGTGCCGCGCCGACCAGTTCGCCGCCTGTTGAGCGGCGATCGAGACGAGCCGGTCATAACCCAGGTTGATGTCGACCAGATGACCGTTGAACAGCGGCGGCTCGTTGACCAACTGGCCACCCCGGTCGATCACACCGAATTGATACAGCCGGTGTCCGTTCGCATTCACGCAGCGCCCCGCCGTCCGCTCCCGGCTCGTCGTCCAGGTCGATCGCGATCGGGGCAGGCCTTGCGGGAACGCTGTGTAGTCCAACAGGACCGAGATGAAACCGAACGCGTAGGGTTTCGACGGCACGGTGATCCCGACCGGCGATCGGTCACCGCTCAGGATCGCCGGATCGGTGCAGGCGACTTCGTCACGTGGCCCGTGTGGGAGTCCCCAACCGATGCTCAGGGCATCGAGATCAGAGTTTCCGAAGAGACTGAGGCCGGCCGGCGGCCGCGTCATCGTCGTCGAGTACGCGACCACACAACCACTCTGTCCCCGTCGGCTGCACGTCGGGATGGTTCGGAAGTCGGCGCCGGTCGTCTGCCCCTTGGTGGTCGTGACGTTGCCGCCCATCAGAAAGGCCCCCACCAGCAGCTTGCGTACCGACGGGTCGTTGTCGATGTTCTCGCGCATGAGCTTGCGCAACATGAGACTTCCTTGCGAGTGGCCGATCAGGATGACGCCACGACCGTGGTTGTCGTGGGCCAGGTAGTCGCGCCAGGCTCCCAGCACGTCGCGATATGCCAGGTCGGCGAGGTGCGCCCCGGCCATCTGCCCGACCACCGAGACCAGCGGAATCTGACGGTACACCGGCGCGAACACCCGGCACTGGCTGCGAAAGCGAGCCGCCTGGAATTCGGCGATCGATCGAACCTCGGGCGTGGCATCCTTCCGGGCGTTGAGAGACACCTCGTTGCTCACCGTCGGATAGACGTAGAAGCAGTCGACGGGCTTTCGACTCTCGGCAGGAACAGACGGAGTGACTGTGCGCCCGGTGCGGAGGTCCGTGGTGTCGAGGGGGAGATCGCACGGGTCGTCACTCATCGACGGCGAACACAACCAGCGTGTCTGCGAGGCCGGATCGGGCGCACCGTGCGCCCCTGATGGCACCAAGGCGCACAGACCGGCGATGACCAGCGTCACCAGCACCGATACCGATCCACGTAACCACCAGCGACACCCGGTCATCCATCCACCCCTCGCGATCATGTGACCTGGCACCGACGACGGGTCACGTGTGACGCGAACGATAGCTGATCATTCGTCATGGAAACAATTTGTTTTGCAAATTATTCTTGGTCGGTAAGATCTGTCGGACGATCTGGTGGCGACGATGGAGGGTGATGACGGATCAACTGGTGCCCGAGCCGATCTCCCGGCACGACAGCTGCGTCTTCCTGCGCGTGGGCCAGGAGATCTTCCGGATCACCGAACGCCGCCTCGCCCACCTCGGCATCAGGACGCGACACTTCACCGTTCTCGCCGTCCTCGATCATGGCGGTTCGCAATCGCAGCAGGCGCTGTCGGCGGCGACCCGGATAGATACCAGCACGATGGTGGCCGCGATCGATGAACTGAGCACCCTGAAACTGGTGACGCGGGCGAAGGACCAGACCGACCGCCGGCGGTCGGTCATCGCCATCACCGAGGCCGGTGCCGCCACTCTCGCGCGGGCGAACGAGGTGATGGGCACCGTCGGCGACGACGTCTTCGCCGACATCTCCCCGGCCGATCGAGCACAGCTGACGACGATCCTGGCGACCCTGAACGCCGGATTATTCGACGTCTGATCACTCCGGCCGACCGACCACCCTCACCACCGCAGTTCGTCGTGGCAGCGTTCCCGCACATCGTGCGGATCGACCTGGACAGTGGCGTGTTCGAGACCGTGCCGGGTGAGCACCGCCTGCGCCGCTGTCAGCACCTCGCGGTTAGATTCATTGCTGCCCAGGTGGACCGTGGCGACGTCCATACCCGTGGTGAGCGTCCACACGTGCAGGTCGTGCACGTCGTCGACGGCGGGGATCGCAGCGAGTTCCCGGCGCAGTTCGTCGACGTCGATGTGCACGGGCGCCTGCTGGTTCAGGATGCGCATGGCGTCGAGAGCCAGCCGGACCGCCCGCGGCACCACCCACAGCGCGATGAGGACGGCGACCACCACGTCGGCATAGCCCCACCCGGTGGTGAGTGCGACGACACCGGCGATCAGCACGCCCACACTGCCGACGGCGTCGGCGAGAACCTCGAGGTAGGCGCCACGGACCGCGATGGATGTGGTTGCGTCGGCCCGCAGCAGGAACATGACCGCGAGATTCACCCCGAGCCCGATCAGTGCGACGACGATCAGCGTCAGCCCGGGCACCTGCGGATCTGTGCCGATACGGCGGACCGCCTCGTACAGGACGAACGCCGCGACCCCGATCAGCAGAACCGCGTTCGCGACCGCGGTGAACACCTCGGCGCGATGCCACCCGAAACTCCGGTCGTCGGTGGTGGACCCGTGCTTGGCCAGCAGCAGCGCGACCAGACCCATGATCAGCGCGACGACATCGGTCAGCATGTGCCCGGCGTCGGCGATCAGGGCCAGCGAGTCGACCAGCAGGCCCACCACGAGCTCGACGACGAAATACCCACCGATGATCGCGACGGCCGCAGCCATCGGCCAGATCCGGCGATTCGACACGGATCCGGTCGTCTCGACGTGCGCGTGTGAGTGTGAGTGCCCCATGGTGAGGTCAATATATGCGCGTTTTCGCATATATGACAAGAGGCAACCCTAAGTTGGGCTGGTCTGCCGTGGCCGGGAAGCACTCAGCGCAGGGTGGCCATCGCCGACGATCGACGCAGTCCGGCGATCATGAGCATGTCGATCAGCAGAGACCGCAACTCGGCCATCACCGCCGTCTCCGACAGCGTGCTGTCGGAGACCAGCTCGGCTCGCGCCTTGCGCGCCACTGTGCGGAGCACCGTCGCGGCGTCGGCCTGGTCGGGCTCCTCCCCCGGTTTGGCGATCATCATCGCCCGCAACACCTCGAAAGCCTCCCCGACGTCGGCGATGATGTCGACGATCTCGGGTCGTAGCTGCTCGCCACGCTGGGTCATACCGAGCGCCCGTCGCGCGATGATCCGAAAGTTGCGGACCGCGTTGTCGATGGGATCCGCGGTCGCCGATATGCGCGCGACACGCTCCCGTGCGTTCCAGTACAGCGGCGAGAGCGTGCTCACCTCGCGGCCGCCCCGCATGTCGGCGCGCATCTCGTTGATCGCGTCCTGCGTCCCACGCGCCGACACGAGCGCGGTCGTGACGGTCTCGACCTCCATCTCACGCAGGCCGGTGACCAGCGTGCGCGCCGAGTCGCGCATGGTCGCGAGCAGCCCGGCCGCGTCGCGGCGGGCCCGATGGGCCGGATTGACCGGGAACAGCGCCACGATGATCATCCCGACGACCCCGCCGATCAGCGCGTCGATCGCACGGTGGAATCCGCCGATCCCCCGGGCGGTAGCAGCGTCGCCACCAGCACTCCCGACGACGCGGCCTGCATCGGGACCAGCGGGCCGTTGTCGAGGAACACGGCCACCGACATCGCCAGCGCGACGACCACCATGATCTGCCACGTCCCCGACCCGATCTGGGACACGAGGACGTCGCCTACGAGGATTCCCAAGGTGACGCCCGCGACCAGTTCGACAGACCGGCGCCACCGTTTACCCAGCGAGAGACCGAGCGAGACGACTGCCGCGATCGGCGCGAAGAACGGTTGCGGATGGTCGAAGACGTTCACCGCGATCCACCAGGCGGCGCCGGCGGCGAGGGAACACTGCGCGATGGGGACCAACGACAACCCGAGTCGCCGAACCCGCTGCCGCACCGGCGGCGGTAATCCGTTCAGCCGTCGGCGCAGCCAGTCGGTCAAGCCAGTCCGAGCTGCTGCACTGCCGTGGGGTCACTGTCGTTGAGGAGATCGAGACAACGCAGGTATTCGTCTTCTTCACCGACCGACTTCGCGGCGCGGGCGAGTGCGCCCACACACCGTAAGAAGCCCTGATTGGGTTCGTGGCTCCACGGCACCGGGCCGAAGCCCTTCCAGCCGTGCCTGCGCAGCTGATCCAGACCCCGGTGGTAGCCGGTTCGTGCATATGCGTAGGCCTCGATCACCTTGGGCGTACCGGCGCCGGCTTCCGCGGCTGCCAGAGCCGCATCGGCGAGATATGCCCATGCGATCGAAGCAGTCGGGTGAGCGGCCGCGGTGTCGGCCGGGTCTGCTCCGTTGAGCAGGTCGGATTCGGCCTCGTCGTCGCCTGTGAGCAGGACCGGCTGCGGTCCGAGCAGATCTCCGAAGGAAGTCACGACTCCATTGAATCACCCCGGAACCACCCTGGCGTCCTTGCCGCGTCCGGCGGCGCCGGCCCCAGGGGCGCGGGGCCCGAGGACGTGACAGCCCACCGAGTACTCCGCGCTGGTGGGATTCGCTAGGGTGAATGGCGCGATCGGCCACAACGCAACCGACTCGGCGGGAGACGGCGGGGACTCGGGGCGGCGACCACATCGATTCGGAGAAGGCGGGGTGTAGACCACGATGCCTCCATCACGGGACGACAAGGATTCATTGCTCGGCCGCGCCCGCTCCGCGTGGCGCAATCGCGGTAGAGACCACGCGGCACAGACCGGCCGCCGCGGCCCGGATGACTCCTGGGTCGCCAGTACGAAGGACGACGACGCAGCGGTGACGGACGCGACCAACAACGAGGGTGTGACGGACACGTCGGCAGACGACCCGTCGGGACAGGACTCGTCGGCAGACGACTCTTCGGTGCAGACCGGAGCGGTCGACGAGTCGACGTCCGAGGACTCCGCAGGCGACGAGACGACGAGCACGGCCGGCGAGTCCGAGTCCACCGATGACGAGCCGACCGACGACGAGCCCACCGACGACACCGGTGCGAGCGACGCAGCCGACTCCGCCCCGGAGGAGAAGAAGGACGAACCGGACGCGGACGTCCCGTCAGCCCAGGACGCGCAGCCCGACGATTCCGTGGACGATGCGGACGCGACGACCACCGACGATTCCGACGCCGAGGTGGCGCCCGGGTCCGAGGTCACTCCCGATGCCGAGCCCGAGCCCGAGCCCGAGCCCGAGCCCGAGCCCGAGCCGAGCGTGTCCGACGACGACTCGGACGCGGCTCCGACCACCGAGGACAGCACAGCACCCCCGGCGGCGGCGCGACCGAAGCCCAAGGGCGGCCGCGGGATCGACTCGGCCACCAAGGTGATCCGCCGTGAGGACCTGCCCGACATCACCGGGCTCGAGGACCTCGAGAACATCGACGCCGTGGCCGATCCCGCCGCCGGCGACGAGACCGACAGCGAGGACGCCAACAGCGACGAGACCGAGGCGGAGACGCCGAAGAAGAAGCGGTCCGGTATCGGTCCGAGCGACTCGGCGACGACGGTGATCCAGCGCGGCGATCTCCCCGACTCCACGGATCTCGACGACCTCGACGAGATCGACGCGCTCGGCGGCACCGACGCAGACGGCGCCGACGACGCGGACTCGGGCGAAGACACAGACACCGACACCGATTCAGGCACAGACGGTTCCACCACGGCGCTCCCCGCCGACGCCGACACGGCGACCGACGCCGGTGCGACGCCTGCCGATTCCGACGATTCGAAGACCCACCCGGTCACCAAGCCGGCGGTCGCAGCGGCGGCCGCGGGCGCTGCGGGTGCCACCACGTCGGCCGCGCAGGGATGGTCCACCACCGCCCACAAGCCGACTGTCTACCCGGGCAAGGACCAGGCGCCGAAGTCGACGTCCACCACCGAGAACTCGGGCCGCCGCCGCTGGCCGCTGCTCATCGGTGCCGCCGTGATCATCGTGATCGCCGTGGTCGGCGGCGTGTTCGCGTACATGAACATGCGGCCGCCCGCTCCGGCCGACGAGGCCGCCGACGTCGCGAAGGATTTCTCCACCGCCCTGTACGAGGGGGATCTGAGCACGCTGCGGTCGACCACCTGCGGGGAACGCCACGAGTTCTACACGACGATCAGCGATTCCGATTTCCAGAAGATCTATGACGGTCAGAAGAACCGGAACGAACTCGTCCAGGTCAGTGACGTCAAAGCTGTCAAGGTCACCGGCGACGGTGATCAGGCCGTGGTCGAGGTCTCGGCGCTGCACAGCAGCAAACCGGACGCACCGCAGACCGTGACCATCAACTTGCAGAAGTCCGGCGACGATTGGAAGGTGTGCACGCCTCAGTGACCGGCAACGGACCGACCACCCGACTGCCAACCTGGGTTCAGCACAACGCCCCGCCCCCTCGGAGTCCGCGCCCCCGAATCCGCACGACGCCCCGCCGCAGGCATATTTCGAGCCCGCCACGCGTCCACTGCGCATCGAGCGGCGGACCACCCGGACCACACCTGCGCCACGTCCGCCCCGCCGTCGGACCGATCCCGCGGTCATCGTCGCCGCGATCGTCATGATCGCGCTCGCCGCCGGGGTCGTCGTCGGTCTCGCCACCCTCTGAACCCGACCACCCCTCACACAACCCCCTGACGCAACCGCGACGGTTCCCGTCACCCGCGACGGCATTCAGGGGTCGCGGATGACGGAAACCGTCGCGGTTGCGTAAAGGGGTTGGCGCGGGTCAGGCGCTGATGGACTTACCGCTCGACTTGAGGTCGTTGCAGGCCTCGACGACGCGCTCGGACATCGACGCCTCGGCCTTCTTCGACCAGCTGCGCGGGTCATAGACCTTCTTGTTGCCGACGTCGCCGTCGACCTTGAGTACACCGTCGTAGTTGCCGAACATGTGGCCGGCGACCGGACGGGTGTAGGCGTACTGGGTGTCGGTGTCGACGTTCATCTTGACGACGCCGTAGCTCAGGGCCTCTTCGATCTCGCTCTTCAGCGACCCGGAGCCACCGTGGAACACGAAGTCGAACGGCTTGGACCCATCGGCGAGGCCGAGCTTCTTGACCGCGACCTCCTGGCCGGTGTTGAGCACGTCCGGACGGAGCTTCACGTTGCCCGGCTTGTACACACCGTGGACGTTGCCGAAGGTGGCGGCGAGCAGGTAGCGGCTACCGGAGTCGCCTGCGCCGAGCGCATCGAGGGTCTTCTCGAAATCCTCCGGCGTGGTGAAGAGCTTGTCGTTGATCTCGTTCTCGACGCCGTCTTCTTCGCCGCCGACCACGCCGATCTCGATCTCCAGGATGATCTTGGCCGCAGCCGCCTTCGCGAGCAGCTCCTTGGCGATCTCGAGGTTCTCATCGAGCGGGACCGCGCTGCCGTCCCACATGTGCGACTGGAACAGAGGATTCTTGCCCGCGTCGACGCGCTCCTGCGAGATGGCCAGCAGCGGACGCACGTAGGTGTCCAGCTTGTCCTTCGGGCAGTGGTCGGTGTGCAGGCCGATGGTCACGTCGTACTTCGCCGCGACCACGTGCGCGAACTCGGCGAGCGCGACGGCGCCGGTCACCATGTCTTTGACGCCGAGTCCGGAGCCGAACTCCGCACCACCGGTCGAGAACTGGATGATGCCGTCGCTACCCGCGTCGGCGAATCCCTTGATGGCAGCGTTGATCGTCGACGACGACGTGCAGTTGATGGCCGGGAAGGCGTACCCGCCCTTCTTGGCCTTGTCGAACATCTCGGCGTACTGCTCGGGGGTTGCAATGGGCATTTCTCGTCCTCCAACCGGATCGGTTTCGCAGTCGTGGTTCGCGCTGTCGGAGCGGTCACTCCCGTTCAGTATGGCAAGTGCCTCGATCGCTCGTGCGACGCCTTCTGCCCAGTGGATGCGACATCGCAGAATGACCGATATGCCGGATTGTCGGTACGATGGCCCGCGATGTCCACGAACCCGACGACCACGCCCGCCCCCGTTCCCTCGTCGACCGATCTCGACGAGGCGACCGGCCGTCCGCGCCGACCACACAATGTCGCGGCCGACGCGATCCGCGGCGCCCTCATCGGGGTGGCCGAGACCGTACCCGGCGTCTCGGGCGGCACGGTGGCCCTCGTGGCCGGTATCTACGGCCCCCTCATCGCATCGGTGAAACATCTCCTCGACATCCCGCGCCGGCTCGTCACCCGAGGCGACTGGCGTGCGAGTGCACGGCAGGTCGACTGGTGGCTGCTGTTACCGGTCTGCCTCGGGATGGCACTCACGGTCTTCTTGATCGCGGGTGTCATGGAGAGTTTCGTGACCGAACAGCCGGTCGCCTCCAAGGCCCTGTTCATGGGCATGATCGCGATGTCGGTGATCGTCCCGTTCCTCGAGATCGAGAAGGGGGCGCTCACCGGCCGGGCAGCCCGCCTGCGCGCCACGGGCGTCTTCGCCCTCACGGCCGCGGTGGCGTTCACCCTCACGTCGCTGCCCCGCTCCGAGATCGTCGATCCGCCACTCATCCTCACGTTCGGCGCGGCGGCCATCGCCGTCTGCGCGCTTGTGCTGCCCGGTGTGTCCGGCTCGTTCTTCCTGCTCGTCGTCGGGATCTACGCACCGACCCTGGCCGCCGTCGACACCATGGACATCCAGTACCTCGCGGTGTTCGCTCTCGGCGCCCTCGTCGGCCTGATGTCGTTCGTGCGGGCGCTCGAGTGGCTTCTGAAGCATCACCACACGCTGGCCATGGTCGCCGCGGCCGGCCTGCTGACCGGTTCGTTGCGCGCACTCTGGCCGTGGCAGACCGGCGACGGCACCCCACAGGGCGTCGGTGACGACTGGCCGACGGCGCTGCTCCTGTTCGCGGTGGGCGCGACCGTCGTCGGCGTGGTGGCGCTGGTGCAGCGTCGCCTCGCCACCGCTGACCCCTCGGCGACTGCCCACTCGCCGGTTGACGTCGAACATCGCGACGCCAGGTACTCTGGGGCCCCGTGATCGACTCCGCGCTCGCCCAGACCACGACGAACGTCGCCCTCATGCCGGGATTCCTCGACCCGGTGACCCTTCTCGGCTATTTCGGAGCGTGGGCCTTCTGGGGCCTGCTGCTGGTGATCCTGATCGAGTCCGGCGTCCTCTTCCCGGTCCTCCCGGGCGACTCCCTGCTGTTCGTGGCCGGCATGGTCGTCGCGGCCGGCGGCAAAGAGGGCATCGACCAGTTCGCCTCCCTGTGGCAGCTGCTGGTCTTCGTTCCCATCGCCGCCATCATCGGCGGACAGATCGGTTACTGGATCGGGCGTTACGTCGGCACCGCCATGTTCAAACCGGACGCCCGCTTCCTCAAGGAGCGGTACCTCACCGAAGCCCACGAGTTCTTCGACAAGCGTGGACCGATCACGATCTTCCTGGCCCGGTTCGTGCCGATCGTGCGCACCATCGCGCCGATCGTGGCGGGTGCTGCCCGGATGCGGTATTCGGTCTTCTTCATCTACAACGTCGTCGGCGCCATCGTGTGGGGCGCGGGGATCGTGCTGCTCGGCTACTGGCTCGGCCGTTTCGAGTTCGTCCAGAACCTCATCGAGCCGATCTTCATCCTGATCGTCGTGCTGTCGGTGCTGCCGATGTTCATCGAGTGGTACCGCCGACGTCGCAATGCCCCCAAGACCGCCGATTCGAACGTCGACGCCCCCTCGACCTGACAGCCGTTGTGTTCTGCTCCGATTCGCGGAGCACAACACAACCCGTCCGCCACAGAGTTGGGCGGCCACCCTCGCCGCAACGTGATCGGGCCGTGTCGAGATGTCCGACCACGTGAAGTTGAGCGTCGTCCACCCGGTCGCGATCCAGGTGTTGCGCTTCGACCGATCTCGCTGGAACGTCTCGGCATCTCGATGAAACGCGAAGCCGTCGATCTCGACGATCACCTTCGCGCCCTCGAACACGAAGTCGGCGACATGACCGCAGACGTCCTCGTTGGCCTTCCAGCCCTCGATGCCCTGAGCGCGGAAGATCTGTGTCGTCACGCGCTCCGCTTCGCTGCGCGCACCCGACTTCATCACCTCCAACAAGTGTCCGGCCTCCCCCGAGCCGATCCTGGCGGGATATCGCGCATGAGCGATGAACAGCTCGTCGAGCGTGACCCGTTCCCGCAGCAGAGCGTTGTCCATCACCGACGCGCCACCCTCGACCGCCGCCTCGAGGACCGTCAACGGCAGCGCGGTCACCCGTAGGCCGTCCACGTCGACGACGTCGAGCGGGTCGAGTGTGCGGTGCCGGACACGGGTGCCCGGTGTGCGCTTCACGTGGCGTCCACGGGCGCCCGTCGTCACGGAGATCTGACTCGGGAAGTCCGCGACGAGGCCGTGCCACCACGCCGCCGCACCACCGCTCAGAATCGCGGAAGGCCCCACCGAGAGCGTCGCGACGCGAACGCGAACCCGCAGCGTACGCGGGTGATCGGCGGCGCGGTGGACACCGTCGACAACACTGCACCATTCCCCCGACGCGAGACGCCGCTGGATGCCCGACCGACTGACACCACACGAGCGCGCCTGGCGATTCGTGATCACACCGTCGTGCGTCGACAGAAAGCGACGCACCTCATCGACCGCACCCATGCAGATCTGACGGCGCGCCCGAGCCTGGGGTTCCACCATCTTCAGCCGTTGTGTTCTGCTCCGGTTGGCGGAGCAGGACGCAACGGACGCACGGACGGGTCGTCACGCCCGCCGACGACGTCTCAGGGAGCCACCGCGTACGCAGCGGCGAGGTCGATGCGCAGCCAGCCGCCGTTCGGGCCGGCCTGGTCGAGCGGATAGCCGGCCTTGATCGCGGTGCGGCGCAGGATGTCCAGGCGCTGTGCATCGGTCAGTCGCGGGAACCGGCTCCGCAGGAGGGCAGCCGCCGAGGCCGGGATCGCATTTCTCAGGCCCGACGAAACGACCGGGAATCCGTAGGTCATCGTCGCGCGGTGCTCGGTGACGGCCTGCTGAGTGGTCAGGTAGGGCGTGTCGCGAGCGATGAAGTCCTTGAGCGGCATGCCGATCGACCGCTCGAGTTGGGTACGCAGCTGCGTACCCGCCTGGTCGACGAGCTGGGCGAATCGCGGATCGGCCAGCCGGGCGGCCGCGATGTCGGTACCCATGATCCGGCCGCCCATCACGTCGAGCGGATAGTGCACGCCGAGGACGATCCGGCTCCGACCGATCTCTCCGGCGCGCGCGATGATCTGCGGACCGAGTTCGGGCAACCAGTACGCCAGCAGCGCACCCTTCCAGTACGCCATACTGGCGTGCCCCGACGGATATGAGCCGTTGTTCGCGAGCTCTGCGTAGAGGTTGCCGCCCGGCTTGTCGTACTTCGTGATCGAGGTGGGCGCCACCACAAACGGCCGCGGGTTGCCGTAGTACTCCTTCTCCAGGAGCGTCGTGCCGAGCGGTAGACCGCCCCGAGCGGTGTCGCCACCGGCCAGCGCGTCGACCTTGGGTACCGCGCCCGCCGCGAGCAATTGGCGGAAGGCGGTCCCCAGTCGGTCACCGAGGGCCTCGGAGAGCGATACCAGCCGGTCGTCGTGGTTGATCGCTATGGCGTCGGTCTGCTGCGCGCGGGTCGCGGAGTTGTTGATCCGCTTCACCTTCTGCAGGTTCGACGCGATGATGTCCGGACGATCCCGCCGCAGACCTGCGAAGCCGTCGAGAACCGGGATGTAGGTGCCCGACGGCGGTAGGTCGGAGGCGTACGGCCCGACGATCTGGGCAGGCGTGAACGGGGCGGGTCGCGTCACCGTCGGCGCCGCGGTGGCCGTGCCACTCGCGACCACTCCGGTGACGAGGAGAATCGGGGTCAGGACAGAGATGATCGCGGAGCGCAACCGCAGAGTCGACACGGATCACAACTCTTCCCCGGTCACGATGATCGCGCAAGTGAACGATCGGTTACGGTGTGCGGCAGTGCAGCGCGCCGGCGCAGCCGTCCCAGAGGGGTGATCGATGAGCAGCACGACCGCACACGTCACCCAGTTGTGGCGTCACCCGGTGAAGTCCATGGCCGGAGAGCAACTCGAGACCGCCACGCTCGGCCGCCGGGGCGTGTTGGGTGACCGGTTGTGGGCGCTGCACGACATGGAACGCGACACCACAATCTCGGCACGCCGCTTGCCCGGGGTCCTCCGTTTCGCCGCTCGCTACGTGGCTCCGCCCGGTCCCGGCGCCGGGCCGGGACACACGCCGGCGGTGATCGTGACGGCCCCCGACGGAACCGAGCACCACAGCGACGATCCCGGCATCCACGCGGCGCTGTCGTCGCGCCTCGACCGCGATGTGCGCCTGGTCCCGTTGCCCGCCGACCCACGCGCACACCGCCTTCCGTGGCGGGAGCGTCTCGGCACGCTCACGCCGGGCGCCCTGGCTCGCGATCTCGGCATCGCCCGCGACGAGAAGATGCCGAAGATCTCCGACATGAATGCGCGGGCGTTGGCAACCCTGACCCGGAACGCAACTCCGCCAGGCAGTTTCGTCGACTTGTGCCCGGTACACCTGATCAGCGAGGCGAGCACGGCCACCATCGCCGAAGCCGTCGGAGAAGACAGCGTGGACCCCCGCCGCTTCCGCCCCAACATCGTCGTCGCAGGGACCGCAGCAGGTCTTCCCGAGGCCGAATGGACCTCTGCCACCGTCGATCTCGGCAGCGCTCGGCTACACGTCGTGATGAAGACCGTGCGCTGCGTGGTCCCGAGTCGCGAGCACCTCGACCTCCCTCTCGACAAGCGTCTGACCCGCGCTGTCGCCGCGACGTCGGACCGCTATCTCGGCGTCTACGCCGACGTCGTGCACGACGGTGAGATCCGCGTCGGGGACACCCTCACCGTGACGCCCCCGCAGCCGCCCAGCCGATTACGGCGTCTGGCGGGCACCGGTCGCACGCTCGCCCTCGACAGCGCGAACCGTGCCGTCGAGCTGCTGCGCAGACCCTGATCCGGCTACCACGCCCGACCGAGATCCGCATGCTGCCGAATCCAGGCGTGCATCGCAATCCCCGCGGCCACACCGGCATTGATGCTCCGCGTCGACCCGAACTGTGCGATCGACACGGTGAGGTCGGCGTGACGTTGCGCGTCGTCACTCACACCGGGGCCCTCTTGTCCGAAGAGCAGCACGCATGCGCGCGGGAGGTCGGCGGTCTCGAGCGGCTCGGCGCCGGGCGTATTGTCCACCGCGACCACGGCGATCCCCTCTCCGCGTGCCCAGTCGATCAGGTCGGCCACCGAATCATGATGCATCAGATGCTGATAGCGGTCGGTCACCATCGCCCCGCGACGGTTCCACCGTCGTCGGCCGACGATGTGCACCGCTGCCGCCGCAAAGGCGTTGGCCGTCCGGACGACGGTGCCGATGTTGGCGTCGTGGGCGAAGTTCTCGATCGCGACGTGGAACGGATGCCGCCGGGCGTCGATGTCGGCGACGATCGCCTCGCGCGTCCAATAGCGGTAGGCATCCACCACGTTGCGGGTGTCGCCGTCGGCGAGTAGCTCGGGATCGTATCGAGGATCGGTCGGCGGGCCGTCGCGCCCGCTGTCCCACGGCCCCACGCCCACCGCCGGTCCCGACCGGGGTTGCCACTCGGTCGGCCCGGGCTCGTCCACCGCCTCAGGCCAGTCCGAGGTCGCTCAGCCCGAGCAGCGAGCGGTACGGCACGCCGAGAGCCCCGATCACCTCGTCGGCGCCGGTGGCACGGTCCACCACGGTGGCCACGCCGACCACCGTCGCACCGACGTCACGGGCCGCCTTCACCGCGGCCGAGGGCGACGCACCGGTGGTGGACGTGTCCTCGACGATCAGGACATTCCGTCCGACGATGTCGGGCCCTTCGATCTGGCGTTGCATGCCGTGGGCCTTGGCGGCCTTGCGCACCACGAACGAATCGATCTCACGACCGGGCGCGTGCATGATCGACGTGGCCACCGGGTCCGCGCCGAGCGTGAGCCCGCCGACGGAACGGTAGTCCCAGTCGGAGGTGAGCTCGCGCATGAGACTGCCGATCAGTCGAGATGCCTCGTGATGCAATGTCGCGCGGCGCAGGTCGACGTAGTAGTCGGCTTCCTTGCCCGACGAGAGCGTCACCCGGCCATGCACCACGGCGAGTTCGGTGACGAGCTCGGCCAGTCGGGCACGTCCATCTTCGTTGACGCTGGGCGGCACTGACGCGGACGAGGACATGTCACGGCTCTTTTCTCACTGATGGTTCAGGTGCGCGACCGACCGTCTGGCGGTCAGGACCGGCGATGACGATTCGGGCGTTCCGTCGGGGGGTTCTTGCCAGGGGGCATATCGTACGGCCGCGCGGGACGCCCGCCACCTGGTGGTGGCGCACTGCCCTCTCCGGGGTCGGCGGGCGGTCGCGCAGTGCCGGGCGTCTGCGTCGGCGGCTGCGAGGGACGACGCACCGGCATGGGCTGCATCCTCCGGCCGGCGGTCGACGGCGGGGCAGGGTTCGGCGCTGCCGATTCGGGCGTCGCACTCCACGCCCGGGTGGGCACCGGCTCGTCAGGCGCGCTCTCGGCGGCCTCGATGCGCGCACGACGCTGCTTGTCACGCATGTTCTCGGTCTTCTCATCCGCGAGTTCGGCGCGCGTCGGACCATGCGGATCGCGGGGATCCGGGGCGTCCTGCGGGTCGCTGACCGGCGGCAACACCCGCAACAGATCCGCAAATCGCCGGACCACCTCGAGCCCGGTGTCGAGGTGATTTGTGTCGGTGGTCAGCGGCATCGAACCGAGTACCCAGCTGCCCTCGTTCCACAGCACCTCGATGTAGGACGGCGTGGTGTTGGCCAGCGCCACCATCCGCCGGTCACACACCCGGCGGGCCACGTCGAGATTGTTGGAGAACATCACCCTCGGGCCCATGGCACCGAGCAGTTCCACGTCCTCCTCGGCCGGGGCCAGCACGTCCTCGTGCCGCAGATCGACCACCACCGACGACTGGACCGACCGCCGCACCGCGACCACGGTCGCGGTGTCGACGAGGTCGAACACCACCGCCTCTGCACCCGAGTAATGGCCGAATGCGACATCCTGAACCTCGACGTGGGGTGGGACGTTCATGGTCGCTCGGTGAAAGACCTTGCGCAGCTTGGTATCCGATTCACGGAACTTGAACTCGTGCTGATCCCCCAGACGGCGCGCTGGTGTCGCGCAACACTGGAACGCTGGCGATCGAGCCACAACAGGGCGCCGGCACCTGCCAGCGCCAACACGGCGATCACGAAATACACGATGGTCATCGCGCTACAGCCTACTATCGCCGCCGCCGTGACCCGTGCTCACGACATAACCTCGCTCCTTGTCGACGATGTTGCCCAGCACTTCGGACGGCGATTGCCCGTCCGCGTCGAGGTAGCGGCGCAGATTCGCGAGGAACTGCCGCGCGAGCTCGTCGCGCCACCCCACCACGTCACCGCTCATGTGCGCGGAGATCGCGACGTTGTCCATCGCCCAGAGCGGGCTCGATGGATCGAGGGGTTCGTCGGTGAACACGTCGAGGGAGGCCGCACCGATCTCGCCGGCCGCCAACGCCTCGATCATCGCCGGTTCGTCCACCAACTGCCCCCGCCCCACGTTGATCAGATGCGCGTCGTCGCGCATCGCCCGCAGCACCGTGACGTCGATCATGCGGTCGGTCTGGGGCGTCAGCGGCGCGATGGTCACCACATTGTCGAAGTCACCGACGTAGGAGGCGAGGTCCGACGTCGGGAGCACGGAGCCGAAGTCGGCATCGGACTCGCGCGGGGTGCGGCCCGCTCCGGTGACGCGAACACCCACGGCGCTCAACAACCGGGCGGTGGCCCGGCCGATCCCGCCGGTCCCGATCACCAACGCGGTCGAGCCCTCCGTCCGGGTCGTCTCACGATGGCGCCACACCCGCTCGGACTGCAACGCCTTGGAGAGGTGTAACTGCTTGTCCCGGGCCATGATCGACGCCAAGACGAACTCGGCGATCGGCCGGTCGAAGACGCCGGCCGCGTTGGTGACCACCACATCTGCCGTACGCAGGTCGTCGAACAGCAACGAATCCACCCCTGCCGCGCACACGTGCACCCATCGCAGGTCGGCCGTCCGCGGTCCCCAATTGTCTTTCAGCGCACGGGAAAAGAAGTCCCACACGAGCAGGATGTCGGAACCGGGGAGCGCGTCGGGAAGAGTCTCGGCAGTGCACTGCCGAATTGTCGCGAGATCGGCGATCTCGTCCAGGTTGACCGGCGAGGGAACGCCCCGGGCCCCGAGGAGTGCGATGGTCGGTCTGAAGGTGGCCACGCCCCACCGTAACCAGATCCGGCCCGCCCCGCCGACCACCCGCGCCCCACCCGCCGGCCGGGCCCAGTCCCCCGCCGATCGTGCACATATTGACAGAATGCTGTCATATTTGACAGAATGCTGTCATACCAATCCGAGGAGCGCGACCATGAAGACTGTTCATCTGGGCATCTATCCGACCCTTGCCGACTGGGAGTACGGCTACGTGGCGGCCGGTATCAACAATCCCGAGTACCAGCGCGACCCCGGCGCTTTCCGAATCGTCACCGTCGGCGCGACGCGCGACCCGGTCCGCACCATCGGCGGCGTGACGATGGTTCCGGACACCACACTCGACGACGTGTCACCCGACGACAGTGTCATGCTCGTCCTCCCCGGTGCGCAGGTCTGGGACACCAACGACGCGTTCGTCGACGCGGCGCGGCGCTGGGTCGCCGCAGAGGTGCCGGTCGCCGGGATCTGCGGTGCGACAATCGGTTTGGCCCGGGCCGGCCTGCTCGACGATCGACGCCACACCAGCAACGCGGCGGAGCAACTCGAACCGACCGGATATGCCGGCGCCGCGCACTATGTCGACGCTCCCGCCGTCACCGACCGCGGGGTGGTCACCGCGGCCGCCGTCGCACCGGTCGAATTCGCACGAGAGGTGTTCAGGCTGCTGGGCGTCTACGAGCCGGGCGTGCTCGACGCCTGGTATCAGCTCTACGGGCACCATGACCCGCGCGGCTTCTACGCCCTCGCGGACCCGTCGTGACCACTCCCCCGGACCCGCAACGCCTGCTCTCCGACAGCGCGCTCACCGTCTTCCGTCTCAACGGGCAATTCCTGGCGCTCGCCGAGGAACTCGCTCGACCGGCCGGCCTCACCGCCACCCGGTGGCAGGTGGTCGGGGCCGTCCTGCAGCAACCCCTGACGGTCTCCGACATCGCCCGCGCAATGGGGATCACCCGTCAGAGCGTGCAACGTACTGCCGACCTGCTCGCCGCGGACGGTCTCGTCGAGTACCGCGACAACCCCGGGCACCGCCGCGCCAAGCTGGTGCACGCGACGCCGGCAGGCGTCGCGGCGGTCCGCCGGATCAACCCGGATCACCGCGCGGCCGCCGCACGGATCGCTTCGTCGATGTCACCGGAGGACTGGCAGCGAGCCCTCGACGCCCTGCGCGAACTGAGCTCGGCTTTGACGATGTCGAATTGTTGACAATCCGACGATCGACCGTCACCGTGGACGCATGACCGTCACCGCCGAATCCATGCAGACCGCCCAGACCGCGACGCTCAGCCCCGCGCTCAAACAGGCCACACCCGTCGTGGTCGACCATGCGCTCGGTTCGTGGATTCATGGCACCGACGGCAACGACTACCTGGACTTCACCACCGGCATCGGCGTCACCAGCACCGGCCATTGCCACCCGCGGGTCGTCGCGGCCGCGCAGGAGCAGTGCACCAAGATCATCCACGCCCAGTACACAACGGTGAT
This sequence comes from Gordonia sp. SID5947, assembly GCF_009862785.1. NCBI lineage: Bacteria > Bacillati > Actinomycetota > Actinomycetes > Mycobacteriales > Gordoniaceae > Gordonia > Gordonia sp. SID5947. The sequence continues at coordinate 4,235,069 of NZ_WWHU01000001.1, read as the reverse complement.
GCACCCGCCGTTGCTCGAATTGACCGAGAAACTCGGCCACGTCCTGCCACTCGGACTCGACTCCGTGTTCTATGCCAACTCGGGGTCCGAAGCCGTGGAAGCGGCCATCCGACTCGCCCGCATGGCGACCGCACGCCCGAACATCGTCGTGTTCCAGGGCGGCTTCCACGGGCGGACCGTCGCCGCGGCCAGCCTGACGACCGCCGGCACCAAGTTCTCCGCGGGCTTCTCACCGCTGATGGCCGGCGTCCACATGTCCCCGTTCCCGTACGCCTACCGCTACGGCTGGGACACCGACACCGCCGTCGACTTTGCGCTGCGCGAGCTCGACTACCTCCTGCTGTCGCGGGTCGCCCCCAACGACACAGCCGCCTTCCTCATCGAGCCGGTCCTCGGCGATGGCGGCTACCTCCCCACCCCGCCGCGTTTCCTGCAGGGGCTGCGTGAGCGTGCCGACCGGCACGGCATCCTCCTCATCCTCGACGAGGTGCAGGCCGGCTTCGGTCGCACCGGCAAATTCTGGGGCCATCAGCACGCCGACAGCGATTCCTCCCGCCGCTCCACCGGCCCGCTGACCCCCGACATCCTCATCACCGCCAAGGGCCTGGCCTCCGGATTCCCGATCTCCGCCATCGCGGCATCGACCGAACTGATGAGCAAGGCATGGCCGGGTTCGCAGGGCGGCACCTACGGCGGCAATGCGGTGGCCGCCGCGGCCGCCGTCGCCACCATCGACGTCATCCAGGATGAGAACCTGGTCGACAACGCGCGGGTTCGCGGTGAGCAGATGCTCGCCGGCCTGCGCGACATCGCCTCCCGCTTCGAAGCGATCGGCGACGTGCGCGGTCTGGGTCTGATGGCCGGCATCGAATTCGTCGCCAGTGGTGACGGCGCCACCCCGGTCCCCGATGCGGCTGCCGCAGCAGCGGTCCAGCAGGCCACCACCCGGCACGGCCTGCTGACCCTCACCTGTGGTCCGGCCGGCAACGTCGTGCGGTTGATACCGGCGCTCGTCGTCACCGAGGACGAGATCGCGATGGGCCTCGAACGATTCGCGGCGGCCCTGTCGGACGTGCTCCCACGCGATACGCTCGGTTGAGATGACACCTGCCCCGACAACCGGCGACGCGCAGACCGATGTCGCCGGCGACCTCGACGCCCTCGGCGTCGAGGTCGATCGCTCGTCGCGGCGTCTGGCGGAATACTCCTACGACGCCTCGAATTACCGGATCCGTCCGGTCGCCGTGGTCTTCCCCCACAACGCCGACGACGTCGCGCGTACGGTCGCGTACTGCCACACCCACCGCATCCCACTGATCCCACGCGGGGGTGGGACCTCGATGGGCGGCAACGCCATCGGCCCCGGCATCGTGATGGACCTGTCCCGGCACATGGACCGGGTCCTGGAGGTCGACGCCGAATCCGGCACCGCGGTCGCGGAGTCCGGGATCGTGCTGACGACGCTCGCCGCGCATGCGCGGGCCGCCACCGACGGTGCGCTCACCTTCGCCCCCGATCCGTCGTCGGCGTCGCGGGCGACCCTCGGTGGCGCGATCGGCAACGATGCGTGCGGGAATCATTCGGTGCGGCACGGCCGTACCACCGACCACGTCGACGAGCTCTACCTCGTGACCGCCGACGGTCTGCGTCTCACCGCCACCCGCCACGGGCTCGAGCCCACCCTCGCCTCCGATGCGGCGGCCGCCACACGAGCGGCAGAGCTCACCGAGCGGCTCGACGACCTCGCCGCGCGCAACATGGCGATCCTGCGCACCGACCTCGAGACCATTCCCCGCCAGGTCTCCGGATACCATCTATCGAAGCTGTTGCCGGAGAACGGTTTCGACGTCGCACGCGCACTCGTCGGCAGCGAGGGGACCTGTGCCGTGGTAGTGGGCGCTCGGGTCCGGCTGGTGCCCGTCGCCGCGTCACCGTTGCTGATCTGCGTCGGCTATCCGACGGTCAGCGACGCCGCCCGCGACATCCCGGCCATCCTGCCGTATGCACCGTCGGCGGTCGAAGGCATCGACCGCAAGATCGTCGCCACCATGGCCGCCCGTCGCGGACGGGACACGGTGGCCGCGCTGCCCGGAGTGGCCGACCGCGAGTGCACCGCATGGCTGTTCATCGACATCGACGAACAGAGTGCCGCACGCAGATCCGAGACGGACGTGGGCGCCACGGCGAAGCTCCTCCTCGACGACCTCCGCTCTCGAGGGCGGATGATTGCGGGCACCACGGTGCCTGATCCGGTTGCGCGCAAGACACTCTGGCGCGTCCGCGAGGACGGGGCCGGTCTGTCGTCCCGCCTCGCCGATCCCGACGACGACAGCGTAGGTGCGGATTACGAGTCCTGGCCGGGGTGGGAGGACGCCGCCGTCGCTCCCGAGCGGCTCGCCGACTACCTCGACGAGTTCACCGCCCTCCTCGAACATCACCACCTCACCGGGGTGATGTACGGACATTTCGGCGCCGGATGTATGCACGTCCGCATCACCTTTGACCTACGCAGTGCCGCAGGACGTGCGACGATGGACCGCTTCTGCACGGACGCAGCCCGTCTCGTCGTCGCACACGGCGGGTCGTTGTCGGGCGAGCACGGTGACGGTCGTGCACGGTCGGCGTTGCTGCCCATCATGTACTCCCCGGCGATGCTCTCCGCGTTCGCCGAGTTCAAGCAGATCTGGGATCCGCAGGGCACGCTGAACCCGGGTTCGATCGTCGATGCACCACCGATCACCGACGACCTCGCCCTCGCCGACGTCCCGGCGCGGTCCTGGCCCACCATGTTCACCCTCACCGCGGCCGAGCCGGGCGAGCCGGCCGAAGGACATCTCGATCCGTTCGTGCACGCGGTGCAGGGTTGTATCGGGGTGGGACGGTGCCGGTCGTCGTCCGGCGGCGTCATGTGTCCCAGCTATCGCGCGACCCGCGACGAGAAGGACTCCACCCGCGGTCGTGCGCGCGTTCTGCAGGACATGGTGCGTACCGCTCCTGACATCGAGACCGGCTGGCAGTCAACCGATGTGGCCGATGCGTTGGAGTTGTGCCTCTCCTGCAAGGCGTGCTCCACCGATTGTCCCACCGGTGTGGACATGGCGACCTACAAGTCCGAGTTCCTCCACCACCATTACCGCGGTCGTCGTCGTCCGATGTCGCATTACTCGCTGGGCTGGATGCCTGCGTGGCTCGGTGCGGCGGGTACGCTGGCCCCGGTCATCAACGCGGCGCTGAAGAGTCCGATGCGACGCCTGGCCGCCCGCGGCGGTGGACTCGATCCACGGCGCAGCATGCCCCGCTTCGCCACCCGGCGCGATCGCCGCGAACATCTGGGAGCGCTGCCACATGTCACCGCGGCCAGCGACACGGTGCTGTTCGTCGACTCGTTCACAAAGGCCTTCCGGCCCCACGTCGCCACCGCCGCCGCCGAGGTCCTCGGCTCCACCGGCGACGTGGTCGGTTGCAGCGCCGACAACTGTTGCGCGCTCACCTGGATCTCCACCGGGCAACTGACGCACGCCCGCAAGGTGCTCACGCGGACGGCCGCGAACCTCGACGACGGCACCGACCGCCCGATCGTGGTGCCCGAACCGAGTTGCGCGGCCGCTCTGCGCAAGGATCTCCCGGAGCTCGTGGACACCGAGGCGGCCCGCCGAGTGGCATCGCGGGTGCACAGTTTTGCCGATCACCTGCCGCGACTCATGGAGGCCGGCTGGCAGCCCGATGGTCTACCCGATTCGGTCACCCTGCAGACCCACTGCCACGAACACGCGGTGTTCGGTGCGACCACCGGTGCCGCGACCCTCCGCAAGCTCGGCGTCGAGGTCCACACCGCCGACGGATGTTGCGGCGTGGCAGGCAACTTCGGCTTCGAGCGGGGACACTATGAGGTGAGTGTCGCAGTCGCCGAGCACGCCCTCGCGCCTGCGCTGCGCGCGGCACCCGACCGACCGGTCATCACCGACGGTTTCAGCTGCGCCATGTCCGTCGAGCATTTGACCGCCACCGATCCCGAGATCTCGTCGACAGGAATCCACCTCGCCGAACTCCTCACCCGCAGACCCCCACCTCCGCCGACAGCAACCGAGATCCCGCCGACAGCAACCGGTTCGCCGCCGACGGAAACCACCGCCCCACCCGCCGATCTCACCGACCCCGAAGGAGCGTGACCATGACCGCCACCGTCTCTGCCCCCGCCGCCGCCCAGGCGATCTCACGCATCCACACCGACCTCTTCATCGACGGGCGATGGGCGCCCGCGGCCTCCGGTGCGACCTTCACCGTCGAGAACCCGGCAACCGGCGAGGCGCTCGCCCAGGTTGCCGACGGCAATGCCGACGACGCACGCCGGGCCCTGCAGACCGCCGCCGACCATCAGGCGGCATGGGCGGCCACGTCGCCGCGCTCTCGCAGTGAGATCCTGTATCGCGCCTACCAACTCATCATCGAGCGCACCGACGAGATCGCGGCCGTCATGACCGCCGAGATGGGCAAGCCCTTCCCCGAGGCACGCGGCGAGGTGGCCTACGGCGCAGAATTCTTCCGCTGGTTCGCCGAAGAGGCCGTCCGCATCGGCGGTGACCACACCATCACCGGCGACGGCGCCAACCGCGTCGTCGTGTCCAAGCAGCCCGTCGGACCGTGTGTGCTCGTCACCCCCTGGAACTTCCCGCTCGCCATGGGCACCCGCAAGATCGGGCCCGCGGTCGCGGCCGGGTGCACGATGGTCTTCAAGCCCGCCGAACTCACGCCGCTCACCGCGTTGCTGCTCACCGAGATCCTCGCCGAAGCGGGGCTGCCCGACGGGGTCCTCAACGTGGTCACCACCTCGGACCCGGGAGCCGTCGTCGGCGAATGGATGACGTCGGGCAAGGCACGCAAGGTCAGTTTCACGGGATCCACCGAGGTCGGCAAGATCCTTCTCGGCCAGGCAGCCGGCACGGTGATGCGCACCTCGATGGAACTCGGCGGCAATGCGCCCTTCATCGTCTGTGCCGACGCCGACGTCGACCGCGCGATCGAAGGCGTGATGGTCGCGAAGATGCGCAACATGGGTCAGGCGTGCACCGCGGCCAATCGGATCTTCGTGCATCGCGGTGTGCTCGACGAGTTCACCGAGAAGCTCAGCGCCCGGATGGGCGGCCTCGTCGTCGGTGACGGCAGCCACGACGGCACCCAGGTCGGTCCGCTCGTCGAGCAGAAGGCCGTCGACAAGGTCACCGCCCTGGTCTCCGACGCCGTCGGGCGCGGCGCCCGGATCGTCTGCGGTGGCGAACGCCCCACTGGCGCAGGTCATTTCTATCCTCCGACGGTGCTCACCGACGTCGATCCGGCGGCCGATCTCATGCACACCGAGATCTTCGGCCCCGTGGCCGCGATCATTCCGTTCGGAACCGACGGCGCGGATTCGACAGCAACCGGCACCTCCGACGACGAAGAGGTGGTGCGGCTCGCCAACGACACCCCCTGGGGCCTGGTCGGCTACCTCTTCACCCGCGACATCGACCGCGCCGATCGGCTGTCCACCAAGCTCGAGGTCGGTATGGTCGGCGTCAACACCGGACTCGTGTCGAACCCGGCCGCGCCCTTCGGCGGCGTGAAGCAGTCGGGCCTCGGACGCGAAGGCGGCCGCCTGGGAATCGAGGAGTTCCTGGACGTCAAGTACATTGCCCGGCCCATCCCGACGTCGTGACCGCGCGGACCGCGTCCGCACCCTCACGACCGAGATCGACCTGTAAGGAGACACCGGATGTACCTGGGCGCTCAGCTGTTCACCGACAGCGAGTACGAGCAGCGGCTGACCCGTGTCCGCGAGATGATGGACCGACAGGGACTCTCGGCGATCATCGTCACCGATCCGGCCAACATCTTCTACCTGATCGGCTACAACGCGTGGTCGTTCTACACCCCGCAGATGCTGTTCGTGCCGATCGACGGCGACATGGTGTTCTTCGCCCGTGAGATGGATGCGCATGGCGCACACCGCACCACATGGCTCGGCGAGGACCAGATCGTCGGTTACCCCGAGAGCTACGTGCACCGTCCACACGTCCATCCCTTCGACTGGGTGGCCTGGGCACTGCGCCAACGCTTCCTCATCGCGCCGGCCTCCAAGGGTTCGGTGGGCCTGGAGATGGACTCACACTTCTTTTCTCCCAAGGCTTATCGGGCGCTGTACAACGCGATCCCGGAGTGGAAGCTCGTCGACAACTTCGAGTTGGTCAACTGGGTGCGGTCGGTCAAGTCCGACGCCGAGGTGCAGCTCATGCGGCAGGCGGGAATGGTGTGCTCGGAAGCGATGCGCGCCGCGATCGACACCATCGATGTGGGTGTGCGCCAATGCGATGCCGCCGCGGCCATCTCTCAGGCGCAGATCACCGGTACGGACGATTTCGGTGGCGACTATCCGGCGATCGTGCCGATGATGCCGACCGGAGCCGCGGCCGACACCCCGCATCTCACCTGGCATCAGGGCACGTTCGTCGAGGACGAGGCGGTCGTCATCGAGCTCACCGGCGCCCACAAGCGGTATCACTGTCCGCTGGCCCGGACCGTGTCCCTCGGTAAGCCGTCGAAGGATCTCGACTACGTCGCGAACGCCACCGCCGAAGGCCTCAACAACGTCCTCGACACCATCCGCCCCGGGGTGGCCACGCGGGAGCTCGCCTCCACCTGGAACTGGACTCTCGCCAAGTACGGGCTGGAAAAGCCCTCGCGCCTGGGATACTCGATCGGCATCGGGTATCCCCCCGACTGGGGTGAGCGCACCATCAGCATCCGGACCGAGGACGAGACGGTCCTCGAGACCAACATGACCTTCCACATCGTCTGCGGAATGTGGATGGACGACTACGGTTTCGAGCTGTCCGAGTCCGTCCGGGTGAGCCCTACCGGCGTGGAGACGTTCACCAGCTTCCCACGCGAACTGATCCGCAAATAGCCATCCACCTGGTCCCTGAGGAGCAAGCCACCCACCAACCTGGTCCCTGAGGAGCGAGCTTGCGAGCGTCACGAAGGGCCGACGAGAGAGGTGAACGTCATGACCGCCACCACCGAACCAGCCACTCACGATCTGCGACGATCCGCACCCACCCTGCCCCTGGCCGGGCGCGCCAAAGATCTGGTCGGGTCGATGATCGATTCGTCGACGTCGTTGCTGGCCTCGCAATCCCACGACATCGTGCGATTCGCCATGGGCTCCCCCGCCGACGAGGCGGTGCCCGCGGACGAGTTCCGGCAGATCGCCGGTGAGATCCTCGACAACTCGTCGTTCACCTACGGCGCCACCGAGGGTGAGCCACGTCTGCTGCAACTTCTGGTCGACTATCTGGCCACCACCCCGGACCCGTCGAGTCACGAGCGGCTGGTCATCACGACGGGCGGCATGCAGGGACTAGACCTCGCGTGCAAGCTCTTCGTCGATCCGGGTGACCTCGTGATCGTCGAGTCGCCCACCTACACGAACGGCAGCGCCACGGCTCTGTCCTACGGCGCACAACTGCTGGAGGTGCCGGTCGACGAAGACGGTATGCAGGTCGACGCTCTGGAGGATCTCGTCGCCCACACCCGCCTCACTCCCAAGGCGATCTACACGATTCCCACCTTCCAGAACCCGTCCGGTGTCACGCTCTCCGAGGAGCGACGACGCGAACTCCTGCGGCTGGCCCACCAATGGGGCTCGATCGTCATCGACGACGATCCCTACGGGCTCCTTCGGTTCGCCGGCACCGACATCCCCACATTCCAGACTCTCAGCCCCCAGGACCCACTGGTGTTCTCCGTGCGTACCTTCTCGAAGATCCTGGCACCGGGCTGGCGGGTCGGATGGGTCGACGCCGACCCGTCGTTGCGGCAGTTGCTGATCAACGGCAAGCAGGCCATGGACACCTGCACCAACGTGCCCAATCAGCACATCGTGGCGGAGTACATCGCCCGCGGCGGGCTGGAGGATCACCTGGCCGGCATCCGCGTCCTCTATCGGGAGCGCAAGGAGGCGATGATCGATTCGATCCGCCGTCACCTCGGGGACCGTGTGGAGACCACCGACCCCGACGGCGGCTTCTTCCTGTGGGTCACGCTGCGTGAGGAGTTCGCCGAGATCGACACCCGTGAACTGTTCGAGGTCGCCCTGGCCGACGGGGTGGCCTTCATCCCGGGACCTGCGCTGTCGCCGGGCGGGCGGTTCCGCAACGCGCTGCGACTCTGCTTCGCCTCGAGCACGCCGGAGCGAATCGACGAGGGTATCCGACGGTTGACCACGAGCCTTGAGAAGATGGCTCATACTCCATGAGTGATCGAACCACGACCGAACGATGAAGGGTGATGCCGTGTCGCTGACCGAGGCAGAGGCCGGCGTACTGTCCCACATCAATGCCGACACCATCGCCATGCTCACGGCCTCGATGGTGGAGGCCGCCAGCGAGAACCCGGGCGGCACCGAAGGCGCCGCGGTCGACGTGCTGCAGAAGGCATGTCGTTCGGCAGGCTTCACGGTGACCACCCACGACGTGGCCCCGGAGCGTCCGAACCTGGTGGCGACGCTGCCGGCCGGTGACGGGCCCGGTCTGATGCTCCTCGGCCACTCCGACGTCGTCCCGGCCGGTCCCGGCTGGACGTCCGATCCGTATCGCCCTCGGGTGGCCGACGGGCGGATCTACGGACGAGGCACGACAGACATGAAGGGCGGGCTGGCCGCGGCGGTGATCGCGATGCAGGCGCTGTCGCACGCGTCGGCCTACGGGGCCGAGCTGTCGGGGCCGGTGCAACTGGTCTGCACCGTCGACGAGGAAGAACACGGTATCGGTGTCCGCGACTTCGTCACCCGCCAACCGGAGCACTCGTTCGCCGGTTGCATCGTCGCCGAACCCACCGATCTGACCGTGGTCCGCGGCTGCCGGGGCGCCTCCTACATCGAGATCGACATCACCGGTCGCGCCGCACATTCCGGCCGTCCGGCCGACGGACGCAACGCCATCGAGGCGGCCGCCTCGATCGTCGATCTCATCCGGTTCGATCATCAGCAGCTGGCGATGGAGGCCGACGGCCTACTCGGATCCGGAACCTGGAACGTCGGCACCATTCAAGGCGGGCAGGGCATTTCGGTGGTCGCACCTACGTGCAGCCTCGGTATCGACCGGCGCCTGATGCCCGACGAGGACCCGCACGAGATCGCCGAACGCCTGCGTGCCGCGATCCGGGAATCGGCGATCGACACCGATGGTGTCACCGTGGAGGTCCGGGTCACCATGGAGATGCCCGGTTTCGCGACGCCCGCCGAGCATCCGCTGGTGGCGACCACGGTCTCCGCGGTCACTGACGCCGGGCGGACCACGTCGGTCGGCGGCTGGAGCGCTGCATGCGACGGTGGATTCGTTCACCGCGATCTCGGGGTACCGGCAATCGTGTTCGGGCCCGGCGACATTCACGCCGAGGCACATCAACCCGACGAGTCGGTGCTCATCGCCGACCTGGAGAGCGCCGCGCGCGCCTACGCGCTGACCGCTCTGCGTCTTCTGCGCTGACGAGTGCCGGCTGCCTGGATGTCGGCAGGCCCGGACCGGACCTGCCGACATCGAGAACCCGCGTTCAGCTACCGGGCTTCATCCCCTGCAGCATCCGGAAATCGTTTTCTTTGCTAGGTGTCTCGGTTCCCCGCAGCGAGACGCCCGCGGTCTCCTTCAGGAACACCAGTGCCACCAGACCGATAGCGCAAGCACCCATCATGTACACCGCCGGAAACAGATTCCAGCCGGTGTTCTCGACCACCGCGTCGTTCACGAGCGGCGCCGTTCCACCGAACGCAGCGGTCGCCACGTTGTACGAGATCGCGAAACCCGCGTAGCGGACCTGAGTCGGGAACATTGCCGGGAACGTGGCCGAGATGGTCGCCAACTGCGGTATGTAGAGCAGACCCAGGATGACGAATCCGACGATTGCCCAGGCGAATCCCTGCCCCATGAGCCAATAGAGCGGCAGCGCGAGGACGAACAGGCCGACCAGCGAACCCCACCACATCGGTTTTCGTCCGGTGGCGTCCGACCATCGGCCGAAGAACGGGATCATCGCCATCATCACCAGCTGGCCGATGAGCACGACGATGGAGCCGGATGTCTCGGAGAGTCCGATGGTGTTCTTCAGATAGCTCGGCTGGTAGGCCAACAGCGTGTAGTTCGCCACGTTGAGGGCGATGACCATACCGAACATCACCAGGATCGGCTGCCAGTAATTGCTCAACAGGTCCTTGAAGCGGGTCCAGGCCGACCCCTTGATCTCGTCTTCCTGTTCGAGCTCCTGGAAGACCGGGGTGTCCTCCATCTGCGACCGCAGATACAGGCCGATCAGGCCCATCGGCAGAGCGATCAGGAACGGGATACGCCAGCCCCAGGTCTGCATCTGGTCGTCGGACAGGACGAGCTCGAAGAGCAGGACGATCGCGGTACCGGCGCTGAAGCCGGCGAGCGTCCCGAACTCGAGGAACGAACCGTACTTGCCGCGCTTCTTGTCCGGTGCATACTCGGCCATGAAGGTGGCAGCACCGCCGTATTCACCGCCGGTGGAGAAGCCCTGGATGACCCTCAGTGTGATCAGCAGGATCGGGGCCCACACCCCCACCGTCGCGTGGGTCGGCAGTACACCGATGAGTGCCGTGGCGCCGGAGATCAACAGGATCGTCATAGCCAGAACCGACTTGCGGCCGATCCGGTCGCCGATCGGCCCCCAGATCATCCCGCCGAGGGGGCGAAGCACGAAGGAGATCGCGAAACCCAGCATGGTACCGATACTTCCGAGATCGCCCGGAAAGAATGCGTCGGTGAGATACGTCGCGGTGGCGGCGTATACGCCGTAGTCGTACCACTCCGTCGCATTGCCGATGGCGGATGCGCCGATTGCCTTGCGGAGCAGCGATTTGCCCTCCGGGGAATCCGGGTCCGGGGCGAGTTCTTCATACGTCGCCGGTGAGGATGCCTCAGTCATCTGTGCCTTCCTGAAGGATTCGTTCGGCCAGTTGTCTTCTAGCTCAACTCACATCGGTGGAGAGTGATCGGTGAAGCAGCAGATCAGGCGGTCGATGCGGCCCCCGATGGCTCGTCGACACCGACGAGTCGGTGCAGACCATCCTTCATGTGTTCGATCATCAATGTGTCAGCCGCCGTAGCGTCCCCCGACGCGATGGCGTCCACCAATGCCTGGTGCTCGTCGATCCGCTCCTTCCCCGAAGAATATGTTCCGCGCATAGCGCGCAAGCACATCCGTGTTTCGACCAGAATAGTCTCGTGTAGACGCGAAAGTCGCTGACTATGCGCATGTTCCACCAAAATCTGATGGAACTCCATGTCAGCCTCGGCCATTTCGGCACTGTTGGGATCGTCGATGAATGCACGCATCCGCGCGACTGCGGCATTGAGGTCGTCGATGGCTGCCCGATCCCCACTGAGGATCACCTGTTCGACGGCAGCGCGCTCGATCGCGGTCCGCGCCACGTACATGTCGCGGATGTCGTCCTCCTCCATGGACACCACGAACAAACCGCGGTTGCGGTGGCTGACCAACAATCCCTCTGCGGTCAATCGTTGCATCGCCTCGCGCAACGGTCCGCGGCTGACTCCGAGGTCGGCCGCCAGACCGGACTCGGTCAGCTGCGAGCCAGGCGGGAAGTTGCCGCTCGCTATCGCGTCGTGCAACTTCCGGGCGATGATCGCAGGCGTCGACTCCTGCACCAGTGGCGTCAGAATTCTCTTCCGCCCTTTGTTCTTGTCCTGCGAAACACTCATCGGACCTTACCCCTTGCTCTTACCCTGATGCACGCGCATAGGACAGTACTTCGCCCCGGGCACCGCCCATCCAAACGTCGTTGCAGGCCACGGCGAATTCGTCGAGGCCGGAGACAATGGTCGCGAAGACGTTGCCCGGAACCCATCCGACATCGCCATTGACCAGCAGATTGTTGCGTCCGTAGAACACCGCGAGATCGATGAGCATCTGATGTTCACCCGGCGCGGACCCGGACTCGTACCCGTACGCCGGATTTGTCAGGACTCCGTCAAATGTGAAGTAGCAGAGGTCGCCGGGAATGGGCGTGACCGTGGTGTTTTCCGGTCCTGGTTCGGCCGGCGCAAATGACGGCAATAACGTGTAGATCTCATTTCGGGCAAACTTTCCGTGATACACCTGTCCGCCGAGCGGCAGGGCGTCCCAGACCGCGGCTGCGGTGCGGGGCGCTTCGTCGTCGAGCAGGCGCGCCACCGCGGTGACGTTGCGCTGCTCGAGGCGGACAGAGATGAACCGGTCGGTCATCGAACTCCTTCCAGGGTGGCGAATCGCGCCACGGATTCGTAGGCCGCTGCCACGCGCAGAACCATGTCGTCGTGGTGGCGGGCTCCGACGATCTGCAATCCGGTCGGCAGGCCCTGCCCCTCGCCGTCGTCGCCGAATCCACTCGGCACCGTGATCGCGGGTTGCCCGGTGAGATTGAACGGGTAGGAGTACGGCGTCCACGACGTCCAGTCGAGGCCGTCGGAGTGGACCGGAACATCCACGCCCGCTTCGAATGCGACCGTCGGCATCGTCGGCGTGACCAGCACGTCGAACTCCTCGTGCAGCTTTCCGGTCTCGACGCCCATCGACATGCGCAGCGCGGTGGCATCGAGGTAGTCGGCCGCGGTGAAACCGCTGTGCCGCAACAGAGCGCGTCCGAGCCCGGGATCGATCTTCTCCATCGCACCAGGCCCGAACGAACGCACCACCATCTCGGCGCCACTGAACCACAGGATGTGATAAGCCCATGCCGGGTCTTCCCATTCGAGGTCCACCACGGTGACGTCGGCACCGAGGTCACCCAGAACGGCCACGGCGGCATCGGTATTTCGTTGAACTGCAGTATCGTTCGATCCGAAGCCGAGTGTGGCACTGTATGCGATCCGCACGCCGGCCAGGTCCTGCGGAGCCTCCGCGAGCAGATCGGCAGTGCGGTGGGTCGGGGTCGGCATCGCCGACCAGTCGCGCGAGTCGAAGCCGCTGAGCACATCGAGCATGGCCGCGCAGTCGCCGACCGTCCGGGTCATCGGCCCCGCATGGGCAAGTGTGCCGAATGGACTCGCCGGGTAGAGCGGGACGCGACCGTAGGTCGGCTTGAATCCCACGATGCCGCAGAAGGACGCCGGGATGCGGATGGAGCCACCGCCGTCGGTGCCGACCGACAGGGTGCTGAGACCCGCGGCAACCGCGGCCCCGCTCCCGCCGCTCGAACCACCGGAGGTTCGATCGGTGTTCCACGGATTCCGCGTCACGCCGCATCGCTGACTGTCGGTGACCCCTTTCCAGCCGAACTCGGGCGTCGTCACCTTGCCGAGCAAGACGGCACCGGCTTCGCGTAAGCGAGCGACGGCCGGCGCATCGACCGTCCAGTCGAGATCGTCCGGTTCGATGAGTTCCGACCCACGCAGTGTCGGCCACCCCGCGGTCAGGAAGAGATCCTTGATGCTCACCGGGACCCCGTCGAGCGGGCCGAGCGGCCGGCCGGCGACGTATCGCTCCGCCGAGGCGCGGGCGTCGTCGATCGCCGAGTCGGCGTCGACCAGGCAGTACGCGTTGATCGCATTGTTCCCCGCGCCGATCGCGTCAAGGTGTTCGGCGGTCACATCGACCGGCGACAACGCGCCGGAGGAGAACCCGGACACCAGGTCGGCGGCACTGAACCAGCGGGCGGTCGTTTCCATCGGTTCCTTCGGCAGATCTCGTAATTCTTGGTAGATTGTTGACAATCTACTCGGGAGGTGAACGGGTGACAACCAGAACGCCCACAGTCGTCATGCTGTATCCAGGACACGCCGCAGAGGACGATTACCCACTGGCCGAGAGCGCGCTCGGCGGTGCCGCATCGCTGCCGGTGCTCATCACCGAGATCGAGTCCGACGATCATACGGTCGAGGCGATGCGTGCGGTGGGGACCGGACAGCGGCTTCTCGACGGGGCCCGTCAGGCGGCGAAACATCGGCCGGATGCCCTGATGTGGGCCTGCACCTCGGGCAGCTTCCTCTATGGCTGGATCGGCGCGCATGAGCAGGTGGCCGAGATCTCCGATGCCACCGGGCTCCCGGTGTCCTCGACATCGCTGGCGTTCGCGGCCGCGTGCCAGGAACTACAGGTCACCTCGGTCGCCGTGGCGGCGACGTACCCGGCCGCCGTCGCCGACGGGTTCAGCAGCTTCCTCGCCGACGCGGGCGTCACGGTCGTGTCCGCGACCGCACACGACATCGAGACGGCGACCGAGGCCGGTTCCGTCGACGGCGACCACCTCTTCGAGATGGTCCGCGCCGTCGACACTGACAGTGCGCAGGCGATCCTGTTGCCCGACACCGCGTTACACACGATCAGTTGGATCGACGACCTGGAACAGGATCTCGGCAAGCCGGTGCTGACGGCCAACCAGGTCACCGTCTGGCAGGCACTCCGCATGGTCGGACGACCGGTCCACGCCGCCGGACTCGGCCGGCTCTTCCGCGACGTCGGTGTCACCGCACGAAGCGGTACCCCATCCGCGATTCGGTGAGGAGGTTCTTCGGACGCGTCGGGTCGTCCTCGAGTTTGCGACGCAAACTGGCAAGGTACACGCGCAGATAGTTCGTCTGAGTGACATAGGTCGGCCCCCAGACGGCGGTCAGGATCTCTTTCTGCCCCACCAGCTTCCCTTCGTTCCGGACGAGGATCTCGAGAATCCCCCACTCGGTCGGCGTCAAATGCACTGGCGCACCCTCCCGTGTCACCGCCTTTGCCACCAGATCCACGACGAACCCCCCTGCCTCGACCACCGGGGTCGCGGTCCCGTCCACCGAGGCCGCGCCGCGGCGGACCGCAGCGCGGAGCCGGGCCAGGAATTCCTCCATGCCAAAAGGTTTGGTGACGTAGTCGTCTGCGCCGGCGTCCAGTGCAGCGACCTTGTCGGCCGCGTCGGAGCGGGCCGAGAGCACGATCACCGGGACATTCGTCCATCCCCGCAGACCTTCCAGGACGGTCAGGCCGTCGAGGTCGGGCAGTCCGAGGTCGAGGACCACGACCTGTGGGTCCGTCCGTGCGGCGATCGTCAGCGCATCGGTTCCGTTCGACGCCGTCGTCACCGCGAATCCCCGGGCGTTCAGATTGATCCGCAACGCGCGCAGCAGTTGTGGCTCGTCGTCGACCACCAGCACCCGGACATGCGCGCTCATCGGTTCGCGTCCCTATCGATCCGATCGCCCGACATCGGTAGCGAGACCACCATCGTGGTCCCGCCGCCGAGCGTCTCGGCCGCCTCGAGGGTCCCTCCGATCGCGGTGACGAAGCCGCGTGCCACCGACAACCCGAGCCCGACGCCCGACGACGCACCGTTCCGGTCGCCGTACTGATGGAATGCGGTGAACACGCGGGCACGCTCGTCGACCGGGATGCCCGGACCGTGGTCGACGATCCGGATGACGCAGCGCGGCCCGCCACCGTTCTCGTCTGGTGGAGTCGGTTCCGCTGACGGATCGTTCGCGCTGCCGATCCCTGCGGTCACCGACACCTTCCCGCCGCCATGGCGTACCGCATTGTCGATCAGGTTCGCCAGCGCCCGTTCCAGTAGCCCGCCATCGGTGTAGGCCCACGCCTGTTCGAGTTCCACGGCGATGTTCGGCGAGTCCGGGTCCCGCCGGTACACGGCAGCCATCGCCCGGTGAACGACCTCGGCCAGGTAAGTCCGGTGCAATTCGGGCCGCACCGCACCCGCCGCGAGTCGGGAGGAGTCCAGCAGATTGCCGACAAGAGCGGCGAGTTGATCCACCGATTCCTCGACGGTGGCGAGGAGTTCCGAGGTGTCCTCGGCGCTGAACGTGACATCGGTGCTGCGCAGGCTCGAGACCGCGGCCTTCGCCGCCGCCAGCGGCGTGCGCAGATCGTGACTCACCGCCGAGAGCAGGGCACGTCGCAATTCGTCGGCATGTGCGATCGCGCCGGCCTCGGCCGCCTCGGCTTCGAGCTGATGTCGTTGGACGGCGCCGGCAGCCTGGGTGGCGACCGTGGTGAGGACGCGGCGATCCCGACCGCCAAGCTTCGGTCCGACCAACCACAGCTCGTACTCCCCTCCGGGAACCGGGCAGGTCGTCACGGCGTCGTTCTCGACGATCGGCGCGCTCACCCCGACAACCGACGCCAGCTCGATCACCCCTCGGCCCCGACGGCGGATCAGTGACACTCCTTCCTGGCCATAGGTCTCGCGGACCCGGTCGAGCAGTCCGGGCACGTCAGCACCGCCGAGTACCGCGCTGGAGAACAGCGACAGCAGTTCGGCGTCCCGCCCGGCCCGCTGCGCCTGCACTCGTCGGGTTGCGGCCGAGTCCACCAGTGCGGCAACGGCGATCGCAATGACCAGCATCACCATGATGGTGATCAGGTTGTCCGGCTCGTCGATCGTGAACGTGAAGCGGGGGTCGGTGAAAAAATAGTTGAGAAGCAGACCCGACACCACGGCCGACAATGCCGCAGGCCCGATACCGCCGAGCAACGACACCGCCAGCACCGCGACGAAGAACAGAGCCGACTCGCTGGCGAACCCGAGCCAGCGGTCGAGCGACGCGAGGACACCGGTCACCACCATCGGGACGACGAGAGCGGCCAGCCAGCTCAGGGGGCGATGAAAACGCGTGTCGCGGATGTCGAGGCGGTTGCGTCGCCGCGTCTGCTCATGCGTGACCATGTGCACGTCGATGCGACCGCTCTGGCGCACCACGCCAGAACCGACGCCTTCGTCGAGGATGCGCTGCCACCGGGGCCGTCGGGAAGTACCCAGGACGAGCTGTGTGGCATTCACCCCGCGTGCGAAGTCGAGCAGTGTCGCCGGTATGTCGTCGCCGACGACAGTGTGGATCTTTGCGCCGAGGCCGGCAGCGAGCTCGCGCAGGGTCACCATGTCGACGGTTACCGGATCGGCGAGCCCATCTCCACGGACGACGCGGACAGCCACCAGGTCGGCGCTGGACCGGGAGGCGATCCGGCTCGCACGGCGCAGCAACGTCGATGATTCCGGCCCCCCGGTGATGGCGACGGCCACTCGCTCGCGCGTTTCCCAGGTATCGGTGATCGCATGTGCTGCACGGTAATCTGCCAGATTGTCGTCGACCTGGTCGGCCAGCCACAGCAGTGCGAGTTCACGAAGGGCCGTCAGGTTCCCCTGCCGAAAGTAGTTCGACAGTGCACCATCGATCCGCCCGCCCGGATAGACCTTGCCGGCGATCAATCGTTGCCGGAGGGCCTGCGGTGCGATGTCGACGAGTTCGATCTGATCCGCGGCACGGACGACGTCGTCGGGCACGGTCTCTCGCTGCGTGATCCCGGTGATCTGCGCGACGACGTCGTTCAGGCTCTCGAGATGCTGGATGTTGATCGTCGAGAGGACATCTATACCGGCGTCACGGAGCTCTTCGATGTCTTGCCAGCGCTTCGCATTCCGCGTTCCCGGCGCGTTGGTGTGAGCGAGTTCGTCGACCAGTGCGACCTGCGGCCTGCGGGCGAGGACCGCGTCCAGATCCATCTCCGCGAGAACGGTGCCCCGGTACTCGACGTCTCGCCTGCCGATGACCTCGAAGCCCTCGACGAGTGCTGCGGTGGCCACCCGTCCGTGTGACTCCACCACGGCGACAACGGTATCGACACCCTCGTCGACGAGCCCACGGGCGGTGGCGAGCATCTCGAATGTCTTGCCGACGCCCGGAGCGCAGCCGAGGAAGACCTCGAGTCGTCCCCGAGCATCACCTGCCGCGGCCATGGTGACCAGTGTATCGGCCGGCGACCCGATCACGGGTCATCGGTGACATGACGGTGCCGTGCGGCCCAGCGCGAGGTTGACCTTCACGACGTTGACTCGGGACTCACCCAGGAAGCCCCACTGCCGTGCGCTGGTGTTCTGGTCCACGATTGCTCGCACCTGCTGCTCGGACATGCCGTTCGTGCGAGCGATCCGCGGTACCTGCACGGCCGCGTACGCCTCGCTGATGTCGGGATCCAGGCCGGAGCCGGAACCGGTCACCGCGTCCGCGGGTACGGCAGATGGGGCCACACCCTCGCGTCGAGCGATGATGGCGCGACGCGCTTCGATCCATCCTTTCAGATCCTGGTTGCCGGGCCCCTTGTTGCTCGCGGCCGACGCGGCCGGATCGCCGGGCGCCATCGGATCGCCGGCGGAGCCCAGCACCCGCCCGTGCAGATAGGGATCCGGCCGCCCGGCAGGCACGTGAGGGTCGACACCGATCAACGACGAACCAACTGCACATCCGTGCGCATCGACGAGTTGAGAACCCTCTGCGGAGCTTGCGCCGATGCGGGAAACAGACCACACCGCGGCGGGATAGGCAACGCCGAGCAGTATTGTCAGCGCGACGAGCACTCCGACTGCCGCGAGACATTGACGCGCGAAACCTGACATGACCGTTTGCACCGGACTACCCCATTCCCGGGAGAAGACGCACGAGGAGATCGATCAGCCAGATCCCGACGAACGGTGTGATCACTCCCCCGACGCCGTAGATGAGCAGATTGCGGCCCAGCAACGTCGATGCCGATGACGGGCGGTACCGGACGCCGCGCAGCGACAACGGGATCAGGGCCACGATGATGAGCGCGTTGAAGATGACCGCCGAGACGATCGCTGATTGAGCCGAGGCCAACTGCATGATGTTGAGCGCATCCAGCTGCGGATATATGCCGCTGAAGAGCGCCGGCAGGATGGCGAAATACTTGGCGAGGTCGTTGGCCAGCGAGAATGTGGTCAACGCTCCACGGGTGATCAGCAACTGCTTGCCGATCGCCACGACGTCGATCAGTTTGGTCGGATCGGAGTCGAGGTCGACCATGTTGCCGGCCTCTTTCGCCGCCGATGTGCCGGTGTTCATCGCCAGCCCGACGTCGGCCTGGGCGAGCGCCGGAGCGTCGTTGGTGCCGTCCCCGGTCATGGCCACCAGGCGACCGCCGGACTGTTCGGCACGGATCAGTGCCAGCTTGTCTTCCGGCGTTGCCTCCGCGACGAAGTCGTCGACACCGGCTTCCACCGCGATCGCCTGTGCGGTCAGCGGATTGTCGCCGGTCACCATCACCGTCCGGATGCCCATCGCACGCAACTGTGCGAATCGCCCGGCCATCCCCGGCTTCACCACATCTGACAACCGGATCACGCCGAGCACTCGCGGGACGCCGGCATCCCCGACCGCAGCACCACGTTCCCCGCCGAGGGCACCGTGATTCTCACCGACAGCACGGACGGCCACCACCAGTGGCGTTGCGCCCGCGGACGACACCAGCTCCACCTGCTCGTGGACCGAATCGGGGACCGTTCCGCCGTGCGCGCTCACCCATCGCACGACTGCGTCGGCAGCACCCTTGCGGTACTCGACGGTGCCGTCACGTCCGTGCACGTCGATACCGCTCATTCGAGTCTGCGCGGTGAACGCCACCGCCTCGTATTCCGGATGCTCACGCGAGCGCGCGGCGGCCACCGTCGAACCGTCGATCGTCTCGATGGCGAACTCGTGGACGCAGAGGTCGACGATGCTGCGGCCCTCGGGGGTGTCGTCGGTAAGACTGCACCGGTAGGCCACCTGCGCGAGTTGTGCCGTCTCCACACCCGGCGCACCGGCCAGCCCGGTCGCGCGCCGGTTCCCATAGGTGATGGTCCCGGTCTTGTCCATCAGCAGAGTGTCGACGTCACCGGCGGCCTCCACTGCCCGTCCCGACATGGCGAGCACGTTGCGCTGCACCAAGCGGTCCATGCCGGCGATCCTGATCGAGGACAGCAGTGCCCCGATCGTCGTCGGGATCAGGCACACCAGAAGCGCGATCAGCTTGATCGGATCGGGCGATTGCCCGGCGTATTGCTGCATCGGCCCCACCGCGACAACTGCCAGCAGGAAGATGATCGTGAGGCTCGTCAGCAGAATATCGAGCGCGATCTCGTTCGGCGTCTTCTTCCGAGAAGCCCCTTCCACCAACGCGATCATCCGATCGACGAAGGTCTCACCCGGCGCCGTGGCGATCCTGACGATGATCCTGTCCGACAACACCACGGTCCCCCCGGTCACCGCGGAACGGTCGCCACCGGATTCCCTGACCACCGGCGCAGATTCGCCGGTTATGGCCGACTCGTCGACAGTGGCGATCCCCTCGACGACGTCACCGTCACCGGCGATCACCTCGCCGGTCTCGACGACGATGAGATCGCCGATCCGCAACGCACTACCCGCGACCTCGGCGGTGGACCCGTCGACACCGATCCGGCGGGCCATGGTGTCGCGCTTGACCTTCCGTAGGCTGTCAGCCTGCGCACGCCCGCGCCCCTCGGCGACTGCCTCGGCCAGGTTCGCGAACACCACGGTGAACCAGAGCCACACCGTCACGGCCCAGGAGAACCCACTCGGTTGCCATATCGCCAGCACAGTGGTCACGATCGCGCCCAGGTAGACGACGAACATGACCGGATTTCGGGCTTGGGCACGAGGTGTGAGTTTCCGGACGGCCTGCGGGAGCGCCGCAGTCAATTGGCGGGCATCGAACGCTCCGGTCGTCACGAGGTCCGTCGAGCGGCCCGCATCCTGCATCTCCGGTCCGGTCGGCCGCGCGTCCCCTGCAGAGCGAGGTTGCGAGCGTCTCGAAGGGTCACGATCGGTCTCCAACACAGAACGGTTCACAACACTGCCTCTGCAATCGGTCCCAGCGCCATCGCGGGGAAGAAGGTCAGTCCGGCGACGAGCACTATCGTGCCGAGGAGTAGCACGCCGAACAGCAGCCCGTGGGTCGGGAGTGTCGATGCGTCGGACTGCACGGCCGCGGTGGACGTTTCGGGCCGGACAGCAGTCAGGGTCGCCGGACCTGCGCCGCCCGCTGAAGCACGTGACTCGACAGACCGACCGGCCGCGACGACACGATCACCGATCGCGACCTCGCGCGACCGTGCACGCTGCATGGCGAGCCGTCCCGCCAGCGCCAGCACGAAGACGATCGGCAAAAATCGACCCAACAGCATCACGAGGCCAAGGGACGTCTGGAACCAATCGCTGGTCACCGTCAATCCACCGAACGCACTGCCGTTGTTGTTCGCGGCGGAGGCGTACGCGTACAGCACCTCGCTGAATCCGTGGATCGACCCCGAGGTGCCCGGATCGCCGCTGTTGCCCTGGAATCCTTTGGTGGATCCGAGGATCACGGAGATCGCCGTCCCGGTGAGAACGAGCGCAGGCATCACGAGGGCGTACAGCGCGGCCAGGGTGATCTCGTGTTGCCCGACCTTCTTTCCCATGAACTCCGGGGACCGCCCGACGAGCAGGCCGCCGACGAACACCGTGATCACCGCCATCACCAGGATGCCGTACAGACCGGCCCCCACTCCACCGGGCGCGACCTCGCCGAGAAGCATGTTCCAGATCAGAGCACCGCCGCCGGCTGCGGAGAAGCTGTCATGCGCAGAGTTCACCGCCCCGGTCGAGGTGCCAGTGGTCGAGACGGCCCAGAGAGCCGATGCCGGGATTCCGAATCGCTGCTCCTTGCCCTCCATCATCGCGCCCGCAGCATTCGATGCGACTCCGCTGGTGCGTGATTCGAAGATCCAGACGATCGTGAGCATCGCCGCCCAGATCGCCGCCATCACGCCCAACAAGGTATGACCTTGACGCCGGTCCCCGACCAGCCGGCCGTACGTCCGGGTGAGACACACCGGGATCATCAGTAACGCAAGGATCTCCACAACGTTGGACAGCGGCGTCGGGTTGGAGAACGGATGCGCCGAGTTGACCGATAGGGTTCCACCACCATTGGTCCCGAGTTCCTTGATCGCCTCCTGGGATGCGAACGGCCCGAGCATACTGTGCGCCCGGCGCCCGTCGAGCGTGGTGAAGTCGAAGCCGGTCCTCCACGATTGGACCGCGCCCTGGGCGAGCAGGACGATTGCGATCATGATGCTCAGCGGCAACAGAATTCGGACCGTGCCGCGCACCAGGTCGACCCAGAAGTTTCCGATCTCGCCACTGCCGCGCCGATTCACGATGCCACGGATGAACGCGATCGCCACGGCCATCCCGACCGCCGCGGACAGGAAGTTCTGCACCGCGAGACCGAGCATCTGGGTGAGATTGCTCATCACCACCTCAGGCGAGTACGACTGCCAATTGGTGTTGGTGACAAACGAGATCGCTGTGTTGAAAGCCATCGACGGGGAAACACCCGATTTGCCATCCGACCAGGGCAACCCTCCCTGAACCCGTTGCAGAACATAGACAAACACGAACGAGATCAGCGAGAAGGCCAGCACCGCGAGGGCATATCCCACCCAGGTTTGTTGCCGCCGCGGATCGATATGGCCGATCCGGTAGAGCAGACGTTCTCCCCGAAGGTGGCGCTCCGAATCGTAGACCCGGGCCATGTGATCCCCGAGGGGGACGTACAGCGCGCCCAGCACGATGATCACCATCGCCAATTGGAGGAGGCCGGCAGTCGTCACGGACACGTCAGAACCTCTCCGGAACGATGAGCGCCACCAGCAGGTAGACGACGACCACTGCGGCGACAACGATGACGAGCACGTTGATCACCCCATCGGCGGTCATCGGCTCGTCCTGGCGTCGATACCGCGGACGGTCAGCAGGCACACCACAAATCCCGCAATCGCCGCGAGCAGATACAGCAGGTCAGCCACTTCCACTCACTCCTGTGTCGATGCCGCGCAGCACTCTCTGCGCAGTCCCGACTGTCAGAATCGCTCTCGATCGCAGCAGGCGACAGACCTCTTAACGCAATCCATACGCCCGGAGCCCACTTCTTGACGGCACGTGAGCACCCCTCCCCACCCCAAACCAACCCCCCTCCACCGCAGCCGCGACGGTTCCCGTCATCCGCGACGGCATTTGGGGGTCGCGGATGACGGGAACCGTCGCGGCTGCGGAGGGGGTTGAGGGGGAGGGAGGGTGGGAGGGAGGGTACGGGTGGGAGGGGGAGGGGTTGGGTTTGAGGGGGTTAGGGAGTGCGGGTGATGGACAGTCCGACTGTCCCGGACTTGCCGCGGCGCAGGAGGCTCCCCTTGATTGTCAGCCACCCGAGGATCCCGTACTTGTCGGCGATGAGGCGGCGGACCTTCTCGGTGCCGGCCTCGTCGAGGATCTCGGCGGTGCCGTCGACCGGTTCACCGATGGTCTTGCGGCCACGGGCATCACACGCCTGCACGACGACCCGCGGGTCGCGACGAATCCGCTTGACCTTCCACGAATCCACCACAGTCCACATTGTCAGGCGGTCGCCGTCGATCGCCGCCCACAACGGCGTGGCCACCGGGGTGCCGTCTTTGCGGAAGGTGGTCAGTTGGACGAATTTGGCACGCGTCGCATCGCCGAAAGGGGCGTCGGCCGGAAGATCGGTCACACAGGTCAGGCTACGCGAGCGAACAACGACTGCCCGTCGTTGACGGACAGGGACTCGGCCGCGACACCCGCCGCCGACAGCGTCGCCCACGCCGTGACCTGATTCGCTGACAGCACAGGCTTACCCAGCTCCGCTTCCATCACCCCCAGGACGTCGTAAGTCCACAGGTTGGTGCAGGACACGAACACCGCGTCGGCATCCGGATGGTCGGCGGACCTGATGAGATCGCAGGTCACCGCATACGGGATCGACCAGATCTCGTGATCGCGGCCGAGCCCCGACTGGGCGACCACACTGCGGCCCGACTCGGACAGGAAATCGCAGAGGAGGCCGGTCAGCGCGGAGGTGTAGGGCGTGGCGACGGCGATCCGGCCGATACCCATCACATCCAGGGCACTGAGCAGCGCCTCGGAAGTGGTGACCGCAGCGGGCGCACCCGCCGCCAGCATGCAATGCGAGAGCTCCCGGGCACCGGCCATGCCATAGACAAAGCTCCCCGAGGCGCAGGCGTATCCGAACGCTCGCGGGCCCACCGCCAGCACACTCCGGACTGCCGCGGCGATCTCCGAGTGGTTGTTGAGATCGCGACAGAGGTCGACGTCGACGGGAGCGTCGAGGAATCCGGTCCTGGTGAAGTACAGCGACACGGAGTCGGGCATCCACCGCCACAACTCGCGATCGAGGGCCATGTCGAAGGGGCACACGATCCCGATGCCCACCTGCTGCTGCGGCGGGTTACCTGGGAATTCGACCGGCTTCATGCAGGAATGATGACACGTTGTCAGATTGTCGACAATCCAGATTCGATGACGTTTGTGTTACCGAGATCGCCTGCGACGCGCGGCGGGACGCCACACCGTGCTTTCCGGTCGTTATCTGTTCGTTACCGACGTTGCGGTCGTGTTCCGGATCCGCCCGCCGATCTCGGTTTCGGCGTGTTCTGTTCATACCGTCGAACGTGGTCGGCGTGTTCGGCCACCGACATTGTCAGACGAGATCGAGGGAGGGGCTTGCATGACAGTCCTCGACGAGCGCCCCTCAGCGGAGTCCGCGACGTTCGCCGCCGACCGGATGTCCGCCGCGTTGCCACACCTGTTGTCGCGCGTCGCACAGGGCGACCACCAGGCATTCGCCCGGTTCTACGATCTCACCGTCGATCGCGTGTACGGCCTGGTGTCACGCGTCCTTCGAGATCCCGGATACAGCGAGGAGACCACGCAGGAGATCTTTTTGCATGTATGGCGGCACGCAACGGATTTCGATGCGTCGCGCGGCTCGGCGCTGTCATGGTTGCTCACCGTGGCGCACCGGCGCGCAGTCGACCGGGTCCGGTCCGAGACGGCACTGGCCCGCCGGACCTTGATGTCGGGCGTCGCGGGCACATCGATCCAGTTCGACGAGGTCAGCGCAGCCGCCGAGTTGCGCGACACCCGGCAACGGGTGATCAGTACGCTCGACGAGTTGACCCCGCTCCAACGGGAGTCCCTGGTCCTCGCCTACTACCACGGACTTTCCTATCGTGAAGTGTCCGAACAGCTTTCGGTGGGGTTACCGACTGTCAAGGCACGCATCCGCGACGGCATGCGCAAACTCCGCACCAGTCTGGCCGACGTGGCCTGACCGGCGCTCACGGAATACCGAAAGCGATCACGCGGATCGGATGAACGCGGATGAGCGCGTCATCCATGCCCGCCACGGATCGAACGATGCGATGTTGTCGACGACGAACGCCACCCGATCGTTGTGAGCGAGATTGCGGAATTTCCGGCTCTGCGTCAGATTCCACCCGCCGATGTCGATGGTCCCCAGTTCACGATTGACATGGAACCCGACCGGACTGTTCTGTGGCGCACCGCCTTTGTCGACGGTAGCGAGGCGGCCGAGCCGCTGCGATCCGAGGTACGCCAGGATGTCGGCGTCCATCAGATCGGTCTCGTCCATGGCCGGCCTCATCGTGCGGGCAGCGTATCGACGATCGGCGTGTTCTGCGCCCCGGCCACCCACCACTGACCATCGCGCTCGACGAGCACATACATCGCCATCTCGGAGAATCCACCGTCACGCGCGTGACGTCCGATCTGGGCGACGACGATTCCCGGCGCGGGCGCCACGACCGCAGCGCGCTCGAACGTCGATTCGGGAGCCACCTGCGCGGACATCAGCTGCCGGTGAACAGCGTTCAGGGGTGCGAATCCCTGTAGGACTTGACCTTTCGGGGAACCCCAGAGGATGTCGTCGGCAAACATGTCGTCGTAGGTGTCCGCCGACGCAGCGTCGAGACCGTTGTTCAGATGGTCGAGCAGGTCGCCCACCACCGCTTTGACGTCGACGGTCTCATCGTGGAGCGCAGGTCGCTCCAGTCGCCGCGATTCGATCACTGGATTGGTCATGAGCCGAAGCTAAGACCTCAAGCTCACTTGAAGTCAAGTGCCGTCGGTGCGAACGGGGCGTCGAACGGATGACCGCGCCGCCGCCACCCGCGGCCGGGCCACACATTCCTCGGCGTGGTCGTTGACGATCCCGCTCGCCTGCATCAGCGCGAACATGGTGGTCGGCCCGACGAACTTCCAGCCCCGTTTCTTGAGATCCTTCGACAGAGCGATGGACTCCGGCGACGTGGTCTGCGAGTGCGGCTCGGGTTCGGACTCGGGCTCGTACCGCCAGAAGAACGCCGACAGTGATCCGTCGCTCTCGATGAGTTCCTTCGCGCGCCTGGCGTTGTTGATCACCGCCTCGATCTTGCCGCGATGACGCACGATCCCCGGGTCTCCGAGGAGTCGTTCGACGTCGGTTTCGGTGAATCTCGCGACCTTCTCGATGTGGAACCCGGCGAAGGCCGCGCGAAAGTTTTCCCGCTTGGTCAGGATGGTTCGCCAGCTCAGTCCGGATTGGAAGCCTTCGAGGGCCACCCGTTCGAAGAACGCATCGTCGCCCTCGAGCGGGAGGCCCCACTCCTCGTCGTGATAGGTGGTCTCCGGCTCGGCTGCGGCCCACCCGCACCGCGTGACCCCGGCGCCGTCAGTGATCACAAAGGCCATGGACCCTCCTCGGTTCGATCGCCAACCGCACCCTACCGCCGCATGCCGACACCCCCTTTTCGCCGGCCGAGTAGCGGCGACGAAGGAGCCACCCCCACCGCCGGCCGAGTAGCGGCGACGGAGGAGCCGCGTATCGAGGCCACCCCTATGGTGGAATCGTGACCCCGCACGAGTACGTCCTCAACTCCCCGGACACATTCATCACCGACGCGCTGCGTGGCTTCGTGGCCGCGAACCCGTCGATCGCCTGGCAATCCGACCCCGGCTTCCTGCACCGCCGCGACGTCCCGGACGCGTCTGCGGTCGGGGTGATCTCCGGAGGCGGATCGGGCCACGAGCCGATGCATTCGGGCATGATCGGCGCCGGCATGATCGACGCCGCGTGCCCCGGCCTGGTCTTCACTTCTCCCAACGCCTTGCAGATCGTCGGCGCGACGCGGTGGGCCGACCGCGGCAAGGGTGTGTTGCACGTTGTGAAGAACTACACCGGCGATGTGATGAACTTCCGGATCGCGCGGCACATCCTCCGCGACGAAGTCGAGACCGATCACGTCCTCGTCGACGACGACGTGGCGACCGAATCGGAGTCGGGCCCCGGCCGTCGCGGTACCGGTGCCACGATCATCGTCGAAAAGGTCTGCGGCGCAGCGGCCGCACGTGGTCACGAGCTCGCGCAGATCGTCGCACTCGGGCGCCGGACCGCAGAGAACTCGCGAAGCTTCGCCGTCGCCTGCCGGGCGTGCACCATCCCCGGCTCCCACGGCCCGACGTTCGACCTCGAACCCGGACAGATGGAGTTCGGCGTCGGCATCCACGGCGAGGCCGGAGAGGATCGCACCGACAAGGTCGGAGCTCGTGAACTGGTGGCGCGCATGCTCGATCGCATCGTCAGTTCACTCGACCTGTCCGACGGCGAGCGCGTCATCTGTCTCGTCAACGGGCTCGGATCGGCGCATCCACTCGAGTTGTCGCTAGTGTTCGGCGAGGTCGTCGCCGACCTCGGCGGGCGCGGGATCACCGTCGAACGATCCATGGTCGGCACCTTCGTCACCGCACTGGACATGACCGGCTTCTCGATCACGCTGGTGCGGATCGACGACGAGATCCTGACGCTCTTCGACGACGAGACCAGCGCTCCGGCGTGGCCGTCGAACGTTGCCCGAACTCCGGCGACGGTATCCGACATCGCTTTCGCCGAGCCGGACGACGACGCCTCCGAGGGCGCCGAATCGGAGTGGCTGTCGGCGTTTGTCAGCCGCGTCCGTGACTCGATCGACGACCTCACCGCCCTCGATCAGCAGGCAGGCGACGGCGATTTCGGCACCAACATGAAGGCGGCGCTGAGTCACTTCGAGCTACCGCTACGCGGCTCCGATGCGGAAGTTCTGACCGCCATCAGCACGTCGTATCTGGTGCGGGCGGGGGGCACGTCCGGGGCCGTCTTCGGTGTCCTCTTCCGCCAATTGGCAACTGCTTTCGGGGATTCCGACGACTTCACCACCGCGCTGCGCGACGGGACGGCATCGGCGCTCGACGAGATCAAGGATCTGGGCGGCGCCGAGGTCGGCGACAACACCATGGTGGACGCCCTCGCGCCGACTGCGGAAGCGCTCACCGGAGGAAACGCGTTGTCGGACGTCGCCGACGCCGCCGAGGCAGGTGCGGAATCAACCCGGGACACAACCGCTTCCAAGGGCCGGGCGAGCTATGTCGGAGAGAACGCGCGCGGCGTCGTCGACCCGGGCGCGCTGGTCACCTCATGGCTCTACCGGGCAGCCGCCGACAATCCGCCGGCCAAGTAGCCGACGAGCACCCCTTACCGCCGGTCGGGTAGCCGACGAGCGCAGCGAGGAGGCGTATCGAGACCCCCCTCACTGCCCGTCCGCAGTCCCCTCACTCCCGCCGACAGCGTGGTCGCCCTCGTTGGGATCATTGTTGTCGGCGGCAGCGTCGTAGACGTCCTTCTGCTCCGCGATGCGGTCGGTCTCCCCGACCGCATCCTGCGGCTCCCGCGACCAGATCGAATCGTTCTCGTCGCGATCGCCGGGCATATCGGGATCGACCTCGGCACCTGGGTCGCTGGAGGTCCACTCGGGCGGCTGTTTGTCGGACATGACTCCACTATGCCCGCCGCGGTGCGACTCGGGTGGCGTTCGCGTTGTCGGCGCCGGATGCCACCATCGATGCCATGACCACCACCCGCCCGGTCCCGCCGATGAACGCTGACGAACGAGCCACCCTCGAGGGGTGGCTGGATTTCTACCGCGCGACGTTGGCCCAGAAATGCGATGGTCTCGACGACGAGCACCTGCGCTTCGCGGCGGCGGCGCCCTCATCGCTCACGCTGTTGGGTCTGATCCAGCACATGGCGGAGGTGGAACGGAACTGGTTTTGCCGTGTGCTGCTGGGTGAACAGATCGGCCCGATCTACGACGCCGGTGACCGGGCCGGCGGGCACGACGGAGGCTTCGAGGTCGGTGACGAATCGTCGTACCGGCGGGCCGAGGAGATCTGGCAGGACGAGATCACCCGCGCACGGGCGAATTGCGCGGCCCGAGAGCTGTCCGACCTCAGCGCTTTCCGCGGCACCGACGTGACCCTTCGCTGGATCTATGCACACATGATCGGCGAATACGCGCGCCACTGTGGTCATGCCGACGTGATCCGCGAACGGATCGACGGCACGACAGGGGTGTGACACCCGCCCGACCGCCGGTTGAACAACACCCGCCGGCGGCGGTGGCGAGATGGCAGTGAGCCCGGCGCGTATCGAAACGCGCCGGGCCCACCACATCACTCGGGTACCTCAGATCAGCCCAGCAGCAACGACTCTCCGTCGGCACCGACGTTCACCGGCACCACGTCGCCGTCGTGGATGTCGCCGGCCAGCAACGCCTTCGCGAGCTGGTCGCCGATCGCCTGCTGCACCAGCCGCCGCAGCGGGCGGGCGCCGTACAGCGGATCGAAGCCACGCTCGGCCAGCCATTCCTTGGCCTTCGGCGTCACCTCGAGTTCCAGTCGACGCTGCGCCAGACGCTTGCCCAGTTGCGCGAGCTGGATGTCGACGATGGATACCAGTTCCTCCGGACTCAGCGCGTCGAAGATCACGACGTCGTCGAGCCGGTTGATGAACTCCGGCTTGAAGGCTGCGCGGACGGCCGCCATCACCTGGTCCTTGTCGCCACCCGAACCGAGGTTCGAGGTGAGGATCAGGATCGTGTTGCGGAAGTCCACCGTTCGGCCCTGTCCGTCGGTCAGGCGACCTTCGTCGAGAACCTGCAGCAACACGTCGAACACATCCGGATGCGCCTTCTCGACCTCGTCGAACAACACCACCGTGTACGGACGCCTGCGTACGGCCTCGGTCAGCTGACCGCCGGACTCGTACCCGACGTAGCCGGGAGGGGCACCGACGAGCCGTGCGACACTGTGCTTCTCGCCGTACTCGCTCATGTCGATGCGGACCATCGCGCGCTCGTCGTCGAAGAGGAACTCCGCCAACGCCTTTGCGAGCTCGGTCTTACCGACACCGGTCGGACCGAGGAACAGGAACGAGCCGAGCGGCCGGTTGGGGTCGGCAACCCCGGCGCGCGCACGACGCACCGCGTCGGACACTGCCTGGACCGCGTCCTTCTGGCCGATGACCCGGTGTCCGAGCTCGTCTTCCATCCGGAGCAGCTTGGCGGTCTCACCCTCGAGCATGCGTCCCGCAGGGATGCCGGTCCACGCCGACACGACCTGCGCCACGTCGTCGGGGCCGACCTCCTCCTGGAGCATCACGTCCTGGCCGGGATCGGTGCCGGTCTTCTCCAGCGCCGCAGCCAACTCCTTCTCCAGCGCCGGGATCTTGCCGTACCGCAGCTCGGCGGCACGGCCGAGGTCGCTTTCGCGCTCGGCCCGATCCGCTTCTCCGCGAAGCCGTTCCAGCTCCTCCTTGACGTCCCGCACCGCATCGATGGCGGTCTTCTCCGACTGCCAGCGTGCCGACAGTTCGTTCAGCTTCTCCTTCTGGTCGGCCAGCTCACCGCGCAGCTTCTCCAGTCGCTCCTTGGACGCCGCGTCGGTCTCCTTCTCCAACGCGACCTCCTCGACCTCGAGGCGACGAACGATCCGCTCGACCTCGTCGATCTCGACGGGACGGGAGTCGATCTCCATGCGCAGCCGCGACGCCGCCTCGTCGACGAGGTCGATGGCCTTGTCGGGCAGGAAGCGCGAGGTGATGTAGCGGTCTGAGAGCGTCGCCGCCGACACCAGCGCGGAGTCGGTGATGCGCACGCCGTGGTGCACCTCGTAACGGTCCTTGAGCCCGCGCAGGATGCCGATGGTGTCCTCCACCGTCGGCTCACCGACGTACACCTGCTGGAACCGGCGTTCCAGCGCGGCGTCCTTCTCGATGTACTGGCGGTACTCCTCCAGTGTCGTCGCGCCGACCAGCCGCAGCTCACCGCGGGCGAGCATCGGCTTGATCATGTTGCCTGCGTCCATCGCGGAGTCGCCGGTCGCACCGGCACCGACGATGGTGTGCAACTCGTCGATGAAGGTGATGACCTGTCCGGCCGAACCCTTGATCTCGTCGAGCACGGCCTTGAGCCGCTCCTCGAACTCACCGCGATACTTGGCGCCGGCCACCATCGATCCCAGGTCCAGAGAGATGACCGTCTTGTTCCGCAGTGACTCCGGGACGTCGCCGGCGACGATGCGCTGGGCCAGGCCCTCCACGATCGCCGTCTTTCCGACACCGGGTTCACCGATGAGCACCGGGTTGTTCTTGGTGCGGCGCGAGAGCACCTGCACCACGCGACGGATCTCGGTGTCACGACCGATGACCGGATCGAGCTTGCCCTCGCGTGCGGCCGCGGTCAGGTCGGTGGAGTACTTCTCCAGTGCCTGATAGGTCTGCTCGGGGTCGGGGGTGGTGACCCGGGCGTTGCCGCGCACCGCGACGAACGCCTCCTGCAGTGCCTGCGGCGTCGCGCCCGCATCGGCCAGCAGTTTGGCGGTGTCGGAGTCGCCCGTCGCCAGCCCCACCAGCACGTGCTCGGTGGAGACGTATTCGTCGCTGAGCTCGCCGGCCAGCTGCTGGGCTGCGCTGATGGCCGCGATCGACTCGCGGGAGAGCTGGGGCTGCGCGCTCGCACTGGCCACCGTAGGCGCCCGATCCACCAGTCCCTGAGCCTGCGCGCGAACGGTCGACGGATCCACCCCGACCGCCTTGAGCAGCGGTGCGGCGATGCCGTCGGACTGATCGAGCAGGGCAACGAGGATGTGTGCCGGACGTACGTCGGAATTGCCAGCAGCGGCGGCCGCCTGCACAGCAGCACTCAACGCTGACTGTGTCTTGGTGGTCGGGTTGAAGCTGTCCACTCGCGTGTACCTTTCTCTCTTTAGTCCAACAGGCTCAAGTATGAGCCATACGAGAGGTGGAACGCCAGTAGAGTTGAGTCTATTCCACTCAACTTAGACCGGTACGGACGCCAGGTGCGCGTCAGAGACTGTCCGCGAACCGTTTGATGTCGGCGACGGTCGCTTCGTGCGCCTCGCGCGCCGACGTCGGGAAGATGGTCTCGGCCGCATGGGTGAGGCCCAGGTTCACCCGTCCATGGGCGACGACACCTGCCTGAAGGAGCTTCCGGTAGTAGGCCCTGCCTTCGTCGCGCAGCGGATCGAGCTCGTTCACCGATATCACGTGAGGCGGCAAACCGCGGAGGTCGTCGACACCAGCGAAGTACGGCCAGCACAGCGGGTTCTCCGCGTTGTGGAAATCCGGGTCGTAGGTCGCTGCGAGCACATCCAGTCGCGAGCACGAGGCGAAATAGCCGTCGTTCTCGATCATCGACGGCAGCTCCCGCAGTTTCCGATCGTCGCTCCACGCATAACCACCGCTGATGAACGGCACCATGGCGTAGACACCATCGACCATGCCGATCGTCCCGTCGCGCGCAGCCTTCAACGCCGTCGCCAGCGCGAGATTTCCGCCGCCCGACTCACCCTGGAGGACGATCGTCGAGACGCCCAACCTCTCCCGCTCGGCGTGCACCCAGCCGAGTGCACCGAGACAGTCGTTCAGGCCGGCCGGGAACGGATGCGGACCGCCGACCCCACCGGCATTGCGGAAGTCCACCGCGACCACCACCAGCCCGGCACCGGCGAGCGCCCTGCACCAGCCGTCGTGAACGGGGCCGTCGACAGCGAGCATCGTCATGCCGCCACCGTGCAGGTAGATCACCGCCGGCAGCGGCCCGGCAGCTTCGGTAGGTCGAAAGATGTTGAGGGCGATGTCGTTTCCGTCACCCCCGGGAACCATCTCGGTCGTCCGCTCGACGTCCGGGCCGCCGGACGGCCGCTCGGCCAAGGCGGCGTAGAAGGTCTCGAAACCCTGCTCGGTGGTGGCCACCACGGCCAGCCGGTCGGCGTACGAACTGGTGCGATCGACCGGCGACGGCCCACTGTTCGCAGCGAATCCGAACCGCGTCAGCGTGGCGAGCAGATCGGGATTCATCCGACTGTCGGTGGACAGATCCATCGCCGGATCGGACAGACGCCCTTCCAGCTTCGCCGACAAGCGAACCGGCGCTTCCGATGTCATCGTGCTGCCTTCATCGTTGTCCCCTTGGTCATGACAGAACGAACCCCTGGTACCCGTTGGCCTCGATCTCACGCAACCGCCTACCGTACTCGACCACACCGGCCGGATAGATCCCGAACGTGTGGCCGGTCGCCCCCTCGACCGGGTTCCAGAACCATCCCGACTTGTTCTCCGCGTAGAGCGTCATACTCACCACCTCGGCCACGTGCGCACTCCATTCGTCGCACGCCGCCTGCGTGGGCTCGATCCGGCTGAGGCCGTTTTCGCGCATGTGTCGCATCAGCGAGTCGAGGAACAGGGCCTGATGTTCGATACAGCGGGGTATGTTGCCGCCCATGGCCTGTGGGCCCCGAGCATCAGAAGATTGGGGAACCCGTACGTCCCGAGACCAGCCATGGTGTTCGGGCCCTGGCGCCACGCGTCGCCGAGTGACACCCCGTCACGACCGCGGATGTCGATCTGCTCGAAGGCGCCCGTGACCGAGTTGAACCCGGTCGCGTAGATGATGACGTCGAACTCGAATTCCTTTTCCGTGGTGCGAATCCCGCTCTCGGTGACCTCCACCATCGGTGTCGCGGTGGTGTCCACGAGTTCGACATTCGGTTGGTTGTAGACCTCGTAGTAGCGGGTCTCGTAGGGCGGTCTGCGCTGGCCGAAACCATGATCGACGGGGATCAGCTTCTTCGCCACGTCGGGATCCTCGACGCGCTCGCGAATCTTCTCGGCGAGGAATTCCGAGAACTCCGCGTTCAGCTCCTTGGTTCGGATCACCTCGATGAAGTTGGTGTACAGGCGGGCGAACCCTCTTCGGCTGTACAGCGTTTCGTACCACTCGCGTCGTTCCTCCGGGCTGAAGGACAGTGCCGAGGCGGTGATGGGACCATGAATGAAACCACCGCGGGTGGTTCGTGTCTTGGTCCAGATCGCCTCGTACTGTCCTTTGATCTCGGACATCTCCAACGGGGTGAGAGGCTCGTTGTTCAGCGGCGGACACCAGTTCGGGCTGCGCTGGAACACCGTCAGCGAGCCCACGATCGGCCCGATCGCAGCGATGGTCTGCACCCCGCTCGACCCGGTCCCGATGACGGCCACCCGTTTGCCCTCGAGGTCGAGCCCCTCTTTCGGCCACCGGGCAGTGTGCGCCGTGGCGCCGGTGAACGTTTCCCGGCCCGGGATGCCGGGGTACTTGGGATCCGAGAGGATGCCGATACCGGTGATGAAGAATCGGGTGCGGTAACGGTCACCGTCGGCGGTCGTGACCAGCCAGGTTCCATCGTCGGGATCCAGATGTGCGGACGTGACCACGGTTCGGAGCTTCATGAACGGACGCAGGTCGAGCGCATCGACCACATAGTTGAAGTAGCGCTCATTCTCGGGCTGGCCGCAGAAATGTTCCGACCAATCCCAGCCGTTCCGGAGCTCCTCGGAGAAGAAGTAGCCGTAACTGTAGCTCTCGGAATCGAGCCGCGCGCCGGGATAACGGTTCCAATGCCACGTACCCCCTACACCGTCTGCGGCGTCGACCGCGATCGCGTCGAACCCCGCAGACCGGAGTCGGTGAAGCGCTTCGATGCCCGACACCCCGCAACCGACGATGAACGCATCGAGCACCGTTTCGCCGGCGGAATCGGTCGCAGTGGCCTGTGTATCCGCTTGTGTCATGGTCTCTTCCTTCAGTCCTGGTCGATCTGCGGGCGGCGGCACGCATCGGCATATTCGGAACGCAACTGCGCGACGATCTCGCCGACGGCGGGGATACCGTCGATGAACTCGATACTCTGCCCGGCGCTCCAGATGTCGCGCCACGGAGTGATGTCTGCCGGCAGGTGATCGCTGTTGAGCGTCCCCGACGGTTCCGGCAGACGATCGGGGTCCAACCCCACGTCGGTGAGGGAGGTCGCCATCCAGTTCGCGGGGACCCCGGAGATCCCGTTCGTGTACCGAAGGTCGGTGGCCGAATCGGACATCAGAAGCTGCTTGTACCGGTCGGATGCGCGTGACTCCTGCGAGGCGATGAAGCGGGTGCCGATGTAGGCCAGGTCGGCACCCAGAACCTCGGCCGCGCGGATCGCCGCTCCGTGGCCGACCGCGCCGGCCATGACGATGACACCGTCGAACATCTGCCGCAACCGTGGCACAAGAACCAGATGGCTGACCGTCCCCGAGTGCCCTCCGCCACCTGCACCGATCGCGACAAGACCGTCCACCCCGCCCTTGATCGCACGCTCGGCATGATAGAACGATGTGACGTCGTGGTAGACGATACCGCCCCAATCATGTACGCGTTCAGCGATTCTCGCGGGATTTCCGATGGCGCTCACGATGATCTCCACACCATGGCGCCGGCAGACCTCGAGATTCTCCGCGAGTTCGGCGTCATCCATCCGCGCCGCGAGGTTGACCGCGACGGGACCGACACGCGCGTCGGAATCCTCGGACAGTCGTTCGTCGATCCCCTCGCGAATGAGCCGCAACCAGGAGTCGAACTCCTCGAGAGTGCGCGCGTTCTGACGCGGCAGACCGCCGACGATGCCACTGAGGCACGCCTCCCGCACCAACTCCGGGCCGGTCACCAGGAACATGGGTGAACAGAACGCCGGCAACGTGAGCCGATCCCGCACGTGTGAGTCAAGAGCCATGTGATTCCTTCGCTGTCAAACACTGCCCGACCACTTCTTGACGACTAGTCAACCGGTCGGCTAGGTTTTGCAGAGTACTACGAATCACGAGAGCTTGGCTAGAGGTTCATGATGAGCCTTCTGGAATTATTCCGTTGCGCGCAAAGCTTATTCACGCATCTCGCCAATCAGGCGCGCACTTGCACCAAGGAGAGCCATGGAGTTCGGATGGACGAAAGCCGAGGAAGAATTTCGCACTCGGATCCAAGAAGCGTTCGCCACCCACGCGCGGCCCGGTTGGACCCATCACGACCGTGACATGCCCACCATCAAGGACCGTGACGATTCGATCGCGTTCTGCCAGGCACTCGCCGACGAACAGCTCCTCACACCGCACTGGCCGGAGGAGTACGGCGGACGCTCGGCATCGGGCTGGGAACAGGCGATCCTCGGGGAAGAGGCGTGGGGCAGCGGCGAGCCGCGCGGACCCCAGTACATGAACGTCAACTGGATCGGACCGGCGATCATCTACGCCGGCACCCAGGAGCAGAAGGACTATCACCTGTCGCGTATCGGCAAGGGGAATGTGCTGTGGTGCCAAGGCTTTTCCGAGCCGGATGCCGGCTCGGACCTCGCCTCCATGCGCACCGCCGCCGTCCGCGACGGCGACGATTATGTGATCAACGGCCAGAAGTGCTGGACGTCCTACGCCCACCGGGCGGAATTCTGCTTCCTCTTGTGCCGGACCGATCCCAAGGCCGAACGACATGCGGGCATCTCGATCTTCCTGGTGCCCATGGACACCCCGGGCATCGAAGTCCGCGAGATCCCGTCACCCTACGCCGCTCATCTGGTGCACGAGGTGTTCTTCACCGACGTGCGGGTACCGGAGAGCTGCCGGCTGGGACCCGAGAACAAGGGCTGGCAGACCATCATGACGGTGCTGGCGAACGAGCGGGCGGGATGGGTCACGCACGAGAATGCGTTCCGGCGTCTCGACACACTCCTCGAACACCCCGACGTCGATCCCACGAATCCGGACGTGTCGGCAACGGCGGGCCGCGCCTATGCGATGGCCGAGGCCACAAAAGTGCTCAACTTCCTCGCCATCGACGAGCGCGAGAACACCGAACACGGCAAGGCACGCACCATCGCGCCGGTCGGGCAGGCAGCGCTGGGACTCCTCGAACCCGCGGTCGGCTGGGCGATCCACGAGATATCCGGGATGGAGTCGCTCGATCCCGATTCGATCGCCGGGCGCTCGATGGTCAGCATGACAGCGAGTCCCATCGCCGCCGGCGCCATCGAGATCCAGTTCAACCTCATCGCCAAGCAGACTCTGCAACTGCCCAAGGAAGGACGTCCGGCATGAAACTCACGATGACCCAGGACCAGGCCGACATCGTCGACGCGGCGGTCAACGCGGTCCGTCGCGCAACCACCGATGTGAGCGACGATGACCAGGCCCGGCGTGCCATCACCGCACTGTCGGACGGCGGGTTCCTCGACCTCGCCTCCACCGCGGGACCACTCGAGGCCGCACTGGTCACCGAAGCCATCTCACGATCGGGCGTGCTGGCCCCGGTCGGCGCCCGGCTCCTGGTCGGCGACGTCTGCGGACTGGGTGACGATCCCGTCGTCGTCGGATTGGTCGAAGGACGCCGCTCGCTGGTGCGGTATGGAACTGCGGCGGACGTGTTCGTCGGGGTCGACGGCGACGATGCGTTTGTGGCACACAGGGATCAGGCGACCATCACGCCGCTCGCAGAGGGCGTCGGTACACCGGTGGCGCGCGTCGAGATCAACAATTCGACCCCGCTCCCCGCGGCGCAGGCGGCTGCCGTGGCTCGACGATGGCGCATCGCCATGGCCGCCGAAGCGGCAGGCGCGATGGCAGGTGCGATCTCGTTGACCGTGCCCTATGTCTCCCAGCGCATCGCTTTCGGACGTCCCCTCGGCTCGTTCCAGGCAGTCCAGCACCGGCTGGCCCGCGCCCAGGTCTTCGCCGAGGGAACGAGCTGGCTGGCGCGGCATGCCGCCTGGGCGGACGACGACTACCTGGCCGCATGTGCCGCAACCTACGCCTGCATGGCCGCTGTCCAGGTGTACGAGAACACCCATCAGGTGACCGGCGGGATCGGTATCACCACCGAACACGGGCTCGTCCGGCACACGCGTCGACTGGTCGGCCTGCAACGGGAACTCGGCGGCATGAACGCCCATGCCCGTCGCGTCACCGCGTCCCGTCTCGCCGAACCGACACCAGCGGCGGTTGCCGAAAATGTCGCCTGACAACACCGAGGACCTCGTCCTGAGCAGCCAGGATGGCCTGGTGCGGACCCTGACACTCAACCGCCCGGACCGTCACAACGCGACGACACCCGCCATGCGGCAACGGCTCTTCGGTCTCTTACGGGAGGCCGAAGAAGACCGTGAGGTCCGATGCATCGTGGTGACGGGAGTCGGCCGGTACTTCTGGCCCGGTGAGGACCGCGCAGAACTGGCGCACCTCGACGCAGCCGACGTCGTGCGTAGGCAGACGAATCCCTCGTACGACTATCCGATGAGCATGACCACCCCGATCGTGGCCGCGGTGAACGGCGCCGTGGCCGGGGTGGGGCTGTCCTTCGCCTTGCAGGCCGACATCCGGGTCGCCGCCACCGGCGCGAAATGGGTTGCACCGTTCGCCAATCTCGGCCTGGTGGCCGAGGCCGGTCTGTCGTGGTTGTTGCAGCGGCATGTCAGCCGTGGGGCGGCACTGGAGATCCTGCTGACCGGCGACGCCTTCACCAGTGAGGACGCCTATCGCCTGGGTATCGTCCAACACCTCGAAGAGCGCGACGATGTCCTGGCGACCGCCCAGCGGATAGCGGCCCGCGTGGCACGCAACTCCCCGTTCTCCGTTCACAACATCCGGGAGCAGGTGACGATGGACGCGACACGGCCGTGGCGTGAGGCCTACGACGACGGCACCCGCCGCGCACTCGTGAGCCTCGACCGCGATGACTTCCGTGAGGCCGTTGCGGCGGCAATCGACAAGCGCGACATCACTTTCGGAGGAGCACACCGGTGACGCCGACAGACCGA
Organism: Gordonia sp. SID5947; assembly: GCF_009862785.1. Classification (NCBI taxonomy): domain Bacteria; kingdom Bacillati; phylum Actinomycetota; class Actinomycetes; order Mycobacteriales; family Gordoniaceae; genus Gordonia; species Gordonia sp. SID5947. The sequence goes on along the minus strand of NZ_WWHU01000001.1, from coordinate 4,196,334 downwards.
AGCCTCGATGCCCTGTTCACACCGGCCAGTGTGGCCGTCATCGGTGCGTCCGACGATCCGGCCCGCATCGGCGGGCGAGTGCTCGCCCGGTTCCTCGACCATTTCGCCGGACCCGTCTACGCCGTGAACGCGAATCGAGATACCGTGCAGGGACATCCGGCGGCTCGCTCGATCGCCGACCTCCCTGCGGCACCCGATCTCGCAGTACTCGCGCTCCCTGCGAACCTCGTGCCCGACGCAATCGACGAACTCGCTGCGTCTGGATGCCGAGCGGCCATCGTCTTCTCGTCAGGATTCGCCGAATCAGGCGCCGAGGGCAAGGCCATGCAGGACCGGCTCCGTACGGCGGCGGCGGAGTCGGGCATGCGCATCATCGGCCCCAACTGTGTCGGCACCATGAGCCTCCCGTCAGGTGTCCTGGCCACCTTCGCGGATCTCCAGACCGACGTGACACCATCGGCGCAGCCGGGGGTCGGGATCGTCAGTCAGAGTGGCGCTCTCGGCTCGGTCTTCTTCCACGCGGCAGAAGCACTCGGCCTCCATGTGTCCTACATGTGCACCACCGGCAACGAAGCCGATGTCAGTGCGGCAGAGGCGATCGCCGCACTGGTGGAGCGGCCGGACGTGCAGGCCGTCATGGTCTATCTCGAGGCACTCAGCGATCCCGAGGTGCTGTACACGGCCGGTCGTCGCGCACTCGAGCTCGGGAAACCGATCGTCGCGCTCAAGGTCGGCGTATCCGACTCGGGTGCCAGGGCCGCGGCAAGCCACAGCGGATCGTTGGCGGCGCCCGACCGCTTCGCTCAGGCGCTCCTGGACCGGGCAGGCATCATGCGCGCCGGGTCGCCGGTGGAACTGGTCACCGTGACCGCAGCTCTGGCGGCCGGACGGTTCCCGGCCGGAGATCGTGTTGCGGTGATGACTCTGTCGGGGGGCGTCGGCATCATGATCGCCGATGCACTCGATGCCGGCGGGTTGTCGTTACCGCGGACCCGTGACGAGACCGCACGGCAGATAGAGAAGCTGATCCCGGAGTACGGCTCGGCGCAGAACCCCATCGACTACACCGCCAACGCCGTGAACGATCCGGCCGGCTTTGCCGAGATCCTCGACGCCGTGGTGACCGATGACGACTTCGACATGGTCATCATCAGCGGGCTGGCGATGGGAACCTTCGACGAGAACCTCGCCACCATCAAGCGTGTGCGCGACAAGGTGACGAAGCCGGTCGTCGTGTCGGTCTCCGGTGCGAACTCCGTGACCGTCAACAGACACGGAATCCCGTGTGTCCCGGATGCTGTTCAGGCGGCCAACGCGGTGGTCGCGCTCAAGACCTACGCGGATCTGCGGGCGCGGCGCTCGGCGGAGAAACCGCTGTTGGGCGACGGCAGCGCGCACGGAACGACACATCACACACTGACCGCCGAAGAGACCCGAGAACTACTGTCGCGTTTCACAATTCCGGTCGTGCAGGAGATCGATGCCGTCGACGAGGCGAGTGCCGTACAGGCAGCCGACACGGTGGGTTACCCGGTCGCGGTCAAGCTGGATTCCGCCGTCGCGGAGCACAAGACGGAAGTCGGGGGTATCCGGCTCGATGTACGCGACGCTGCGGGAGTTCGCGCGGCGGTGGCCGACATGCGAGCCGCGAGCGGTATGACCGGAGACGTTCCCGTGGTGATCCAGCAGATGGTCGGCCGCGGACTTGAACTGACCGTCGGCGCAATCCGCGACAGCACGCTCGGCCCGGCGGTCCTCGTGGGGCTCGGGGGCGTGATGGTCGAGATCCTCGATGAGATCGAGATGTCTCTTGTGCCGGTGAGCCATGCTGACGCCGAACGCATGCTCCGCAAGCTGTGTGGTGGGCGATTGACAACGGGACCCCGAGGCATGGACGACGCCACCGTCAAGGCCGTCGGGGACGTGATCGTCGCCCTGAGCTCGCTGATGGCACAGTGCCCCGACGTGACCGAGGTCGACGTGAATCCGCTGATAGTCGGGGAACCGGGTCCGGTGGCCGTCGACGGGCTGGTCCGAGTCGCCCGCCCGGATATGGGACAGGATTGACTACCATGGGGCCCTTGACCGGTGCAAGGAGAAGACGGAGCAATCGGATGTCCGCGGTGACGGCATGACACCACCGAAGGCCAAGCGCCCAAAGGCGACGGCGGCCGATATCGAGGCCGCTTTCGCACGTAGCTTTCTCGCGAACGGATATCGAGGCACCAGCGTCGATGCGGTCGCCAAAGACCTCGGGATGCCGAAAGGCAGCATCTTTTATCACATCGGAACCAAGGAGGCCGTGTTCTTCCGCGTGCAGATGGCCGGCATGCGTGAGTTCACGGACCGGTTGCGCGAGATCTCGGAATCCGACGAACCAGCCGAGATCCGTCTCCGTGAGGCGATCCGAGACAGCGTCCGGCGCGTCGATCCGTCCGCTGGGCCGTTGTTCGCGATGAGCCGCGACAACCATCACCTGCCCCCGAACATGCGGCCGAACTCGAGGACGTTCGCCGCGACTATCAAGCACTGTTCATCGGCATCATCGAAGACGGGGTCGCGGCGGGGACCTTTCGGCAGCAAGAGCATCTGAAGGTCGTGGTGTTCGGCATACTCCGTTTCATCGGCCTCGTGAAGGACTGGTATCGGCCCGACGGCGAACTGTCGCTCAACGAATTGGCCGACCTCTACTGGTCCTTCACCTGCCGCGGCCTCGGTCACGAGCCCGAGAACTGACGTTCGCGCACTGCCCGGTCGACCGCTCCCCGTCAGCGTCGGAGAGAACCTACGACACCAACAATGCCCGCCGACCTTCGCACGGTCGGCGGGCAGTTGCGTCAGCGGTCGATCGCGTGCGGTCAGATGACGCTGACGACGAGATTCCAGATGGCGACACCCAGGTTGTAGATTGCGATGATCATCGTCGGTCCCTTCGATCGGATTAAGGTCTGCCGGCCTCGTGGCCGAACACCGATTGGACGCAACGACTCCGACAGAATGTTCCCGGGCGCCGAGGATGCCCTACGACAGCTTCACGCCCGCCGCAGCGCGAGCACGGGAATGGTGCGGATGCCGGCGGTCTTCGTCTCGTATTCGGCGAATCCCGGATATCGACTGGCCTGCTCACCGTAGATGCGATCACGCTCCTCACCGGTCACCTCGGTGACCGCCACGTCGTACTCGTCGTCGCCGAGCTCGACGCGAGCGCTGCCCGAGTCGGTGAGGTTGTAGTACCAGGCCGGGTGAGTGGGCGCCCCGGCCTTCGACGCGAAGATGTACATCGAGTCGCCGTCGGCCGGCATGTACATCAGCGGGGTCACGCTCTGCTTTCCGGATTTACGGCCCGTGTGGTGCAGCAACACCATCGGGGCTCCCTCGAAAGGTCCGCCGACCTTCCCGTTGTTCTCGCGGAACTCCTTGATGATCTGCGTGTTCCAGTCGTCCGAGTCAGCCATGTTCGATCCTCCTGATTTGTCGACATCAGTGAACGTGCACTGCCATTCTCCCTGAACTGCCGGCGACGGGAGCCCGGCCGGACCAACAGCGACTACGCGTAGCCGAGCGCTCCACGTACCGACGCCGCATCGGCGAGGTCGGGATCGGTGGGACTGCCGGTCAGCGTGACGTACCGGCCTCCCTCGGGCCCGGCCGTCACCGTCACGGAATCGGCGAGACCGGATTCGTCCAACCGAATCCGGTCCGACAGATAGGTTCGCCACCCCAGGATGATCTGCTTGGGGGCAAGTCCGATGTCCTTCTGGGCCAGGTGGAACGGGTAGGTGCCTGCCTTGAGCCAGTCGGGATCCCACGCGGAGATCATCGCTCCCATGTGATCGGTGATCGACTCACGACCCTGCTCCGAATCCGCATCCGGCATCTCGATGTCGATGAGTAGCCGGTTGTCGGAGTGCTCGCTGCCGGCCCGTACCCGTATCTGCACGGGAAAGTTCTCGGGCCCATCTTGACGGTTGATCCGGAGCTCGTGCTCGTCGCCGCGGCGGCTGGTGGATTCGATCGCAGTCGCCAACGAAGTCGGATCGGCGATGTCGACGGGCACCGCGTCCATGAACCGGCTGCCCTTCCGCTCGACGAAGCGGACCCAGGCACCGACGGGCTGGTCCGGCATCGCCGTGAGCATCTGGCGGCCGGCGGCGACGATATCGGCGTGGGACTGTGCCCGCGGACCCCAGCCGCCGATCAGATCGATCTTGGCCATGAACAGTCACCCTACTTCTTCGTCGGCGGTTCCACCCGAACCGTGATGCGGTCGCCGTAGTCGTTCCGGTCGATCTCGGCCTGGACGTCGCGGCGCTGACGCTCATCGGCGACAACCCATTCCACCTCGGCGTCATGCTCAGCGGCGGCGTTGTACTGGTTACGCAATTGCTCGGGCATCTGCTTCGCCTCGTTCGACCACGGCTGGAGATTCCCGTCCTTGTCGTAGACAACGTCGGGGCGGTGGTACTTGACCTCGGTCCACTTCTCCTTCTCGGTCGCCGTCGGGGGTGTGACGTCGTCGACACTGACCTTTCCCGATTTGGCGTCCTTGGAGGGGATTTCGTATGTCGTGCCCGGCGGTCGGCCGGTCACCTGCTCCTGATAGTCCTTGGTCTCCTGCGACCACCCGTTGGTCGATTCCGGCACCCAGCGACCGCTGCCGCCATTGGTTCCCGCCGGGGGCGGAGGCGGCGTCGTCGTGGAGGGAGCCGTCGTGGAGGGAGCCGGCGCGGAGGGCTGTGCCGGCTCGGGAGCAGCCGGAGGAGGTGCCTGCTCGGTGGTCGGCGGTGCGGTCTCCGTAGGGCCGCTGTCGGGTGCCGGAGACTCCTCGGCAGGCGGCTCGGCGGGAGGTGCGGAGTCCTCGTCGTCGTCCCCGAAGAACTGCTCGAGGACCCAGGCGCCGCCTTCGAGGACGTCCCCGATGCCGTGGAGAAGCCCCCACCACTCGCGCCACCCTTGCGGCTGCGCCGGAGGATTCGGTGGAGCGTGCGCTTCCGGAGCGCCTTCCTCCGGATCAGGCCTGCCGGTGATGTTCGGCGCCTTGGGCGCAGGCTCGTCCGGGTCCGCCTGCTTCATCGGTGGCGACAGGATCGTCGCAGGTGGATTCTGGTCGCGTCGCTCCGGCATCTGCGGTGCGTCCGGTGTCTGCGGCGCCGGCGACGGCGGTTCCGGCGCGTCAGGGGTCGTCTCACGTGGCGACGGCTCCCGAGTAGGAAGCGTCGGACGCTGCGGTTGTCTCGTGAGGCCCGGTGTTTCCGGATCGGTCCCCGGCCGGTCGGAGGCACGATCGTCGCGCTTGTCCTTCGTGCTGTCCCCGGTTTCACGGCTGTCTCGGCCGCGACGAGGGTCCCGACGGTCGTCACCGCCCTGGGGAGCATGGGTTTTCGGGGCGACCTTGTTCGGCCCACGATTCTGCTGCGGACCGGTGGGTCGGTCGGACTTGCCGCGGTCGCGCTTGCGGTTGCTGTCGCGGTCCGACGGATCTTTGTGCGTGGTCTGTGGGGCCTTGGTGTTCGGCGAATACTTGTGCGGTCCGCGATCGGGTTTGGGTATCGACGAGCGCGGCCTTGCCGGCTTGGCCGGGCTCGGCTTGCTGCCACCGGGCGAACCGACGCCGGGACCACTCGGCGATCCCGGCGAACTCGGCGCGCTGTTGCGAGGCGCCGGCTGCTGTGCCCGCGGCTGCATCTTGCGCGCCTCACCACCCCGATCGGGCGAGGATGTCGACGGTTTGCTCTTGCCGCTCTTGGCATCTCCCGGACTCGACGAGTGCCCGGCACCTGAGCCGCTGGGAGACGCGGCGATCGCCTGCGCCGCCGGCAGGGCACCGATCAGCATCACCGCAATCGCAAGGACCAACATGCGAATCAGAACCGCCATCGATCTCGAATCCCGCATCGTCAGCTCACCTTCGTGTTGTGGATCAGGTTCGCTGCGAATGTAGGTCCGCTCGACGGCGGTGCGGTGTGCGTGCGCCGAAAAGTGCTTTACGCAAAGGACACCGACGAAAAGATATCCGCCGGCCGGGAACATTCACCTCTGCGTGCCGCATCCAACGGGTAGCGGTGGATCATGCCCGAACCGCACCTACCGCAGCGGCTCACCCCACTGCACCTGACCACGCAACCGGTTCTTCAACAGTTTCCCGCCGGCGTTGCGCGGTAGCACCTCCCCCGTCACCACCGCGAACTGTGGGACCTTGAAGTCGGCCAGGTTCTGACGGCAGTGCGCCAAGACGGCATCGAGGTCGAGTTCACCGGACTCGGACACCAGCACGGCGCCCACCTTCTCGCCCATCACGTCATCCGGTACCGGGACCACGGCAGCATCCACCACACCGGGAGCCGAGACGAGCACGGCCTCGACCTCGATGCTCGACACGTTCTCGCCGCCTCGGTTGATGATGTCCTTGATCCGGTCGACGATGTGGACGCGGCCGGCGTCGTCCACGCGCACCACGTCTCCGGTGTGCAACCAGCCGTCGACGATCGTCTCGGCGTCGGCGTCCGGTCGCTCCCAATAGCCGTTCGTGACATTTGCTCCCCGCACGACGAGCTCGCCGATCGTCGGGTCGTCGGAGATCGGCACGATGCCGATGTCCACCGACGGCACCGCGTAACCGACCGAATCGGCATGTTCGGCGGCATCCTGGTCCGGCAAAACTGTTACCAGAGAGGCGGTCTCGGTCATCCCGTACCCGTTCATGACGGTGGCCTCGCTGAACGCCGACTGGAGATCCTGCACTGTCGACGGCGCGATCGGCGCGCCCCCATACCCGACCACGCGCACCCCGGACACATCCGCGTCCGCGAACGCCGGGTGGCGGAGCAACAGTGCGTACACCGCCGGCACGGTGACCATGTAACCGATCCGCTCGGCTACCAGCACGTCGACCAGGGTGGCGACGTCGAGCTGCGGCATGATCACGGCTGTCCCGCCGACATAGGCGGCGACGAGGAGCTGAGAGTTGCAGCCGGTCACATGGAACAGCGGCACCGAGATCAGCGTTCGGTAGTCCGCGCCCACGTCACGGGAAAGGCCGGAACAGCGAATCATGTTCTCGGCGTTGGTGACAAAGGCCTCGTGTGTGGTGGGAACACCCTTGGGCCTGCCGGTGGTGCCCGACGTGTAGAAGAACGCCGCCACGTCACCCGCCGTCGCGCCGTCGACCGTGTACGGTTCACCATCCGGAAGCGGGGTGCCCGGCGCCAGGTCCAGAGTGACGCCGGCGTTCTCGAGGACGAACGCCACCTCTGGTTCGGCCGATCGGGTGTTCACCGCGACGGCGATCCCGCCCGACAGCACGGTGCCCCAGAAGGCGAGTACCCAGTCGACGCCCGCCGCGTAGCGGACCGAGACACGATCCCCCTTCCCGACACCCCGGGCACGCAGCCCGCCGGCGACACGCGCGGCCGCGTCCCAGAGTTCCGCGTAGGTGAGGCGGCGACCTCCGAGTTCGACAACCGCCTCGACGTCCGGCTGCGCAACGGCGCGGTCCCGGAGAACGTCGATGAGCGTTGCCGGGACGTCGGTGTATCGAAGCACCCCGGTGGCGTCGGGCTCCACTCCGTCCTGACCGAACGGGTTGTGGTCGCGGCTGATCTCGATGACGGCGTTGTCGGTCATGATCTGTTTGTACTCCGCGACCTTCGGCCTCCGTCGCATGTCGACCAAACGCCCGTGCACACGGATCCGGCCCTAACTCGGATCCCCCGGTCAGACGTCTGATCCCGGACCGCCGAGATCCCGTGCCGCCCGACCGAGCCTGCTGAGCAACGCCCGCGCGGTCGACCCGCCGGCATCGCCCACGGCCGAACGCAGGAACGACTCCTCCATGGCACGGATTCGCTGCTTCACCCCGCCATGTGATCGGCGGCCCGCGGGCGTCATCGACACAGTTACCCGTCTGCGGTCGGTCGAGCGGGCGCGCTCGACCAATCCACGTTCGGTCAGCTCGTCGAGCAGGTGTCCGAGCCTGGTCGGGTCCCGCCGCGTCCGGCGCGACAGTTCCGTTTGAGAGATTGCAGTGGCGTCGACGAGCGCATCGAGCACCACGTACTCCCACATCGACAGACCGGCCTCGTCCAGTATCGGCTTCTCGGCGGCCACCATCGCCCGGGCGAGCGCACCGGCCGCGGCACCGAGATCCATCTCGAGCTCATCGCCCGCCATGCGCTACCCCTTCCCTAATAATCTACCGTGGTAGATGATTAGCAGATGACCCCCATCGAACAACTCCATCGCCGTGCGCTCGCCGATGCCGACGACACGATCCGCGCACTCACCCCAACGATGATGCCCGCACCGAGCCACTGTGCGGGCTGGACAATCGAAGATCTGCTCTGCCACATGGTCGGACAGAACTTCGGTTTTGCGGCCGCGATCACCGACGGCGATGCCGACCGGTCCGCCTACCTGCCAAAACCCCGCACGCTATGGGGCGAGTCCCGAGCCGCACTGACCGCAGCCATCGACGGCGACCCCGCCGATCAGGTGCGGTTGATCGAGATCCGGCAGGAGGCGATCCCACTCGAGGTGGTGCTGGCGATTCACACGCTCGACCTGGCCGTGCACGTGTGGGACGCCGTCGGGAACGCATATCGACCATCACCCGACATCGTGGACCTCGTCGTCGCGCAGGCGGAACGGATCCCTACCGACCGAGGCGACGACGCGGTGTTCGCACCGGTCCTCGCGATCGAGAGCGGCGACGCCTGGCACCGGGCTCTCGGGCTACTCGGCCGCCGCCCCGACCGGGCCGCGTAGCAGTCGGCCGATCGCGTGGAACCGACCGGGCATCACGGCCAGAAGATCGTGCCGTTCTGGAAGTCCTGGGCATAGCGTCCGCCGACCTTGTACTGACCGCCGAGCGGCACTCCGTAGTAGCCGCCGGCGCTCTTCTGGGCCTGCCACTTCTTCAGGATTCCACCGCGGACGACCTGAACCCCGCCCGAATCGCTGAAGCAGATGACGCCGCCCTGGAAGTTGTTCAGGAGACCACTGCCCACCGAGAGCTCACTACTGGTGGGATAACCCATCGGACCGCGTTCGGCTCCCGAGGCGTACCACCGCTGGCGGATGGCTCCGCCCACCTCATGCGCATTGCCACCACCGACCGACGGATGCCAGTAGAACGACGCATCGCGCTTGAAGTTCTGAAATCGTCCGCCCTTGGCCGCCGCGTGCTCGGCGCCGGTCGGCAGTCCCCACTTGAGGATTCCACCGCTGAAGATGTACGCGTCCCCGATCTTGCCGCCCACCGAATGCCCACCGAGGACGATGTCCGCATGGGCAGGCGATGCGGGTCGGGCAACACCGAGAACGGCGCCGACCACGGAGACGGCGAGAACCATCGACGCCGCGAGGAGACGCCGCGTCATCGCGAGTGGGATCGGCCGCGGCAGAGGTGCAAGTCTCGACATGTTCCGGAGTGTACGTACACCACGCAGTGAATCCGAGAGGGGGTGATCTGGCTGATCAAGAGACTTGCGGCGCAAAGGTATTCGCTGGTCAACCCGTCTCGACAGTGCGCGCGAGGATTCCGAGCGTTGCCCGGATCGCCGCTTCCGGGAGGATCGGGAAGACACCGCGAGCCTCATCGCGAACTCGGCTCCAGTCGTAATACGAGGTCACGCGCGTGCCGCCGTCCACCGGGTCCAGTCGGTACCCGTACCGGTGATCCAACGGAGGGCGGACCATTCCGGCGATCGACCATTCGACCCACCGATCCCGGTCGAAGCCGGTGATGATCACGCGGACATCGTATTTGCCCATCGGCCGGTCATTCAGCGACTCGCGGTCCATGTGGACGAGGAACTCGTCGCCGACCGCCTGCACAGATGCGCCCTCGGCACTCTGCAGCATCCCCGAGCTGTCGATCGCGACATGCCCCGCAGGCGAACACAACAGCGCGAATATCTCCGCCTTGTCGGCCTCGATCACCCTGGCCACCTCGAACCGTTCACTCATCGCCGAAACTCCTCTGGTCGCATCGTGACCACGTCGGAAGCCACAGCGTCCACGGTATCGGCTCTCCGGCCAGGGCCGAGTCGTTCTGCAGGTTGCCTACCCTCGCGTTGCCCGCACGGCCCGGAAGTCGTCCCGCTCCACCAGGCGTGACACCGCGAGCCCGGCGATCAATCCCCAGAACGCCGAACCGATGTTCAGGAAGCTGAGATCCGAGATGGAGACGAGGAACGTCACGAGTGCGCCCATCGTGAATCCCGAACCGAACGCCGATCGGAAGGCGTTCTGCAGAGCGCCCAGCAGCGCCAGCCCACCGACGGTGGCGATGAACGCGGCGGGCATGGCGTTCATCAGCGCGACGAAGAGTGGGGCGAACAGCCCCACCATGATGGCGAGCACGCCGAACGTGAGTGCCGCGGTGTACTGCCGTTTCCGTTCCCCGCCTGCGACCAGCAACGCATTGGTGGGGCCGGCGAGACAGCTCGAGATCGCACCCACCGCCGCCGACAGCATCGACCACACACCGCAGGCGATCGTGACGACGTTGACCGGCGCCTGATGGCCCGCCGACTTCAGGACCGCGACTCCTTGACCGTTCTGCACGACGATCACGGTGATCACCAACGGGACCACCAGCTCCAGCAAGGCACGGACGCTGAATTCAGGAGTCTGCACCATCGGGGTGGCCAGCCACGACGTCGTCTCGTGCCCGAGGTGGAACTTGCCGCTCACCGCGACGGCCACCGCACCCGCCAGGCAGGCACCGATGATCGGCGGCATCCAGCGCGACAGCGTGCCGTGACATTGCAGGAGGAAGAAGGCGACCACGATCGGCAGCGCCACAATGGGATCCGCGCCGACCGAGCGCACCACGTCGATGCCGAACTGTAAGAAGACACCGGCCACCATCGCCATCACGATCGGTGTCGGCAAGGCAGACATGACCTTTCGCACCCGTCCGGTCGAACCGATGACCAGGATCAGCACACCGGAGACAAGGAACGCTCCCAGCACCTCCGCCCAGGAAAGGTGTTTCAGGGAGGCGCCGACCAAGACCGTGCCGGGGATCGTCCACGCGAACGCCAGCGGCATGCGGTACACCCAGCTCGCGATGAGCGTCAGGATGCCGTTCAACACGAACACGCCGAAGATCCACGACGACAACACGTCGGCGTCGAGCTTGCCGGCCGCACCGGCCGCCAGGATCACCGCGACCGGGCCGGACGCGGAGAAGATCAGCCCGACGACACCGTTGACGACGTAGGTGCCGCCGAGGTCGCGGAGTACGTCGCGCGGACGCAGCAGTCGACCGCTCGGACGCTCGATGACGGCGCTGGCCGACGGAGCCTCCTCGGCGGTCTCCGCAACTGACTCGGGGGCGGACATGACGTGAGATCTCCTCGTCCCGCCGGCCTGCTGTGACACGGCGCGTGGTGGCCGATGTCCGATCGTAGGGCGACGATTGTTCTACGAGAAAGACTCAGATTCGCCCCATTGATCGACAGAAGCGATCAATCGAGGCCAGATCGCTACGCTCCGTCGCACCCGGGGCGGGCGCATCCTCCGACAGTGGTTTGCCCAGCGGTATCAGGTACAGCACGTCGAGAACCACAGCCGTCGCACCCAGGTTGCGACCGACGTGAGTGTTGGCCTGTCCGCGCGGCTCCCGGATGATCTCGCCGGGCCCGTAGACCGTCGCCACGCAATCGGGTCCGGGGTGGGTGAGGGTGCCGGAGCGGACCAGACCGATCAGGTCACCGTCGTGATAGTGCCAGCCGGTGGTCCCGCCCGGCGCGACGGTGATCTCCCGGACCGCGACGTGCACGCCCGCGGGAACGAACGGCAGGAGCCCCGCGGGGATGTCACCTTCGGCGAGAGTGACCGCCGAAATCCCGGACGACGGAGTCGCTGTCGCCTGCGCGGGAAGAAGCCCGCCCACGACCGTCAACGCGATCACACCGACGAGTGCCCGGATCAGCTGCTTCATCACCGGACCTTACCGCCGACCGGGGGCGCGCGTGCGCGCTATGCGCTATGCACTCTGCCGTTCCTCCACCCGTGGGGCACGGTCGGGCGCCGCTGTGCGATCCGACCGTTCCAGGCTCTCGAGGACACCGATCGCGTTGCGCGCGAAGACCTGCTGTTCGGTGATGGCCAGCTGGGTGCGACTGCGGCTGGTGAAGGCGAAGAACCAGTCGACGAGCGTCGTGAACCGATTGCGGAATCCCACCAGATACAGCAGGTGCAGGAACAACCATCCCAGCCACGCGACGAAGCCCGAGAACTCGATGCTGCGCGATGTGCCCGGGATGGGGATCTTCGCGACCGCACTGTAGCGGGCAATCGTCGCCATCGAGCCCTTGTCCCAGTACGAGAACGGCTTACGGGCCGTCGGGTCGGCGCCGCGCAGCCCCGCCTGGATGGCCGAGGTCGCGTACTTCGCGCCCTGGATCGCGCCCTGGGCCATCCCGGGCACGCCGTCGACCGCCATCAGGTCGCCGACGACGAAGACGTTCGGATGCCCGGTCACGGTGAGGTCGGGCTCGACCTTCACCCGCCCGGCGCGGTCGAGTTCGACGTCGCTCTGCTCGGCCAGCTGACGCCCCAGCGGGCTCGCCGCGACGCCTGCCGACCACACCTTGCACTGGCTCTCGATCCGCCGTGTGGTGCCGTCCTGGTCTTTCACGACCAGGCCGTGATAGTCCATGTCGACGACCATGGCCCCGAGCTGGATCTCCACCCCGTTCTTGGCCAGACGCTTCGCGGCGCGGCGGCTCAGCTTGCCGCCGTAGGGCGGAAGCACGGCAGGCGCGGCGTCCAGGAGGATCACCCGCGACTCGGTCGGGTCGATGTTGCGGAACGACCCCCGCAGCGTCTTTGTCGCCATCTCGGCGATCTGCCCGGCCATCTCCACACCGGTCGCCCCCGCGCCGACCACCACAAAGGTGAGCAGACGTGCGCGTTCGTCCGGGTCGTCGGAGAGTTCGGCCTGTTCGAAGGCGCCGAGGATGCGTCCGCGCAATTCGAGCGCGTCGTCGATGGTCTTCAATCCGGGCGCGTACTCCGCGAACCGATCGTTGCCGAAGTACGACTGATCGGCACCCGCGGCGACGATCAGACTGTCGAACGACGTCTCGGTGACGCGCTCCAGCAGCCGCGACGTCACACTGCGCCGCTCAAGGTCGATGGTCTCCACCTCGCCGAGGACCACCGTGGTGTTGCTCTGTTTGCGCAACACCACGCGTAACGCAGGTGCGATCTGACCTTCGGAGATCAGTCCGGTGGCGACCTGATAGAGCAGTGGCTGGAAGAGATGGTGGGTGGTCCGCGCGATCACGGTGACATCGACGTCGGCCTTTGCCAGTTGTCGCGCCGCGGTGAGTCCGCCGAACCCCGAGCCGATGATGACCACGCGATGACGTGCGTTTTCGCCGCGCTCGCGGGTCGGCGCATCGATGGGTGTCTCGTCGGTGGGTGTGTCGTCGTTCATGCAGCTGTCCTCCAGGAGAGTTCTCCGGGACACCCAGGCGGACGATGCCTCTGACAGTTGCGCTCCACGCCGGTTGATTCCGGCCTCGCCAGTCGCATCCCCAGAGTAGCGAACAACCCGCGCGACGGCGAACCGTACATCTCGATGCCGGTCGCCGGTCGGTCAGGAGGCCGCCAGGATGTTCTTCAATTGGTTGATGTCAAGTGTTGCAGCAAGATCCGCGATGGTCACGCCCGACAGCGACGCTCGCCAGGCCTGCTCGGCGGCGGCCATCACCTTTGCGATGCCGCACGCGGAGACGCACTGTTCCGGCGGCGCTGCGAGAATGCCCTGCTGACGGATCTCGGTACATCGGAACGCCGGCTGCGTGCCGTCGACAGCCTGGACCACGTCGAGCACCGTGATGGCGCCGGGGCCGCGGGTGAGTGCGTATCCGCCGTCGCGTCCCTCGGCGGGCACGATCAGGTTCGCCCGCGCCAACGACTGCAGGTGTTTCGCAAGGTATGTCTTGGAGACACCGTGCAACTCCGCGAGCCGGGCCGCAGGTACCGGACGGTCGGCCTGGCTCAGCACCACGCAGCAGTGAAGTGACCACTCCACGCCGGTCGAGAGCTTCATGGCCTCACCCTATCGGCGCACCGGTCTCGAGCCAGTCGTCGAATGTCGTCGGCGCGATCCATGCATCCGCACCCGGAGTGGGCACCAGTGCCGCATCGTCGAGCATCGCGCCGAAATAGCCCGCCTCGGGATCGGTCTGCACGGTTCGCGGATCGCCGGTCGTCGCGAACAGCCGCCGGACCAGTTCGTCGATGCCGATCGCCTCGGGACCCGCGATCTCGACCGTTCCGTCGACCGGCGTCCCGACGACGATCTCGCTGACCCGGCCCACCACGTCGCGCGAGGCGATCGGCTGCAGATGCGCCGGCGTTGCATGTACGACGTCGCCACGGGCCCCCGCATCGGCGATCCCGGCGACGAATTCGAAGAACTGCGTCGACCGCACGATCGAGTACGGGATCGGGCCTGCCTGCACCATCTCCACCTGGGCGAGCTTCGCGCGCATGTACCCCGCGTCGGTGAGCCGGTCGGCGCCGACGATCGACAAGATCACGTGGTGCCCGACGCCGGCGGCCTGTTCCGCGGCGAGCAGATGCTGCGTCGAGTCCCGGAAGAACGCCAGGACGTCGTCGTCGCGCCACGACGGCGAGTTGGTGAGGTCGACGACGACGTCGGCCCCCGCGACCGCTTCCGCGACTCCGTCACCGGTGGTCGTGTCCACGCCCGAACTGCGCCCCAGCGCCACCACGTCGTGGCCCGCCGCGGCGATCTTCGCCTCGACCTGACCACCGATGAGCCCGTTGCCGAAAATGACGACCTTCATGTCGCACCTGCTCCCAGCTACTCGGATATTTACAGTCTCAGTTTACTACGATACTCCATGTCCGAGTCAATGTTCACCTCGCCACAGTTGACGCGTCGGATATTTCCGACATAACATTCCGCATCGTGTCCACCTCCGACGACGTCTTCCTCGCGTTGGCCAACCCGGTCCGCCGCCAGTTGTTGGAGTTGCTCGCCACCGGACCCACGGCCGCCGGCGACCTCAGCGCTCTCTTCACCCTGAGTCGCTCATCGGTCGCCGAACACCTGAAGGTCCTCAAGGACGCGGGTCTCGTCGCCGACGAGGCCCGCGGACGCCACCGGATCTATCACCTGACCGCTGCACCGCTCGCCGACCTGAGCGACTGGCTCCACCCCTTCGAACGCTTCTGGCGTGCCCGACTGTCCGACATCGCCGACATCGCAGAGGACCTCGAATGACCACCGATTCCACTGGCCGCTCCGCGGTGATCCGCGTCGACCAGTTCGTCGCGGCCCGCCCCGACGCCGTCTGGCGCACCCTCACCGAACCCGAACTCGTGGAGCGCTGGTGGGCGCCCGGCGACATCCGGCCCGAGATCGGACATGAGTTCACCCTCGACATGCCGGGTTTCGGACTCCAACCCTGCCGGGTCCTCGAGGTCGATCCGCCGTCCCGGTTCGTCTACACGTTCACCGCGAACTGGACGCTCACCTGGACTTTGGTGCCGGAGGGGACAGGAACGCGCCTGCTGCTCGAGCACTCGGGCTTCGACCTCGACGACACCCGGATGGCCGCGGCGTTCGACCGGATGGGTCCCGGATGGCGCGACGTCGTCCTACCGCGTCTCGCCGAACTCGCGCAGGACCGAACCTGACGAACACCCCTCTACTGAGAGTTTTCCCAGGAACGGTCCGTACACTGCCCGACGCAGGGGAAGGGATCCGATCGGGGAGGTGCGGTTGCAGACCGTCGACGACACCACACAAAAAGTTCAGACAGAGGCTGCAGCACCTCGGGTGAAACCGTCCGCGGGCCGCGCCCACACCGCCGACTTCGTCCGTGTCCTGTTGTTCGCCGGCGTGGTCATCGCACACAGCGTGAACGCCATCAACACCTCGCCTGACGTCATCCGCTCGGCCAACCTCGTCGGCACGTTCTGTCACCTCACCCGCTACGGCTTCGTCGCGGTGACGTTGTTCGTCCTGGTCCTCAGTACCCGCGGCAAGCCGATGACGCCGGTCGCGTTCTGGCGCCGACGATTCGGCCTGGTGGTCGGTCCGTACCTCGTGTGGACACTCCTGTACTCCCTGACCGACCACGTCGTCATCGCCGACAACCCGTGGCCCGGTCCCGGCACCTTCTTCAGCAATCTCGCGCAGGACGTCGTCACCGGCGAGGGCAAGTACCAGCTGTACTTCCTGCTGATCTCCATGCAGATCTATCTGGCCTTCCCCCTGGTCTCCTGGGTTCTCGACCGCACGGCGCACCGCCCCTGGCGAGTGCTCGGCGTCGCCGCCGTGATCCAGATGGCCTCGTTCGTCTTCTACCAGTACCTCCCGCGTCCGAGCGGACCGACGTGGACGCTCGTCTACGACAACCTGTGGAAGACGCTGCCGATGTACGCCCTGTTCGTCGCGATCGGAGCACTCGCCGCCGTGCACCACGAAGCGATGAACGAATGGCTGCGCTCCCACGCGGTCGCGGTGATCTCCGCGTGCGGGATCGGTACCGCCTTCAGTGTCGGCGGCTATCTGCTGGCCACGTCGCCCGGCAATGTCCCGCTGCAGGCGAACACGCCGTGGAATCCTGTGTCGCTCCCATGGTTCCTCGCAGGGCTCACGCTCCTCTGGATGATCGCGCTTGTCTGGAACGCCCGACGCGAATCGAGAGGTGCGCTCTCGTCACGGACTGTGTCGTATGCGTCGTTCCGCGCCTTCGGGGTCTTCGCCGTACACCCGTTGATCCTCGACATCCTCGGCCGCGTCGGCTTCATCGACGCCCTGTTCGAGTGGTTCCCGAACTCGGCCGCCATCCGTACCACCCTGCTGACCGCCCTGGTGCTCACGATGTCACTCGTGGTGGTCGACATCCTGCTGCGCACGCCGGTCAGCAAGTGGCTCACCGCGCGGTCGCGTGTCCCGCTACGGCGGCCGCGGAAGTCTGCGGCCGACTCCGTGGACCGCGAGACGGCCGAGCCCACTGCCGTGGCTGTCGCCACGCCAGGGACCTGACACCTCATACCTGGGTACGCTGGCGAGGATCATGGGCTTTTCGTTTGCACACGTCACGGATGCGGCCGACCTGAACCCCCGGCTTCGCCGCATCCGATTCGAGGTCCCCGACCTGGGACAACTCGGGTTACCGGGACTTGCGGACGACGCAGTCGGGATCTACTTCCCTCGTGAGGGCGAGACCTCTCCCCCGCCGATGCAGCTCCGGGACGGCGTCTGGGCGTATCACGACGTGGCGCCGATCCCCGAGGCCCGCAACTATTCGGTCCGGGCCGTCGACGCCGAGACCCGTTCGATGACTGTCGATTTTGTCGTTCATTCGCACGGCCCGGCCACCCGATGGGCTCAGCAGGCCGAACCCGGCCATCAGGTTGCCATGTCACACGCCCGCGGCTGGTATCGGCCGCCACCGAGCTCCGCATGGCAGCTCTTCGCGTCCGACCTGGCGGGACTGCCTGCGCTTGCCCGCATCCTGGAAGAGCACCAGGGCACGGCCACGATGATCGCAGTGGTGGAGGTCGTCGCCGACGATGACCTCGAGTACCTCGCCGGCGGTTCCGCACACGCCCAGATCGTTCCCCTCGTCGGCAGCGGCAACGGCGTCGGCCCCAGTGTTCTCGGCGACACGATCCGTCGACTCGACCTTCCACCGGGCGCCGGATACTGCTGGTTCGCCGGAGAGGCCGCGCAGTCCCGGGTAGCTCGAAAGTACCTCCGGCAAGAGCGCCGATGGCCGCGCGAGAACTACGACATCATCGGCTACTGGCGCGCCGAAGGCGAACGGTGGGCCCGCCGCTACGCCGAACACGGTGAGCAGTTCTTCGCCATCTACCAGCGCGCGATCGCCCAGGGCAAGGGCGAGAAGGCGGCCGCCGAGGAGTTCGACGAAGCGCTCGAACGAGCCGGCCTGTAGCGCCTGCCCGAACAGCCGGGCGGCTCAGCCGCCGGCCTGCTCGTTGTCCTTCATCGATCCCCACCCGTGCCAGCGTTCGATCTCGACGACGGCTGTCGTGCGGGGCCGTTCACGATCGGGATAGGCGCCGCCCGTGTAGAGGCGCGAGATGCGGTCGATGTCGACGAGGCCCTCGTCGTCGCGGAACTCGACCACCCGTCCCAGCAGCGTGACGTGCGTATACCAGGACTCGTCGTCGAGAACCGTGAGAGTGACCCGAGGGTCTCGCCGCAGATGCTCGAGGCGCACCCGGCCGTTGTCCATGCTCAGCAACACGCGCTCGCCGTCGAGCAGATACCAGGTGGCCGCCGAAACCGGGGCGCCGTCGGAGCGCAGCGTCGCCATCACACACGGATTGGCCTTGGCGAGAAGCTCTTTCGCCGCATCGGGGAGAGGTGGTCGGGACATCTAGTCGGCCTTTCCGAGTCGGTCGACGAGGGCTCGCGCGAGCGGCCCCGACGATGCCGGGTTCTGTCCGGTCAGCAGATTGCGGTCGGTCTCGATATGCGGGGCCCACGGTTCCTCGGCCACCACGTTCAGTCCCGCCTCGGTCAAGCGATCCTGGAGCAACCACGGCGCCTTGTCCGCCAAGCCGGCCTGCTCCTCCTCCGTATTGGTGAAGCCCGTGACTGTGTGGCCGGCAAAGGTGTTCTTGCCGTCTCCGTCGGTTGCTGCCAGCAACGCCGCCGGCCCGTGGCAGACGATCGCCAGCGGACGATCGGCCCCGTTGGCGCCGGAGAGGACCTTCCCGGCCTCCGGGTCGACGGCCAGATCCTCCATCGGGCCGTGCCCGCCGGGGACGAAGACCGCGTCGTAGTCGTCGATCACCACATCGGACAGCGCGATCGGCTTCTGGAACTCGACCGCACTCTCGACGACACTGCGGTAATGATCGGCCGCGTCTGCGGAGCCCGCGCTCTCGGCGGTCAGGCTCCCCTCGTCGACCGGGGGACGCACGCCACCCGGGGTCGCGACGGTGACGTCGTACCCTGCGTCTTTGAAGATCTCCAGGGGCGCGACGGCCTCCTCGGCCCAGAACCCGGTCGGGTGTTTCGTCCCGTCGTCGAGGGTCCAGTGATTCGATCCGGTCATCACGAACAACACGGTGCGTGACATGTCGACCTCCTCAGTCGTTCGAGTACATCCGTTCGGTGACAATTCCACCTCATCGTCAACGTACCCATCTTCGGGTCGATCCATGCCTGCGGTCGTCGAGACGGTCGCCGCGTTCCGCGGAACGCTCAGGAGCCCGTCTCTGCCGGCCGCTCCGGATCCGACGACCACTGCGACCACGAGCCGGGAAACAACGCGCCGGTGAGACCCGCGATCTCCAGAGCAGCGATCTCGTGGGCGGCGTTGACCCCGGAACCGCAATAGGCGATCACATCGGTCCCATCACCGATCCCCAAGGCCGAGAACCGCTCCCGCAGTTCGGCGGCGGGCAGGAACGTACCGTCGGGACCCACGTTCATGGCGGTCGGCGCGCTGACAGCGCCGGGGATGTGACCGGCGCGCGGGTCCACCGGTTCGACCTCACCCCGATACCGTTCTGCGGCACGGGCATCGAGCACCACGGCAGTCGAAGCGGCGGCCGAGGCGGCGACGCCGTCGATGTCGACGACGGGCAGGTGACCGCCGGTCAGCGTGACCGTGCCGGATCGTGGCGTCGCATCTCCCGACGACACCCGGAGCCCCGCCGCCCGCCAGGCACCGAGCCCGCCGTCGAGCATGCGCACATCCGACAGCCCACCCCAGCGCAACAACCACCACGCGCGGGCCGCGGCGAGGTTGCCGGTGTCGTCGTAGACGACCACCGAAGACCCGTCGTCGATGCCCCATCGACGCGCAGCCGCTTGCAGATCCGCGACATCGGGCAACGGGTGCCGCCCCCGCGCGGGCGTCGCGGGCGCCGCCAGCTCGTCGTCGAGGTCGACGAACACCGCGCCCGGGATATGTCCCTCCCGGTAGTGATCGTGACCGTGGCGGTCGGCGAGTTGCCATCGCACGTCGAGAACCACCGGTGGGTGGTCGGACAGCATCGCTTCCGGGAGCTCGTCGGCGGTGATCAACACGAGGGTCATCGGCATGCCCCCGATCATGCCTGCCCGCCGAACCCGGACGACCACGCCGGGAACAATCCGGCGGCCCGTAACATCAAACCGGTGAGCGGTCATCGACTGGTGGCGGCCCCGGACTCACACATCGATCGGAGGTCATGACATGCAGGAGGAGTCGTCGATCCTGGCCTCACTCGGCATCGACCCCGCCACCTCACCCGAACCCCCCGCGGGGGTCTGGGAAGCCGCACTTGCGGGTGCGTTCGACCCGGATGCGGTCGCCGACCCGGCGACCGTCCCCGACATGGACGACACGCCGCCTGCCGATGACGACGACGTCGTCATCGTCGACGATCCGCATGTCGACCATCACGACGCGGCGCATCACGAGACGACCGACTCCGCCACCGGCCACGTGGTCGAACCAGATCTCGACGACACCGCCGCCGACGACGGTGCCGGCCACCACGACGTGGCCGATCAGCCGGATCTGGGCAGCATCGAACATGACGACCACGGCCACGACGGCCACCACGACATCTGAATTCCGGTTGGGGGAGTTGATGGACGAAGCCGTGCTGCTCCTGCAGGCGCGCGATGGCGATCAGCACGCTTTCGCGCAGCTCGTCGCCGCCCACCGCAACCATGTGTGGGCCGTGTGCCTCAACATCTGCGGGAATCAGCACGACGCCGAGGACGCGCTGCAGAACACCCTCGTCGCGGCATGGCAGAACCTGCACAAGTTCCGGGGCGAGGCCCGCTTCTCCACCTGGGTGCATCGCATCGCGGCCAACAACGCGCTCAGCGTGGTGCGTCGCCGGAAATCCAACACCGACATCACCGACTTCACCGATCCGGAACAGCCGATCCAACTCGCCGACGACGAGGGCGGATCGGCCTTCGACGAACGTATCGCGGTGCGTGACGCCGTCCGTGACGCGCTCGCCAAGCTCCCCGACGACTTCCGCGAGGCAGTTGTCCTGCGCGAGTTCGGCGATCTCACCTACGCCGACATCGCCGCCCACCAGGGCGTCGGTGTCCAGACCGTCAAATCACGGCTCAACCGGGCCAGGACCCAACTCACGGAGATCCTGCGCGATCAGATCGGCAACAGCACCGCGCTGTAGCCGCCTCGGGAACGTCCGTTCGGCGTGGCTCTCACGAATTCGCGTCCGGCCAGGGTCGGTCAGTTCCGTCCGGCCATCACCCCACCGTCGGCGTCCTGGGCCATGCACTTCCCGTCGATCCTGACAGCGATGCGCTGTCAGGATCGACGGCCACCTGCTCCTCAACCCACTACGCTGACACGCCTCCGCTCACCGGAGGATCGACGCGACTAGTTCGCGTTCTGGTCGGCCTTGGTGAGGATCACGTACTGCGCCGAGATCGCCTGCTGGACATCCTTCGGGTTGGGCGCGCTGTAGGTGCCGACGTAGCGTCCCTTCTGGACGTAGCACAGGTACCACGTGCCGCTCTCGAGGGTTTTGCTCTGGCACTTGGCAATCGGCAGCCCGGCCGGACTGGGGGCGTCGGCCCAGCCCTGACTCCGGTTGGAAGCCAACGACGTGTCGACGATCTTCTTCGCGCCGTCGGCGGCGGTGGCTCGGTAGACCGTCGACTTCTCCACCGCGTTGGCGGTGGAACCGACGTCGGTGAGCAGCGTGAAGTCGGTCTTGGGATCGCCGCTCATCTGCGCCATGCCCCGCGGGCCGTAGACAGCGCGGATACTGGCGCCGGGAAGGGCGAGGTTCTGACCCTTCTTCAGGTCCTCGTCGCTGTAGGGCAACGCGTAGATCAGCACGTGGTTCTGATCTATGACAGGCGCACTGCTGCCGGTGATCCCGCGCGCCTTGGCCTCGTTCTTCGTCGGCGTGGCGGGGAACTTGTCGATCAGCGCGGTCTGCAGGGCGATGGCTTTCCGGATCGTCGGCTCCTGCAGGACCTGCTGAGTCGGAGGCGTCTCGTACCACTGGTAGAGCACGTACGTGTTGTGCGCGGTGAAGGCCATCATCTGGCTGTTGCCGCCGCTGTTGGTGCGCACGACATGAGTGTCGGGAAGTCCGGGAAGCGTTGTCGTTCGGACCTTGTCGGAGGCGGCGGTCGCATCGGCCATCTGTCGCGCGGCGGCCGCAGCATCGCCTGCGGTGGCATAGCGGAGCACCATGTTGCTCACGCTCTTGGCACCCGTCCGCAGCTTCTCATCGGGAGTGGCGGCGGTACCCACGAAACCCATGAGCATGTTCTTGTTCGCAGGCACCTTCGCGATGTCGGCCGGGAAGACCGGGCCGAGGCTGTTCTGGCCGGTGATCACCATCGTCGGGAGGTTGGCGTTGGTGAGGTCCTCGTCGATCTCGAACGGCACCACCACGAACTGGGCCATCCGCTGCCCTTCGACCTGAAGGATGTTGTCCTGGGTGGCCTTCCCGAATGCGGGGCGCGGATCGGTCGGATAGTTGCCGGTGTCCAGCGCGGCCACGTCGACCGAGGGCTCGGACGTCTGACCGGAGGCGGCGGATTCACTGGTCGCCTGCCCCTGCGTGGTGCATCCCGCGATCGCCGTGATCGCCGCGACGACCCCCACACAGCGCACCATCGGCTGCCAATTCCTCATCGTCTGTGTTCCCCTCGTCGTGTGCGCGCACCGGGTCTCCGTGTCCCGGTCCCGGCCGCTCGATGATCTATACATGTATTCGATGCGACGGCAGCCGGAAAGGTTCCCGCGAAAACGCCTTCACGATTGTGTTGTAAAAGTGCAGGGTAGTGCAGCATGTGAATGAACGGTGCACCCAGCGTCGGTATGCTTCGGCTGGATTTCTGTGTGGTGAGAACCGGGGGAATGTCAGAGATGGGTGAGACCGCAGCGCCGGCAGATGCCGCCGCCCAGGTGGTGGACGGTGCCGTCAAGGTGCTGCGCGCCTACCAGATGGACGCCCTGGCCGACGTTGCCGTGACCAAACTGGAGCGGGACGACCAGACTCGCACCGTCGTGGTGGTGGGGAAGTCCAACGCGGCAAGAGTTCGCTGGTCAACGCACTGATCGGCCGTCGTGACCTGTGCCCGGTCGGCGTGGATGTCACGTCCTCGGTGTCGGTCAGCGTGACCCCGGACCCCGACCTCGATGTCGACAGCACCGCGGAGCTCTTCTTCCCGTCGGGAACCCGGCCGGTGGCAACCGATCAACTCGACCAGTGGGTCACCACCGGCGGCACTCAGGTACTCGATCCGCGGGTCGAGGAACTCCCCACCGCTGCCGCCGTCGCGGTTCGCGACGCGCGGATGTCCGACGTGACCCTGGTGGACACCCCCGGCGTGGGCGGCCTCGACGTCGGTCTGGCGAAACTGGCCACCCGGTCCGCCCAACAGGCCTGCGTACTCGTGCTCGTCTGCGACGCGTCGAGTCCGTTGACCGCACCCGAGATGACGTTCGTGCGGGAGGCGACCGCGACGGTGGATTCGGTTGTCGTGGTGGTCACCAAGACCGACAAGAACCTCCGGCGATGGCGGCACATCGTCGCCGAGAACGAACGGATCCTGGCCGAGCAGCTCCAGCGGAGAGTCACCGTCGTCGGGGTGTCGAGCCTTCTTGCGGTGATGGCCGCCGACATCGCCGACACCGACCAGCGTGATCGGCTGGAAGCCGAGAGCGGGATCGCGACGTTGCGCGCCGAGCTCGCCCGCCGACTCGACGAGACATCGCGCCTGCCACACCTCGACGCCGTACGGACGTGTCTGGAGGGCCTCCGCGTCATCCGCGGGCGAATCGGCCGTGAGCTGGACGCGGTCGAGGCCGGCGCGACATCGCTGCCGGATCTGACCGCCGACCGGGACCGGCTCACCGAACTGCAGGAGCAATCCCGGCAATGGGAGCAGTACCTGGCCCGGGACCTCACGCTGCTTCGTCAGTCTGCCGTCGACGATCTCGAACGACGTCTCGACGACGTCCGCGACAAATGGACCAAGTACGTCAACACCCACGGCATGCAGGTGCTGCGGCGCAGCGAACAGAAGTTCACCGCCGACATGCAGACCGACCTACAGCGGGCGATGGCCGAGACGCTGGCAGGGTTCCTCCAGCGCTTGCACGACACGATCATCGCGCCCCGCTTCCCCGACGATCCGAGCGTGTGGGAAGAACTGAGCACGCGGATCGTCGCGTCGATGCAGGACAAGAGGAT
Organism: Gordonia sp. SID5947; assembly: GCF_009862785.1. NCBI lineage: Bacteria > Bacillati > Actinomycetota > Actinomycetes > Mycobacteriales > Gordoniaceae > Gordonia > Gordonia sp. SID5947. The sequence goes on along the minus strand of NZ_WWHU01000001.1, from coordinate 4,172,103 downwards.
CGAGACCCATCAGGTGGGCAGCAAGCGACACGGTCTGCTCGACCCCACCCTGCTGACGATGGGGGTCGTCGGATCATCCACGCTCGGTGGGCTTCTCGGGCTGTCGGCACTGATGGGCGTGGGAGTCGTGGTCGGAACCGTATGGGTGGGAATCAACCTGAGCTTTCGCGCGATCCGGACCGGTAAGTCCAATCTGCTCACCTGGCTGCGTGAGACCATCGCCACCACCAAGGCCGCCACCGGCCGTCTCCTCGACAGCGCGGTGGCGCAGTCCCGCCCGGAGATCATCATCCGATACCGCGAATACCTCCGAGTCAACATCGACGAGTTGCAGAAGACGATCACCGAGGTCCAGAAGGCAGCCACGGCCGATGCCGCCGCCCGCGAGAAGTCGGTCAAGCGCCTGACCAGCAACCTGGAGATCGTCGACAAGCGCATCAGCGCCGCCGAACGGCTCGTCACCGGGGCGACACGGTGAACGCCCCGACCCCGGGCATCCGGCCGGACACCGATCCCGTACACGTGGCCCTCGACCGCGGTTTGCACCAATTGGCCGCGCTCGGTGGCGATCTCGCCGCGCACGCGAACGCGATCGGGACCATTCTCTGGTCGCCGCCACGGGTCGTCATCGTCGGGCGGCTCAAGGCAGGCAAGTCGACCCTGGTGAACGCGTTGATCGGTGCGCCGGTCGCCGAGACCGCGGCCTTGGAGGCGACCAATGTGGTCACTGTCTACCAAGACGGCTCGCCGTCGCGGGCCGAGGTGGTCGGGATGGACGGCCATCGACATCCGGTCGCGGTCCACCGCGACCATGCCATCCGGCTGCCATTGGAGACCCCCGACATCGCGTTCGTCGACAGGTGGCTGCCGTCGGCGGCGCTACGCCGGCTGACGCTCATCGACACACCCGGCCTGTCGACCCTGACGGTGGCCAACGATTCGGCCACCCGGCGGGTGATGATCGACGGTTTCGAACAGACCCGCACCGCATCGATCGACGCCGACGCCGCGGTGTTCCTCTTCGACGCCGCACCCCGATCCGACGAGATCGACTTCCTGGCGCGCCTGCCGTTCACGCCGCTCAACATGCTGGGCGTGCTGTCGCGGGCGGACTCGTTCGGCGAGGGCGCGCTGGGCCGGGTCGACCCGCTCGCCCACGCCGCCCGTCACGCCGAACGGATGGCAGAGCAGTTGTCCGACACGGTGAGTGCAGTGGTACCGATCTCCGGCCTGATGGCTCAGACCAGTCACACGGGGATGCTCACCGAGCAGTCGGCCGGCGCGCTGGCGCGGCTGCAGGGCATGGCACCGCTGGATGTGGTGCGCGCCTTCGACAACGACGACGCCGACAACATCCTGCCGGTGCCGATGCGCGAACACCTGCTCGCACTCCTCGGTGAGTACGGAATTCTCAACGGACGCGCGATCGCCGCACGTGGGGCGACCGCACTCAACGCATGGCTCAGCGAGCGGTCGGGCATCGCCGGACTGCATCACGTGCTGAACGAATCAACTGCGCGGTTCGCGGTACTGCATCGCGCCCACCGCATCCTCGCCCGCCTCGACCAACTCGCGTTCACCCATCCCGCGCGCGACCACATCCGATCGCTGACCATGAGCCTGCGGTCCTCTCCCGCACTGCATCTGGTGTCGGTACTCGAGGATTATCAGCGCATGCTGCGAACCGACCCCCGCGCCGTGGTCACCGAGGAACTGCACACCATCCTGGTCGCCACGTCGCCGGCCGGTCGGGTCGGACTACCCGACCAGGCTCCCGCACACGCGGTGTCCGCCGAAGCGCAGCGACGACTCGCGATGGCGCAGCAACGGTCCCTGGCGACGAGTTCGGCGGCCGAGGATGCCGCGATCGTCACCCTGATACGCACCTACACGCCGTTGAGCACCAGATGACCGGCCATCCGACACCGCCCCGAACCCCGACACCGCAGAGAACCCGACACCGCAGAGAACACAGGACACTTCACACATGTCACCCACCGCATGGACCCTGGCGATCGACTTCGGCACCTCCAATTCCGCTGCCGCACACTCGGGTGCGACCAGTGGCGGGATCGAGACGCTGTCGCTGACCCACACCAGCAATCTCATGCCGTCCGCGGTCTATGTGGGCGCCCCCGACCACATCACGGTCGGCGACGCCGCGCTCGATCGGGCCCAGCAGAATCCGGCCGGGTTCGTGGCGTCACCGAAGCGGCTGATCGGCGGCGGGCCGATGTGCACCGTCAACGGGTACACCTTTCCGACGTACGTACTCGTCGCGGCGGTGGTGGGCGCGATCGTGCAGCGGGGCAAGGCCGCCCATGCCGGGTTGCCCCCGGCTCAAGTGGTGATCACCCATCCGGAGGCGTGGGCGCAGCAACAGATTCGCGTGCTCATCGACGGCGCCGCCCAGGCGGGGATCGATCCCGCGCGCGTCACCACCATCTCCGAGCCCCGCGCCGCGGCGGCACACTATTCGCGTTCCCATGCGATGCAACCCGGCGCCCGGATCGCCGTATTCGACTTCGGCGGCGGCACACTGGACATCGCCGTCCTGACAGTCACCGACGAGAACGCGTTCTCGGTGGTGGCCGCACGCGGCAACAACGGGCTGGGCGGCAAGAACCTCGACGCCCTCGTCCAGCGATGGGTCGAACAGCGACTCGAGGACCGCGACCCGAACCTGGTCACCTATCTGCGGCGGCAGGCTCCCCTCGACGTGGTGCAGAGCCTGCAGGACTCGATCCGGCGAGCCAAGGAACTGTTGTCGGAGGCGCCGTCCGCGACCATCACCGTGCCCGCCCCCACCGGCCGACAGACCCTGCAGATCACCCGCGACGAGTTCGACGAACTCATCGCCCCGGCGGTGGACCAGGCCATGCAGCTCACCAGGGCGACATTGCTCGACGCCGGGATCACCCATCCGGAACAACTCACCGCGCTGTACCTGACCGGGGGGTCGTCGCGGATTCCACTGGTCCAGCAACGACTCGGCGAGCTCGGCCCGGTCGCCACCCTCGACGACCCGAAAACGGTTGTCGCCCAAGGTGCACTGGTCACCGCCCTGGCTGAGGCAGCGCCCGCCACCAACGAGCGCGGTGTGGTCGTCCCGGGTGCGGGCGACCTCATGCCGTCGTGGCATGGCCAGGGCCCATCGGCCGCCGGACAATCAGCGGGCCCCCGTACACCTGCGGGTGGGCAACCGTATGGGCGGCAACCGCACGTGGCCCCGGAGTTCACCGCCCCGAACCCGACCGCAGGCACTCCGCGGCGATGGGGGCGTATCGGTGCCATCGCGGTGGCGGTCGTCGCCGTCGTCGGCATCGGCGCCGGGACCGTCGCGCTGATGTCGCGCGACGACGGCACGCCCGATCCCGCGACCGCGGCCGGGGAGAGCAGCGTGGCGGCGACCGGGGAGGTCGGCAAGGACGGGGGCATGATCGTCACCGACGAAGCACAACTGATGTCGACCCTGCCCGCGCCGCTGAAGGACGCCACCACCAACTGCATCAAGGTCGGATTCTCCCGGAACGACGCGCTCAAGATGCAGTGCAACTTCTCCGACGACGGTGCATTGGCAGACCTCAAGCGGTCCGACGCCGGCTCGTACTTCATGTTGTTCGAGGTCGACGAGAGCGAGGCGAAGGCCAAGATCGTCGGCATCCGCAACGGCACCTACAGCCAGGGCAAGGGCACCCTCGTCGAGGACGACAACCGTCTCTCGGCTGCGGACATCAAGCTGGCGTCGAGTGTCTCCGACTCGTACAACATCGACTTCGCGAGCACTGCGTCGGACCTGGTGGTCACCGTCTTCGGGCTCGGTTCCGTAGAGGACGGCAAGACGTTTCTCACCCGTTCCGGATTGATTTCCTGACGGCGGGAACATTCCGGTCGGATCGCTGCATCCAATCCCCGACAACAACACAACAGCTTGGTTCACCGAACACAGGAAGGCGGACCCCATGTCCGACAGCACGCAGACCAGCAACCCGACCGTCCCCGCGAACCCCTCGATCAGCCCCGACGCACCCTACGATCCGTCGGCGCCGGAGAACTCGAGCGCTGCCGGTTCGAGCGCCGCGACCGCCCCGGCGACTCCGGCCGAGCCGGCCGACCCGACTGATCGGACCACCGACGATGCACCCACCGGCGGCGCCGAGGTCAAGTCGGCGGTCGACACCGACGGCGACGGCCGCCCCGACGTGGTGCACGCCACCGACGCATCCGGGACCGACGTCAACGCCTACCTCGACGACCAGGGCAACGTCATGCTGGTGGAGGCCGACACCGACGGCAACGGCACCTTCGAGACGCTGGTCCACGCCGGTGCCGACGGCAGCACCATCGTCGAGGTCGACTCCGACGACGACGGGAAGGCCGACACCCTCGCGAAGGTCGACGCGGACGGACAGATCCGCCAGGTCGACGTCGTGGAGAACGGTCAGGTCACCAGCTCGACCATCGACGTCGACGGCGACGGCACCCCCGACGTCCAGCTCGTCGATACCGACCACGACGGCGGGTTCGACGCGACCGTCCTCGATGTGGACAACGACGGCAAGGCCGACACGGTGCTCCGCGACACCGACGGTGACGGTCAGGCCGACACCATGGGTCACATCAACGGCGGTCCCGCCGATTCCGCCGCCCCGGACGACGACCCGTCGTTGCCCGAGGACGAACCGTCGGTTCCCGACACCGATGCCGGCGGCTACGACGATCACGGCTCGGACGACGCGCACGACATGCCCGACGTGATCTGATCTCGACTCCCCTCCCGCCGGGGGCGGCGACCTCCGTGTCGCCGCCCCCGGCGGCGTTTCACCACGATCACCGAACCTCCTCGGCGAGAACGGAAACGGACCGTGACCAACGTGATGACCCCCGGCAGCGTTTGCGTGGACGGAAACCTCCATACCCTCGGCTCCGCGCCGCACCTCACCGTGGGCCGCCACGCCGACAACGACATCGTGGTCGATCATCCGCTGGTGGCCGACCATCACCTGCACATCGACTGGCGTGGCCATGCGTGGTTGCTCACCGCAGCCGATGCGGAGGCCGCGATGTTCGCGGCCGGCCGGCCCGTCACCGAACTGACGGTCACCGGTGTGGTCCAGGTCCACCTGGGCAGTCCGGGACGGGGACCTGTCCTGGTGGTGGCGCTCGCCGACGACCGCCTCGCCACCGCGGAGCGCGACGGAAACCCGTTCGGCGGCGGGCACCCGACGTGGGGGGTGGCGTCGCCGATGCCTCGCCGGCTGCGAGGAGCACCGCATCTGCGGCCCATGCGCCAGAATGCCGACGGCGGCGCCGTCCTCTCACTGCGTGACGGCGTGTGCACCATCGGGAGGAGCCCCGACAACGACCTCGTCGTCGACGACATGCTCGCCTCTCGACGGCACGCACGCATCACCACCGGCACCGAGATCCGGATCGAGGATCTCGGGAGCATCAACGGCACGCACGTCAACGGGCATCGCGTCGACCGTTCGGTGCTGCACGACGGTGACGCCGTGACCGTCGGCAACAGCGACTTCCTGGTGTCGGGACGCGCGCTGATCCGCGGTCGTGCGCACGGCGCCGTCGACGACGGGCTGCAGCTGCACGGCGTGGGGTTGATCGTCGACGGCGACAAACAGTTGCTGCGCGACGTCGAGTTCAGCGCGGCGCCGGGCACGTTGACGGCGGTGATCGGACCGTCCGGCGCGGGCAAATCGACGGTGTCGAAGGTCGCGGCCGGACTCCAGATGCCCACCGGCGGCCAGGTGACCTTCGAGGGTCGCGACGTCCATGCCGACTACGACGCCCTGCGCACCCGGATCGGCATGGTGCCCCAGCAAGATGTGTTGCACCACAAGCTCACGCTGCGACAGGCCCTGCGGTACGCCGCGGAACTACGGCTCCCACCGGATCTCTCGGCCGACGACCGGGACACGGTGATCGGCGGAGTACTCGGCGAACTGCAACTGCTCGAGCATCTGGACACCCGGGTCGACAAGCTCTCCGGTGGACAACGCAAGCGAGCCTCGGTGGCGATGGAGTTGCTGACCGGTCCGTCGCTGCTGATCCTCGACGAGCCCACGTCCGGCCTGGACCCCGCACTCGACCGGCAGGTCATGGCCACTCTGCGACGTCTTGCCGACGCCGGACGTGTGGTCGTCGTCGTCACGCATTCGCTGACCTACCTGTCGATGTGCGATCAGGTCCTGCTCCTCGCGCCCGGCGGCCAGACCGCGTTTGTCGGGGCGCCCGCCGAGGTGGTCTCCGCGATGGGCACCGACGACTGGGCCGAGATCTTCGCGTTTGTCGCCGCCCACCCCGACACGGCGCACGAACGTCATCGGCGTACCCGGCAGCCTTCGCCACCGATGGCGCCACGACCGCCCGGCCCGGCCGCGGCAGCACCACGGGGCAGCGCGCTCCGGCAGGCCGACACCATCGCGCGCAGACAGATCCGCCTGATCCTGGCCGACACCGGCTATCTCGTCTTCCTCGTGGTGATGCCGATCGTGCTCGGCCTGTTGACGCTGGTCATCCCCGGCTCGGAGGGTTTCGCGGTCAATCGCGCGCCCGACACCGCGGGCGAAGCTCTACAGGTCCTGGTGATCCTCACGGTCGGGGCCACCTTCATGGGTACCGCGCTGACCGTGCGCGACCTGGTCGCCGAACGCGACATCTACGAACGTGAACGTGCCGTCGGGCTGCAACCCGGCGCGTATCTGTCGGCGAAGGTCATCGTGTTCGGTGCCGCGGCGATCATCCAGACCTTCGTGATGGTCGCCATCACCTACGTCGGCAAAGGTGTGCCGGCCGGCGGCGTCATCGGCCCGGCGCCGTTCGAACTGTTCTGCGCTGTCGCCGCGCTGGCCTGCGTCAGCACGCTGGTCGGACTGACGATCTCGGCAACGGTTCGTTCCACCGAGCAGACGATGCCGCCGATGGTCATCGTCGTCATCTCCCAGCTGGTGTTCTGCGGCGGCCTGTTCCGGCTCACCACCCCGGGCCTCCAACAACTCTCCTGGCTGTTCCCGTCGTATTGGGGGTACGCCGTGTCGGCGGCATCTGTCGACCTGAACACGATCTCTCCGCTGGCCCCGCAGACCGCGGGCGCACAGCTGTGGGAGCCCTCCATCATGACGCTCGTGCTGGGCTACAGCGCCCTGCTGTTGACCGCGACGGTCCTGCTCGGTGTCACCGCGTCGAAGCTGCGGCTGGAGAGGCCGGCTCCACCGCGGCCGGCGAGCGCCGTGACCCGACCGTGACCGACGTCCCGATTGCGTTGCACCGCGTGCCCCGGAACGGCACGGGCCGGCGCGTCACACCTAGCGTCGAGGTATGACTTCGCTCCGACCCCACCGCTCCCGGACCGACCGATGAGAGTGCTGGTCACCGGTGCCACCGGATATGTCGGCTCCCGCCTGGTCTGCGCGCTCGTCGAGCGTGGTGACGATGTCGTGGTGACCAGCCGCCGACCGGAATCACTGCGACGTTTCGGTTGGTATGACCGGGTCACGGCGATCGCCATGGACGCCGACGACAGCACATCCGCACACGATGCGGTGACCGGCGCGGGCGACGTCGACGCGCTCTACTTCCTCGTGCACGGCATCGGTCAGCAGGACTTCGACGATGCCGACACCCGCGCCGCCCACAACGTCGCGGTCGCCGCACGCGCAGCAGACGTGCGCCGGATCGTCTACCTGGGCGGCTTCGTACCCGACTGCGACCACGACGAACTGTCCAAGCACCTGCGCAGTCGCGCCGAGGTCGGCGCGGCCCTCGACCTACCGGACGGCCCCGATCTGGTGTGGCTGCGGGCCGCGGTGATCCTGGGTGCGGGCTCCACGTCCTTCGAGATCATCCGATATGTGGCCGACCGGCTCGCGGTGATCCCGCAACCGAGCTGGGTCGACAATCCGATGGACCCGATCTCGGTCCGCGACGTCATCCACTACCTCGTCGCGGTCATCGACCCCGCCTTCCCCGCGGGTACCTACGACATCGCCGGGCCCGACGTCGGCACACGGTACGAGTCGGTGCTGTCGGAGTACATCCGCGCCATCCGGCAACCGCGTCTCCGACTACCGGTGCCCTTCGTGAACTCTCACCTCGCCGGTCGTGTGACCGGAATGGTCGTGCCGGTGCCGAGCTCGCTCACCGCAGACCTCGTGGCTTCGCTCAGCCAGCCGATGACCGCGACCGAACACGCCATCCGCGAACTGGTCCCCGAACCGCCGAACGGGTTGACGCCGATGCGGGAGGCCATCGAATCAGCGGTCCACACCACGTCGCCGCGACCCGTGTGCGCCCTGGCCGACCCGCATCACCTGGCCGACACCGACCCCGGATGGGCCGGCGGCGACCTGATGCGGATTCGGCGCGCGATCACCGGCGGGATCGGTTCCGTGGTGGGCTTCACGGCGCGACGAGTGCGAGGCGTGGTATCCCTGCTGTCAGGATGACTGCCACTTTCGACGACCTCAGACGCCGGCTCACCGCCCCGGCACCGGCCACCCGACTCGACGATCCGGCCACCCTGACCCGGAGACGGCGAGTGGTGGCGATCTTCCTCGTCCTGGGTGCGGTGGTCCTGGGCGTCTCACTCTCGTCCGATCCGGGCGACGCGTCGTTTTATCCGCTCACGATCGCGCTCGCGGCGGTCTGGATCGTCGGCGGGATTCTCTCGGGCCCCATCCGTCTCGGGCGTTTCGGCTACCGCGGCGGGACGTCGGCAGGCGATGCCGCCGTGCTCGGCACCCTCACCGGACTGCTCGTCGGCGCGGCCTTCGTCGTCGGGGCGCTGATCACCCGGGAGATCCCGGTACTCGCGGACCTCGTCACACAGGTCCTCGACCTCGGTGACCGCGGAAGTATCGTCGCGGTCACCGTGATCACGCTCGGAAACGGAATGGCCGAGGAACTGTTCTTCCGTGGTGGCGTGTATTCGGCCGCGCAGAACCGTCATCCGGTGCTGGTGTCGACGGTGTTGTACACCCTCGCCACCCTCGCCAGTGGCAACCCGATGCTCGGATTCGCCGCGATCATCCTGGGCGCCACGTGTGCGGTGCTACGACGATCCACCGATGGCGTCCTGGCACCGATCTGCACCCACGTCGTGTGGGGTGCGGTGGTCCTGTTCTGCCTTCCGCCGATCTTCGGGTGAGTCCGGCGGGGCCGACCAGGTGGCGGCGCCTGCGCCATAGACTGGCGAGCGATGGCCGACTGCCACTCGAGGCACCAGACGAGGAGAATCGGCGTGACGACCGGATATGAGGACCGCTGGCCCACCCGGTCGCGCCTGCCGTCAGCGGTCGTCTCGGGATGGCTGGACAGATGGTGGCCGTACAGATCGCAGCGCACCGACGAGAGCGGTGATCGCCCGTCGGCCGAGTGCGCCGTGCTGCGGTGGGCGGCCGGTGGGGGCATGGCGCTGACCGGATTTCCCTCGACGGCCCCGTCCATCTCGCCTGCCACGGCATACGCGGTCCTCGACGCCGCGCTGACCGAACTCGCCCGTCTCACCGGCATCGTCGGCCACGCCGTCCACCTCCACCCCGAGGCCGTCGTCGGTGCGCGAGCCGCACTTCGCGGGTTGCGGCGGAACGGTCAGATCTCCGCAGGCGGCATGGCCAGACTGATCCGCGCGGCGGACCGATGGATCGCGATCTCACTGTGCCGGCCCGACGATGTGGCATCGGTACCGGCCATCATCGGCGATCGGGGAACCGACGATCCATGGCGTGACCTCGAGATGTTCGCCGGCCGTACCCCCGCCGCCGCCGTCGTCGACCAGGCACAGCTGCTGGGTGTCGCCGCCGCGGTGCTCGGACCATCCGTCGCCGATGCCGATCGGACGCCACTCCCGTTCCGGGTGACCGACATCGCCTCTCCCACAACCGGCCTCGCGCTGCACGGCGCCACGGTTGTCGATCTGTCATCCCTCTGGGCAGGACCGCTGTGTGGTGCCGTCCTGAGCCGGGCGGGCGCCCGGGTCATCAAGGTCGAGAGCACCGGTCGCCCCGACGGCGCCCGGATCGGTGACCCGGACTTCTTCGACTGGTTGCATCGCGGCCAGGAATCCCGCGCGGTCGATTTCACCTCCGCCGACGGACGAGACCAACTGGCGCACTTGATCGATGATGCCGACATCGTCATCGAGGCATCCCGGCCGCGGGCCCTCGACCGGCTCGGCCTGTCACCTGATCGACTGTCGCACCGACCGGGGAAGATCTGGGTGAGCATCACCGGCGGCGGCCGGTCCCGGCCCATGCAGGTGAACTTCGGTGACGACGCCGCGGTGGGCGGGGGCCTCGTCGGCTGGTCCGGCGATCAACCGGTGTTCTGTGCGGATGCGATCGCCGATCCGCTCTCGGGGATCATGGCGGCACTCGCGACCACCGCGGCAGTCGAAGCAGGTGGCGGCGTCCTGATCGATCTGTCGATGACGGACACCGCCGCTTCGTTCATCGCTGCCGAACTCGATTGTCCCGGAGCACATGCCGTCCACACCGGCTCTGCGGGCTGGGTGGTCGAATGTTCGCGTGACCGGCGGACCCGGCCCGTCGTCGCGCCGTCGGCGACGGGCCTCACGTGCTGATCCGCAACGCCACCGCCACCGGTGGCGAGGTCGTCGACATCCGCTGCGACGATGGACGCATCAGCGAGATCGGAAACCACCTCCCTCGGGGTTCGCGTGAACCGGACATCGATGCCACCGGATGCCGGGTGATGCCGGGACTGCACGACCACCACATCCATCTACGTGCGCTCGCCGCCACTGCAGACTCGATCCGGGTGGGGCCGCCGGAAACGCGATCCGCCGGCGATCTCCGAGCCGCCCTACGTTCTGCGGACACGACTGTGCCGCACGGCGAATGGCTGCGAGCAGTCGGCTACCACGAGTCGGTGGCCGGTCCCCTCACCCGCGACGTCCTCGACGCCATCGTGCCGGGCCGCCCCGTCCGGATTCAGCACCGCACCGGCGCCATGTGGATGCTCAACAGCGCGGCCTGCCGGCTCGTGGGCGCCGAGGACTGCACAATGCCCGGCGTGGAACGCGACGCCGCAGGTCATCCCACCGGCCGCCTGTGGCGGATGGATTCCTGGCTCGGCACCAGGATCGGTGACGTCGCGCCGTCGCCGCCGGACCTCGCGGCGATGAGCCGTCGTGCGGCCACGCGCGGTGTCACCGGGTTCACCGAGGCCACCCCCGGCCTCACGCAGGCATCGGTCGACGACCTCGCCTCGGCAGTGTATTCGGGCGACGTCGTGCAGCGCATCCACTGCATGAGCGGCCCCGACATCCGGCCGCCCGCCTCGCCTGACTCCGTTGCGGCACAACGATTCACCCTCGGCCCCACAAAGATCCTCCTCGATGACGACAACCTGCCGACCCTGCCCGCATTGACCGCCACCATCGCGACAGCGCACCGATCGGGGAAATCCGTTGCCGTGCACTGCGTCACCCGCCTCCAACTCATCGCCACGATGACGGCGCTGGACGACGCAGGCGTACTGGCCGGTGACCGGATCGAACACGGCGCCATCATCCCCGAGGATTGTTTCGGCTGGCTGCGCGATCACTCGACACCCGTCATCACCCAGCCGAATTTCCCACTGGAGCGGGCCGAGCAGTATCGGGCCGAGGTACCAGCCGCCGACCAGCCCGATCTCTGGCGGCTCGGCAGCCTGCTGGTCGCGGGTGTTCACGTCGCGGCCGGCACAGATGCACCTTTCGGCGGCTACGACCCGTGGACGGCGATCCAAGCCGCCATGACCGACCACTCCGGCCGCGCACCACTCGAGACTGTTTCGCCCACCGTCGCGCTCGGATTATTCTGCGGCACACCGGAACACCCCACAACCGCCCGTACCATCACACCCGGCGCGGTCGCAGACCTCATGATCGTCCGCGGCGCACCCGAGGACGTCCGGCACGGACCGTCCGCCGTCGAAGTGGCCGCCACCGTCGTCGGCGGGACGGTCGTGTACCGCCGATGACCGGGCGCCATCCCGCTTCGCACGCACGCGACGCACCCGGTGGTCGGATACCGACGCGGCCGAAGCCGACACGGTGTGGCTACGATGCGACCATGAGATTGGTATCGCTCCCGAAGGCTGGCCGATGAAACTGTTGATCGAGACCCACAATCGCGTACGTACCCTCACGTTCAACCGGCCCGATGCCCTGAATGCGTTCGACGAGGCGCTCTATGACGCCACCGCGCAGGCGCTGATCGACGCCGCCGACGACCCCGACGTCGCCGTCGTACTCCTGACCGGAAACGGCCGGGCCTTCACCGCCGGAACGGATCTCAAGGAGATGGCGCAGCGGGTCGGTGATCCGGACTTCGTGCCCGGACGATACGGATTCCCCGGTCTGATCGACGCCCTCGTGGCCTTTCCCAAACCGTTGATCTGCGCGGTCAACGGACTCGGGTTGGGTTTGGGAACCACCATCCTCGGCTTCGCCGACCTGGCATTCGTGTCGACCGCTGCGCGGTTCAAGTGCCCGTTCACCAGCCTCGGTGTCGCACCCGAGGCGGCGTCGTCGTATCTCCTGCCGCGTCTGCTCGGCCGACAGGAAGCGGCATGGCTGCTGATGTCCTCGGAGTGGATCTCCGCCGAGCAGGCGGTCGACATCGGTCTGGCGTGGCGCCTGTGCGAGCCGGCCGAGCTGCTCGACGTCGCGACGACACATGCCGAACAGCTTGCGCGGCAGCCGATCTCCAGCCTGATCGCGGTGAAGCGGACGATGAACGAACCCATCCGCGCGCAGATCGATGCGGCCCGCGACCGCGAGAACGCGGCGTTCGCCGAGTTGATGGGCGGCCCCGCCAATACCGAAGCCCTCACCGCCTTCGCCGAGGGGCGCGCCCCGGACTTCACCACCCTGCCCTGACGACCAGACGGTGAACTGTCATGCCGGGTGTGAGGCCCCGCCGGCCGCAGCGGTTTTCGCGATGTCCTCGAAACGCGCTCCCATCTCACGAGCAAGCGCCTCGGCCGCCCGGAGCGGACGCACCATCACCATGAAGTCGACGATCTTCCCGTCGTCGTCGAAACGCAGGAAGTCACACCCCGTGATCGCCAGCCCGTCGACCTTCGCCTCGAACATCAAGGCATGGTCGACCGAGTCGGCGGCACCGATCTCACGCACGTAGCGGAAATCCTCGAACACCTCGACGACGGCGCGCAGGATCGCCGATGTGATGGCCTTGCCCTCGTAGGGTGTGAACGCGACGGGACTGCGGAACACCACGTCGTCGGCGAGCATCGCCTCCACAGCGTCCAGGTCGCGGGCGTCGATCGCCTCACGGAAACTCGGCATCTCAGATCCTCTCGATCGGTCGGTCGGGCTGTCGCGAGCGCGGCCGTGACGTCAATACTGGGCGACCCGGCCCTCGCGCGGCGCCCGGTACATGGCCCACAGGAGACGTGGAACCGATTGCAACGGTAGCGGCCGTGGCCAATCGCGCGGACGGATGAGTGCGTCGGTGCCGCCGTCGACGACGATCACGCTCCCCACCAGGAAGTCCGCAGCCGGCGACAGCATCGTCATGACCCAGTCGGAGATCTGCTCGGCGGTTCCGAACCGACGGCTCGGCAGCGGAAACGCCCGAACCTGCGATCCGGTACTGCTCTCGAGCTGAGATCGCAGCAGGGGCGTCAGCACCGGACCGGGGGCGAGCACGTTCAGGCGGATACCCGAGCCGGCCCAGTCGTCGGTCACCGCCCGCGCCCGGCACCAATGCGTCACCGCGATCTTCGACGCCGCATATGCGACCGGGCCCGACACACCTCTCCGGCGGCGGATCTGTTTCACCGCCGCGTCGAGTTCGCCTGCGACCAATCGGCGGACGGCGCGGCGCGGGACCATCGGCGTGGTCGTCGTCGAGTTCGAACCGAAGACCACCACCCGGGCGTCACCGGCTGCGGCGAACGCCGCCTGCCAGGCGTCGAGGAGTTCGGTGACTCCGAGGACATTGACCTCGGCGATCATCCGCTCGCGATCCGCGCCGGGGCCGATCCCGGCCGCCATGACCGCGCCGTCGAGCCGCCCGCCCGCCAAGGCCGCGACCTCTGCGATCGCTGCTCGACGGCCCTCCGGATTCGACAGATCGGCGACCACTTCGCCATCCCGCACGTCGACGCCGATCACCGTCTCCCCCGCCGCCCGTAGGCGCTCGGCACACGCCTTGCCGATGCCTGATGCAGCACCGGTCACCACAAATGTCCCCATGAGCTCCCTCGTACTCAGTGCGCGTGCTGGCGCGCGCCCTGCTGCTCGTCCTGCCGCGCGGTGGTTCGTTCGTAGGCGTCGTTGAAGGCACGAAGTTCGTGGAGGAGAGATTCCGGCGAGCCGGGAGCGAGGTCGGCGAAGACCCTGATCAGGCGGTCGGCGCGTCGCATCCCGTCGTGTTCGAAGGCCTCGAGGCCGTCGGCGGTCGGTCGGATCAGCCGGCTGATCTGCCCTTCGACCTCGAAGCGCTCGAGATAACCGTGTTTGATGGCGGCGTTGACCTGCCGGTTGACCGTCGACTGCTCGAGATCGAGTTCTTCACTGAGTTCCCGCAGAGTGCGCGGCCGGTCATCGGAGAGCACCCAGAGGATCGCGAACGCAGATGCCTCCAGCCGTGTGCCCGGAACGACATTGGTCTTGCGGCGCCCCATCCGCAGGAGCTCCTCGGCCAGGTCACGATGGACGGGCGACGGCCAGAACGATGCGTCACCAGCACCTGACATGTCTCCGACCTTCCCTCCGTGATATCGGACAATCTACGCATGAAATCGCGTGTGCACCATACATATGTAGGATACATATGCGCCGCGGAGATCGCCAACGTCCCGCGACATCCAGCCGGCGTTCACGGCACGTCTGCGGCCGCGAGTTCCTCGAGCCCACGCAGCGCCGAGAGAGCTGCGGCGAGTGCCGAGCGCTGATCGGTCGGGAGGCTCTCGATGTGCTCACCGATCCGATCGGTCACCTGCCGTCGACGGTCCACGATGTATTCCTGACCCGCTGCGGTGAGCTCGATCAGACTGGCACGCCGGTCGGCCGGATCATCTCGGCGCCGGACGAGACCCGACTTCTCGAGCGAGGCGATCAACGAGGTCATCGACGGTTGCGCGACGCCCTGGGAGGCGGCGAGGGCGGTGATACGTTGCGGGCCGCGCTGGCGGAGTGCGGTGAGCGTGGCCGCGGACGTCATGCTCATGTCGCGCGGCCGCTGACGCACGAAGTCCGCCATCAGTGCGTACAGTACGTCAGCGGTCTCGGCGACAGTCCCGTCCGAATCGTCTGGGGATGCGAACGCAGCGGACACGTGACCACTCTATTCGTCCCGCGACGACGCTGCACAGGTTTCCTTTACGGCGCTGCCGAGACGTCGAGGGGCGGCCGCCACAGCGACCACCCCTCCTCGACGTCCGGTCAGATCACCTGTGCGCCAGATGGTCCGGTCGCGGTTGCGGGGCGCCGAACGGCTCCCGCAGGGCATTTGATTTCGCGTTGAAGACCACGAAGAGGTTGCTCCTCGGGTAGGGCGTGATGTTGCCCGACGACGCGTGCATGCAATTGGAGTCGAAGTAGAGCGCCGAACCGGCCGGCCCGGTGATCGTGTCGATGCCGAACTCGTCGGCGAGTTCGGTGACGTCACTCTCCTCCGGCGTCCCGAACGGCGGACGGTAGGACACCAGCGACTCCTCGTGGTAGCCGTCAGGGGTCTCGCCGACACAACTGACGAATCGCTTGTGCGATCCGGGCACGATCATCAACGCCCCGTTGTAGGAGTGGTTGGGCGTCAACGCAATCGAGACACTGAGCGCCCGTGGGGCAGGCATCCCGTCCTCGGCGTGCCACGTCTCGAAGTCGGAGTGCCAATAGAACGGCCCACCCGCGAAGCCCGGCTTGAGATTCACCCGACTCTGATGGACGTAGACGTCGTCGCCGAGTATTTGTCTTGCGACACCGACGATCTCGTCACGTGCACAGATCTCGGCGACCACATCACTGAGCTGGTGCACCGCGAACAGGGACCGGACGTCTCCGCTCGTGGACTCGCGGATCACCCGATCGTCCTCCCCGAGACGATCGGTGACCGCGTGCACGTCATCGAGACAGCGCGCGATGTCGTCGTCACTGATCACCGACGAAGCGGTGTGATATCCGCGCTCGTCGTATCGTCGGAGCTCTGGACCCGACAGGGGGCCGGGGGCGTTCATGTCCGCCCAGACCACCGGATGAGGTCGGGGCTCGATCTGACTGTGCTCCGACAGGCGTGTGCGATACACATCGACAGAGCGAGTTGCTGTTTGAGTTACCACGATCTAGTTTGATCCTTTCCCTCAATAGGCATCTATGGCCGGATGTTGACTTGTCATACGCCCGATGGGCGCCCACCTGAGACTTACTCGGATCGGACAGCCTAAGCAAACCTGCTGCGTATCGCAGCGCAGACGAATGCGCGGCACCGGCGCCGGTCTCGAGGACCTCGTCGGTGCCGCGCAGGCACTGGTCGGAGTGTGACGTGCGAAGTGCTACTCGAGCTCGCCCGTCTGCAGCTGGTTCGCGAAGTCCGGGTGGGTCGCGAGCCACTCGTCTACCGCGGCATCCGGGTTGGTGCCCTGATACTTCTGCGTGATGAGGTTCTCCAGATCGGAGAGTTCCTCGTCGGGAACCACGAGGTTCTTCAGCAGCTGGGCCGCTTTCGGATTCGACTCGCCGAAGCCCTTGGTGGCGAAGTTCCAGATTCCCTCTTTGCCGCCCATCGCGCCCTTCGGATCCTCCAGGTCACGGATGTCGAAGGCCGCGTACGCCCAGTGCGGTTTCCACAACGTCACCGCCACATTGGATTTCTCGGCCTCCGCCTTCTTGATCGACGCGAGCATCGCCGACGTCGACGACGTCCGGAAGGTCATGTTCTGCAGACCGTAGGCGGGGATCATCGTGTTCTGGACCACCCCGGTCTCGCCGGCACCCGGCTCGATACCGACGAGCGTGTTGTTGTAGTCAGCGCCCATGTTCTTGAGGTCGGCGATGGACTTGGCAGGCGACGAGCTGTTGACCGCGATGGTCAGGCGCGCGCTGTCGTACCAGCATCCGAGCGGCTCCAATTGGTCACCGTATTGCTTGATGTAGGTCTCATGTGTCACCGGCAGCCACACGTCGGTGATCACGTCGACGTCACCCTTGGTGGCCGCGGTGAAACCGGCCGCGGCGTCGAGAGTCTTGACGTCAGCGGTGTAGCCGTTCTTGTTGAGGATGTTCTTCATCAGGTATGCCGTTGCCGTCGACTCATCCCATCCGCTGAACGCGGCGATGGTGATGGTCTTGTCACCGCCCCCGACATCGAGATTCGTGGCGTCGGAGGCCCCCTCGGTGAGCGAGCAGTTCGCGTACTTGCTCACGGCGTCGGAGGTACCGGCGTTGCCGACGGCTTCGGACTCGGCGTTGGTGTTCTTCGCTCCACAGCCGGCGAGCACCAGGGCACCGACGGTCACGACTGCCGCGAGGACACCCAACCTTCTCTTCATCTCGTTCCTACCTCTTTCACGCCGCGAAATGTCTGGGGCCGCATCACTGTGCGTTCGCCAACCGGCCGCGATTTCCGATCGCCGAACTCAGTCGGTCCATGTAGACGGCGATGATCACCACCGACAGGCCGGCTTCGACTCCCAACGCCAGGTTCAGGGTCTGCAGAGATTCGTTGACCTGGCCACCGAGTCCACCTGCGCCCGCGAATCCGGCGATCACCACCATCGACAGCGCCAGCATGATGACCTGGTTGACGCCCGCCATGATCGTGGGCATCGCGAGCGGGATCTGGATCTGCCGCAGGATCCGGCCAGGGCTCGATCCGAACGCCTGGCCCGCCTCGACCACTTCCGCATCCACCTGGCGGATCCCCAACTCGGTGAAGCGGATGCCCGGTGGCATCGCGAAGATGATCGTCGCGACGACGCCGGGCGTCGGCCCGATGCCGAAGATGATGATCACCGGAACCAGGTAGACCAGACCCGGGAGCGTCTGCATCAGGTCGAGTATCGGACGCACGACTGCGGAGACGTATCGGTTACGCGCGGCGAGGATGCCGGTCGGTATGGCGATCACCAGAGCGATGATCACGGCGACGAGGACCAGTGCGATCGTGCTCATCGCGTTCAGCCACTGGTCGAATGATCGGATGAGATAGAAGCCGATCAGGGTGAACACGGCCAGCGGCCACCCCTTTCGAAGCCCCGCGGCGAGCAGTGCGAGCGCCGCGAGGACCAGGATGATCACGTAGTAGATCGGGCTCGACAGCACGTCGTAGAGCGCGTCGTAGAACCCGGTGATCACGGTCTTGATCGCGTCGAACAGCCAGGACGCGTGCTCGGTGATCCAGTCGAAGGCGTCCTCGACCGCGTCACCGAGGTTGAAGCGTGGATTGGCGAGACTCACGATGCCTCACCTCCCTCACGGTCGTCGACGGCGGAGTCGCCGGAGACCGCCCCCTCTGCGCCAACTCCCTCTGCGCCAACTCCCTCTGCGCCAACTCCCTCTGCGCCATCGGTCGCAGATGCGGTCTCCCTCGGCGCCATCGAGGCGAGCAACCCGACCCGGGGCACAACACCACGCAGGCGTCCGTCGTCATCGGTGACCACCAGCGGCACCGGCGATTCGGCCGCCGGCGCGAACAGTTCTGCCACGGGTGTGGACTCGGTGACGGAGACGAGCGATTCCTTTCGCAACAAGGGTGCCAATTCCTTCTGGTCGGATTTCACCGCCGCGACGGCGTCGTCGTCGGTGACATAGCCGAGGAGTCGTCGCTCACGGTCGACCACGAGAACACCCGAGGTCTGGTGCTGCCGCATCTCGTTCACGGCTCGGCGGGGTCCCGCCGACAGGGCGATCACCGCAGTCGCGGGTTCCATCACCGAGCTCGCCGTGAGGACGCGCGATCGGTCGACCTCCGCGGTGAATTTCGCGACATAGTCGGTGGCGGGATCGGTGAGGATCTCCTCCGCGGTGCCGATCTGGACGATCCGCCCGGACCTCATGACGGCGATCCGGTCACCCACGTACATCGCCTCGTTGAGGTCGTGGGTGATGAAGATGATCGTCTTGCCGAGGCTCGACTGGAGTTCGATGAGCTGATCCTGCATCTCGCCGCGGATCAACGGATCGAGCGCGGAGAACGCCTCGTCCATCAGGAGGATGTCCGTTTCCGCTGCCAGGGCTCGTGCCAGGCCGACGCGTTGCTGCATGCCACCCGACAGTTGCCCCGGAAGTCGATCTCCCCAGCCTTCGAGGCCGACGACCCCCAGCCAGTGATCGGCACGTTCGAGTCGTTCGGACTTGCCGACGCCCTGTTCCTTGAGCGCATACGCCGCGTTGTCCCGGACCGTTCGGTGCGGCAGCAGGGCGAAATGCTGAAAGACCATCGAGATCTTGTCGCGACGGACCCCTCGGAGCGCCTTGTCCGAGATCGTCGTGATGTCGGTGTCGCCGATGTGGATGTTGCCTGCCGACGGCTTCCAGAGCCCGTTGAGGGTCCGGATCAGGGTCGATTTCCCGGACCCGGAGAGACCCATGACGACGAAGATCTCTCCGGCCGCCACCTCGAAACTCGCGTCGATGACCGCAGCGGTGCCCATCTCTTTGAGGTCGTCGGGATCCGCACCCGCACGTAACCGTTTGACCACCTCGTTCTCACGCCTGCCGAAGATCTTGTAGACGTGTTCTGCGCGTAGTGCGATGTCGTGCGACGGCGTGTCCGGCTGGACAGCTTCGCTCGGGGATGGAGTCGCCAAACCCTTACCTTTCCGGTCCTGGCCGCGTCTCTCGTGACCCTTGCGGGCCGGCGACAGCGGTCACCTTCCGGATGACGCGGGTGCGCATCCGTGGCCGTTATTCGTCGGTTTGTTCGGTTGTCACCATAGTCAGGTCACGGGTGCGCCACAGCATTAGCCCTGTATCGGAGCGGCATGTGCCGTCGCCGACCTTCGCGAATCGGTCACACGGAATTCGCGGGATGCACTGGCCGCTGCGCACCACCGAGGATCACCTCGACGGCCCGCGCGGCGCTCTGGCATGCACCTTCCATCGTGGTGGTCCAGTCCGTACGCGTCCAATCCCCGGCCAGGGCCAGCCCTTTCACTGCCGTCCGCTGATCAGGCCGGATACCGGCGGTTCCAGGCCGTTGCGCGAACGTGGATTTCGGCATCCGCACCACATGACTGTGGATCACCGTGGCATCGGCGGCGGCTGGGAAGTACTTGCGAAGCATCTCCATCTGGATCTCGGTGATCTCTGCGTTCGACTTCCCGGTCAACTCGTATGCCGCAGAGACCGTCGTCGAATAGAGGTGGTGCCGCGACGAGTCGCGGTCGTGCATCCGCTGGCGATCCCACACCTGTTCGAGCACTCCCTCACCGCCGTAAAGGATCTCACCCCAATCGATCATCCCGATCGCGCGGTCGAGATAGAGGTTCACACTCACGATCGGGACCGGCGTGAGGTTGTCCACCGCTGCGTAGATCTGTTCGTGCCCGGGCACCTGATCGAGCAGGCCTTTCACGCCCCACACCGGCACTGCGCAGATCACCGCATCGGCGGAGATGTGCTCGCCGTCGCTGAGCGTGACCCCGGCGACCGCACCGTCGGCGACATCGACCGATGCGACGACCGCTCGATGCCTCACCTCCACACCGGCGTTGGCGAAGACCTTTTCGGCACCGTCGATGAACAGGGTGTCCAGATCGACTGTCGGATAACCGATCGAGATCGGCGTCCTGCTCTCGCGTGCCCGCCGGATGCCGGTCACCAGGAGATCGGCCGGCACCTTTGCCGAGGAGATGTCGGGCTTGTCTCCGGTCAACCCGATGACAATGCCGTCCCACAACGCTTCTCGTGCCGACTGCGGCATCCCGATCCGGCGGAACCACTCGTCGGCGGTGATGTCGTCGAGCCAGTCCGGTTGCCGTAGTGCCTGTTTGATCAGCGTGACCTGGGCCCTGGCGGTACGCCATCGATCCAAGCCGGTGACCCCCGGCAGGTCACCGACAGCCGCGCGGAGGCCGGCTACGCCGCCGAAGGCAGACCGACGGGTGGCACCGCCGGGCATCCGGATGGTCATGTGCCCCGGAAAGGCGACGCTCTCACGTGTGCCGACGCTGTCGAGATACCGCATCAGATGCTCGTACCCGCTCGCGAACACGTGCTGCCCGTTGTCAGGGACATCGTCGACCGCGGCCACCGGCATCGCGATCGTCCGCCCGCCGAGCGATCCGCGTCGCTCCAGCAACGTCACGCGCTGCCCTGCTTCGGCAAGCCACACCGCCGACGCCAGTCCGGCCAGTCCCCCACCCACGACCACGCAATGCATGCGGCAAGGGTAGCGGTCAGCGCTGACCGGTGTGCTCCGAACCACTCTCAAACCACCCGGGAATAGATGTCCGGTGCACCCCGTTGAACAGCGCGACGGTCTCGGGATCTCTGCCCCGGGCCCCACCCCTTTTCGCCGCTTCGAGCGGCCGCTTGCCGAGAGGCGCATTGCCCGGGACCGTTGACCAACGACGAGAAGCCGCCACCCGTGATCCGGGTGGCGGCTTCTCGTTCTTCTATCGTCTGGTCATCGGGAGCCGGCGTCCTCGCGCTTGGGCAGGACCCAGCCGACCCGCGGGAAGTGGCAGGTGTACCCCGTCGGATACCTGAGCAGGTAGTCCTGGTGCTCCGGCTCGGCCTCCCAGAACGGCCCCTCGGGCTCGATGGTCGTCACCGCCTTGCCCGGCCACAGCCCTGAGGCGTCGACGTCACCGATCGTGTCCCGCGCGATCCGCTCCTGCTCGGGCGACAGCGGAAAGATCGCGGACCGATAGCTCGTGCCCACATCGTTTCCCTGACGGTTGCTGGTGGTCGGATCGTGGATCTGGAAGAAGAACGCCAGAATGTCGCGGTACGACGTCTGTGTTGGGTCGAAAACGATCTCCACCGCCTCCGCATGACCGGGATGGTTGCGATAGGTGGCGTGCTCATTGCTCCCGCCTGTGTACCCGACCCTGGTGTCCAGCACGCCCGGCTGACGGCGGATGAGATCTTCCATCCCCCAGAAACAACCGCCGGCGAGAACAGCCGTCTCGGTGCCGGGGCGACGGGTGATCTGTCCCGTGTCGTTGGTCATGATGCGTTCTCCTCGGTGGTGGTCGGATCATCGTCGAACTGGTCGCGGTACGCGCCGTAGCCCTGCGCTTCGAGCTCCTCGGCCGGGACGAAACGCAGCGCGGCCGAGTTCATGCAGTACCGCTGTCCGCCTGCGTCCCGGGGCCCATCGTCGAAGACATGGCCCAGGTGGCTGTCGGCGCCGGATGAGCGCACCTCGGTGCGGCGCATCCACAGCTTCCGGTCCGTCGTCGTGGTGACCGCGTCGGACTCGATCGGCTTGGTGAAACTGGGCCAACCGGTGCCGCTGTCGTACTTGTCGGTCGACGAGAACAAGGGCTGTCCGGACACCACGTCGACGTAGATGCCCGCCTCATGGTTGTCCCAGTACTCGTTGCGGAAGGCCGGCTCGGTGCCTTCCTGCTGCGTGACGCGGTACTGCGTATCGGTGAGGGCGCTCACGGCCTCGGGGGTCTTGCGGTATTCGTTGGTCACGTTTCCTCCTCCTGGCGCCGCTGGCTGCGGCGACACACTGATCAACAACCGCGTTGCGCATTTTGGTCCCGCGCGTCCTGAATCTCTTCGACGACCCTCAGAGTCGCCATCGTGCGCGCGTGGTCGGAGGAAGGATCGCCCGATCCGGCCACCAGATCCGCGAACCGGCGGACCTCGTGGACCATGTTGTTCGCCGGCCCCTCGAATGAATGCTCGGTGACCGTCCCGTCCAGCAACGACACCCGTGCCGACGTCGGCTGGGCGACGTGATCGAAGGTGAGCGTCCCGCGCTCGCCCTGGATCTCGTTGACCCGATCCGATGCAGTGATCTTCGAATAGGCGAGGTCGACGAGGAACCCGTCGTGAACGGTCAATGCGGCGCCGGACCCATCAGCTCCTCCGGGGATCGGTACCGACGCCGCGAACACCTGGTCGGGTTCACCGAAGAGCTGCACCATCGCCGCCACCGTGTACACACCGAGATCCATCAGCGCGCCGCCTGCCAACGCCGGGTCGAAGATGTTCACCCGTTCACCTGCGAGAACCTTGTCATAGCGCGCCGAGCGCTGACAGTATGCGAACGAGGCGCGACGGACGGCACCCAGATCGGCGCGCGCCAGCTCCCCGACAGCGGTCAAACCGGGGTCGTAGCAATTGCGCATCGCCTCGAGGACGATCACGCCTGCTTCTGCTGCCGCCTCGGTCACGCGCTCGAACTCGGCGGCGGTCGGCACAGCGGGCTTCTCCACCAGAGCATGTTTGCCGGCCCGGATGGCCTGCAACACCTGTTCGCCGTGAATCCCGTTGGGAGAGGCGATGTACATCGCGTCGACGTCCGGGGAGCTCAGCACCTGATCGAGATCCGCACCGTATCCCGGCACCCCGGCATCGGCCGCGAACTCTGCCGCCCGCTTCCCGTCGCGCGAGAACACAGTGGTCACGCTCACCTCCGGCACCGATGCCGCAGCGTCGATGAACGAACGCGTGATCTTGCTGGTACCGACAGTGGCGATGCGGATCATGGGTTCATTGTGCCGCCGGAGATGAGCGTTCCGCGGAACGCTCACCCCGCAACCGCGGAACGCGCCCGAGGGAACTCGACATGTCCAGATCGATCCGGACCGTCACCGGCGAGGCGCCGAATGCACGAACATTCATGGCGTTCAACCAGCGGAGCGGCCGCAGACCGCAGAACTCACGTTGACGCGCGGACGGATCATCGCCGACGAGCACGATGGCCACACCTTCGATCCAGACGAACCGTAGCCCGATCCGAAGCCGGACCCGCACATCGGGATTCGCCCGTATGTTGGCGACATACCCGGCGCGAAGACCGTGTTCGGCAACAAGCCAGAACGTGTCACCCACCCGCCCATTGCCCACCGGTACCGTGCGGGTCCGACCGGTCCGCCGGCCTGTCGTCTCGATCAGCGCGAAGCCGAACGGGACGAACCCGATCCGAAACATCGCCCGCACCACAGGGTTCACGCCCCAGCGTTGGACGATCATCACCGCCCGGCGCTTCATCACAGGCGCGGCGACGGTCACGGCCACATTGGCCGCCATCACGCCCGTGATGATCCATGGCTGGATCGGGGACGACGGCGCCGTCGGATCGACAACCCAGAGCGCCCATCCAAGGCCCACCACGACCACCGCACCGGAACCGACCCATCTGACCGCGTCTACCATACGGCTGTATGGTTCCATACGGACGTATGGTTGTCCAGTGACCTCACCCCGACGACGCGCACCGCTGACCGCATCCGACCTCGACAATGCCGTGCTCGCGGTGGCCGCCGAGCACGGACTGACCAACGCCACGATCCGGAACGTGGCAGCCCACCTCGGCGTGTCCATCGGCGCAGTGCAGCATCACTTTCCGACGAAGGATGCGCTCTACATCTCGGCATTTACAGCGCTTGTCGATCGCGTTACCCAACGAATCGACGCGGTCGGCCACGCCGATGACGGGGCGCTGGAAGACGTGCTGATGGAGCTTCTCCCGATCGATTCCCGACGGCGGGCAGAGGCTCAGGTGATGATCGAGTTCTCAGCCCTCGCAACCAGAGCCGAGAGTCTGGCCGCCATCCAGGAAAGAACCCTGGCCCGCATCCGCGCGGCCCTGTGTGATGCCCTGAGCGCACGCGGAGTCGACGCACCCGGCGTCCGCGCCACCGCACTCCTCGCCATGGTCGATGGGCTCGCTCTACACGCTTCGAGCACGACCGGTGCCTATCCTCAGGAGGCTCTGGATTCGGTACTCCGGCACCAACTCACGCTCATCCTCGATTGACGGCGTGATCCTCGGTGTCGGCCTGTTCTTGGCTCGCGGCCCAGAACTCCACACCTTCGAAGTCGAGATCGCGCTGTCCGACCACCGGATGACGTAGACATTGCGCCGCCGCGAGGGAATCGGACGTCCTGGGAGCCCACCTCCTCGGCATGGCGGTAGACGATCCGCGTTGTGTTCGCGGGTCTGCTAGCACAGGCGAATAGAGAGCCCACGCAAGCCGATTCATCGCGTCGATGCCGCGCCGGCAGTTTCACACCGTGCCCGCGCACCCGCGATCGCGTCGACCACTCGCCTGATCTGTAGCAGGGTGCTACAGTGGCGTTGCACCCTGCTACAGATGGGCTTTCCATGACCAGAGCCGCAGACAAGGTCACCCGTGTCGATGCCGACCTCGTCGACAGCGCGATCGCCGAAGGCCGTCGCCAACAGCGAACCGGCCGTCAGCAACTCGAGTACTGGGCGCGCGTCGGACGAGCACTGACCACCCACGAGTCCGCGTCCGTGAAACGTGTGCAGGACGCTTTGGCGGGCACCGTGCCGACCACCGAACTCTCCCCCGACGAGGGCCGCGCATTCAACGCCCAGATCCGGGCCCGGGTGAGCGAAGAGCTCGCCTCGGCGGACTACCGCCGAGAGCTCACGGCGCGGGGCGTCACCACCGTGTCCATCGATGAGGACGGCCGCATCGTCGAATATCGTTCGGACGGAACGACTCACGTACTCGACGCCGGGTGAGACGCCTGGATCTGGTGATCGGCCCGAACGGCGCGGGCAAGTCGACGTTCGTCGAGTTGACACTCGCCCAGCTGCTGCCGACGAGCGTCTTCGTCAACGCGGACCTGATCGCACGGCAGCGCTGGCCCGACGAACCCGAGGCACGCTCCTATGACGCCGCACGAATTGCCGCGGACACACGCGACCGACTGATCGCCGGTGGGCGTTCGTTCATCGCCGAGACCGTCTTCTCGCACGAATCCAAACTCGCGCTGATCGAGCGCGCGCACGAGGCCGGGTACTTCGTCGTGGTGCACGTCCTCCTCGTACCCGAATCCCTTGCCGTCTTGCGCGTCGGTCACCGACAGGCGGCAGGCGGGCATTCGGTACCCGAACAGAAGATCCGTGCCCGCTACCGGCGACTGTGGCCACTGGCGGCCCGGGCAGTCGGTCACGCGGACGAGGCGACGATCTACGAGACCGCAACCGGTCCGGCGCCCACGATCGTCGCGGAGTTCACCGCGGGAGTGCTCGCCGGTGCCACCAGATGGCCGGACTGGGCACCGACCGAACTGCGGAACCCGGGCTGAGTGCGGTCATCGGGTGACGAGCCGGGTCGCTACCCGATCCCGACCAACCGCTCCGACGCCTGCCACAGCCCGTCGATGAGTTCTTGTCTGTGCGCCTGCGGGTTCTGCGGGCCGTTGGCCTTGTGACGGCTGAAGTACACCCCGTTGATCTCCGGATCGGCGCCACGGTTCGCCAGTTCGATCAGCGGTTCGGCCCCCTTCTCCGGCGTGATGGTCGCGACCTTCTTGAGCGGCGTCCGGTAGAGCAGTCCCACGAAGAACGAATCCCGCCCGAAGCTGGTCGCGACCGGACCGGGATGCACCGCGACGGAGACGATGCCGTCACCCTTCCATCGATCCGCGATGCCGCGGGTGAAGAGGATGTTCTCCAGCTTGCTCGTTCCGTAGCAGCGCATCTCGAGCGCCCGGCGCCGCTGGAAATCCAGATCATCCAGGTCCACCTTGCCCGCGAGGTTGCCGATGCTGGCGGTGTTCACCACCAGCGCCCCACCATCCGCGGCGAGCTTGTCGTGCAGCAGATTCGTGAGCAGGAAGCCGCCGAGATGGTTGATCTGGAAGTTCGGTTCATGCCCATCGGCGGTTCGCTTCTTCGGGTCGAAGGTGCCGCCGGCATTGTTGAGCAGCACGTCGATCGTGCCCACCCGCCCCCGGATCTCCTCGGCGAGACGCCGGACGTCGTCGAGCTTCGCGAAGTCGGCAGTCAGTGCGGTGGCGCCGGTCTCGGCGGCAACGGCCTCGGTCTTCTCGACCGAACGCCCAACGATGACGAGGTCGACGTCGGGCCCGGCGAGTTCGCGCGCGGCGACAGCTCCGATCCCGTCACTGGCTCCGGTGATCACGATGGTCCGTTGGTTGCTCACGAGTTGAGTCCTTCGATCGAGTTGCCGATGACCACGTCGACGATACGTTGCGCTCGAACGGAGTTGGCATATGCACCATACATATGTAGGGTACATAACCCAAGGAGGGTGCACACTTATGACCACTACGCCCACGGGCAACGCCCCGGCCACGAACGACACCGTGCCGGTGGACAGCGAACTGACCGACGACAATCACGCCGGTGCCGCCATGGCGGTGGTCGCCGTACTGTGTTTCGGCGGTCTCGTCGCCGCGCTCATGCAGACGCTGATCATCCCGATTCAGCCGGAACTCCCGCGGCTGCTCGACACGAACATCTCGAACGCATCGTGGGTCGTCACCGCGACGCTGCTCGCCGCGGCGGTCGCCATGCCGATCGCAGGTCGCCTCGGCGACATCTTCGGCAAGAAGCGCATCATCCTCGCGAGTGCCGTCCTGCTGATCGTCGGCTCGCTGGTGTGCGCCCTGAGTTCCGGGTTGATCCCGATGATCGTCGGACGGGCCGTCCAGGGTCTCGCCATGGGGTTCATCCCACTGGGCATCAGCCTCATGCGCGAGGTGACGCCGCCGCGCCTGACATCGATGGCGGTCTCCGCGATGAGCGCCACCATGGGCGTCGGCGGCGGCGTCGGGTTGCCGCTGGCCGCCTGGGTGGCGCAGCAATGGGATTGGCACGCACTGTTCTGGGTGTCTGCCGGACTCGCCACTGTGGTCACCGTTCTCGTCGCGTTCCTGGTGCCTCATGTCGAGGACGGAACCGGCGGTGGACATTTCGACATCGCCGGAGCCATCGGTCTGACGATCGGTCTGTGCGGTGTGTTGATTGCCGTCTCCAAGGGCAACGACTGGGGCTGGGGCTCCGGCACCACCCTCGGCTTGATGTTCGGCGGGCTCGCGGTGCTGATCATCTGGGGCGTGTTCGAGCTGCGCCACTCCGATCCCCTGGTCGATCTGCGCACCACGGCCCGCCCCGCGGTGTTGCTCACCAACATCGCGGCCATCGCGATCGGCTTCGGCATGATGGCGCAGGCCATCGTGGTGCCCCAGCTGCTCGAGATCCCGGAGGCCATGGGTGGCCTGGGACAGACACTGCTCGCTGCCGGCCTCTGGATGGCGCCGGGCGGCCTGATGATGTTGGTGTTCGCGCCCGTCTCCGGCACGCTCATCAACCGGATCGGTTCCAAGTTCACCCTGGCGATCGGGGCCACCGTCCTCGGCCTGGGCTACCTCGCCGCCTTCTTGCTGATGAACGCCCCGTGGCAGCTGGCCCTCGCGTCGGTGATCTGCTCCGCGGGCGTCGGTATCGGCTACGCCGCGATGCCGACCCTGATCATGGGTGCGGTGCCGATGACCGAGGCAGGCGCAGCGGTCGGACTCAACGGCCTGATGCGTTCCGTCGGTACCACAAGCGCGTCGGCCGTGATGGCATTGGTGCTCACCAGCTCGACGGTCGCCTATGGGCCCGCGCACGTGCCGAGCCACACGGCGTTCCGGTGGTGCTTCCTGATCGGCGCCATCGCGGCGTTCGTCGGGGTCGCGATCACGTTGTTCATCCCGATCAAGCATCGCCGTGCCACGGCAGGTGGCGGCGAGAAGACCCCACCGGCCACACCGGCGAACACCGCACCGGCAGCGCCGGAAGCGGTCGATGCGCCCGCCACGGACGGCGCTCGTCATCGAGCCACCTTCGCCGATGACGACCGGTCACACGACGGGCGGCCACGTATCACCGGGCACGTCATCGCCGACGACGGCGCGCCCCTCGACACCGCCGCGATCACCGTCACCGACACCCGCGGCCACCAGGCCGGCACGAGCGCGGTGCATGCCGACGGCGCCTACACCGTTCACGGCATCGCCGACGGCACGTACACCCTCATCGCCACCGCGCCGGGCCGCTCCCCCAAGGCCATGACGGTCTCCGTGGTCGGTGACACGGTCTTCCGCCGCGACTTCACCCTGGTCGGCGGCTCCGTTCTGCGAGGACGAGTGCGCGACGGCCAACACCCGGTGTCGGCCAACCTCGTCGTCACCGATCAGTCCGGTGCCGTGGTGAAACAGGCCCACGCCGATTCCGACGGGTACTTCACGATCAGCGGGCTGTCGGCGGGCGACACCGTCGCGGTGACCGCATCGGCACCGGGCTACCAGCCGGCCAGTCAACTGGTCACCGTCGACGGCGCCGGACGGACCACGGAACCTGTCGAGATCCTGCTGATCGCCACCAGCGGCATGCAGGGTTCGGTCCGGACGATCGACGGTTCCCCCCTCGAGGGCGCGACCGTCTCGGCGATCGGCCCCGATCAGACGATCGTCGCGTCGGTGACCACCGACGCCGAGGGCCGCTATCGTATGGAAGGACTCACCGAAGGCCTGTTCACGGTGGTGGCGAGTATGTACGAGCCCGCCGCGATCCAGGTCAATGTGGTTGCCGGGCAACGAAACACCGTCGACATCGGGTTGGGCTTCGGTAAGGATCGGGCCTTGCCGTGACGGCCGGGGGGCACCACTCGTTCGCTGGTGCCCCGGCAGACTATCCGGAGGGTCTGCGGGCGAGTACGAGCATGCGCTCTTCGATGGTCGCCCGCACCGGGCTGATGTCGGCGGTGATCCCCGACTCGCTCAGCACCGTGCGGATCGTCGTCGGATCGGTGTCGGGCACGCGAATCGATCGCCCTGCGAGGATCACCGGGATGTCTGCATCGTTGAGAGTTGCGAACGCCTGTGCCCAATCGTCGGTCCGGACGGCGAAAGCGCGAGTGTCGCCGACGATGTCGACTTCGCTGCCCTCCCCCACGAGCGCGCCACTCGCCATGAGCAGCAACCGATCACACTGCTGAGCCTCTTCCATGTAATGGGTGGTCACCAACACACCCACACCCGAGTCGGCCTGTTCGCGGATGGTGTCCCACAACCGTGCCCGCGAGAGCGCATCGACCCCCGAAGTCGGCTCGTCGAGGACGAGCACCGTGGGCTGATGGGCCAGCGCGACCACGAAGGCCGTCTGGCGTTGTGCACCGAGCGCCAACTCGCCGACGAGAGTGTCGCCGACGGCGACGAGTTGCTCCGGAAGATCAGGCACCGGCGCTCCGTATGCCTCGGCGCTGAATGACAAGTTCTGCCGCACGGTCAGATCGCGGTAGAGGCCGAGATTCTGTGGAACATAACCGAGGTGGGCCCGACGAGCGCGGTTCGGTGCGCCACCGAGCAATTCGACGCTCCCCTCGGAGGTACGGAGCAGACCCAGCAGCATGCGGATCAGGGTGGTCTTGCCTGCGCCGTTCGCACCCAGCAGCCCGACGACCTCACCCGGCTCGACAGACATGGACACATCGTCGACGGCCGTGAAGTCGCCGAAACGACGGGTCACCGCGCGGGCACGGATCACGTTCTGGGTCATCGGGCACCGACCGTGGAGTTCGCCTCGGACTCACGCTGAAGCGACAGCGCGATCACGATGTCCTCGAGGTCGGGCCGTCGGCGGTCCAGGTCGGGGCCGGCGTCTCCGTCGGGCCAGTACTCGTGCCGGGTGCGCCCCCGTCGCCACGACCAATGGGGACGCACCGGCGTCTCGGAAACGGTGATGGTGCCACGGAAACCGGCCTGCACCTCGTCGTATGAACCGCTCACGAGCGGGCGACCGTCGTCCAGCACGACGAGGTACCCCGCCCGCTCGGCCTCGTCGAGATACGTCGTCGACATCAGCACCGCGGCGCCGGCTGCGGCCGCCTCGGACACCATGCGCCACAGGTCGATCCGACTCACCGGATCGACTCCGGTACTCGGCTCGTCGAGGAGCAGCAGCTGCGGTCGATGCAGCATCGCCATCGCCACCCCGAGCTTGCGCCGCATCCCACCGGACAAGGCACTCGCCGGTCGGTCGGCGGCGACCTTCAATCCGGCGCGTCCGATCAACTCCTCCCGCCTGCGGCGCAGCTCCTGTCCGGCAAGACCATAGGCCTCCCCGACGAAATCCAGGTTCTGCCGGACGGTGAGCGCGGCCCAGCTCCCGGGCCCGGCCGACAGGAATCCGATTGCGTGTTTGCCCGGAGCGGTCACGGTTCCCGAATCGGGCGCGACCTCCCGCGCGAACGTGCGCAACAGCGTCGACTTCCCCGCGCCGTCACCACCGACGAGAGCGACCACCTGGCCGGCCGGTACATCGACGCTCACGTCCTCGAGTGCTGTGACGCCACCGAAACGCACGGTCACCGACCGCGCGGAGGCGATCATGCGGGTTCCGCCGTCGTCGCCTCGGTCTCCGACCCGTCGGACACAGTGGGTGCGAGATCACGGCGGAACCGCATGGTGGCACCGGTGAACACGACAACCGCCATCACGGTCAAGATCACCAACGGCACCCACAATGACGAGATCGGCGCATCGCGCAGCATCACTCCCTGCGAGATCATCGTGAAGTAGGTCAACGGCAGCAGGTAACCGATCCATCGCACCCCCGCAGCCATGGCGTCGAGCGGGAAGATCATGCCCGACAACAGGATCTGGGGCATGAGGAACATGAACGCCGTTTGGATGGCCTGTCCGGTCGTCTGTGAGATCGTCGAGATCAGCACCCCGAGACCGAGCACCACGAACAAGAAGATCGCCGCGCCGAGCGCGAAGACCAGCACATTGCCGTTGAACGGCACCCCGAACAACAGCATGCCGAGCGTCGTGACCACGATCATGTCGATGGCGGCGAGGACGAAATACGGCACGATCTTGCCGAGGATCACCTGACTGGGCGCGATGGGCATGACGGCCAGTTGCTCCAGGGTTCCCGCCTCACGTTCGCGGACGAGTCCGATGCTGGTGATGATGGTTCCGATGAACGTCAGGATCAGGCCGATGATCGCCGGGACCATCACCCACGACGTCTTCAGATCAGGGTTGAACAGCACATCCGTGCGAACCGCATTGCCCATCTTGTTCAAGATCGAGACGGTCGACTGGGCGGCGAACAGATTCGATCCGTCGACGAGTGCCGAGGCCTGTGCGCCCGGGGCCCCGGTCACGAACGCCACATCGACCTTGTTCTCCCGCAACAGATCACGAGCCTGATCCGCGCCGTCCGCGACCTCGGTGACGGTGACGTCGAAGTAATCCGGCAACGCCGCGGCGACTTGCTGCGCCGACGGCCCCACGACCGCCGCCGGAACCGACGACACGTAAAAGTTTGCCGCATAACCGAAGATGATCAACAGCAACAGAGGTAGCACGATCAACATGGCCAGAGTGCGCCGATCGCGCCGAAGTTCGCGGAACTCCTTGATGATCATGGCTCGCATGTGTCGATGCTAGATCTCTGGAGCCGCGGTCGACGTGAGATTGCCTGACGCGGGCTCTGGCCGCAGTATCGTGTTCCGGCTTGGAGCTGAACCTGCGGCCAGAATCCGAATCTGCAGCCAGAGTTTCAGCGAATCACCCGTGGTGACCGTCAGGACCCGAGCCCGGTGAACGCGAAGACAACGTCCACCGCGATGTCGACGATCCGCTCCGGGCCGACGGCGAAGTGCCCGTCGGTGTACTCGAGATACATCGCCACCAATGCACCCGACAACGCTGTCGAACGGACCGCCCAGTCACCGTCCTCGTCGACATCCGCGGCGTCGAGCCCCGTGTCCGGAGCGAGCATCGGCACGATCGCACGGGTGAACATCGGGATCCGCGACGCGCTGTGAGCGCGCAGGACATCGTCGGCGAGCGGCTCACGCAACAGGATCCGCGCTCGTCGCGGGTCTTCCTGGAAGAAGTCGCGCAACACCTCGAAGGCCGACCGCACCACATCGCGGAGACCTCGGCTGATGTCCACCGCGGTGAGCCGATCGAGCAAGTCGGCCTCCACGCGGTCATAGACCGCCACCAGCAGGGTCTCCCGCGAATCGAAACTCTCGTAGAAGTACCGCGGGCTGATCCCGGCCTCACGTACCACGGCACGCATCGTCACGGCGGCGGCGCCACCGGTCCCCAACAGGTCCGCGGCAGCCGCCAACAGGAGCTCACGACGATCAGACGAACGATCGTGCAGCGTTCGGCCGCCCCACACCTTCGACGAGTTCATGGAGTCGATCTTGCACCACGCGACGCAGGGCGCAAGGGTCGGCAACCCGTCCCCCGGCAAGGTTGACATCACCTGATTCCAGATGAATCATGTGATTCACGCAGGCGCGTGTTCACCGTCCGACACACGCCACACAACGGTGAATCAGGAGGCAACGGGATGTTCAACGAGGAAGAATTCCAGGAAGCGCTCGCCAGGCCGCGGCTGTCCAAACCGGTACCCGAGTACCTCGAGTCCAATCGCGCCGTTCCCATCCGGGCAATCCCGGAGGAGGAACTCCAGGCGACGACGCGCGAGTGGTTCGAGACCTTCGCCAAGAAGCTCGACTATCTCAGCAACGCGCACGGCACCGACTTCTCGTGGGTGATGACATGGGCCAAGAAGTACTGGTGGAGCTTCCTCGTCCGTGACATGAGCGTCAACGAGGAGCTGTACGCGCCGGACATCAAGTACACCGACGTGACAACCTTCGGCCGAACCATCGTGGGTATCGACGACTTCGTGACGTACAACTTCGCCTTCTTCGACGCCATCCCGGACTGGCGCTACGACCCTCTCCCCGACCAGGTCTACATCGACGTCACGCCGGAGGGGACCGTGCGAACGGTGATCCGGTACATGGGCAGTGGTCACTGGACCGGCCCGTTGCGACTGCATCCCTACGACGAGACAGCACCGACGATCTACGGCAACGGACGGTTCATCCAGGCCCCCGCGGTCGACCGCTACCACTTCAACGCCGAGGGACTGATGGAGGAGGGCGAGACCCTGTACGACTTCCTCGACGGCGTCCAGCGCGCGGGCATCCTCCCGCGCGACGACAGCTGGCAGTTCCGCACCCTCATGGCCGCCTCCAAGGTGCCGGCCATCACCCGACGAATGGGTCAGCGCCTCCGCCGCTGACCACGACGACCCATCGGCCGCTCCGGCCACCTCATGTCCGGGCCGCGACGGCGCCCGGCGGGGCTCATCGGAACTGGCCACGGCGACCGACGCCGCGACTGTGCCCCACCATCTCGACGACGAGGATGCGATGCCCGACCCAATTCGTGAACCCGACCATCAAACGGTGATCATCGGCGCCGGATTCGGAGGGATCGCACTCGGCGTATTCCTGCGCGACGCGGGCATCACCGACTTCGTCATCCTCGAACGTGCCGACGAACTCGGCGGCACGTGGCGCGACAACACCTACCCGGGGTGTGCCTGCGACGTACCGTCGCACCTCTACAGCTATTCGTTCGCCCCGAACCCCGACTGGTCCCGGACGTATGGTCAGCAGCCCGAGATCCTCGATTACCTCCGGACCGTCGCCACACGGCACAAGGTGACCGACCACATCACCTACGGCACGGAACTGCTCCACGCGAAGTGGGACGAGGACGGACGTCACTGGGAGATCGAGACCAACCGCGGAACGATCACCACGCGCTTCCTGATCACCGCTGCGGGGTGTACGGCGAGGCCAGGTATCCCGACATCCCCGGGCGAGACAGTTTTGCCGGTCCGGCCTTCCATTCTCTGCACTGGGATCACGGGTTCGACCCCGCGGGTCGACGCGTCGCCGTCATCGGCACCGGGGCCTCGGCGGTGCAGTTCATCCCCGAACTACAGCCGGAGGTCGACCGCCTGGTGGTGTTCCAACGGTCCGCACCATGGATCGTCCCGCGGATGGACCGGAAGACGACCGAGCAGGAGCGCTCACTGCTCCGTCGGATTCCACTGCTGGGCAAACTGTTCCGCGGCGCCTACTACCTCGGCATCGAGAGTTTCGGCCTGGTCAGTTTCGTCAACAACCGATTCCGCTATCCGTTCGAGGCACTGGGTCGGTTCCAACTGCGGCGTCAGGTCCGTGACCGGGGCCTACGGGCCCGCCTGACACCGGATTACATCATCGGCTGCAAACGCGCGATCTTCTCCGACGACTACCTGCCCGCACTCACACGAGACAACGTCGACGTGGTGACGACGGGCATCGCAAAGATCACCCCCACGGGTGTCGAGACGACCGACGGGACCCGCTACCCGGTCGATGCAATCGTGTACGGCACCGGATTCACCGTTCCGCCTGCCGTGTTCGAACGGGTCATAGGAATCGACGGACGCCCGTACACCGACGTGTACACGGAGAGCCCCCGCAGCTATCTCGGCACTGCGACCGCCGGGTATCCGAACTTCTTCACCACCCTCGGGGCGTTCGGCGCGGTCGGGAATCAGTCGGCGATCTACATGATCGAGGCCCAGTGCCGTTACATCGTCGACGCGCTCGGCCGAATCCGCAACGACGGCGCCACTCGCGTCGAGGTGCGGCCGTCGATCCAGGAAGCGTTCGTCGACGAGATGAATCGTCGGAGCGACGAGACGGTCTGGCTCACCGGTGGTTGCGCCACCAGCTACTACCACACCGCCGACGGCAAGAACGCCGGCCTGTATCCCGGATGGAGCTTCGAATATGCGCGCCGCACCAAGCGCTTCGACATCGAGTCATTCGAGACCGAACATCCCCGCGATCCGATGGCGGTGAGGTCCTGATGCGGCTCGATGTCACCGGCCGGGTGGTCGTCGTCACCGGCGCGGGCAAGGGAATAGGTTTCGCGGTCGCAGAACAGTTGCAGCACCGCGGTGCGCGTCTCGCGTTGATCGATGTCGACCGCGACCAGGTGGAAGCGGCCGCTCGGCGACTCGGCGACACGACATTCGCCTGCACCGCGGATGTGCGCGACCGCGCCGCGATGCGGGACGCGATGACCGCTGTCATCGCACATTTCGGTTCCATCGACGTGGTCGTCGCCAATGCGGGTGTCACGCCCCCACCTGCCACCGTGCGGGCGATGGAGGATGCCGACTTCGATCGGGTGATCGGGGTGAACCTGTTCGGGGTATACAACACGGTTCGGCCCGCATTGGACCAGATCATCGCCAACAAGGGCCACGTCGTCATCGTCTCGTCGGGCGCCGCCTTTTCGCCCGGGGCCGGCGGCTCGCCGTACATGATCAGCAAGTCCGCCGTCGGACAGTTGGGTCGCGCACTGCGCCTCGAGTTGGCTCCGCACGGAGCGACTTCCGGCACCGTGCATTTCGGGATCGTCGACACCGACATGACCCACGAGATGCTCGACGCCGACGAACTCGGCCAAGAGATCGGTGCGATGCTGCCCTGGCCGTTACGACGTCGGATCTCCGCGGAGACCGCCGCCGAGACGATCGTCGACAACGTGACGTCACGGGCGGCGGACTCGTTCGCGCCGTTCGGTTGGCGACAACTGAAATGGGTTCACGGAATGCTCAACCCCGTCATGGACCGGTTTCTCGCCAGGTCCGCAACCATGCAGCGTCTGATCCTCTCCGTCGACGATCCGCGACATCGATGACATCCATCTCACGAGCGAATGAACGGCCCCCGACGTGACCAGGGTCATCTACTCCGGCCCTCGGAGCACCCAGGCGGTGGTGACGAATCGGATCGTGCGCTATCTCGTCCGGCCGACCCTCCGCCGTGTTCCGATCACACCAGCGGCCCTCGCGGCGGGTCAGATGGTGGATCTGAGCGCGCGGATTCTCCGCCCGCGCAAATCTATTCGATCCACCCCGGTGAGAATCGGCCATCTTCGCGGACTCGAGACGCCCGCGCCGGACGCACAGGCCGCGGGCCGCGGTCTCGTGCTGTACTTCCACGGAGGCGGATTCGTCGCGGGTGGATTGCACACCCACCGTCGCATTGCTGCAACGCTTTCCACCACGACCAACCTCCCTGTCGTCTAGGTCGGTTATCGACGCGTTCCCGGCGTCGGCATCATCGACGCGGTGCAGGACTGCATCCTCGCCTATCGGTGGGCGCTACGACGCGGTCACGAACCCCACACCATTGCAGTCGCCGGTGATTCCGCCGGTGGGTTTCTCGCGATGTCGGTGGCCCTTGCCTGCCGCGAGATGGGCCTCCCGATGCCGGGCGCCGTGGTGGGCATCAGCCCGTGGCTGGAACTCGACGTGACGGACAAACTCGCGCACCAGAACTCGAACACGGAGCGACTCCTGCCCGTCACGGCCTTCGCGACCATCTGCCGACTGGGTGGAGTGCACGACGCCCCGGTACCAACGGTCGCCGATCTGTCACACGATGAGCTTCGCGCGCTACCGCCGACATTGTTGACAGCGTGCGACGACGAGTTCCTCCGGCTCGACTCCGAACAGCTCGCCGATCGGTTGTCGACGACGGGCGTGGAGCACGAGTTGCACTTATGGCAGGACATGATCCACGCATTTCCGGCGGTCATCCCCAGCAGCCCCGAGGGCAGGCAAGCTATCGGGAGCGTAGCGGATTTCATCTCGAAAAATACAGCAGCCAAGAGGTTTTCGAACCCTCATCGCTCTTCTCGACGCCATTCTGCGTGAAGCGCGAGGTGCCTGTCATGCTGCGCCCCGCGGTTGTCGCGGTTGTCGGAGCCCCATCATGTGCCGGCCGATCTCGGAAAGTTCGGCGGTCAGCGACTGCTCGTCAGTCTCCGCTGGGGCACCCGTCGCTGCCCCAGCGAGTCCGGTCATGAGCGCGGTGGCCTTGATGACTCCGCGGGGACCATCGTCGAGCTGCGTGAGCAGCTTCAATTGTCGGGCGATGAGGCTGCCCCACGTCGGTTGGTGTTGTAGCACTCGGTGGACGCTCGGATCGAAGACCAAGACTGCTGCGAGCGACCGGTTCCTGGCGACCGCGACTGCATATCCCTCCACCATGGCGTTCATCTGCATACGGGGAGTACGGCGCTTTTCCGCCTCCTCGACGAATTGACGTATCTGGTACAGCATCGGTTCCACCAACCCGATCAGTAATTGATCTCGGGTGCGAAAGTGGTAGTAGATGGCCGCCTTCGTGACGCCGAGGTCGTCGGCGATCATCTGGAGCGAAGTGCCGGCGAATCCGTGTCGGGCTATGAGGGCCAAGGCGACGTCAAGCAGCCTCTGCCGCGCGTCGGCGGGATGGCTGACATCTGGGACATCGACTGCGCTCACACTACGCATCCTAACGTCGGGTGCGCTCCGTACTAGCCGATCGGCTAGCGTCCAGTCGGGCAGTGCGGAGGTGTGATGCTTGACACAACCAGCGCGCCAACTTTACATTCGACAAGTTCGCGACTTTACGTTCGGCAAGTTGCTCCCCTCAACCCCGATCCCGTCATTTCACTGGACTGCACCCAGGAGCCCTAATGTCCAAACAGGTTTCACATCACAGCGGCTACGGTCGCCAACTCGGTCGCGCAAGTGCGCTGGCCGCGGCGGTCGGAATCGGAGTGGTTGTTGCCGCGTCGCCAGGCGTGGCAAGCGCCGACACTGGCGATTCATCCTCGGTATCGAGTTCGGCCACCGCCTCCGGGGGTAGCTCGGGAGCGTCCACGGACTCGACCGCAGGTGAAGGACAGGGAACACAGTCCGACACTCAGTCGACAACAGACGGCAGTGACTCCACGTCAACCGACACCACGGACCAGACGTCGTCGAGCACCGAGTCTGCCTCCACTGAGACCGACACGGACGATCCGCAGGCACCCACTTCCCCGGAACCGCCCGTCGCCGATGCGCCGGATGAGACAAGCGGACAGGATGGACTCTCATCCGACGGTGCACCGGCCACCGGTGAAGTGACCGAAGCTCAAGAAGACTATCCGCCGTCGATCTTCCCATCAGTCGACCCTCTGCAACCGGAATCGACTGCGGACGCGATCGATTCAGATCCTGACGATCCCGCCGTCACCGACGTCGGGCTGACACCGGCAACCGCCGGAAACTCGCAACCAGTGAGCGCAGTCGCCATGGAGACGGCAACCTCGCAGACACCGACTGCCGAAGGCAGGTCTGGTGACGTGATCACTGCGGCGACAGTTGATGTCGACACCGCGGGCGCGGTCGTCGGCGGGGCGGTCGTCCCAGTATTTTCTCCCGCTGTGCCGAAAGCGCAGGAAGGCGGTCTGGCGGGCTTCCTCAACGGCTTCATCACGAAAGTTCTCCGCCCCACCCCTGATCCGGAGGACCGCACGCCGAGTTCCCCGTTCATCTGGGCTCTGGTGGGCTGGACGCGACGCGAACTGTTCAACCAATCCCCGACCATCGACTACAACCCCACCGCGACGGTTCAGACCGGTCAGACGGTCACTGGCAATCTCGGTGCCACCGATCCCGAAGGCGACGCCTTGAGCTACGCGATCACCCAGGCGCCCAAGCATGGCACCGTGACGATCGACCAGGCGACGGGCACATACACCTATATCCCTGACGACATCGACTACGATGCCGCTCAAACTGATTCGTTCACCATCTCCGTCACCGATGGCAAGTTCAATTTGCTGACTCTGTTCCAACCGCACGGTGATCAGGCGAGTATCGACACCACGGTCCTCAGCCCGACCGTTGATCGCGTCATCCTCGATCTACCTGATGGGTACACGGACCCTGACACTCCACGGTTCGCAGCGGACGGAAACTCGATCTACTTCGCTGTGACGCCCCCCGGTGGGACCCGTTCGGAAATCCACCAGATCAACGTCGACGGGACGGGCCTCAAGTGCATCACCTGTGGCATCTCTCCCGAGGTCGCAACCGACATGGCCAGGGTGGTGCCCTATCAGGACGGTTCAGATCGGCTGATGATTCAGTCCGGAGGCCGCTACTTCGTTTACGAACCGACTGGAGATCAGCTGGTGCCGGTCATCTCACCGCCGGCCGCGGCAACTGTTCTCGATCCGCAGCGCGAGATGCGGATCTCGCCGGACGGCACCCATGTGTTGTTCAGCCAAGTCCAGTTCGGCGAAGCCGGACTCCTGACGGCCGTGCCTGTCGTGGGCACGTTCACCCGGACCACCAACGCGGCCACCGGGGCACCGGAATATCACATCGAAGATGCTCGGGTGGTCTACCCCGTGGGTGAGGGCAAGCAGTTCACTCCCGACGGCAAAGGCGTGATCATCATCGGCGGACAATACGAGGCCGGCAACGTCGACGACATCGTGGTCGATCTGGCCACGGGTGAGGCGACACGGCTGACGGCAAACCTCGACTACGACGAAGACACTGACCTCTCGCCCAACCAGCAGTGGATCGCGATCGGGAGTGCGCGTGGTCTCGACGCCCTGACGCCTATGACAAGGATCGTGCGGCCGGCGTTCTTGCCTTCACAAATCCAAGGAGCTGTGTACGAGGCATATGCGGGTTCCAACTACCGGAATGTGACGAACCAGGAGTGGGTGCTCTCGATCGAAGACGAACTGAAGGGAGAGAACGGTATTCCGTTGTTCGTCAGCGATGACCCGAATACCCCTGAGGACGAAGGCGACAACTACTCAGCACGCAGCATGGCCAGTTGGAACAACACTGGCGACGCGGTGGCATTCTGGGAGGCCAGCCCGACGGACAGCCGGCTCGTGATTGCCAACCTGAAGTACACGACCAGCGTGGGCCAAGTCCAGGGAGATCTCAGGACTCCAGATCCGACGTGGGCGCCCAAACTGAGCGAATACGTTCCCAGCCCGCTGCCATTACCTGCGGCCGGGACGTACGAGGGTGCGGGAGGCGGCACCGCGACGATCGAAGAGATCGCAGACCCAGCGAGCCCCGGCGCAACCCTCCGCACCGTCACTTACCACGACTACGTCAACGAGGACGGATTGATCCTGAACGGCACCGAATCAACGAGCGCGCCGGCCAGCCAGAATACGATCCGCTACCGCGCCGACATCACAGTCACAGGAGCCAAGACGGGATACCTGACCGGAGATGTCACCATCAACAAATTGACACGATCGATCACCCCGACAACCCCGGCAACCGACACGACGCCCAGCTCAATGATCACCTCCAGCCTCGATGGTGATGTCCTCGTACTGCTGGACCCGGCGAGGATCGCCGACGCTCGGGCCAGCGTGTAGGCCTCTCCCGAGGTATGTCGCTCGGACCGATGTCAGGGCACTGTCCTGAACAGACGGTCATGAACGGTGTGTGAGATTCACTGATAGAGGCACTCACCTTTCGCTTGGTGGAGGCGGTCCCGGCAATCAAAAGCGTTGGGAACGCCTCTGTTTGGCGTTGAAGCGGCATCGCTGAAACCCAGCGATCCATCTGATCGAGTCGTTCGCACCGCCCGGGCACACACCGAGACAATAATCTGATAACGTATGTAGTCAGATCCCTGGTCGAGGAGGGCACAATGGCAGTGGACGGCTCGAAGCGGGTCTCCCGCACGGAATCGGATGCCATGGACAGCAGCGTGTTCGCGAGGTCGCTGATGTCGATGGGCCGAACAATGAGCACAGCCAACGTGATCATGCAGTTGGCCAATCCCGCAGTCGGATACGGCGTTGCACGCAGCACGGTCGAGGACGGACGACTGGATCGGCACCCGATCAAACGGGCACGGACCACCGCCTCCTATCTCGCGGTCGCGACTCTGGGCTCCGCCGCTGATCGCCGTCACTTCCGTCAGGCCGTGAACCGCCAACATGCCCGAGTCCGCTCCGACGACGACAGTCCCGTCGCCTACAACGCCATGGACATCGAACTCCAGCTATGGGTGGCCGCCTGTCTCTACATGGGATGGGAAGACATCTACGAACGTGTCCACGGACCGCTACACGGCCTCCAACGAGAGACGTTCTACCAGCAGGGGAAGGTCTGTGGCACCACGCTGCAGATGCCGGCGGAGGCGTGGCCCGCCAACAGAGACACCTTCAGCCAGTACTGGGATGAGCAAACCTCGAAGCTGGCCATCAGCGATGAGGTGCGCGACTTCCTTCTCGGTATCGCTCACTTCGATTACGCTCACCCCTGGGTCGCCAAACGCTATGGACCCGTCAAATACCGACGCACCATCGGATACCTTCCCCAACCGTTCCGCGACGCCCTGCGAGTCGACTGGACCCCCGCCGACGAGGAGTGGTTCCGCAACTACATCGCCGATCTGGTCGCTCGTGAGCGCAGAACGCCTCTGTGGTTGTCGCAGTTGGGCTTCCGTCTGTTGCTCTGGGATGTCCGATTACGGCACCGCCTCGGCCGACCGCTGGTCTGAGACAACCGATCGCCGCCTTTCCAGTCGAGTGAATCGGCCTCCACCTTCTACTTGCCGCTGCAGACGGGAACACGGAGTGTTCCCCGTAGTCCCTCGCATTCATGTCGCGCAGAGCCTGCATGTCCTCGTCGCCGATCGTGACATCGATGTCGGCATTCGCGCGCATGTGCTCGGGCGTGGCGGTCTTCGGCGGGGACACCGTGGACGGACGGACGGACCTCCGCGCGTGAACGCCCTTGACCCGCCACCCGCCCGCGTTTATTGTTTGCCATACAAACACTTGATGAGGTGGGCATGACCAGCGCTAATGGCCGCGGAACGCGTGAAGCCGGCAAGGCGACACGTCGTGCGTTGCTGTCGGCGGCCACCGACATCTTCGTCGAGCAGGGTGAGACGGCATCGATCGCTCAGATCTGTCAGCGGGCCGGGGCCTACCCGAACCAGGTCACGTACTACTTCGGCTCCAAGGAGCAGCTCTTCGTCGAGGTCGCGTGCGCGGCGGTCCTGCGCGCCGGTCGGCACGCCGAAGACGCGGCCGCCGAGGCCACGACCGTGCGCGAGTACACCAACACCCTCATCAGCTCACTACTCGGACCACAGGCCCGCAACGTCGAACTCTTCACCACGGCCATGCTCCTCGTGTCGCGCCGTCCGGATCTGCGGGAGAACATCAGCGACACTCTGCGCAACCTCCACGAACGCGGGGAAGAAGCGCTGATGCGCACCCTGGTCCGCACCGGCTGGCAGTTACGCGCCGACATCGGCGTCGAGGCCAGGGCCTTCTGGTCGGCGATCTTCGGCCTCATCGTCCAGAAAGCCGCCACAGGAACCGATTTCGAGTATTCGATCGAGGATGCCGTCACCGTCGTCTTCACCAGTTTGCAGATCCCCGACGTGGTTCTCGACCGGCCGTTGGAGCGTGGGGGTGAGGGGGTCGATGGTCTCGATACGCCACGCACCACGTTCGCGGCCACTCGACCGGCGGCCGGGGCCGCCGGGACTCGACCGACAGAAGTGTTCGCGACCTCTCGTCGCCGAAAGGAAAGTTCATGACGCAGTTCGACACTCACACCAAACCGCAGCCTCATCTCACCCACACCGTGCTCAACCAGTCCGCACCCCGGCGTGACATCAACGAGTACGAGCTCAACACTGTTCTCGCCGAGGCGGTTCGACGCCACGACGGTGGATGGGCCGAGGACGAACTCCGCGACATCGGCGCGCTCGTCGGCAGTGCCGACTTCCAGCACGACGCCGCACTCGCCAACTCCGTCACGCCGGAGTTGCACACGTTCGACCGGTGGGGCAACCGGATCGACGAGGTCGAATACCACCCCGCCTATCACCGCATCATCGCCGCCTCCATCGCCCACGGCTCGCACACCCGCTGCTGGGACGACCCTCAGCCGGGCTCCCATGTGGTGCGGGCTGCCGGATTCATGCTGTTCGGCCAGATCGAGCCGGGCCATGCATGTCCGGTGTCGATGACCCACGCGGTCATCCCATCCCTCGAGCTGCAGCCCGACGTCGCCGCCCAGTGGGTGCCGAAGGCCCTGTCCCGCTCCTACTCCCCCGACTTGGCCGCCGACAAGACATCGGCGATCTTCGGGATGTCCATGACGGAGAAGCAAGGCGGCTCGGATGTCCGCGCCAACACCACCATCGCCAAGCCGGTTGCCGGCGGCGGCCCAGGCGGTGAATATCTGCTCACCGGCCACAAGTGGTTCTGCTCGGCTCCGATGTCGGACGCTTTCCTGGTCCTCGCGCAGGCGGAAGGACCAGCAGGCGAAGGGCTTTCCTGTTTCCTGCTGCCGCGAGTCCTGCCCGACGGCACCCGCAATGTCTTCCGCATCCAGCGACTGAAGAACAAGCTCGGCAACAAATCGAATGCGTCGTCGGAGATCGAACTCGACGGCACCGTCGCCGTGATGATCGGCGAGCCGGGCCGCGGTGTCCGCACCATCATCGAGATGGTCGCGCAGACCCGTCTCGACTGCGTGCTGGGCAGTGCGGCCGGCATGCGACAGTCCGTCGCCGAGGCGGTCTGGCACGCCCGCCACCGTGCGGCATTCGGCGCAACACTGGCCGATCAGCCGGCGATGGCCGCCGTGCTCGCCGATCTCGCCCTCGAGTCCGAGGCCGCCACCGTCACAGCGATCCGTCTCGCCCGCGCCCACGACGAGGACGCGAACGACCAAGAGCGCGCCTTCCGACGCCTCGCCACCGCGGTCGCCAAGTACTGGATCTGCAAGCGCGGACCGCATCACTCGTACGAGGCGTTGGAGTGC
The DNA here is from genome assembly GCF_009862785.1 of Gordonia sp. SID5947. Taxonomy (NCBI): domain Bacteria; kingdom Bacillati; phylum Actinomycetota; class Actinomycetes; order Mycobacteriales; family Gordoniaceae; genus Gordonia; species Gordonia sp. SID5947. Next base: position 4,127,611 of record NZ_WWHU01000001.1, on the reverse strand, counting down.
TTGGGCGGCAACGGTTATACCGAAGACTTCCCGCTCGCGATGCGGTACCGAGAGCAGCCGGTGATGGCCGTGTGGGAGGGATCGGGCAACGTGATCGCGCTCGACGTACTGAGGGCGATGACCCGTGAGCCCGAGTCGGTGGCGGCGTTCGACGCCGAGATCTCCCTGGCCCGCGGCGCCGACCGAGTTCTCGACGCCCACCTCGACGGGCTCCGCGATCACCTGGGTGAGCTGTCCCGCCTCGACGCGGCTTCGGCCCAGCGGCGAGCACGGTCCGTCGTCGAATCGATGGCTCTTGCCCTGGAAGCATCTCTGCTCGTACGGTTCTCACCGACACCGGTTGCCGACGCGTTCATCGCGGCCCGGCTGGGCGATGACCGGAACTTCGAATACGGCGCACTGCCGGATGGCGCCGACCTGTCCACGATCCTCGAGAGGCACTGAACTGCAATGAGCACCGACCTCCCACCCGCCGACCGCCGCGCCGTCGACCCGCACCGAGGGCAATTCGGGCAGCTCTCGGAACTGCCGGCAGATCAGCCGATCACGATGCTCAACCTGCTCAGGTTCCGAGACGAGGCCGACTACTCGCAGGCAGCGGAATTGGCTCCGCAACAGCCGATCTCCGGCGAAGATGCCTACCGAATCTATGGACGGGCGGCGACGCCGCACCTCGAAAAGGCCGGGGCAGAGGTCGTGTTCCACGGCGACTGCGGGCCGACGGTGATCGGGCCGGTCGACGAGCAGTGGGACTCGATCCTGCTGGTTCGGTACCCGAATCCGGCGGCGTTCCGCCAGATGGTCACCGACCCGGAATACCAATCGTTGGCGCGGCATCGCACGGCCGCGATCGCCGATTCGCGGCGCGTCGCGACGACTGTCTGATCTAGAGCAATACGCCGGGGTTGAGGATGCCCTGCGGGTCCAGCGCACGCTTGATGGTCGCCGTGAGATCCATGACGTCGGGGCCGACCTGATCGGGCAGCCAGTTCTTCTTGAGTCTGCCGACGCCGTGCTCGCCGGTGATGGTGCCGCCCAGCGAGATCGCCAGATCCATGATCTGACCGAAGGCTCGCTGGGCGCGGGCCGCCTCGTCGGTGTCTGCCGGGTCGAAGACGATCAGCGGATGGGTGTTGCCGTCGCCGGCGTGCGCGATCACCGAGATCAGCACCCGGTTGTCTGCCGCGATCGCCCCGACACCGTCGATCAGCGCGGGCAACTGCGGCAACGGCACCCCGACATCTTCGAGCAGGAGCGACCCGATCTTCTCGACCGCGGGTATCGCCGCCCGCCGAGCTGCGGTGAAGGCCTCACCCTCCTGCGGGTCGTCGGTGGCGAACACCTCGCTCGCGCCGTGCGCCTCGAACGCCTGCGAGATGATCTCGACCTCCGCCGCACCGGCCGGCCCGGGCGCGTCCGACTGGGCCACCAGCAGCGCGCCCGCGTCCCGATCGAGGCCCATCCGCAGCATGTCCTCGACGGCATTGATGGAGACCGAGTCCATGAACTCGAGCATCGCGGGGCGGATCTGCGACGTGATCGCGAGGACGGCCTGACTGGCCTCGTGCACTGACGCGAACGTCCCCACCACCGTGGACGCCGGAGCCTGCGGAGGCAGCAGCCGCAGCGTCACCTCGGTGATGATGCCGAGCAGTCCCTCGCTACCGACGAAGAGCTTGGTCAGCGACAGCCCGGCCGAGTCCTTCAACTGCATACCGCCGACGCGCACCGCACGTCCGTCGGCCAGCACCACCTGTAGGCCGAGCACGTAGTCGGTGGTCACGCCGTACTTCACGCAACACAACCCGCCCGCGTTGGTGGCGACGTTGCCGCCGATCGAGCAGATCTCGAACGACGACGGGTCCGGCGGATACCAGAGTCCGTGGGCAGCGGCCGCGGCCTTCACTTCCGAGTTGAACAGTCCTGGCTGCGTGACGGCGGTCCGGGTCGCGGTGTCGATGGTCAACTCGCGCATCTTCTCCGTGGAGATCATCACCGCGCCGTCGACGGCGGTCGAGCCGCCGGACAGACTCGTTCCCGCACCACGGGTGATGACCGGGATCTGGTGCTCGCCGCACCAGCGGACCGTGATCTGCACCTGCTCGGTGGTCGTCGGGCGGATCAGTGCGAGCGGTGTCCCGGCGTCGGGGTCCTGGGCACGATCCTGCCGGTATGCAGACAGGATGTCGGGATCGGTGACCACCATCCCGGGTGGCAATTCGGCTACCAGGGAATCCACGGTGATGACGTCGGCCATGGTCTCACTCTAAGGTGCGCGGGACGTCTCGCTCATGCGGCTCCGTGCAGTCCGCTCGGCAGACCTGTGCGTGGCCGCCTCGGTGCGTCGTCGGACAGTTCGTCGGCATTCGCGACCACGGTCGACGCAGAAGGTTCCCGGACCAGACCACCGGCCAGCGATCCACCAGCTCGGTGATCCCGGGGTGCTACGGCGGCCCGAACAGGCAGAATGGTTCGGGTGAGTGACTCCAACAGCGACACCATCGACGACTTCCGCATCATGCGGAGGGAGTCGGATCGACATCGGGCCGCCTTCCGGCTGACCCCCATCAGCGGATAGCCGAACCGGAAATCTCGTGGCCACCGCCGAGCACCGTGCCGTATCACCGCGACCCGACAGTTCTGACGCCGTGTTCGGGCCGGGCGATGTGTTGGCCGGCTACACCATCGACGCACTCCTCGGCAGCGGCAGCAGCGCCGAGGTCTATCGGGCGCACCGCGGCAGCGGCACCGACCCGATCGCACTCAAGGTGTTGCACACCAGGCCGAGCGACCGTCAACGGGTCCGCGAGAGATTCGATCGCGAGTTCACCATTGCCTCCCGACTCCCGCACCCGAACATCGTCCGCATGTACGCCCGCGGCGAGATCGATTCGACCACAGGCATCGAGACAAGCAGTTGCGTAACCGTTCTGTGGACGGCGATGCAGTTCGTCGAGGGTATGCCGGCGACCGAACTGATCGTCCACCGTCCCGCCGAACCGGACATCACGGCGATCACCCAGATCGGTGGACAGATCGCCGACGCCCTCGACTTCGCCCATGCGATGGAGGTCCTGCACCGGGACGTCAAGCCCGCCAACATCATGGTGTCCCGGCCCTCCGGCCGGGTCCACGCGGTGCTGACCGATTTCGGCATCGCCCAGCTGCTCGACGATGCCCGCCCGCTGGCACGCAACGGCAGAGTCCAGGGATCGATCGCCTACGCGGCACCCGAATTGCTGACTGCTCAACGCCTTTCGCCGGCAACCGATCTCTACGCGTTGGCCGCCAGCCTGTTCGAGCTACTGACCGGCGATCCGCCGTTCAAACGCGCCACGGCGTTTGCCGTCACCTATGCTCATCTCCACGATCCGATCCCGCGGTTGACCAGCGCACGTCCGTGGTTGCCGTCGGCACTCAATTCCGTGTTCGCCAAGGCACTGGCCAAGGATCCCCAGGACCGGTACGAGACCTGCACGCAGTTCACCGACATCGTCGCACGAGCACTACGGGACGTCCCGGTGCCGGAATCGCCCCGACGGCGCCGGTGGCCGTGGTCTCGGAATGCGGTTGCGGACGGGTGAACAGGTAGGGGTGATCTCGATACGGCGCCTCGCTTCGCTCGGGCCTACTCGATCAGCGGGGGGCGGGCGGCTTCGCTCGGGCCTACTCGATCAGCGTGGGGCGACGAGGTTCAGGCGGGTTGGCCCTCGATCCTGTACACCCGCATGGCGTTGTCCCGGAACACCTTCCGTAGTACGTAGTCGCCACCTTGCGGTTCGAGCAGGTCGATGAGCGCACCGACCACCATGTCGAGTGCCGTGTTGGGTTTGTCGATCGGGAAGTTGGAGCCGAAGATCAGGCGGTCGGCGCCGAAATGCGCAAAGGCATGTTCGACCAGCGGGCCGACCATCTCGGCAAGCGTGCCGCGACTGCCGATGTTTCCCCACCTCTCCCGGCCGTACCCGAGCACCGGCAATCCGAGGCCGGACAACTTGACCACCACGTTGGGGCATCCGGCGAGAGTGGTCATCCGCTCCCGCCACAGGCGGAGGATGTCTGCACGGGCGCCGGCCGTCGCGCCGGTCCGCGCTCCCACCGGTCCGAACACACCGACCGGCGATCCGAGATGGTCGACCACGATGGTCGCCTCCGGATACTCCCGCGCGAGCGTCACCACGTCATAGAGCTGATGCGAGTAGACGAAAGCGTCGAACACCAGACCCCGTTCGGCCACCTCGGCGAAACCACGCAAGAACGACGTCGACGCGAGAATCCCGTCGGCGTCCGCGCCGTTGCGGATGCGTGGATCGGGGTGCCGGGTGGTGATCCAGCGGACGCCGCGCAGACGGTCGGTGAGCGCCGCGTGCTCGTCGAGCAATTCCGCGAACATCTCGGCGCGCGGGTCGGCGTGCGCCACGATCGCCCCGAGGTTGGGCGATTGGCCGACCCCGAACGGCAGGCCGGTGACATATCGGGTCTCCTCCACGGCCGACCGTCCCGCCGGGCTGTCGGTGCGGCCGGCGGCCTCGTCACGTCGCCAATGCGACTCCATGTGCACCACGGTCTCCACCCGGACCCCGGCCACGGTGCGAACGGCGGACGCATCGGCGAGGTACTGCAAGGGCTCGTACACGCGCGCGACGGTGCTCGGTGTGAGCACGTATTCGCGGTCGGCCTGCGACACCACCATCGGGAAGACACGATCGCCCAGGGCGGGGAGAAAACTGTAGAGCCGCGACATCCGGTTCGCCGCCCACGGAGTACTCCGCGGATTCCACTGGTGCAGATGGGCATCGACTATGCCCGGCACGACGCCATCGAGCGAGCTCACACCACTGAGCCTGCCACACGCTGTGCGCGCCCGAGATCGAATGATGGATCGTCAGTGCTCGTCGAACGACCGCTAGGGTGATTAGTCTTGGGCGGAAAATCCGCGGTACCGGTACAGGGAGGTGACCCACGACGTGCCCAACCACTCACGGCACACGCTCCATCAGCTACGCACGCTGATCGCCCGCGACCCCGACCGATTCTCCGCGAACGTCTACACCAGGATGTTCGCCATCGACCCCGACCTGCGTGAACTGTTTCCCGCGGTGATGGCCGGGCAGCGCGACGCCTTCTATCGCGTCATCGACCACGTCCTCGACGTGGTGCCACGCCCCGACGGACACAACGAGCTGATCGAATTTCTCGCCCAGTTGGGTCGCGACCACCGCAAGTTCGGCGTGCGACCAGAGCATTACGGCATCATCTACCAGGCTCTCGTCGCCGAGTTCGCATCGGTGCTGGGTGAGTACTGGGACGACGAATCCGCTCAGACGGTCACCCAGGCGATGATGCTGACGACCGGCGTGATGCGCGGCGCCGCCGAGACGGCCCCACATCCGGCGTTGTGGTCGGCCGAGGTGGTGGAGAAGTTCCGGATCACCCGCGACCTCGCGGTGGTCCGACTGATCACGCGTGCACCACTGCGCTTCGCGGTCGGGCAGTACCTGGAGGTGCAGATCCCCCAGCGTCCCAGGGTGTGGCGGAATCTGTCTCCAGCCATTCCACCGAACCCGGCCGGTGAACTCGAGTTCCATGTGCGCGCGGTGCCCGGCGGCACGGTCAGCGCCGCGATCGTCGGCGAGACCCGCAGCGGCGACACCTGGTATTTCGCACAAGGGCACGGGACCCTGCACGTCGAGCGTGACCAGAAAGTACTCATGGTCGCCGGCGGCACCGGCCTCGCGCCGCTGCGAGCGCTGCTGATCGAGATGTCGAAGCGCGCCGACTCGCCACAGACCCACATCTTCTACGGGATGCGTCATCCCGGTGAGCTCTATGATCTCGCGGTGCTACGTCGCATCGCGACCACCAATCCGTGGCTGACCGTCACCGCGGTCTCGGAGGAGACCACCGACCCATGGTGGATCACCTCGACGACGACGCCGGAGACCCTTGGTATCGAGCACATCATCGGGACGCTCGGTGACGCGGTTGCGCGGAGCGGGCCCTGGGACGACCGCCAGGTCCTCATCGCGGGTTCGGCTCAGATGATCGAGGCGACACGACGACGCCTGTTGGTCGCGGGTGTGCGAGCGAGTCGGATCCAGCACGACCCCGTGATCTGAACACCACCATCCGGCGCTGACGACCCCGCGCGATCTACTGGCCGGTCAACCCCTGCCGGTTCTGCGGCGCCCATCTGTTCGCCGACGCCTCGCCGCCACCGGCGTACTCGGTCTTCGTCGTGGTCTCGGTCTCGGTCTCCGTCTCGGTGACCGTGGTCGGGTCCGACGCCGACTCCGTGGCAGTCGTGGTCCGGGTGACCGTTTGCCGATCCCGGGTCACCGTAGTCGTCTCGACGGCGGTCTCGGTCTCGGTCTGCGGCTGCGCCGTCGAGGTGACGGTCACTGTCGACGGCGCCGCTGTGACGGTCGTCGTGGGTGGCGCCTCTTCCTCGGCTGCGTCGACGCCGGCGAACACCGCCGATGCGGCGATCGCACCGAGCACCAGTGCACCGGCCATCGCCGCCCCGATCAGCCACCAGCGACGGTTCGACGAACCGCGCGTCACCGCTCCGGGTCGCAGCGCGAGGATCGCGGCGCCGACAGCAGGCGCCAGGGCCGGCTGCTCGGCGGCTGCCACCGGCCGAGCCAGTGCGTAACCCAACGCGGACACCGCGCCCGGCACGTCGGCGCCGGGTCCGGTGCACAGCACCGACGACACCGATGATCCGCCCGGTGCCGAGATCACGGCCTCGGCGACCGCGGTCGCGTGTGCGGGATCGGTCACGGGTCCCGGAGAACCGTAGGCGAACTCAGCGGTCCCGAGGACCTCGCCGGTCGCCGCGTCCAACGTCACCACGGATGAGCCGGGCGACGGGACCGCGGTCCGATCCAGGTCGACGACGGCGATGATGCCGCGGACTCCGGCGGCACCCCGCGCCACCTCGGCGAGGGCGGCGGGCACATCGGTGACCGCGACCTTGTCGTACCAGCCCGGTCGTGACGTGTCGGGAGAGAGATTCGCTTGCAGATAGCTCTGGGTGGCCGGGCGCGCGCAGGCGATACCGATCCGGTCGATCTCGTAGGGCACCGAGTCGACGAGTTCGTGAATGGCGGTTTCCGCGCTCTGCGCGGACGGGTCGGCGAGGTCGACCAGATTGCTCGCGACGATCTCGCCCTCGGCACCACGCACCACGGAGACGATGTGATCCTCGATGACCGAGATCCCGAGGACCGAACCGGTCGAGGTCGAGCCGCCCTGCGTGCGGGTGCTCTGTGTCTCGGCCATGTCCTGTCCTGTCTCCGGCGTCGTTCTCCGGAGTCAGGGTAGCGGGTGGTTCCCGGCGGTCATCAGTCGGCGTTGCGCTTGCGGCGCGGCTGCCAGACGACCAGAGCGCTGGTGCGCGGAACGGGCACGAGTTCGCCGCTGCGGCGGTGTGGAACGTTGTCCACCTCCGCTTGCAGTTCCCGAACCCGCTGTTGCAGAGCGTCCACCTGATTGCTCAGGTCGATGATCCGCTTGATCCCCGCCAGGTTCACACCCTCCTCCTGGGAGAGCCGTTGGATCTCCCGGAGCAGTTCGACGTCCCGGGCCGAGTACCTACGACCGCCGCCGCTGGTGCGTTGCGGCGTGACCAGACCGAGGCGGTCGTAGGTGCGTAGCGTCTGGGCGTGCATGCCGGCGAGTTCGGCGGCGACCGAGATCATGAAGGTCGCGCCGGCCTCGCTCTCGAACTTGCCGACCATCGTCATCGCCCCCACCCGGCACGCGGATCGAAGCCACCGGCCTTCTCTGCCTCGGCATACTTGCGCATGGCCTCCACGGCGGCGTCGTCGAGCGTCGGCGGGACCGCGACCTTCACGGTGACCAGCAGATCACCCGCGCCGCCGGACCGCTTCGGCACTCCCCGACCACGGACCCGCAGCGTGCGGCCGTCGGTCGTGTTGGCCGGGATCTTCACACCGACCGTGCCGTCGAGGGTCGGCACCGACACCGTGGCACCCAGAATCAGCTCGGAGATGCTCACGGGCAGTTGAACTTTGAGGTCGTTACCGCTACGGGTGAAGACCTTGTCCGACTGCACGTGAACCACCACGTACAGGTCTCCCGACGGGGCTCCGCGCCGCCCAGCCTCCCCTTGACCGGCGAGCCGGATCCGCTGTCCGTCCTCGACACCCGCAGGGATGCGCACGTTGATGGTCCGGGCACGAACCTTCACGCCGGAACCGTCGCAGTCGGTGCAGGGGTCGTCGATGCGCGAGCCCGTGCCCTGGCAATCCTGGCAGGGTTCGCTGAATCCGAATGCCCCCTGGTTGCGGCTCACGAATCCGGAACCGTTGCAGTTCGGGCAGACTCGTGGGCTGGTGCCGGGCTTTGCCCCGCTGCCGTGACACGTCGTGCACGGTGACGGGCTGGTCACCCGGAGCGGAACGGTGGTGCCCTGTGCCGCATCCTTGAAGCTCAGAGTCGTCTCGGTCTCGAGATCGTTGCCGCGCTTCGGACGCGACGCTGTGGACGTCCGCTGTCCGCGATTGAACAAGCCCTCGAAGAGGTCGCCGAATCCGCCTCCCGCGTCGGCGGTGTTACCGCCGTTGCCGAACAGGTCGCCGATGTTGAAGTCGGCGCCGCCCGTCGTCGTCGTATAGGTGGTGCCGCCGCCCGGGAAACCGCCGGGAAAGCCGTTGCCCCCGCCGCGGAATCGCCCACCGGCGAACATCGCGCGGGTCTCGTCGTACTCTTTGCGCTTCTCGGCATCGGACAGCACGCTGTGGGCTTCGGACACCCGCTTGAAGCGTTCCTCGGCTGCCGCATCGCCCGGGTTGGCATCCGGGTGCAACTCGCGTGCGAGCTTGCGGTAGGCCTTCTTGATCTCTTCAGCCGAAGCGTCAGAAGCAACGCCCAGGTCCTTGTAGAAGTCGTGTTCCAACCACTCACGTTGTGGAGCCACCAGACGTCACCTCCTTCGTTATGTCAATTGTCTGGATGAAGTTGTCTCCCACTCCCTGAGGAGCGAGCGCACCTGCTCCCTGAGGCGCGAGCTCGCCAGCGTCACCCGCTCCCTGAGGAGCGAGGTGGTCGCTGACGCTCGTCGCACCTCAGGGAGCGAAAAGGGTGCGCTTATTGTGCACCAGTCTGTTCGGCCGCATCGCTCGGTGCCGCGACCGGATCGGTGACTGTGACCATCGCGTGACGAATCACCTTCTCACCAAGCCGGTATCCGGTGCGATAGACGGCGCCGATCACCGGTTCTGCTCCTTCACCGTCGTGCTGGACGGCCTCGTGCAGATCCGGGTCGAACACGTCGCCCGGCTCACCGAACCTGGTGAGCCCCTCGCCCGACAGTGCGGCCACGAGCTTGTCGGCCATCGATCGCATCGGCCCGTCCTCGAGGTCGCCGTGCTCACGTGCACGGTCGAGATCATCGAGGATCGGGAGCAGCTTCTCGATCAGCACCTGCTTGCCGTAGGCGACCGATCCCTGCTTCTCCTCCGCTGCACGCCGCCGGAAGTTGGCGAACTGAGCGCGTTCACGCTGCAGATCGGTGGTCAGTTCGGCGATACGGGCATCGACCTGATCGACCTCGGCCTCCGGCTCGGCGTCCGCGGACTGGCCCTCTCGCTGGTCTGCTGCCGGCTCGGCTTCCGCCGGGCCCGGCCCGGCGCCCGCCGCGTCGCGCACCTCACCCGTCTCGGGATCGATGCGACGACGGTCGGACACCGTGACCGGCTCGTCTGGATACGTGCCGTCCGGCTCGCCAGCGGTCACTTGTTGTCCCCGGAGGTTGAGGGCTCGTCGACAACCTCGGCGTCCACGACGTCGTTGTCGCCACCGGCGGCCTCACCTTCCGGCGCTTCACCGTTGGGCGACTCCGCAGCCGAGGCGGCGTAGATCGCCTGACCCATTTCCTGGGACTCGGCCGAGAGCTTCTCGATCGCCGACTTGATGGCGGCGATGTCGGTGCCCTTGAGGGACTCGTTGGCCTCGGCGATGGCCGCCTCGACCTTGTCCTTCACCTCACCGGGAACCTTGTCCTCGTTGTCCTTGAGGAACTTCTCGGTGTGGTTGACCAACGACTCGGCCTGGTTGCGGGTCTCGGCCTCTTCGCGCCGGGTCCGGTCCTCGTCGGCATGTGCCTCGGCATCCTTGATCATCCGGTCGATCTCGTCCTTGCTCAGGCCCGAGCCCTCCTGGATGCGGATGCTGTTCTCCTTGCCGGTGCCCTTGTCCTTCGCGGTGACGTGCACGATGCCGTTGGCATCGATGTCGAAGGTCACCTCGATCTGCGGGACACCCTGCGGCGCTGGAGCGATGCCGCCGAGCTCGAACGAACCGAGCAGCTTGTTGTGCGAGGCGATCTCACGCTCACCCTGGTAGACCTGGATCTGCACCGACGGCTGGTTGTCCTCGGCCGTGGTGTAGGTCTCCGACCGCTTGGTCGGGATGGTGGTGTTGCGCTCGATCAGCTTGTGCATCACGCCGCCCTTGGTCTCGATGCCGAGGCTCAGCGGGGTCACGTCGAGCAGCAGCACGTCCTTGACCTCGCCGCGCAGCACGCCGGCCTGCAGGGCAGCACCGACTGCGACGACCTCATCCGGGTTGACGCCCTTGTTGGGCTCCTGACCACCGGTGAGTTCCTTGACCAGTTCGGTCACCGCCGGCATACGGGTCGACCCGCCGACGAGAACCACGTGATCGATGTCGCCCACGGCGATACCGGCGTCCTTGATGACCGCCTGGAACGGCGAACGGGTGCGCTCGAGCAGATCCGAGGTGATCTTCTGGAACTCGCTGCGGCTCAACTGCTCGTCGAGGAACAGCGGGTTCTTCTCGGCGTCGACGGTGATGTACGGCAGGTTGATCGAGGTGCTCTGCGAGGCGGAGAGTTCGATCTTCGCCTTCTCGGCGGCCTCACGCAGCCGCTGCATCGCCATCTTGTCCTTGGTCAGGTCGATGCCGTTCTGGCTCTTGAACTTCTCGACGAGCGAGTCGACGATGCGCTGATCCCAGTCGTCGCCACCGAGGTGGTTGTCGCCGGAGGTCGCGCGGACCTCGACGACACCGTCGCCGATCTCGAGCAGCGAGACGTCGAACGTACCGCCACCGAGGTCGAAGACCAGGATGGTCTGTTCTTTCTCACCCTTGTCGAGTCCGTAGGCCAACGCCGCCGCAGTGGGCTCGTTGACGATGCGCAGCACGTTGAGTCCGGCGATCTGGCCGGCTTCCTTGGTGGCCTGACGCTGTGAGTCGTTGAAGTACGCGGGGACGGTGATCACCGCGTCGGTGACGTCCTCGCCGAGGTAGGACTCGGCGTCGCGCTTGAGCTTCATCAGCGTGCGTGCGCTGATCTCCTGCGGGGTGTACTTCTTGTCGTCGATGTCGACGGTCCAGTCACCCTCGCCCATGTGGCGCTTGACCGAACGGATGGTGCGGTCGACGTTGGTGACCGCCTGGTTCTTCGCCGGCTGCCCGACCAACACCTCGCCGTTGCGCGCGAATGCGACCACCGACGGGGTCGTCCGTGAGCCTTCGGCGTTGGCGATGACGGCGGCCTCGCCGCCTTCGAGCACGGAGACCACCGAGTTGGTGGTGCCGAGATCGATTCCAACTGCACGAGACATGTGTTCTCCTCCTAGTTCATGGGTTGCACCCAAGTACGTGGCCGGGCCCGAGCCGTTTGCTGCACGAACCGCGGATGTTTCGTCGAGACCCGCGTCGGAACCCGAACTTCAGTGCATCCGACTCATGTCCTACTGAACAAATTCGTCGGAGTCAACCTGGGTTGAGCCCCTCGGACTCAGGTCTCTCGAAATGGTCAACGGGACCACCTGCCGGAATGTTCCCGGATGAGGCGAAAAACTTGAGTGCGGTTGACTCAATGTGGGGAGGATCTCTCCGTTCCGGCCGCTTCCATACCGCACGGTCCGGTACATAGCCGCATACACTCATGCAGCCGGGCGCACGCTCACGCCCCGGCACTCGCGGGGCGTGAACCGGGAAAGATGGAGGCGGCGTGACCACGGATCTCGTAGATGGCTGACCGGCGCAAACGTTTCGGCGAAGCCGCACTGGAGGTCGTCTCCAATGGGGGTCTTCGTGCGCTCACCCATCGCTCGGTGGACGAGGCGGCCGGGCTGCCGCCCGGCTCGGTGAACTACTACGCGCCGACGCGGGCGAAGCTCGAGGCACTGGCGCTGACCGAGGCGTACGAGCAGATGTACGCGATCGCCATCCGCACCTTCGGGCCGATCCTGGACGCCGCCGATCCCCCGACCGAGCTCGTTCTCGACTGCACGACGGATTTCGTGGTGGCCATGTCGGCTGAGACGGGACTCGTCGCGGCACGGCATGCCCTCGTCGTCGAGTCCCAGTTCGACGACGTCCTCCGTGAGCAGGTGGCCACCAATCGCACTGCCTTCGTCGCGTTCACCGAACCGTTTGTCCGGTCGAAGGCGCCGGACAGCCCGGAACGGACCGCCGAGCTGATCGTCGCCCTCGTCGAGGGCTTGATCCAGCAACAGACCCTGGTCGCGGCGTCGAACTTTCACCGCTCGATGATCCGCGCCGCGATTGCACGGATCTTCGGGTTCCAAGGGGGCTGAATCAGCGATATGAATGCGGCGTGAGCGGGCCGTCGCGACAACTGTTGTCGTCGCACTCCGCTCACGCCGCATTCATGTACAGGTCAGGCCGCGGAGACCGCCAGTTCCTCGATCGGCTCCAGCGCCTGCGTGATGATGTCGGCGACATCGACCATCGGCTTGACCTCGAGCGCTTCGAGGACCTCGGCCGGGACATCGTCCAGATCGGGCTCGTTGCGTTGCGGGATGAAGATGGTTCGCAGCCCATTGCGTTGTGCGGCAAGCAGTTTCTGCTTGACGCCACCGATCGGCAACACCCGCCCGTTCAACGTGACCTCCCCGGTCATGCCGACGTCGGCACGGACCTTGCGTCCCGTCGCCATCGACACCAGCGCCGTCACCATCGTGACCCCGGCGCTGGGACCGTCCTTGGGCACCGCACCGGCGGGCACGTGCACGTGGATGGTCTTGTCCAGGGCCGCCGGGTCGACGCCGAGCTGCTCGGCGTGTGCTCGCACGTACGAAAGTGCGATCTGTGCCGACTCTTTCATCACGTCGCCGAGCTGTCCGGTCAGTTGTAGACCGGGCTTTCCGTCGGTGCTGTTGGCCTCGATGAACAGGACGTCGCCGCCCATGCCGGTGACCGCCAGACCGGTGGCCACTCCCGGCACCGCCGTCCGTTCCTCTGACTCCGGGGTGAAACGCGCGCGGCCGATGTACTCCTTGAGATCGGATTCCCCGATCTCGACCGGTGCCTGCACCTTGCCGGATTCGAGGTTCGTCGCCGCCTTGCGGAGCAACTTCGCTAGCAGCCGTTCGAACTGTCGCACACCGGGTTCCCGCGTGTAGTTCGCGGCGATCTCACGCAACGCGTCGTCGGCGACGGTCACCTCGGCGTCGGTCAGGGCAGCCCGCTCGGCCTGCCTCGGCAGCAGGAAGTCACGCGCGATCGCGACCTTGTCGTCTTCGGTGTAGCCGTCGATGGTCACCAGCTCCATCCGGTCCAGCAGCGCCGACGGGATGTTCTCGACCACGTTCGCGGTCGCCAGGAACAACACATCGGAGAGGTCGAGATCCAGATCGAGGTAGTGATCGCGGAACGTGTGGTTCTGCGCCGGGTCGAGGACCTCGAGCAGGGCCGCCGCGGGATCGCCTCGGTAGTCGGACCCGACTTTGTCGATCTCGTCCAGCAGCACAACGGGATTCATCGATCCTGCCTCGCCGATGGCCCGCACGATACGACCGGGAAGCGCACCGACGTAGGTGCGCCGGTGACCACGGATTTCCGCCTCGTCGCGCACGCCGCCGAGCGCGACACGAACGAACGTACGGCCGAGTGCCCGGGCAACCGATTCACCGAGCGAGGTCTTGCCCACTCCCGGGGGACCGGCGAGCACCATCACGGCGCCGGACCCGCGTCCGCCGACGACCTGCAGACCACGCTCGGCTCGGCGCGCACGGACGGCCAGGTATTCGACGATGCGGTCCTTCACGTCTACCAGCCCGTGGTGATCGGCGTCGAGGATCTCGCGGGCGCCCTTGATGTCGGTCGAGTCCTCGGTGCGCTCGTTCCACGGCAGGTCGAGCACGGTGTCGAGCCAGGTCCGGATCCAACCGGTCTCGGGTGATTGGTCGCTGGCACGTTCGAGCTTGCCGACCTCACGCAGTGCAGCTTCGCGGACCTTCTCGGGCAGATCGGCCGCCTCGACGCGACCGCGATAGTCGTCAGCGCCTTCCGGCTCGTCCTCGCCGAGTTCCTTACGGATGGCGGCGAGCTGCTGACGCAGCAGGAATTCCTTCTGCTGCTTCTCCATCCCGTTGCGCACGTCGTCGGCGATCTTGTCGCTGACCTCGGTCTCCGCGATGTGTTCGCCGGTCCAGTCGATGAGCAGGGTGAGCCGCTCGGCGATGTCCGGGGTCTCCAGCAGCTGTCGCTTCTGGATGTCGGTGAGCCACGACGAGTAGCCCGACGTGTCCGCCAGCGCCGACGGGTCGGACATCTTGTTGACGCCGTCGATGATCTGCCAGGCCTCCCGGCGCTGCAGCATGGCCAGCACGAGCTTCTTGTACTCGGCCGCCAACGCCTTCACGTCGTCGGTGATCTCCGGGTCGTCGACCTCGGTGACCTCGACCCACAGTGCGGCGCCGTTACCGGGGGCACCGGTTCCGATGTGTGCCCGCTGCTCTCCCTTGACCACCGCGGCGGTCTGCCCGCCGGGCATACGCCCGACCTGCACGATCGACGCGATCACGCCGTAACTGGGATAGCGGTCGTCCAGGCGCGGCGCCACCAGGAGCTTGCCGGATTCGCTGGCCCGGGCCGCGTCCACGGTTGCCTGCGCGGCATCGTCGAGCGGGATCGGGACAACCATGCCCGGCAAAACCACCAGGTCGGCAACGAACAGGACGGGCACTGAATATGTCTTCGACATTCATCCTCCAAAGTTCAGTCTGACCGACTCAACCCTGGTGGCGGAATGTTTGTTCCCGAGCACATTTCGCCAGGAGCGGAACAGCGACGGCCTCGCGATGAGTTTCATCGCGCCGCGGTGTCTGACAACGCATGAACCAAGACATCGTGATCGCCACCGCAACTGTCGCAGCACCCGTCGCCGAAGTATTCGCCCTGCTGGCGAACCCATCGACCCATCCCGCCATCGATGGCACCGGCTGGGTGAAGCACGCTGTCGACGAGGAGCCACTGACAGAGCTCGGGCAGATCTTCCGGATGGACATGTATCACTCCAACCCCGAGCATCCAGACCCCACGTACCAGATGGCCAACCAGATCCAGGTGCTCGATCCACCGTCCGCCATCGGTTGGCGGCCGGGCATGGAGAACGAATCCGGCCATGTCGAGTTCGGTGGCTGGGTCTGGCGCTACGACCTGGTCGCACTCGGTCCATCCGAGACCGCGGTGACCCTCACCTACGACTGGTCGGCGGTGCCGGAAAACCTACGGGAGCACATTCAGTTCCCGCCCTTCGGTCCCGAGCACCTCACCAACTCGCTGCGTCACCTGTCGGAGCTCGCCAGTCCTCACTGACTACCAGGCATCGCCGCGATCGATCGCGTTGAACGCGGTCTCCAGCGGCGCCCATCCGTTGGTCGTGTCGTGCGGCTTGCCCTCCGACGCGTGCCAGTAACGCAGGTTGTACTTGCCGCCTCCGGGCTTCAACGCGCGCATGTGGGTATGGGACAGGTCATGATCGGCGTCGGCCGCATACCGATACTTGTGCTCCGCGGGACGGTCCTTGTCGTAGCCCGACCCGGCGTAGACGGTCTTGTCCTCGTCGGACCCGACCAGACTCCAGTCGACGCCCTTCGCCCAGTTCTGGTCGAGCCGGTTCTCGGGCGCCTGCAGCACCTCCAGGAATCTCGAACCCGGCACCATCGAGTCCCACTGCACGCTGTGGTACTTGAACTGATCGATGATCCCCTGGTGGGGAGTTGCGAGCGTGACCACGTCACCGACCTTGAGCTTCGCCGCCGGAAAGCCCTTCCAGTGCATCGCCGACCCCAACAGCGCCACTCGCGTCACGAGCCCGCCCATGGAATGCGCAACGATGTCGACCGATTGCCCTTTACGCGTGTTGGCATCGTAGATGCGCTTGGCCAGCGCCGCCGCCACGTGCTTGATCCTCGTATCGGTTCCGGCGTTGCCCAGGTCGACGTCGCAGTGACTGTCGCCCGCGTAGTACCCGACGGTCTGGATCGACGACCTGCTCATCCCCCTGGACGTGAAGTAGTCGATTGCGTTGTCCCACAACGACGCACAGTCCGAACGTCCCGAGTCGTTGTATCCGTGGACCAGGTAGACGGGATCGCCACCGTTCGCGGCCGGCGCGGCACTTGCACTCGGCACCGTCGCTGCCGCCAGCGCTCCCGAGACAACGGCGGCCGCCAGCGCGACCGCTACACGAATTCGCCTCGTAACCATGGATTCTCCCCTCATCACCGTTCCCCATACGCTGTGCTTCTCGAATCTCCGGGATGGTACCAACGGCAGGTGCACGCGAAATCCGGTCGGCCGGCGGACTGCTTCCCGCGATCGCCGCACCACCTCGCCGGCGCGTTCCGCGGAGGTCCCGTCGAGTGCTCGGCGGGTGGCGAAGGCGGTCGACGTCGTGACGGTCAGGTCCTTGTCGGCGCGAACTCGTCGGAGCTGAGCTCAATCGAATCCGAGTGAACATCTACCCATCCGGCCGTCCACGGCGTACGAATAAACCGCATGAACCATGAATCCCACAGTTCGACCAGCGCTCTGTCCAGCGTCGGCACACGATTGACGGTGTCGTTCCTCTGTTTGTTCGCAGCTCTCGCCGGCGGGATGGTGATGAACAGCCCGAAGGCCGCGGCCGCGAGCTGCTCCGACGTCGCGGTGGTCTTTGCGCGCGGTACCGCCGAGCCCGCGCCGCCGATCGGATTGACGGGTCAATCGTTTGTCGCGGCACTTCGGTCGCAGCTGCCCGGCAAGTCCGTCGGGGCGCAGGGCGTCAATTACCCCGCGAGCAGCAATTTCAACGACCGTCCGAAGTTCGTCAAGACGGTGGCCGACGGCGTCACGGAGGCCCAGAACGAGGTCAAGGCCATCGCTGCCAGCTGCCCGGGTACCAAGATCGTCCTCGGGGGCTACTCGCAGGGCGCCGTGGTCGCCGGGTACGCGACGAGCGGCAAGATCACCATCCCCGACCGCTATCGACAGTACGAGTCACAGGTGCCCGCTCCCCTGCCCGCCAAGGTCGCGAGCCATGTCACGGCAGTCGTGCTCTTCGCACCGCCGTCGGACCGGTTCATCAGTGACATCGGTGCGCCGCGGATTCGCGTCGGTGCCCCGTACGAGGCCAAGACGGTCCGGTATTGCATCCCCGGCGACACCATCTGCAACGGCGCACCGGTGGGACAGCCCAACGCACTGCACGTGCTCTACACGGTGAACGGCATGACGCTGGATGCCGCGCGCTACGTGGTCGGACGGGTGTAGAGCCCGACCGAGCCACTCTCTCGCGCTCATCGAAGAGAATCGATGAGTTCCTCGGTCGCGTCTGGTCACAATCGAGACAGCAGACGCGACCGAGGAGGCTCGATGACGGGCAAGGTCATCACGCACATGACGATGTCGCTCGACGGCTTCATCGCCGACCCGAACGACGACGTCGGCGAGTTGTTCGCCTGGTACGACGCAGGCGACACAGCGGTGCCGACCGCCAACGAGACCGTCGGCTTCCACGTCGACGGCGCCGACGCGGATCTCCTCGCCGACCTGACCGACAACACCGGTGCCCTCGTCGCCGGTCGACGACTGTTCGACATCACCGACGGTTGGGGTGACCAGCATCCGGTGGGTGCGCCGGTCGTGATCGTCACTCATCACCCGCCAGACGACGCCGCGGACAGATGGCCCAACACGACGTTCGTGGACGGCGTCGGGAGCGCGATCACACGAGCACGTGAGATCGCCGGTGAAAACAACGTGATCATCTCCAGCCCGACGGTCATCCAGCAGGCCCTCGACCTCGACCTCGTCGACGAGGTCTGCGTCAGTCTCGTCCCGGTGCTCTTCGGCGAAGGCATCCGATACTTCGGCCCCCTGGCGCACGGTCATCGGCTCCTGTCGGACCCGACCGTCATCCAGGGACGCCGCGTCACGCATCTGCGATACGTCACCGTCTCCAGAACAGGTGATGCGTGACCGCACCGCTCGGACTCGGCACGGTGTCGCGGTGATAGCGATCGAGCAGCTCGTCGGGTGACTCCCAGAGTCGTACGCCGGACCCGAGCTCGACACGCTCGGCGACCGCGACGTGCAAGGTGTCGATGAGACCGGCGGCGAGGAACTCCCGCACGGTTGTGGCGCCACCGCCGAGCCGGACGTCCCTCCCGTCGGCAGCCGCTTTCGCTTTTTCGAGGGCGGACGCAGGGTCGGCGTCGATGAAGTGGAACGTGGTATCCGACAAGGTGAACGACGGCCGAAGGTGGTGGGTCAGGACAAAGACCGGAGTGTGGAACGGCGGCTCGTCACCCCACCAACCGAGCCAGTCGTGGTCGGTCCACGGCCCGCGATGCGGGCTGAACTTGTTGGCGCCCATGATCTCGGCGCCGATGTTGTGGGAGAAGTCCCGCACGAGATGGTCGTCGAGGCCGCGGCTGCCGCCGGGATCGGTGCGGTTGGGCCAACTCGCGGTCGCGCCTGCCCACGCCATCATCGACGCCGGGTCGGCGTGGCCGAACGGCCGTTCGAGACTTTGTCCGTCGCCGGCGCCGAATCCGTCGCGCGACACGGTGAAGTTCTGGACTTTGAGCAGCTGGCCCATGCGATGCTCCCTGCACTCTCGACGGTGATGAAAGGTGAGACTCCGCGCGTCCGCGGAAATCATCGTGCCCGATCATGTTCGGCGAGTCGACGACGTCGAGTCGTGCGAGTCCGCGATCGACACGAGGATCACGACGCGAGCCGAGTCGCGCTCTGCATTGCCACACACATCTTCATGTCTGTTGCACGCACACGATCTGATGCCCGCGAAGCGTGAATGCGGTCCCGGCCAGTGAGCCGTTGTGCCAGGTGCGAAGGATCGGGTTGTGTTCCGGTTCAGCGCTTCTGCCCGAGAAGATCTCTCACAGCTCTATGACGCAGCGCGGCATCGATCGGTTCCAGTGATCGGGACGCGATGTCAGTGATGCCGCATCGCGAGCACCGAGGTCTGCGTCGAACCGTACTGATTTCTTCCTATGTGGTCGCGGTCGGCTCCCAGACGAAACCGTCGGGGTCGGTGAACGACTCACCGGCACTACCCACGATCACCCGATGCGATCCGCTGCCATCGGCGTCCACCCCTGCGTCCTTGGCTGCGGCACGCCGGCCATAGAGCGCCAACTTCACCGAGTCGGATGCGCTCGCGAACTCGACGTATTTCCGGCCGAAGCTCTTCGCGACGTCGAGGCCGTGGTCGACGTAGAACTTCTTGCTGGCGGCCACGTCGTCGGCGCCGATGAGAAGCACGATGTCGTCGACCTGACGGGCCGGCGCTCCCGACGCCTTCTTGTTCGACGTCGCAACCTTCCAGATGGCCCCATCCGGCGCCTGGATCACGCCGCCGTAGCCCCAGAACGACTTCTTGACCGGTTTGAGTTCGGTTGCACCCGCGTCGAGAGCGGGATGGATGAGCGAGTCCACGACCCCTGGGTCGGCCACGACCAGCGACAGGACGAATCCGCGGAAGCCGGCGGTCGGCTGCTCGGCGGTCCGGAACCGGAGCCGGTCATCCAATCCGAAGGCTTTGTCGTAGAAGGTCTTCGCCGCAGCGGTGTCGGGAACGTCGAGGGTGATGCCGGTGATTGTTGTCATGCAGATGACGTTAGGCCCGATCGGGCCGGAACACTTCTTGATTCCTGCTCGATCGCCACCCGGACTCGTGCGGACCGATCAGCCGGCGAACTCCTCGCGGAACGGACGGAAGAAGTCGCGGAGTTCCTGGGCGTAGCGCTCAGGCTCTTCGAACGAGGCGAAGTGCCCGCCGTGTTCGGGCTCGGTCACGCTGACCACGTTCGCGGTCCGCTCGAGCCAGTCGCGCGGCGGTTTGAGCTCATCTCCGCCGAACAGCGAGAAGCCGGACGGCACCTCTACGCGCCGGGTGTGCTGATCGAGTGGCATCACCGCATTGGCGTGGTACACGCGCATCGACGACCCGATGCACCCGGTGACCCAGTACTGGGTGAGCAGGGTCAAGATCTCGTCCTTCGTGAACACCTTCTCGATGTCACCGTCGCAGTCACTCCACCCGCGCAGTTTTTCGACGATCCACGCCGCGAGACCCGCAGGCGAATCCGTGAGACCGACTGCGACCGTATCCGGCTTGGTGCTGTGGATCGCCGCGTAGCCGCCTTCGGTGCGAGACCAGACCGTCCCGGCCTCGATCCACGCCCGTTCGTCGTCGGTGAGGTCGTCCGGATCACCGCCATACCTGGGCATCCCGGCGTCCGTGCGGTGGACGGCGACGACTCGCTCCGGTTGATCGAGCGCGAGGTATCGGGCGACATGACTGCCCATGTCCCCACCGGCGGTACCGAATCGCTCGTACCCCAGCTCGGTCATCAGCTCCGCCCACAGCATGGCCACCGCGATCGAATCGTAGGGATGCGCGGGTTGCTCGGAGTAGCCGAAGCCGGGCATGTCCGGGACGATCACGTCGAAGGCGTCCGCCGGATCGCCACCGTGGGCGGCGGGATCACTCAGCAGCGGGATCACCTTGAGGTACCGCCAGAACGAGTCCGGCCAACCGTGATTCAGCAGCAACGGCATCACGGGTGCGCTCCGGTCGGTTGCTCGCGCATGGACGACGTGTATCCCGAGGCCGCCGAGCGTGACTCGCAGGTGTGGCAGTCGCTCCATCGTGGATACCTGTGCCGACCAATCGAATTCGTCTGCCCAGTAACCGATCAGCTCTCGGAGGTAGTCGGTGTCGGCGCCCAGCGACCACCCGGCGGGAGAATCCGGCCAGCGCGTCGCCCTCAAACGCGTTCGCAGATCGTCGAGGACCTGTGGGTCCGTGCGCAGGGACATCGGCTGCGCACGGGCGCTCACCACTGCGGCCACCCCGTCGGGCCGCTCGATCCGGCCGGGTACTCGTCGATCGGCACCTGATCGTTCCGCCAGGCGTCGAGGATCGGCTCGACGATACGCCAGCATTGTTCGGCGGTGTCGCCTCGGACCGCGAGCGTCGCGTCGCCGTCGAGAATCCCGGACAGCACCTCCGAATACGCCCGGGGCGACCCTACGCCCAGATCGGCCTCCAGCCCGGTTGCCTTGAGGTCGAACGGATGCGAACCGTCATGCACGTTGACCCGCAACGACATCGTGTCCGGACCGAAGGAGAATCTCAGGACATTTCTCGCGGCCTCACCGCGGAACTGTTCTGGCAGGTGACGTACCGGCCGAAAGGTGAGTGCGATCTCCTTGACCGCGGGTTCGATCGCCTTGCCCGACCGCAACGTGAACGGCACACCCGCCCAGCGGGCGGTGCGCACCTCGAAGGTCGCCTCGGCGAGCGTCTCGGTGTTACGCGACGGATCGACGCCCTCCTCGTCGGTGTAGGACGGCAGCTGATGTCCGTCCACCTCACCGGCGGTGTACCTCGCGCGATGCGAGGCACGAACGGGATCACCCTCCCAGACGCGGGTGGCACGCAGGGCGGCCGCGGTGGCGTCACGTAGATCGCGCTCGCCCAGCGACGCCGGCGAATCCATCGCCACCACCGAGAGCAACTCCAGCAGATGGCTCTGAAGCATGTCGACGAATGCGCCCGCTTTGTCGTAGTAACCTGCACGACCTTCGAGGCCGAGCGTCTCGTCGTAGCGGATGAGGACCGATTCGATGTGATCGGCCGACCAGACCGGCTCGAACACCCGATTGGCGAACCGCACCCCGATCAGGTCCAGAAGGACCGACTGACCCAGGAAGTGATCCACGCGGAACACCTGGTTCTCCGGGACGAGGCGCGCCAACGTCTCGTTGAACTCGTGGGCGCTCGCCTCGTCCGTACCGAACGGCTTCTCCAGGGCGAGCATCGTTCCGGCGGGCAGGTCCACACCCGTCATCGCCTGACACGATTCCTGCGCGATCGCGGGCGGGACGGCGAAGTACAGGATCGGGCGGCCGTGCGCCGCCCCGAAGATCGTGCGAAGCCCCTCGGCGGAACCGATATCTGCTTGCAGGTAGGTCGTCGAGTCCGCGAGTCGCGCGGCCGCGGGCGCCGCGTCGCCACCGAACGCGTCGCGTACACGGCTGCGCCACTGGTCGTCGGAGATCTCTCGACGCCCCACCCCGACAAGACGAACGTCGCGATCCGGTTCGAGCGAGAGCAGTTGCCCGAGTGCCGGCAGCAGCAGGCGTGACGTCAGGTCGCCCGTCGCACCAAGGATGAAGAGTGTCGTGTCGGCCATGCCCGACGGTAACGCGCATCGAACTCACGATGGCCGAACTCGCCGATACGCGCCCGATGACGGTAAGAATCGACGTATGCGCCCGAACATCGAGGACTATGCACTGATCGGCGACTGCCGTACCGCAGCACTGGTATCGCGCCGCGGCGAGATCGACTGGTTCTGCGTGCCCCGCTACGATTCTGCGTCGATCTTCGCTGCCCTGCTCGGCGACGAGGAGCACGGTCATTGGTCGCTGGCGCCGCGCGACGGATCGGCGCAGTGCAGTCGCCGGTACACCGGCGACACCCTCGTACTCGTCACCCGGTGGGAGACGAGCACCGGCGTCGCCGAGGTGCACGAGTTCATGCCCCTCGACGGCGGCCGCGTCGATCTCGTGCGCCGCGTCGTCGGGGTCTCGGGCCACGTCGAGTTCCAGACCGATCTGCGGATGCGTTTCGACTACGCGCGGGCGGTGCCCTGGGTGCTACAGGTCGGTGACGCCGAGGGACCCGCGCTGCGTGCCATCGCGGGCCCGGACGCAGTGGTCGTGCGCGGCGTCGCGCTGCACGCCGACGGGAACGTGCATCGCGGCTTCTTCACCGTGGAGCCTGACGTCACCGTCGACCTCACGCTCACCTGGTACCAATCGCACCTGTCCGAGCCCGCTCCCCTCGACGTCGAGACGCTGCACGACCAGACGGTCGGTTGGTGGACCGGGTGGTCGAGTCGCATCGATCACTCCGGACCGCACCACGACCAGATGGTCCGGTCGCTGATCACGTTGCGCGCGCTCAGCAATCTCGACACCGGGGGGATCGTCGCCGCCGCGACCACGTCGCTTCCGGAACAGTTCGGCGGCAGTCGCAACTGGGACTACCGGTACGTCTGGCTACGTGACGCCTCGCTGACCCTGGAGGCGCTGGTCAATCACGGCTTTCTCCGGGTGGCCGAACACTGGCGGAACTGGCTGATGCGCGCGATCGCCGGCAACACCCGGGAACTGCAGATCATGTACGGCATCGCCGGCGAGCGCGACCTCGAGGAGCGCAACCTGCCGCACCTGCCCGGCTACCAGAACGCCGCACCGGTCCGGATCGGGAACGGCGCGGTGAACCAGTACCAGGGCGACGTGATCGGTGAGGTCCTCTGCGGCCTCGAGTCCGCGCGCGAGGCCGGGCTCACGGAGACCCCGCTGTCGTGGTCACTGCAGAAGGCCTTGCTGGAGCAGGTCGAGGCGAATCTCGAACGTCCCGACAACGGGATCTGGGAGATGCGCGGCGACCCGCACATGTTCACCCATTCACGCGCGATGATCTGGGCGGCCTTCGATCGGGGTGTGCGCGCATGCGAACGCTTCGATCTCGACGGCTCGCCCGATCATTGGCGCGAGCTCCGCAACCGGGTCCGGGACGAGATCGACAGCACCGGGGTCGATCCGGTGTCGGGACGGTTTGTCCAGTACGCCGGCACCGACGAAGTGGATGCGTCGTTGTTGTTGCTTCCCCAGGTCGGGTTCTGCGCGGCCGATGACCCTCGCATGCTCGCGACCGTTGCGGAGATCGAACGCGTGCTGATGCGCGGCGGCCTGGTTCATCGGTATCGCACCGGCTCCGGTGTCGACGGACTCGACGGCGACGAGCATCCGTTCCTGGCCTGCACATTCTGGCTGGTCACGCAGTACGCGATGAGCGGACGGCACGACGACGCGATGGAGCTGATGGACCATGCGTGTGCGACCGCCAACGACGTCGGGTTGTTCTCCGAGGAGTACGACGTCGGCAGCGGCCGCCAGGCAGGTAACACGCCGCAGGCCCTCTCCCACCTGGCGTTCGTGCGGGCGGCGGACTCGTTGACGTGATCGGCGCCCTTCGTGACGCTCGCAAGCTCGCTCCTCAGGGACCAGGGGACCCTCGCAAGCTCGCTCCTCACGGAACCGGGGACGCTCCTCAGGGGGTGGGGGAACGCCTCAGGAAGCGGCCTGGTGTGCGAGGGCAGCCATCAGGTCGTCGTAGTTGCCCTCTTGCGCGGAGAAGCGCAGCGGCTTGACCCGTTCCACCAGGATCTCGCGGGTCGCGGTGGGCAACAGCGCCATCACCTCGTCGAGGAACTCCTCGAGCGGCATGGCCCAGTCCGCGGTTGCCTGTCCCGGCATGAGCTCGGTACGGACGGCAGGCGGAACCAGCTCCAGGACGCTGATGCCCTTGTCCGCCAACTGGAGTCGCAGACTGTCGGTGAACGAATGGATCGCGGCCTTGGTCGCGCTGTAAGTCGGGGTGCCGGCCATCGGCGTGAACGCCAATCCCGACGACACGGTCATGATGGTGGCGTCGGGGCGCGTGGCGAGGAATTCGGCGAACGCCGCCACGAGTCGCAGCGGACCGAGGATGTTCGTCTCCACCTCGACGACGGCGGTCTCGAGGAAACCCGCACCGCTCAGATCCTCTGCACGCATGATGCCTGCCATCGCGATCACGACGTTGGTCTCCGGGTACCGCTGCTGCACGTCGGTCGAGGCACGAGTGACGTCGGCTGCGTCGGCGGTGTCGATCCGGATCGTCTCGATGCCGGGATGGTCGGTGGCTATCTGATCCAACAGTTCCACGCGCCGTCCGCCGACGATGACCCGATTGCCGGCTTCGTGGAGGCGCAGCGCCAGCCCGAGACCGATACCGGAGGTGGCTCCGGGGATGAAAATGGTGTTGCCGCTGATCTTCATGATTTCTCCTTCGCTCCGACGTGGTGTCACCTCGACTTCACCGTCTTCGCGCCGGCGCATCAAGGATGCGGTCATCCACGGATCGCCGATCCCTGGATACCGGCATGAGGATGCGGAACAGTGGTGGACAGCCACCGCGCAGCACAGAATCGAGGTTCAGTGATCGACCGCCCCGGACTCGCCGAGTTCCTACGGCGCCGGCGTGAGGCGCTCGCCCCGGCCGACGTCGGCCTGCCGCCCGGCCGTCGTCGCCGGACAAGCGGACTCCGTCGCGAAGAGGTCGCGATGATCGCCGGGATGTCCACCGACTACTACAGCCGTCTCGAGCAGCAGCGCGGACCACAACCGTCCGATCAGATGGTCGCAGCGATCGCGCGTGCGCTGCATCTCACCCTGGACGAGCGAGACCACCTCTTCCGCCTCGCCGGACACAATGCCCCTGACCGCAAGGCGATTCCCGACCACGTGGGTCCGGGCATGATGCGCATCCTGGACCGCCTCGCCGATACACCCGCGATGGTGGTGAACAGCGCGGGCGAGACCCTCGTGCAGACGTCGCCCGCGGTCGCACTGGTCGGCGACGAAACACACTTCACCGGGCTCGCTCGCAGCGTCGCCTATCGGTGGTTCACCGATCCCGCCACCCGACAACGCTTTCCGGCCGATGACCACGACCACCACGCGCGGGCACACACCGCCCGACTCCGGGCGGCGGTGACCCGCGAAGGGCCGGGTTCACGCGCGGGTGAGGTCGCCGAGGCGTTACTCGCGGCGAGTCCGGAATTCGCCGAGGTCTGGGGCCGGCACGACGTCGCGGCGTCGCTGACCGATCAGCGCAAGCGCCTTCTCCATCCGGAACTCGGGCTGATCGAGGTGTTCTGCCAGACCCTTCTCGACCCCGACGGTTCGCAAGCCCTGCTCGTCTACACGGCAACACCGGGCACCGAGAGTCACCAGAAGCTGGCCATGCTGAGCGCGGTAGGGGCCTGAGGCCGACGCCGCAGAGCAGTCACCGCGAAAAGGCGTAGGTCACTCCGGTCAGTTCTTCTGCCTTGTCCCACAACCGGCTTCCGAGCTCCACATCGAACACGCGAGGACTCGGCACCACGAGCACCGGCGGTCCGGTGAACTGCAACGGCCCCGACGGTCCGTAGTACTGACCCCCGATCGCGCCCGGGTCGCAGGCGGCCCGTACCGACGGCAGCGCACCGTCGGGTCCCTCCATGATGAAGGTGCGCCGCAGCCAGTGCAGCGACGGCGTGGTGAACAACCACTGCAACAGACGACCCGAATCGCGCATCACGCCACTGTGGGTGGCTCCGGGATGCGCGGCCAACGAGATCGGCGTCGTATGTCCGCTCGCCACCAACCGACGCTGCAGTTCGACCGCGAACACCAACTGGGCGAACTTCGCCCGGGAGTAGGCGCGAGACGTGCTGAACGTCCGATCCATACCGAGGTCGTCAAGGTCCACGACGCCCGCGCGGTGCGCGTTGCTGCCGACCGTGACCACTCGCGCCGCATCTGCGGCGAGCATCGGCTCCAGCACGAGTCCGGTCAAGGCGAAGTGGCCGAGGAAGCTGGTACCGAAATCCATCTCGAAACCGTCCGCGGTCAACTCACGACGTCCGGCCATCACGCCGGCATTGTTGACCAGCACGTCGATCCTGGGATGGCTGCGCAGCATCTCATCGGCCGCCTTGCGCACCGATGTGAGGTCTCCGAGATCCAACTGCACGATGTCGACGTGTGCGTCGGGCACGGTTGCTCGGATGTCCGACCGCGCCGCGGTCGCGGCGTCGACGTTGCGGCAGGCCATCACCACCCGCGCCCCGAGCCGGGCGAGATGTCGCGTCGTCTCCAGACCGATACCAGAATTGGCACCGGTGATCACTACGGTCTTGCCGTCCATCCGCGGCGACTCAGCCGCGGTCCATCCGCTCGTGGACATACCCGATCCCCCTCGTGACACGCGAAACCAGAGTGCCACAGATGCGGTTCGGCGCCGCGTGACGGGCCCGCGATGACCTGGTGGCCGCGTCCCTACGGATTCCCTGGCGCCGCCGCGGCCTGCGGCGGCATATGCCTGGCACGGCACGCCACCTGTACCCGCCCGTCGTCTCCGGTGGTCACCGACGCCTCGTCGGTCGTCGCTTCCACCAGGCGCCAGGCGAGACCATCGGTCGGCAGGCTCAGCTGGTCGGCCAACTGCCCGACGATCGTCACATCGGTGGACAGTTCCCGCGTGGTCACCGCGTACGTGACCGTCGCACCTCGCGGCGAGCACGAGACCACCAGTTCTCCGATGGCATCGGCCATCACCGTGAGGTCCGTGACGGTGTCCGCGCCGAGCCCGGCACCGTCGAGCATGACGCTCAGGGTGCTGCGGAGAAGTGGCAGGCGGCCCGGTTCGGCCGGCGCCGTCACCTCCAAGGAGACGTCGCGTGGCACATCCATACAGAGTCCTGGTCTCGTCGGCCTTGTTCTTTCAGCAGTCTGGATACCCGGGAAGGGGTTGCGCAAACACCGACCCACGCGCCGGGACGTGGGTACCGCCGAACAGGTTTGACCGCCGGGCACCCTGGGCAACCCCCACAAGATGGACTCACTGTGGTTAGACGACGCCGAACCGATGGAAGACGGCCTCGCCGATCCGACTGCGATGCACATCGATGGCAGGAACTACGACCATGTCGTGGTGGGTGCCGGGATGACCGGGCTGGTGACAGCCCTGCTCCTGGCCCGTGCCGGTCGATCGGTGGCGGTGATCGAAGCGCGGAGAATCGGCGCCGCCGCAACGGGCAATACGACGGGGAAACTGTCACTTCTGCAGGGCACCCGGCTGTCGTCCATCAGCCGGCACCACGGGGCCACAACGATCCACGACTACGTTGAGGCGAATCGTGCGGGGCTGACCTGGCTGAACGGCTACTGCCGCGATCGGGGTCTTCGCATCGAGGAGCGCACCGCCGTCACGTACGCGACCACAGAGTCAGGGGCCGCGCTCGTCGCAAAGGAGCACGAGGCGTGCCGAGATGCCGGCCTCGAGACCGAAGAGTTCGACTGTGCCGAACTGCCTTTCGAACCACTGGCGGCCATCCGGCTGACCGGCCAGGCTCAGATCGACCCCATGGTGGTGCTGCGGGCGGTGGTCGACGATGTTCGCGATCTCGGCGGCGAACTCCATCCGGGCGTGCGGGTTCGGAGCCTCAGGCATGCGAAGAACGGCCACCGGGTGGTCACCGACGCCGGCACGGTGACCGCCGGGTCCGTCGTGATCGCAACCGGCACCCCGTTCCTCGATCGTGGCGGCTTCTTCGCTCGGCTACACGCCCAGCGTTCGTATGCGGCGGCATACAGCGTCGACGGGCCCATCCCGCAGGAGATGTACCTCTCCGCCGACACCCCGTCCGTCTCGTTGCGCACCGCGCCACGGCCCGGGCACGAGAAGGAGACCCTGCTGCTCGTGGGCGGTTTCGGACATGACGTCGGCCGGACTCACTCGGAGGGCGGTCACGTGGACGACATGATGGCGTGGACCACCCGGCAGTTCCCGACAGCACGCTTGGTCGCGCGGTGGTCCGCGCAGGACTATCGTTCCATCGACGAGATGCCCTACGTCGGATCACTGCTTCCCGGCCTCGACAGCGTGCAGGTCGCGACCGGGTTCGCGAAGTGGGGACTGACCAACGGGGTGGCCGCGGCGTTGGCCATGAGTGGTCGGCTCCTGGACTCCCCTCCCGCGTGGTCGAATAGCTTTCGGCCTTGGCGCGGTTCCCAATTGGGCGCAGCGCCATCGGCGCTGTCGACGAATCTGTCGGTCGCCACACACATGGTCGGCGGCTATCTGGCACTGCTCGGATCGGCACGCGGCGTGCCGGCGGACGGGCAGGGACAGGTCGGTCGCGCCGGTGTGGAACCACGCGGCGTGTGTACCGTCGAGGGCTCGACGACCAGCGTCACACCGATCTGCACCCACCTCTACGGAGTACTGCGGTGGAACGATGCCGAACGCTCGTGGGATTGCCCGTTGCACGGCTCTCGCTTCGCACACACCGGCGAGGTCCTCGAAGGCCCCGCGACACGTCCACTGGCCACGCCGGACGACTGAGTCGCGCGCCGGGGTTTCCTCACGACGTCCGTGCAGATCCCGAGAGTTCGCGGTCACGCGCAGTTCTCACGATCCGGCCGAACACGGGACGCTCGAGCAGACCGGCCGGACGCATGAGAGCGCCGGCAAACGTCCGGGCCGCAGTGTCGATCGCACGGGCATCGAGCCCGACCATGATGCGATCCCGGTCGGCGAGCACGCCGGCCAGGATCGCGACAGCGGCCGCGGTCGGCCGGGTACCGGGCAGGCGACGTTCAAAGCCATTCCGGCGACCATCGTGATCCCGGCGTCGTTGACGACCACCGCAGGCGGGCCGTGGCGCGCCACCACATCATCCGCATAGCCGACGACCTCGTCGCCACATGCGACGTCGAGTACCGCGGTCACCGTCGAGGCGCCGCGGTCACGACAAAGGGCGGCCGTCGTCTCCAAACCGGGACTGTCGATGTCGCTGAGCAGCAGCGGGACACCGCAGCAAGCGAGGCGCAGCGCGAGCGCCCGGCCCATGCCCGAGCCGGCACCGGTGATCACCACCGGCTTGCCCTCACAGAGGCGTCGGAGTCGCCAGTTCGTGGTTCGCGGATGCCATATCGAGTGCACCATCCACGAGTGTTACCCATCACACCCGTCGGCCATGCAGGGTTATCCCGGAGTGAGCTGGGTACCCGACGAATCGCACCCGCACGCCGACGACCAGGAGGTGGCCATGGACACCGCAGATGCGGTCGTGATCGGCGCGGGCCATCACGGTCTGATCGCCGCCATCCGACTTGCCGACGCCGGGTGGGATGTCACCGTCCTCGAGGCCCAGCCCGAGGTGGGCGGGGCGGTGCGCAGCGCAGAACTCACCCCTGGCTACATCACCGACCTGTTCAGCGCCTTCTATCCTCTCGCCGTCGCGTCGCCCGGGTTCGCCGACCTCGATCTCGAAGCACATGGCCTGCGCTGGAGCAGCGCGCCCGGCCCCTTCGGACACCCGAACGGGCCCGCGGACCGCAATGCGATGGTCGTCCACCCCGACCCGACCAAGACCGCTGCCCGACTCGCCGCCTACGACCAGCGCGACGAACGCGCGTGGCTCGACCTCGTCGAGCAATGGCAGACGATCCGCCCCCAGCTGCTCGGACTACTGTTCCGACCGTTCCCACCCGTGCGTGCCGTGGTGGGTCTACTCCGGGCCACCGGTACCGCGTCCGCGGTACGCCTGGCCCGTTTCCTCCTCCTCCCGGCGAACCAGATGGTGCGGGAGTTGTTCCACAGCGACCATGCGCGACTCTTGTTCCTCGGGAACGCGCTACACGCCGACATCCCCCTCGACGCACCGGGCAGCGGGATGATGGGCTATCTGCTGACGATGCTGGCGCAGGACTCCGGCTTCCCGGTTCCGGTCGGAGGTGCCGGTGAACTGACGGCCGCACTCCGTCGCCGGTGCGAGAGCGCCGGCGGCCGCGTGGTGGTGGACACGCGGGTCGAACGCATCGAGGTCCGTGGCCGACGAGCGTCTGCGGTTATCGATGCCGGCGGTCACCGCTGGCCGGCCGCCCGAGCGATTCTCGCCGATGTCTCGGCACCTGCGCTCTACACCCGTCTGTTGCCGGCGTCGGAGGTGCCCACGCGGGTTCTCGCCGACATCGCGGACTTCGAGTGGGACACCCCGGTGGTCAAGATCAACTACGCGTTGAACGGCACGATCCCTTGGCACAGCCTGAATCTCGCCGAAGCGGGCACCGTCCACGTCGGTGTCGACATGCAGAATGTCGCGCATGCCACCGCCGACATCGAATCCGGGCGCATACCGCAGCATCCATTTCTCCTGTTCGGCCAGATGACAACCGCTGATCCGAGCCGGTCACCCGCAGGAACAGAGAGCGCGTGGTCGTACAGTCACCTACCGCGCGGCGTGGTCGACGAGGATTCGGCGCAGACGCTCGCCGAACGGATGGACCAGGTGATGGAGGACCACGCACCGGGTTTCACCGAACAGGTCATCGATCGACATGTCCAGACGCCTGCCGATCTACACGATCTCGACGCCAATCTCGTCGGCGGCGCAGTCAACGGAGGTACCGCACAGTTGTTCCAGCAGCTGATCTTTCGCCCGACGCCCGGCCTGGGCGGGCCCGTCACGCCGGTCGAGGGTCTGTTCCTGGCGAGCGCGAGCGCCCACCCCGGCGGCGGCGTCCACGGCGCGTGCGGCACCAACGCCGCACGCGCGGCCTTGGCCGCGGCCGGCCCCCTCGGCCTACCACGTCGCTACCTCAACCGAAAATTGCTGCACCACTTGATGTCCTGATCCTAGGAGGCACAGATGAACAAGGTCACACGACGTACCGAAGCCACGCCGGCACAGGTCTGGGCGGTGCTGTCCGAGGGGCGGCTCTATGGCTCGTGGGTGGTGGGCGCTTCCCGAATCCGCGACGTCGATCCCGACTGGCCGCATGCCGGGGCACGCATCCACCATTCCGTGGGTCTGTGGCCCGCGCTCCTCGACGACGAGACCGTCTCCCTGCAGTCCAAGGCCGGACTCCTCGAACTCTCGGCGGCCGCATGGCCTTTCGGTCGCGCTCGCATACGTATCACCGTCGAGAAGGAGAGCGAGGGGTCGCTGATCACGATGGAGGAGTTCGTCGAGTCCGCCCCGCTGCGCTGGATACCGCACATGGTCCAACAAGCTGCCATGGCTCCCCGGCTCGATGAATGCCTGGCCCGCCTCGCCATGTTGGCCGAGCGGGATACGCAGTGACCGTTTCCCGGGTGCCACACGCGGGTAGACCGCGTCATGACCATCTCAGCAGTCGCCATCACGTGCACCCTCAAACCCTCCCCCGCACCGTCGAGTAGCGAACTGATCGCTCGTCAGACGCTCGACGCCTTGAGCACACAGGGGGTTCGGGGCGAGATGCTACGAGCGGTCGACCACGACATCCACCCGGGAGTCGACCGTGACATGGGGGACGGGGATGCATGGCCCCGGATCCTCCAGCGCGTTCACGCCGCAGACATCCTGCTCTTGTCCACCCCGACGTGGCTCGGCCAGATGTCGAGCGTCGCACACCGGGTCCTCGAGCGCCTGGACGCCGAGATCTCGCAGACCGACGACGCGGGTCGTCCGAGCATGCTCGGCAAGGTCGCCATGTGCGCGGTGGTCGGCAACGAGGATGGCGCACACAAGATCATCGCGGACGTTTTCGGGGCGATGAACGACATCGGGTTCAGCATTCCCGCCCAGGGCAGCACCTACTGGAACGACGAAGCCATGGGTGGCCGTGATTTCAAGGATCTCGACACTGTGCCGACAGCCGTCGCGGACGCGACGAACGCCGCTGCCCGCAACGCTGCCCACCTCGCACAGTTGTTGTCGCAGCAGAGGTATCCCGCATACGAATGAGTGACGATCAGCCCGGTAGCGTCTCGCCTCCGAGCGGCGCAAGCACCTCTCCCGAATAGTAGGACGAGAGCTGTTCGGCTGCGAAGAAGACATATGACGGCGCGATCTCGTCGGGCTGCGCCGCGCGCCCGTACGGGGTCTGCGTACCGAAGTCGGCAACCTTGTCGGCAGGCATCGTCGCCGGGATCAACGGTGTCCACACGGGGCCAGGCGCAACACAGTTGACACGAATCCTGCGCTCCAACAAGGCTTGGGCAAGCGAATAGGTCAGCGCGGTGACGGCACCCTTGGTCGCGGAGTAGTCGATCAACTGCTTGTTGCCACGCAGCCCGTTGATCGAACCCGTGTTGATGACGGCTCCGCCGCCGGTCAGATGGGGAACCGCCGCACGCGTCGTGTGGAAGAAGCTGTCGATGTTGACGTCGAAGGTGTGACGCCACTGCGCGGGTTTCAGATCCATGAAATCGTCGACGGGACTCTGGAACGCGACGTTGTTGACCAGGATGTCCAGACCGCCCAGCTCGGCGACGGTCCGTTCGACGATGTCGGAACAGTGATCCGGATCCGCGAGGTCGCCCACAAACGTTCGCGCGGTTCGCCCCTCCGACTCGATCAGCTCCGCGGTGTGGCGCGCATCGTCGCCTTCTTCGAGGTAGGCGATCGCGACGTCGGCGCCCTCTTTCGCGAACGCCACGGCCACGGCCCGTCCGATTCCCGAGTCACCGCCGGTGATGAGTGCCTTCTTGCCGGCCAGCAGATCGCGCCCGCGATATCCGCGCATCTCGTCGCGCGGCTGTTCGGACATGTCCGCCGTGTGCCCCGGATATCCGATGGTCTCGGCCGTGTGTTCATTTCCATCGTTCATCGCCATCGGTTACCCGCGGCAGGTGGGCGACAAACGCGCCGGGGCTCGTCGTGACGAGGTTTGGCGCCGGCCGCCAAGGGGCACGCTGTCTGCACGCGAAGCGTTCCGGGGCCCGCCCGGTGCGCTCCCGACGGAGGACGGACGTACCTCCGGCGAAGGAGGACACGATGCGTGCAGTGACATGGCAGGGCAAGCGACATGTGACGGTGGAACGGGTGCCGGACCCGAAGATCGAGGAGCCGTCGGACGCGATCATCAAGGTGACGTCGACCAACATCTGCGGGTCGGATCTGCACCTCTACGAGGTCCTCGGGGCGTTCATGGAACCAGGTGACATCCTCGGGCACGAACCCATGGGAATCGTCGAAGAGGTCGGCACCGACACCGGCGACCTCGCGGTCGGTGACCGGGTCGTCATTCCGTTCCAGATCTCTTGTGGCGCTTGCTACATGTGCGACCAGGATCTCTACACCCAATGTGAGACGACCCAGGTCCGAGACCAGGGAAAGGGTGCCGCCCTCTTCGGGTACTCGAAACTGTACGGATCGGTCCCGGGTGGCCAAGCCGAGTATCTACGTGTCCCGCAGGCACAGTTCACCCATATCAAGGTGCCGCACGACGGGGCGGACTCGCGGTATGTCTACCTGTCCGATGTACTGCCCACCGCGTGGCAGGCGGTGGCCTACGCCGATATCCCACCGGGCGGTTCGGTGACCGTTCTGGGGTTGGGCCCCATCGGCGACATGGCTGCCCGCATCGCCGCCCACCAGGGCGCGGAGGTCATCGGTGTCGACCGTGTCCCCGAACGCCTCGCACGACTCGACGCACGCGGGATCACCACCATCGACCTCGACGAGGTCGACGACATCGGCGACGCCATCCGCGACCGCACCGGGGGCCGCGGTAGCGATGCGGTGATCGACGCGGTCGGGATGGAGGCCCACGGCTCCCCCGTCAACAAGTTCATGCAGCAAGCGGTCGGCCTCCTTCCGGATTCGGTCGCGGAACCGTTGATGAAAAGGGCTGGGGTGGACCGGCTCGCCGCTCTCCACTCGGCGATCGACGCGGTCCGTCGAGGCGGGACCATCTCACTCAGTGGCGTCTACGGCGGAACTGCCGACCCACTTCCGATGCTGACGTTGTTCGACAAGCAGATCCAGCTACGCATGGGGCAGGCGAATGTCAAGAAGTGGGTCCCCGACATCATGCCACTGTTGCGCGACGACGACCCGCTCGGTGTCGATTCCTTTGCCACACATGAACTTCCCCTCGACGACGCCCCGCACGCATACGACATCTTCCAGCGGAAGGCCGAGGGCGCGGTCAAGGTGATCCTGAAGCCGTGACGGTCAGCCCGCCTCGTCGGGCGACGGCTGCTCGTCGAGGGCCAGTTCGTCGCGCAACGAACTGAGCGTGCGCGACAGCAACCGCGAGACGTGCATCTGCGAGATGCCGACCTTCGCCGCGATCTCACTCTGCGACATCGCGTGAAAGAACCGTAGCGACAAGATCTCTCGCTCGCGGTCGGGCAGGCGTTCGAGTGCCGGCCGCAACGTGACGAACTCGTCGATCTGGGAGATCCGCTCGTCGTCGGAGCCGAGCGTCTCACGGATCGACCGGCCCTCGTCGTCGGGCTCGGCGTCGATCGACCTCGCGTGATACGCCGAGCGTGCCATCAGGCCGTCGATGACCTCGTCGACAGGTAAGTCGAGATGTTCGGCGATCTCACTCGGCCGCGGCGATCTCCCGAGCGTCTGCACCAGTTCATCGCTCGCCTTGCTGATGCTCAACGAGGTCTCCTTGGCCCGCCGAGGGACCCGGATCGACCACATGCTGTCGCGAAAGTGCCGCCGGACCTCACCCATGACGGTTGGCACCGCGAACGACAGAAAACTTGCGCCACGTTCGGCATCGAAACGATCGACCGCGTTGACCACACCGATCCGCGCGACCTGCAGGAGGTCATCGAACGGCTCACCGCGATCGCTGAAACGCCGGGCGACATGGTCGGCCAACGGCAGGCAACGTTCGACGATCTCGTCACGCATTGCCGCACGGCGATCGGCATCACCCTCATCACGCATCGTGCGGAGGGCACGCACCACATCCGCATAGTCGTCGCCTCGCGAGCC
This sequence comes from Gordonia sp. SID5947, assembly GCF_009862785.1. Taxonomy (NCBI): domain Bacteria; kingdom Bacillati; phylum Actinomycetota; class Actinomycetes; order Mycobacteriales; family Gordoniaceae; genus Gordonia; species Gordonia sp. SID5947. The sequence continues at coordinate 4,091,903 of NZ_WWHU01000001.1, read as the reverse complement.
GCGAGGCTTCTCCGCAGGTGGAGACGCCAACCGGTACCTCCTGTCGAGCATCATCCCGATGTCCCAAAACCCTATCTGAGCGACGGTACTCAGTACCCCTGACCCGCAGGTCCCAAACCTCCCTTGAACCCGTCCAGGGGAAGTCGTACGGTGAGTACTAGCGGTTCAGTCAGCAGCTGCGGGCAGACGGGACCAGTGGCAGGTATGCCCAGACGTGTCTCGTCTCACTCGACCGATCCAAAGGACGGACACGCGCAATGACCTTGAGCACTCATATTTCTTTCCGATCCGCATCGGAACCCATCGCCCGACCGCGAGTTCCCGGGCAGAACCTCACCGCAAGCAAATCGTATTGCGTGCAGCGCTTTTCCGGCGACATCGATATGCAGACCATCGCCGACCTCGCGGCGGCATTGGACCGGGTACTCGGGCGCAAACCCGACTGCGTGGTCTTGGACCTGTCCCGGGTGCACTTCCTGAGCGCTTCAGGTCTTGCGATCCTGTCGCAGTTCGGATCTGACGCGGCGGATCAGGCGATACCGGTTGCGGTGGTCGCCAAACGTGAGGTGGCGCGCCCCATCGAGGCCTGCGGGCTCGTCGGCGTCCTGCCCATCTACGCTTCGGTCGAAGAAGCCGGTTCGGATCTGACAGAATCCCGTTCGCACTGAACCTGGTTCGCGCCCGCCGTCACGCGACGTGATGGCGGGCGCGACGTTTCGCGAGCACCACCGTTGCGAGGCGACGACGGTCGACGTCCGAATACGAGACCGACTGGCTGTCGGTGACGGTCTCGATCACACGCCAGCCGAAGCCCGATGTGTCCAGATCGATCTCATGCGGCATCTCCCCTTCGACGCGAACGACGACCCCCGTCGGGCTGACGATGAGTACGACACAGAGTTCGCCTTCCGGCGCCGAGATCGACACCAGTTGCGCGCAGACCTCGTCGATCCCGAGATTGATGTCTGCGACGTCGTCGACCGTCCAGTCGTCGATGAACAGCGTTCGCTCCACCACCGACCTGAGGATCGGCAGTCGGTCGGATCGGGCGGCCACGCGCAACTCCACCGGCGTGTCCGCTGATTGCATGAGCTCGTCGATCATCTCCGGGTGGTCGGTGACGGCGTGGTTCTCGCCCACTGGCACTCCTAAGCGACGGTTCGGTGACACGTCATTCTTACCCGCGCGTCCCGGACCCGAAACCCGCCGGTCGCAATTTCTGTGTCGCAACCGCCTGACTCGAGTTTCGCCGCACGGTGGCCTGGGTATCCACCGCCCCTCACCAATCCGTCGATGGCGACCGGGAGCGAAGGATTCACCGATGAACGCAGAGACTACCCCGGGCGTCCCGCACAGACGCCCCCACAAAGACACCGGCGGACCGGGCGGCACAGCGCGACGCAGTGCGCCGCACGCCCGATTTCTGACGATGATGGGCCTGGTGGGATACGCCACGCTCCTTGCCGCGGTGGTGTTGGTCGTGCTGGCGATCGGCGCCGCGGCGGGCGACCACGCAGACGCGCACTGGTACGGACTGAGTGCTGCCGTCGTGGTCGTGTGTGCCGCGGCTCTGCTCGGGACGAGTCGCTATCTGTCCGCCCGCCGGCCCGGCGACACCCGCATCCAGCAGGACCCGTTGCAACCGGAGGTCACCGTCGAGGAGGAGCACCGGTACGAGGAACTGTATCGAGACGACCCGGATCGATGAGATGATCCGGACATCGAAAGGACTGACGTGCATGACCGCTCCGTGTGAAGACGCCACGCCCGAATCAGCTCGAGCGTTGCTCGACGCGGGCATCGTGTATCGGCCCCAGCATGATTCGTATCTACTGGTCGAGGCAGTCCGGTCCAGCGGGTTGGCGCGCTCGGCAACCGCCGCAGACCTCTGTACCGGCAGCGGCGTGATCGCTCGCGAGGTAGCGCTCATGGGAGCGCGCTCGGTGGTGGGCGTCGATTCGTGCCCCGACGCCGTCCGGGTCGCCCGATCCATGTGTGCACAGGCTCCCGGCCGGGTCTCGATGGAACACTCCGACATCGCCGGGCTGCTCGGTAGGGACCGTTTCGACCTCGTCACCTGCAATCCGCCCTACGTGCCGACGCCGGCCGATGGGTCGATCCGCGAGCGCAAGAGTCCCCGCAACGCGTGGGAAGCCGGCGTCGACGGACGTGCCGTGCTGGACATTCTCTGCGCCGCCGCACACCGCCTGCTCAACCCGGGCGGTAGCTTGTTCGTCGTCCAGTCCGAGTTCGCCGACATCGACGCCTCGATCCGGACGCTCGAGACAACCGGTCTCGACGCTCGCGTGGTTCTCAGTCGTTCGATACCTTTCGGACCGGTACTCACCGCACATGCCGGGTGGTTGAGGGAAACCGGCCGACTCGCACCCGGGCAGCAGACCGAGCGGCTCGCCGTCATCCGGGCAGACAACCCTCGAGCCGCCGCCCCGAGAGAGGTCACACGATGAGCGAAGAGCGACAAGCGTTGCCCGTCCGTGTGATCCGTGGCGGACCGGTCATGATTCCGGGGCCGGTGGACATCGAGCTGCCCGACGGGACGCAGGTACGGTCGGACCGGTTCATGGTCGCGGTGTGCGCCTGCGGCCGTAGCCGTCGTTACCCACTCTGCGACACCAGCCACCGCCGTCGACGGCGCCAGGAGTAGCCCCTCCTCACACGATGTGTCGGCCGTCCTCCCACAGGGCACGCAGGTGATCGTCGAAGGCATCCTCGACCACGAGGAACGCACGTATGCCGAAGACCACATCCACCTCGAGTTCTGGCTCCCCTCGTACCAGCGTCCCCACCACATCGTGGCGAAGAACCTGCTCGTGCACCGCATCGGCCTCCACGTGCTCCCGGTAGAAGTGTCGGCAGGCCTCCGGGGCGTCCAGGTTCTCGAGCCCGGTCAGCAGGCGCTGCGAACCGGTCGGTGATGTGATCTCGGTGGCCGCCAGGTGCCCGACCGCCGCCGCGCGCAACGATCTGTGCAAACCGAATGCCGACATGAGGTTGACCGGCGCGAGCGCCCAGCCCGGGGCCACGTCGAGATATCCGAGGTAGTCGGGGCTCAGATCCGCCGCCGCGAGCAGATCGGCGAACAGCTCCTGATGGACGGCGTCGGCGCGCCCGCCACCGAACTCGTCGAACTCCACGGCGACAAATGCCGCCTTGGATGCGCCCCGGAGTCGCGGTATGGCCCAAGCGTGCGGATCGGCTTCCTTCAGGTGATACAGCGAACGCAGTGCGAAGAGGTCACGGTACTGCTGCCAGGTCCCACCCTCTGCCAGCCGGAACGAGACCCCGTCGCCGGTCGTCGGCTCGACGCAGAGTTCGTCCATCTCGGCCTCGGCGGACGGAGCATCCAGCGTGCCGACGTGGGCACGGATGGCGTCCAGGAAACGACGTTCCAATTCACGACGGAACGCCAGCACCTCGGGGTCCCACTCACGTTCGTCATCGACTCCGACGAAACCCACATAGTGGAGCTCGTAGGCGATGTAGAGCGCCAGTTGGAGGTCGTCGCCATACGGATCGGCGGCGTCGACGTCCGGAGCCCCGAGTGGGACATCGGTCGCGAGGGCGTCGATCAGGCTCTGCGAGAGCGGACCACGAGATCGCGGCAGCGTCGGACGGACCATGCGAGTGGTTGTTGCGGCTGCCAATTGGTACCCCTGCTCTCGTGTCTGCCTTCTCATCATCGAGTATCCGCTCGATGTCAGTCGGGCGGCTCGGCATCCCCTTGCTGATCCGGCGCCGGATCCACCGTCTTCGCCCCGCGTTCCGGGGTGTCGACGTGCTCTTCCTCGAGCTCGTCGACCTTCTCACGTGCGTCGTCGGGCGAGGGAGCCGGCTTTTCCGAGGCCTCTCGACGAGCGGTTTCGGACGGATCGGCTTCTGACGACATCTCCACCTCCTCATCAGTGTGTGCGACAGGTTGGGTTTCCCGGTTCCCGGCCGCGTCAAACCTGCCGTCATCGAGGTCGACGTCACCCGATGTGTGACCTACCGACCGCGCGGGTACTGCCCCGAGGGTTCGTCGACAACAAGAGGAGGCTTCTTCGATGGGTGAGACGGTCGCCGACCAGGTGTTGGCCAGGCTGCGCGAGTGGGGTGTGAGCCAGGTGTTCGGCTACCCCGGAGATGGGATCAACGGCTTGATGGCGGCGTGGGCCGACGCCGACGACGACCCCTCGTTCATCCAGTCCCGGCACGAAGAGATGAGCGCTTTCGAGGCGGTCGGATTCGCGAAGTTCTCCGGTCAGGTCGGCGTCTGCACGGCGACGAGTGGGCCGGGCGGTATCCATCTGCTCAACGGACTCTACGACGCCAAACTCGACCATGTACCGGTGGTGGCGCTCGTCGGGCAGACGGAGCGTTCCGCCATCGGCGGCGCGTACCAGCAGGAGATGGACATGCACTCGCTGTTCAAGGATGTCTGCAGCGACTTCGTCCAGATGTGTACGGTGCCCGAACAGATTCCGAATCTCATCGATCGCGCATTCCGGATCGCGATGACCGAACGCGCCCCGACGGCGGTGATCTTTCCTTCTGACGTGTTCGAGCTCCCTTACTCGCCGCCGCAGCACGAGTTCAAGCATGTCCATTCCAGCCTCGGGATCGAGCCGGACACCGCCGATCCCGATCCCGACGCTGTTGCGCGTGCCGCCGACGTGCTCAACGCCGGCAGCAAGGTCGCGATGCTGGTGGGCCAGGGAGCCCGTGGATGTACCGACGAGCTGGACCAGGTCGCGGAGATACTCGGTGCCGGCTGTGCACAGGCGCTTCTCGGCCGTGACGTCCTGCCCGACACCCTCCCGTGGGTCACGGGCTCCATCGGGCTACTCGGCACCACCGCGAGCTATCACCTCATGCGCGACTGTGACACTCTGCTCACCATCGGGTCGAATTTCCCCTATGCACAATTCCTTCCCGAATTCGACCAGGCCCGCGGCGTACAGATCGACCGCAGCGGCAAGCTCATCGGGATGCGCTACCCCAACGAGGTGAACCTCGTCGGCGACGCCAAGCGAACGCTCCGGGCCCTCCTACCGCTCCTGCGCCGCAACGAGGACCGGTCGTGGCGCGACAGCGTGGAGAAGAATGTCGCGCGATGGCAGTCGACGGCCCAGCGCCAGGCCATGACGGACGCCGACCCGGTCAATCCGATGCGGATCTTCCACGAATTCTCGGAACGGGCGCCGTCCGACGCGATCATCACGGCCGATTCCGGGAGTGCCGCCAATTGGTACGCCCGGCACATCACGTTCCGCGACGACATGCGCGGGTCGCTCTCGGGCACGCTCGCCACGATGGGCGCGGCGGTGCCGTACGCGATCGGCGCGAAGTGGGCACACCCGGAACGGCCTGCGATCGCGTTCGAAGGTGATGGGGCGATGCAGATGAACGGTCTCGCCGAGATGCTCACCGTCGCGCGGTACTGGCGGCAGTGGACCGATCCGCGTCTGATCGTCGTGGTGCTGCACAACAACGATCTCAACCAGGTGACGTGGGAGCAGCGCGCGATGTCGGCCTCGCCTAAGTTCCCGGAGTCGCAGACGCTCCCCGATCTCGACTACGCGGAGTTCGCGCGGGGAATCGGGCTGGACGGTGTCAACGTCGGCTCGCCGGACGAGCTCGGCGACGCCTGGGATCGGGCTCTCGCATCGGATCGTCCCACCCTGCTCGACGTACGGTGCGACCCGAACGTCCCGCCCATTCCCCCGCACGCCACTCTCGAACAGGCCAAATCCCTGAGCACCGCGTTGGTCAAGGGCGACGAAGACGCCTGGGGAATCGTCAAGCAGGGCGCCAAACTGAAGGTGCAGCAGTACCTCCCGGGCACCAAAGACGACAACTCGTGAAGCCGGGGGCGGCACCGTCCTGAATCCCGGTACGTCATCGGGGTTTATGTCTGCGCCGTGGCGGGTAGGACTCAGGTAACCGCGGCGCTCACCCGGGTGTCCGTCACGGCCAGATCTCCAAGGTTCTGTGAGTAGCCTTGGAGGTCGCCCCCCCAACCACGAGAGCCACCGGCAACGACGACCTCGCCGGCTCCGCGTCGGTCGACGGGCCGCGACAACAGCGGGCACGATGCGCGTTCGACGGTGGCCGGCGCGATCTCACCGGGTGCGGCGGCGAAGGAGTGGCCGCGCTGGGGATCTCGTCGCGGTCGAATACTGCCGACAGCCGCGCCTGGTCATCATTTGATGATGGCGTCGACCGTCTTCTTCAAGGCGGAGGGTTGCGCAGGCGAGCGCGGGGCCTTGGCCTTCAGTTCGAGCAACTGCTCACCGAGTTCCTGTAGTTCCTTACGGCCCAGGGCCTTACGTACCTCTGGGAACCACTCGGACTCTTCCTCTTCGATGTGGTGTTCGACATTCTCGATGAGTACGGTGGTCTTCGCGTCGAACCGCTCGTGGTCGGGTTTCATCGTCATGAGCTCCATCACGAGCAAGTCGGCGACGTGGTGCTCCTCGTAGGATTCGAGGATGTCGTCCTCGACCTCCGGAACGGCCTCCCGTACCGCTGGATACATCCCTTCGTTCTCGATGTAGGTATGCACGGTGAGAGCCTCGATGATCTTGGCGACGATGTCGCCCTTGGTCTTCGTGGCGTTCGGCCCGGCGCTGCGAAAATCCTTGAACAGCTTCTTGATCTCCTTGTGGTCGTCTTTCAGGATCACGATTGCGTCTGTCGACATGGGGGCTCCTCGAGGGTGTGATTGTTGTCGGGTTGTCGAGATCTGGACGGTCAGGTGTCGTGTTCGCCGATGCCGGTACGTACTTCGTGTAGCCGGCGCTGCGGGCTGTCCGGCGCGAGGGGTTGCGTCGGCGCACCCGCCCCGGCCCGCAGTCCGTCGAGGAACTCGTCGAGCACTGCGCGTGGCTCTCGCGGGTTCCACGACAACTCTTCTCGTGCTCGGGTGCTGTCGAGCAGCGGTAGGTGCATGACGGTGTCGAACAGTCCGGGAGTCGCCGGCACCAGCCGACACCGCCAGGCGATACCCAGGACTGCTGTGACCAGACGTGACGGGACCGCCACGCAGCGGGCATCGCAGTAATCCGCGAGGAAGTCCGAATCCACCGCAGGCTCCGAACCGAGGTTGAAGGCGCCCCTGGCGGATCCCAGTGCCGCCGCGACATATGCGGCCGCGACGTCGTCGGTGTGGACCACCTGCACGCTCAATCCGGGTATGCGCGGCACCACCGGCAACCGTTGTGGGCGGGCCAGCCGGCCGGGCACGAAAGGGCCGCCGAACAGACGGCGCTGGGAGGTCGCGGACGTCCGTTTGAAGATGAAGCCGGGTCGCATCCGGACCACGCGGACCGCTGGATGGCGCGCTTCGAAACCGTCGAGCCACCGTTCGACGTATGCCTTTTCACGCGGGTAGGCCGCCGCGCCCCAGCCGTCGGTCGACCAACTCTCGTCGACATGCCGATCCGGATCCGCCGCCGAGTAGGCCGCAACCGATGACGCATAGACGATCGCCTTCACGTTTTCTGCCGCCGCGGCCTCGAAGACCCGGATCGCCCCGATGACGTTGTTCTCCCACGTCACCGCGGGATGCCTGGTCGGCTGGAAAAGCCAAGCCAGATGGATGACAACGTCGGCGCCACGCAGCAGCGGGCGCACGTCGGAGCGGGCCACATCGGCCGTGGTGACAGTGACTTTCGGCGATGCAGGCTGCGCAGGCCGGCGGGCGATCCCCCGGACCTCGGCCACCTCGTCGTGGCGGAGCAGTTCGGCAATCACACTGGTGCCGACATTCCCGGTCGCACCACAGACCACGACCCGCAGGCCGTCGGCCGCATCGTTGGTGGGCGTCATCTTCGTCATCTACCCGTTATGCGGCGGGCCGAAACGTCGACAGCCATCGCCTGCCGTGCGCAGAACTGAGAACCGAGGACATCGACACCGAGGTCTTCTTCCTTCCCGCGGCCGCGCACACCGAGAAGTCCGGCAGCTTCACCAACACCAACCGCATGCTCCAGTGGCATCACCAGGCGGTCGAACCGTCCGGGGATGCCCGAAGCGATCTGTGGTTCATGTATCACCTGGGACGGATCATCCGCGAGAAGCTCCAGAACTCAGACGATCCACGCGATCGCCCGATCCTCGATCTCACGTGGGACTATCCCACCGAGGGCGCGCTCGACGAACCGATCGCGGAAGCGGTGCTGGCCGAGATCAACGGGTGGAACGCCGACGGCGAGATGCTCGGCGCCTACACCGAGATGCGCAATGACGGAAGCACTTCCGGCGGATGCTGGATCTATTGCGGCGTCTATGCCGACGGAGTCAATCAATCGGCGAGGCGTAAGCCGTCCGAGGAACAGGACTGGGTCGGCGCACAGTGGGCGTGGGCGTGGCCGGCAAATCGTCGAATTCTCTACAACCGCGCGTCGGCGGCGCCGGACGGGTCGCCGTGGAGCGAACGGAAGAAGCTCGTCTGGTGGGACGCCGAGGCGGAGACCTGGAGCGGTTACGACGTTCCCGACTTCGAACCGCACAAGCCGCCCGACTACCGCCCCGATGACGATGCCCACGGCGTCGACGCGCTGAGCGGTATCGATCCGTTCATCATGCAGGCAGATGGCAAGGGGTGGCTCTACGCACCCGCGGGGGTCATCGACGGCCCGATGCCCACCCACTACGAGCCACAGGACTCGCCCGTCTCGAACCCCGTGTATCGACAGCAGCGCAATCCGGGCCGGATGGTCTACCGCGATGAGCACAACCGATACACCCCGGACCCGGATGCCGCCGGTGCGGATGTCTACCCCTATGTGGTCACGACGTATCGACTCACCGAACACTTCACGGCCGGTGGAATGACCAGGTGGACGCCCTATCTGAACGAACTCCAGCCGGAGGCGTTCTGCGAGGTCTCGCCCGAGCTCGCCGCTGAGCGCGGCTTGGAGAACGCCGGGTGGGCGACCCTGATCAGTCCCCGTGGTGCCGTGGAACTCCGAGTTCTCGTCACCGATCGGATGACCCCTCTGCGGATCGACGACCAAGTCACCCACCACATCGGGGTGCCCTACCACTGGGGGCCCAACGGGGGTCGACCGGCGATGCGATCAACGAATTGTCCGCCATCGTGCTCGATCCCAACTCCCATATCCAGGAGGTGAAGGCGTTCACGGCGGACATCCGCCCTGGCCGTCGGCCTCGTGGCACCGCGGTGGCCGATCTGGTCAGGGATCACCGGCGCCGTGCGGACGTTGATGCCGACACCGGAACAGGAGTCTGAGAATGGCTGCGCCGCAACACCACTCGCTGCAGAGTGACGATCCTCCCAACGGCGGAGGGTACGGCGACGACCCCTCTCCGCGCTACGGCTTCTTCACCGACACCAGCGTGTGTATCGGTTGCAAGGCGTGCGAGGTCGCGTGCAAGGAGTGGAACGCGATCCCCGAGGACGGGCTCGAATTCTCGGGGAACTCTTACGACAACACGGGCGGCCTCGGCGCCGGCACGTGGCGTCACGTCGCGTTCATCGAACAGCGCAAACCATTGGGAGAACAGCGGAGTGAGGCGGGCGCCGCGGTCGACCTCGGCTTGCCGGAGTTCGCGCGGCCGGGCGACGACGTCGAGGGCGAGCGCACCGAGTTCCGCTGGTTGATGTCCTCGGACGTGTGTAAGCACTGCACGCACGCGGCATGTCTGGACGTCTGCCCGACCGGATCGCTGTTTCGCACCGAGTTCGGCACCGTGGTGGTGCAAGAAGACATCTGCAACGGCTGCGGTTACTGCGTTTCCGCCTGCCCGTACGGCGTCATCGACCAGCGGAAGGAGGACGGCCGCGCATGGAAGTGCACGCTCTGCTACGACCGCCTGGGCGAGGGTATGGAACCTGCGTGCGCCAAAGCGTGCCCCACCGATTCCATCCAGTTCGGGGTTCTCGACGACCTGCGCGAACGGGCCGATGAGCGGTTGGCACAGTTACACGATGCCGGAGTCGACGACGCGCGACTCTATGGCCGCGACCCGGACGACGGAGTCGGCGGCGACGGCGCGTTCTTCCTGCTGCTCGACGAGCCCGAGGTCTACGGCCTCCCTCCGAATCCTGTTGTGACCACCCGTGATCTACCACAGATGTGGAAGCACGCCGGTGCGGCGGCGGGGGCCATGCTCGCCGGACTCGGCGCACTGTTCCTGGGAAGGCAGCGATGAACGAGCGCCGCACGGGCGTCCCCGACGATCCCGTCGCCCCGCCGGAGCGAGAGGCCGTCACCGGAGCCGCGGAGCCCGCGCCCCGGCGCAAGCGCCGGCGCGGCCGTGGTGAGCAGTTGATGGTCCCCGACGCCGAGTTCCAGAGTTACTACGGCAAACCGATCCTCAACGGACCGACCTGGGCGGCCACCGACATCGCCGGGTATCTGTTCCTGGGCGGCCTGGCCGGTGGTTCGTCGGTGCTGGCCGCCGGGGCGCACCTCACCGGGCGGCCGCGTCTCGCACACGGACTCAAGATCGGCGCGGTCGGCGCGATCTCGGCATCGGTCGCCGCACTTGTGCACGACCTGGGCAAGCCGTCCCGATTCGTCAACATGCTGCGCGTGCTGAAGCCCAGCTCTCCGATGAGCGTCGGGTCGTGGCTGCTCTCGGTGTACGGTCCGGCCGCCGGCGTCGCGGCGATCAGTGAAGTGACCGGACGCCTCCCCCGGCTGGGATCGGCGGCGACCGTGGCCGCGGCCGCCACCGGACCGGCCGTCGCCGCGTACACGGCGGTCCTCATCAGCGATACCGCGGTACCCGCGTGGCACGAGGGACATGTGGAGATGCCGTATCTGTTCGTCGGTTCCGCGTCGTTGGCCGCCGGCGGTCTCGGCATGCTCGTGGCCCCGGTCCGGGAGGCCGGTCCCGCGCGCCGTGCCGTGGGTCTCGGAGCCGCGGTGGAGCTGGGCGCCGAGGAGCTCATGCGGCAGCGCATGGGCCTCCCCGGAGAGACCTTGCGCAACGGGAAGGCGGGCCGGCTGATCCGCACCGCCCGCGTGCTCGGACTGTTCGCGGCCACCGCTGCCCTCACCAAGGCGGACGATTCGCGGCCGCTGTCGATGGTCGCGGGTGCCGCAGCCCTCGCCGGTTCTGCATGTATGCGCTTCGGGCTGTTCGATGCGGGTGTCCAGTCCACCCGTGACCCGAAGTACGTCGTCGTGCCCCAGAAGGAATCGAACCACTAGCGACCACAGCTCGGTCCGAGGTCTTGGGCCACACGGCCACTGGTCACCGGAATCATCGTCGGGGCCAAGTAGCATCCCTGCCTGTGAGCACGGTCGTATCCACCCCGACAGCGACGCCCAACGAGGACGCCGCGACCGGCAACACGTCTGGGTACCGGTTGGACCTCGACGGTCTGCGGGGATCGCGATCGCGCTCGTCGCGATCTTCCACGTCTGGTTCGGACGCGTGTCCGGCGGCGTCGACGTCTTCCTGACGCTGTCGGGCTACTTCTTCGTGGCATCCCTGCTCAAGCACGTCATCGCCACCCAGCCCGCAGCGGTGCCGTGGCGCACGGCGATCAACCCGTGGCCGAGGTTCTCGCGCCTCGTGCGCCGGTTGCTCCCGGCGCTGCTGGTCATCCTGGTCTTCATCACCGCGCTGATCGCCCTGGTGATGCCCAAGACCCGATGGGGACCGCTCGGTTCGGAGGTGCAGGCGAGCGCGCTTTACTACCAGAACTGGCATCTCGCGCTCGATTCGCAGGATTATCAGGCCGCGGACTCGGCCAACAGCCCGATGCAGCACTTGTGGTCGATGTCGATGCAGGGACAGTTCTTCGTCCTCACGCTGGTGTGTGCCCTGGCCCTCGGCGGACTCCTGCGCCTTCTGTCCCGGCGGTTCCCCGCGCTGTCGAATCCTTCGGCGATCCGCGCCATCGTCGGTTTCGGCCTGCTCGCGGTCGCACTCGTCTCGTTCGCCTGGGCCAATCACCGGCACGCGGTGAATCAGCCGTTCAACTACTACGACACCATCGCGCGGCTGTGGGAGCCGCTGGCCGGCGGCCTGCTCGCCGTCTGGATGCCGCGGCTCGCGCTACGGCCATGGATGCGCAACCTCCTGGGCGTCGTCGCGCTGGCGCTGATCGTCACCTGCGGCTGGTGGATCGCCGGCGTGCAGGAGTATCCCGGCGTGATGGCGTTGGTACCGGTCGGCGCGACATTGCTCCTGATCTGGACCGGATCGGCGGCCACCCAGCCCGACCCCACCGCGGGGACCGGAGCCGTCAGCAATGCCCTCGCACATCCACGTCTGGTCTGGCTCGGCTCCATCGCCTACGCGCTCTACCTCTGGCACTGGCCACTGCTGATCTTCTATCTGGCATGGCGCTATCAGGACGACGTGAACTGGCTGGAGGGCACCGCCATCCTCGCGATCTCGGTGGTGCTGGCCTGGGCGACCACCCGATTCATCGAGACGCCGTTGCGTGCCGGACGGGCAACGGTTCTCGGACCGCGATATCGCCGGGCACTGCTCGCGCTCATTCTGGTCACCAGCGTGGTGGCCGGCTCCGCCGTCGTGATCTGGCAACGCAACGCCGCCAACGCGACCGTCAACACCGAGAACCTCGATACCCGCCTGTATCCGGGCGCCCGGGCCTACCTCGACGGCGCACCGGTGCCGAAGGTCGACCCGCAGCCGAGCCCGGAGGTCGTCGAGAAGGACTGGCCGATCACGTCCTACGACTCGGTCATCAGTGGCTGGAAGGACCCGTCGATCAAGGTCGGCGTCTACGGCGACACGAGTGCCACCCGAACCGTCGCGCTGGTGGGCGGTTCGCACGCCGAATATTGGATCACCGCGCTCGACGCCATCGGGAAGCAGCGCGGATTCAAGGTGACCACCTATCTCAAGGTCGGATGCGCGCTGACGACGAGTCATGTCTTCATCTGGTTCGGGCAGAAGTACTACCAGTGCAACGACTGGTCGAAGCGGGTGATGGACCGCCTCGCCGTCGACAAGCCGGACGTGGTCTTCACCAACTCCACCCGGCCGGTGGAGGGCAGGGGCGCCCGTGGGGACTACGTCCCGCAGGATTACGAGGACATCTTCGCGCAGTTCCGGGATCGAGGACAGCGCGTGATCGCGGTGCGGGACAACCCGTGGGCACACGGGCAGCTCAAGCCGCCAGAATGCCTGGCCGAGGGGAAGAAGCCGCAGGTCTGCGGGGTGCCGCGCGATCTGGCGATGGCGCCGACCGACCCGGCACAGGCCATCGCGCCGCAGTTCCCGAACATCAGTTTCCTCGACTACACCGACGCGATGTGCGGGCCCACCTACTGCCCGGCCGTGGTCGGCAACATCCTCGTGTGGCACGACTATCACCATCTTTCGGCGACTTTCGTCCGCAGCCTCACACCCGCCGTCGATGCCGATCTGGCAAAGACGCTGCACTGGTGGTGATCTCGGTCACATGGCGCTGACCCCGGATACCGCCCGGTCAACGTCTCAGGCCACCCCCAGAGTGCACTGTTAAGGTGTCAACCGATGCTCGTGGCGCGGGCGTCTGCGCCCGACGGCGCGGGCCGCGACCGAATCGCCGTGAGCTCCGAGGACTCACGGCCGAGCCCCTCGGAACCGAGAAGTCCATCTAACGGTTGGGGCTGAGACACGCGTGACCACCTTTGCGCCGGAGCGAGGAAGCGCCACCATCCAGAGCGCCGACACGATCGCACGCTCCGGCCAGAAGGTCAGCTCCGCAGGCCGAAAGGCTTATCTCCACCATCTCGACCTGATCCGGGCGACCACGTTCTCACTGGTGATCTTCGTCCACTGCCTCACGCAGACCACCGACGAGTTCAACAGCTTGCCTGTCAACACAGCATCGTTGCTGCTGCATTTCACCCGCAACACCTTCTTTGCGTTGACCGGCTTCGTGCTGATGTATCAGAACTTCGACAAGGCCGACTTCAGCACCACCGGCTTCTGGCGTAAGCGCATCAAGCTGGTCATCTTCCCGTACCTCATCTGGTCAGCGATCTATTGGCTCGTCCAGGAGGTGTGGGCGAAGGATCGCATCGGCGACGTGCTGTCGAATCCGGTCAGCAGCCTCGCCGAGTTCGGCCGGCTGGCCGGCTGGGGTCTGTCCGGCTTCCAGATGTACTTCTTGTTCGTCATGCTGCAGGTGTACCTGTTGTTCCCGTTGGTCCTGTGGCTGGTGCGAGCGACCCGTGGTCATCACGGAAAGCTCCTGGCGGGAAGCCTCGCCGTACAGCTCGCCATCACGGCCACCATCACCTTCTGGCATCCGCCCGCTCCCGTCGCCGAGTACTGGTGGCATCACTACGCGACGTTCGTCCCGTATCAGTTCTTCATCCTGTACGGCGCGGTGGCCGCGGTGCACCGTGAGGCCATCGCCCGATGGCTCGCCGGCAAGGGCTGGTGGCTGTTCGGTGCGTTGCTGACGACCGGCGCCATCGCCGTCGGCACGTACCTGTCCGGCGTCTGGTTCGGCGGGAAGCCGGTGCACGACAACGACTCCGCCTTCCGCCCCACGCTTATCCCCTTCATCGTGGTCGCCATCACCTGCCTGTACGCGGCTGCGGCACACTGGGCGAGCAACTGGCGCGACGGCACACCGCGATTCGCGCGGGCCGTCTCGTTCGCATCCAACCGCTCGTTCGGCGTCTTCCTCGGACATGTCCTGGTGTTGTACTTCGTGCTCACACCGAGATCCGGTGACCAGGCCTGGCTGGTGGCCACCCTCGGGCAGCCATGGGGCACGTTGGTCACCTACATCGCCACGATCGCAGGCTCGCTGCTGCTGGTGGAGATCCTGCGGCGACTGCCAGGGTCGCTGTACCTCACCGGTCGGCCCCGCCTGCCGCTCCCGGTCCGACGCTGACCGGCTTCACGGTCCGCCGACCACGCTCAGCAACGCTCGCGGGCGTGCCAACGCGAGTTCGCGAAGATGGTTGCGCACGACCGTCCACGCCGGGCAGTCACACCGCGCAGCGACTCCGGTCGCGTCGATACCCAGGCTGCGGCACAAGGCGATCGCCCGCGTCAGATGAAAGTCCTGTGTGACGATCACTGCGGCGCGGACGCCGAAATCCTCGTCGGCGCGCCGACAACTCGCCTCGGTGTCCATCCCGTGCGGATCGTCGGTGATGTCGTCACCGACGACGCCGTGATCCTCGAGATAACTCCGCATCACCGCGGGCTCGTCGCCCGCCGCAGCAGAACCGTTGCCCGAGTTGATGATCCGCGAGACTCTGCCGGTGCGGTAGAGGTCCACCGCGGTGTCGAGGCGGCCGCGCACGTAGTCTCCGGGCTCGCCGTCGTGCACCAGCGATCCCAGTACCAGTGCCGTCGAACCGGCCGGGACGTCAGCCGCATCGAGCACCCGTCCCGACGACGAGGCGTACACCCAGGTGGCTGCGATCGTGATGATCAGCTCGACGGTCACGACGACGACGAGGACCGCCCGGGCTACCGGATGCACGATCACACGGTAGGCGATCGTGCTGCCGCGGGCACCGTTCGCTGAGTCGTTTCTCACCACTTGGCCCAATCCGGAGATGGCGGCCCATCGTGGGCCGATACTGAGACGATCGCACTGCCCGCACGGGTGCCCACCCCCGAGATCCAGAGGTCACCACGATGCCGTACATGCCGGTCACCGAATCCATGTTCCTGATCGCCGAGACCCGCGAGCAGCCGATGCATGTCGGTGGGCTCCAACTGTTCGTTCCCCGGGAGGGCCAGACGGGAGCCGAACTCGCCGAAGAGATCTTCGAGACCTTTCAGGCGTGCACCGACGTCCGCAGCCTGTTCCGAAAACGTCCGGCCTCTCCGGCGACGTTGCTCGGCCACGTGGCGTGGTCGTACGACGAGGAGATCGACTTCGACTATCACGTCCGGCGGGCGGTGCTCCCGCGACCGGGCCGGGTACGCGAGTTGCTGCGCTACGTCTCGCTCAATCACAGTGCCCTGCTCGATCGCACGCGTCCGATGTGGGAGTTCCACATCATCGACGGTCTCGATGACGGCCGGGTCGCGACCTACACAAAGGTCCACCACTCGCTCGTCGACGGCGTCTCCGCGCTACGACTCCTGGAGAACTCGCTGTCGACCGATCCCGACGACCGGACGGGAACCGCGATCTGGGACCCGGCCCTGACGCGCAGGCGTCGCGAGGCGTCGACCAGATCGCGTACCCCGAGGCTCCCCGATGTCGCCGGGCTGGCCGGACAGATCGTCGGTGCGGCGGGGCAGATCGTCGGGGCGTTGCCCGCGGCGGCGAAGGTCGCGTGGACTGCCGTCACCGACGACGACTTCGCCGCACCGTTCACGCCCGCACCACGCACCATGCTCGATGTCTCGATCGGCAGTGCACGCCGTTTTGCCGCGCAGCAGTGGCCGCTGCAGCGGCTCCGGGCCATCACCCAGCAACTCGACATCACGCTCAACGACGTGGTGGTCGCGATGTGTGCCGGAGCGCTGCGTTCCTACCTCATCGACCGCGACAACCTCCCCGACGCGCCGCTGATCGCCGCGGTGCCGGTGTCCATGCACACCGACGACACCTCCGAAGGCAATCTCGTCACCGCGATGATGGCGAACCTGGCGACCGACCAGCCCGACCCGGAACGACGACTGGCCACGGTGATCGCCTCGACGCGCAAGTCGAAGCAGGTCATCCGTGGCCTCAGCCCGTTGCAGGCACTGATGTTCGGAGCAGCCACGTTCGCGCCGCTCGCCCTGGCACCCGTCCCCGGGTTCGTGCGCTATACGCCACCTCAGTTCAACCTGATCATCAGTAACGTGCCCGGGCCGTCGCAGCCGATGTACTGGAACGGCGCCCGCCTCGACGGCGCGTACCCCGTGTCGATCGCCATGGAAGGACTGGCGCTCAACATCACCGTCACCACCACGGCAGACCAGGTGAACTTCGGACTGATCGGCGCCCGTAAGGAACTGCCCAGTCTGCAGCGGCTCCTGACCCATCTCGACACCGCGCTCGAAGAACTGGAGAAGGTCGCGGGCATTTCGACGTGACGCCGGATCGCCTCTCGGCGACCCTGGCCGCGTGATGCTTCCCACACCGACAAGGGGATCATCAAACCTGACTCGACAGTAAGTTACTCGTGAGTATCATTCCGGGTGACGGCGACGGCGGAACCCAGCGTTAGTTAGGTCATCCTTGGCAGCGCAACGCCCCCGCAACGAACTACGGTTACGTGTAGTACACGTCGGCCCACGTGCGCCTCAGTGCTGCGCAAATGGGCCGGGTGATGACCTTGAGAGAAAGGCCGGTAAGCGCCCGTGACATCCACGACGATTGCCATCGGCACGATCACCACGATTGTCAGCCTCTTCTGCTGGGCGATCTTCTTCCAGGGCGTCGGAAGAATGGTCTTGACCATCAGCAAGGGCCAGAAGATCGATCGGGCCCGGATCTTCCCCATCCTGCCGCGGATGAAAACCGTGGTCGTCGAGTTCGCGGCGCACACCAGGATGGCGAAGTTCCGAACGGTCGGCTGGGCCCACTGGCTGGTGATGGTGGGCTTCCTGCTCGGCTTCATCTTCGTCTTCGAGGCCTACGGACAGGCCTTCAGCCCCAACTTCCACTGGCCGTGGCTGGGCACGTGGGGGCCGTACGTCCTCGCAGAGGAACTGCTCGGCTGGGCAACGGTCATCGGCGGAATCACCCTGGTCGTCATCCGGCAGCTGAATCACCCGCGCGTGCCGGAGCGCATGTCCCGGTTCGCGGGTTCGAACTTCAGCGCCGCGTACTTCGTCGAAGCGGTCGTCGTCATCGAGGGCCTCGGCATGCTCGGCGTGAAGCTGTTCAAGATCGCGTCGGGTATCGAGCACGCCCCGATCTGGGCCTCCCCCACGCTGCACTACATCGCGATGCCGTTCGAGGGCGTGCCCGAGTGGTCGGTCTCGGCGATGGCCGTCGTGAAGCTGCTGTCGGCGATGATCTGGCTCGCCGTGGTCGGCCGCAACATCAACTGGGGCGTCGCGTGGCACCGCTTCGCCGCCTTCTTCAACATCTACTTCAAGCGTGAGATCGACGGTGGCGTCGCGCTCGGCGCGGCGAAGCCGATGATGAGCCAGGGCAAGGTCCTGGACATGGAGACCGCAGACCCCGACGTGGACGCGTTCGGCGCGGGCAAGATCGAGGACTTCAGCTGGAAGGGCTGGCTGGACTTCACCACCTGCACCGAGTGTGGTCGCTGCCAGAGTCAGTGCCCGGCATGGAACACGGGCAAGCCGCTGTCGCCGAAGCTCCTCATCATGTCGCTCCGCGATCACGGATACGCGAAAGCGCCGTACCTGCTCGCCGGCGGCAAGAAAGACATGGGCGGTGACGAGGTCGGTCTCGTCGACGCCGACGGAAACGTGCTCGACGACAAGCTGAACGCGATTCCCGAGGCAGCCCGGGCGGAGGCCGCCCGCAAGCTGGTCGGCGAGAGCAAGGGCGCGCTCGGCGGCGGAAACGGTATCGAGTCCGTCGACGGTGAGTTCGACCCGTCGGAGCTCGGCGCCGTGATCGACACCGAGACCCTGTGGAGCTGCACCACCTGTGGCGCGTGCGTCGAGCAGTGCCCCGTCGACATCGAGCACGTCGACCACATCCTGGACATGCGCCGCTACCAGGTGCTGATCGAGTCGGACTTCCCGACCGAGCTCGCGGGCATGTTCAAGAACCTCGAGAACAAGGGCAACCCCTGGGGCCAGAACTCCTCGGCCCGGACCAACTGGATCGACGAGATGGACATCGAGATCCCGGTGTTCGGCAAGGACGTCGAATCCTTCGAGGGGTTCGAGTACCTCTTCTGGGTCGGTTGCGCCGGCGCCTATGAGGACCGCGCGAAGAAGACCACCAAGGCCGTCGCCGAACTCCTCGACATCTCCGCGGTGAACTTCCTCGTTCTCGGTGAAGGTGAGACCTGTACCGGCGACTCGGCTCGGCGTGCCGGCAACGAGTTCCTGTTCCAGATGCTCGCCCAGCAGAACATCGAGATGCTCGGCGAGGTCTTCGCCACTGCACCGCAGCAGCGGAAGAAGATCGTCGTCACCTGTGCCCACTGCTTCAACGCGCTGGGCAACGAGTACCCGCAACTCGGCGCGACGTATGAGGTGGTCCACCACACGCAACTGCTCAACCGGCTGGTGCGCGAGAAGCGGCTCGTCCCGGTCGCGCCGCTCGGCGAAGGCGTCACCTACCACGACCCCTGCTACCTGGGTCGCCACAACAAGGTCTACGACGCTCCGCGCGAGCTGATGGGCGCCGCGGGGTCGACGCTCACCGAGATGCCGCGCCACGGCGAACGATCCATGTGCTGTGGCGCAGGCGGCGCGCGGATGTGGATGGAAGAGAACATCGGCAAGCGCATCAACATCGATCGCGTCGACGAGGCGCTCGATACTCTCGGGACTCCGAACGGTGATGCCCCGCAGAAGGTCGCGACCGGCTGCCCGTTCTGCCGCGTCATGCTGACCGACGGTGTCACCGCGCGCACCAGTGGCACCGAACGGGAAGGCAAGGTCGAGGTCGTCGACGTCGCCCAGTTGCTGCTCGAGTCGGTCAAGCGCGGTGCTCCCGAGGTGAGCCGCGGGGGTCGCTACCTGGGCCCGGCGTCGGTGCCGGCTGCCGCAGCGTCCGCCGCTCCGGCCACCGAGGAGAAGGAAGCCGAGGCGGCTCCGGCCGCGGCTGCCGCCACCGCCACCGAGGTCGCGCCGAAACCGAAGGTCGGACTGGGCATGAAGGGCGGCAAGAAGCCCGGCGCCGCAGGTAAGACCGCGGCCCCGGCCGCCGAGAAGGCCACCGAATCGCCGGGCGCCGCGCCGGCGGACGCCGAGAAGAAGCCGGCCGCCAAGGGATTCGGCATGAAGGGCGGAGCCAAGCGCCCGGGCGCCGCCAAGTCGGAGACCGCGTCCGCCGCGCCGGCACCGGCCGAAGCGGAGTCGTCGTCGGCCGTCGAATCGGCTGCCACCGAGAAGAAGCCCGCGGCAAAGGGATTCGGCATGGGCAGCGCGAAGCGTCCCGGCGCCAAGAAGCCCAACGCGGCAGCCGCCGACGCGGGTGTCACCGCTGCGGCAGAGAATCAGGTCGCGGAGTCGGAATCCGCTCCCGAAGCTGCGCCGACGGCAGACACCGAGGCCGCAGGCGCTGCTGCCGTGACCGAGGAAAAGCCCGCCAAGGCCAAGGGATTCGGCATGGCCGCCGGCAAGAAGCGGCCAGGCGGAGCCGGCAAGGCAGCGGCAGCTCCTGCAGCCGCCGCACCGTCGACCCAGGCCGAGCCCGCCGCGGCGGAGTCGCCGAGCGCGCCCGCGGAGCCATCGGCTCCGCAGGCGGAGGCGCCGAGCGAGACCTCAGCGGCCGCGGTCACCGAGGAAAAGCCCGCCAAGGCCAAGGGATTCGGGATGTCGGCCGGCAAGAAGCGACCGGGGTCGTTCGGCAAGCCGGCTGCAGGGGCTGCTGCCGCACCGGCCGCCGATCCGGTTCCCGAGGCAGAGGTTTCCGAGCCGGCGGCAGAACCCGAAGCAGAACCGGACGCGCAGCCGGAGGGGGCGGTCGAATCCGAGTCGGGCTCGGACGAGTCGGCGCCGTCGTCGAATGGCGGCCGGACCATCGCGGAGGCAGGCGCTTCCAAGGCGAAGGGCTTCGGCATCGCGGCGGGCAAGAAGCGCCCCGGCCACAGCTGATCCACGTTCGACCACGTCGACCGCGCCCCTCGGGGCGCGGTCGACGTGTTTCTGCGGCCGGTCGACCTGATCTGACACCTGGAAGGACACCCGGAAAACCCGTTTGCCCAGTGCTGTCACAATTGAACTCGTGAGTAGACCGCATGTATCGCACCTGAACCAGAACCTCAAGCCACTCGAGCAGTCGCAGAAGCTGCAGAACGTGTGCTACGAGATCCGTGGTCCCGTGCACGCACACGCGGCGCGGCTGGAGGCCGAGGGCCACCGGATCATGAAGCTCAACATCGGCAACCCGGCCCTGTTCGGCTTCGAGGCGCCCGACGTGATCATGCGCGACATGATCCACGCCCTGCCCTATTCACAGGGCTATTCGGAGTCGGCGGGGGTGTTGTCGGCGCGACGTGCCGTCGTCACGCGCTACGAACTCATCCCGGACTTCCCGTACTTCGACGTCGACGACGTGATCCTGGGCAACGGTGTGTCCGAGCTGATCACGATGACCATGCAGTCTCTGCTCAACGACGGCGACGAAGTGCTCATCCCCTCCCCCGACTACCCGCTCTGGACGGCGATGACCGCCCTCTCGGGCGGCCGTGCGGTGCATTACCGATGCGACGAGGACAACGACTGGAACCCAGACATCGCCGACATCGCGTCGAAGATCACCGATCGCACCAAGGCGATCGTGATCATCAACCCCAACAACCCGACCGGCGCGGTCTACTCGCGCGAGGTCCTCGAACAGCTCGTCGAACTCGCGCGCCAGCACTCGCTGCTGATCATGGCCGACGAGATCTACGACAAGATCCTCTACGACGACGCCGAGCACATCAACGTGGCGTCACTGGCCCAGATCTCCTCTGCCTCACCTTCAACGGCCTGTCGAAGGCCTACCGCGTGTGCGGCTACCGTGCCGGCTGGCTGGTCCTCACCGGCCCCAAGGAGCACGCGCGAGGATTCATCGAGGGCCTCGGCATCCTGGCCTCGACCCGACTCTGCTCCAACGTGCCCGGTCAACACGCCATCCAGGTCGCGCTCGGTGGCTATCAGAGCATCGACGCCCTCGTCGAGCCCGGTGGACGACTCTTCGAGCAGCGCAACGTCACCTGGGAGAAGCTCAACGAGATCCCCGGCGTCAGCTGTGTGAAGCCGATGGGCGCTCTCTACGCCTTCCCCCGCCTCGACCCCGAGGTGCACGAGATCCACAACGACGAACTCTTCGTCCAGGACCTGCTCTTGCAGGAGAAGATCCTGGTGGTCCAGGGAACGGGCTTCAACCTCACCGACCACAACCACTTCCGGATCGTCACCCTGCCGTGGTCCCGCGACCTCGGCGACGCGATCGAGCGAATCGGGAACTTTTTGTCGTCGTATCGGCAGTGACCAGCGACGACGCCGCGTCGACGATGTACACGTGACGCGGCGTCACGGACACTCTGGTCAATTCATGTGACGCTTGGTAACGTCTAATCCCGTTCGACGCTCGAAGGGGAGTCACATGGTCGATTGGCGCAAGCGTGGCGTCACCAACGACGGCGTTCACCTCGCCGTCTTCGAGGTGGCGGAGTCTGCCGGACCCCGCGACGCCGACCCGCGTCCGACGGTCCTGCTCGTCCACGGATGGCCGGACACCCATCACCTGTGGACCCATGTGGCACCGGCACTCGCCGAGGATTTCCGCGTGGTCGCCTACGACTGTCGCGGATTCGGGGAGAGCGACAGACCCGACGGCGACGCCCCGTATCGGTTGAGCGCGCTCGCTGATGATCTGTTCGCGGTGGCCGAGGCGGTGAGTCCGGACAGGCCGGTGCACGTCGTCGCCCACGACTGGGGCTCGGTGCAGGCCTGGGAAGCGGTCACCCGTCCGGGTGCAGAGAGGCGCATCGGATCGTTCGTCTCGGTGTCCGGGCCCAACCTGGACCATCTGGCCGAATGGGCACGCGCCAACCTTTCCCGCCCCACCCCGCGCAACCTCGGCCGTGCGCTCGCCCAGGCGACGTCGTCGTCGTACACAGTGTTCTTCCAGCTCCCCGTCCTCCCGAAGCTCTTCTTCGCCGCGGCCGGAACGCCCGCGGTGTGGCGCGAGTTCTTGCATCGGGTCGAGAGCGCGCCGCGAGAGAACGTGGTTGTCGCGGACACCCTGGGCGAGGACATGATCTCCGGCCTCCGCCTCTACCGCGCCAACATCCGGCACAAACTCCGCAATCCGCGGCCCCGACCGACGGCGGTCCCGGTGCTCGAACTTGTCAACGAGCGCGACATCGCGCTGCGCCCATCGATCTTCGAAGACACACATCGCTACGCTCAGCGCCTGTGGCGGCGCAGCACCCCGACCGGACACTGGCTGCCGTACACGAGACCCGAGTACCTTGCTCATGTGGCACGAGATTTCATCGCCACGCACGCCATGGGCTCGCGGACCGACGCCTCGGGCCGGCTCGACCGTGCACGGGTGTTCGGCAGGCCGACGGCCCTGACCGGCAAGCTCGCCGTGATCACCGGTTCGGGCAGCGGCATCGGGCGCGCCACCGCGTACGCGCTCGCCGAGCAGGGATGCGAACTCATCCTCGCCGACATCGACCTCACGGCCGCCGAGGAGACCGCCCGGGAGTGCAAGTCCGCCGGCGCCCTGGTGTCGTCCTATCACCTCGATGTCTCGGACACCGCGGCGGTGACGGCCTTCGCCGATGATGTCCGAGCCCGGCATGGAGTACCCGACATCGTCGTCAACAACGCCGGGATCGGCCTGGGCGGCGGCGCTCTCGACGCGACGGACGAACAGATCGATCGACTGCTGGATGTGAATCTGCGCGGAGTCATCTCCGGGAGCAGGGCGTTCGGCAGGCTGATGGTCGAGCGCGGGGTCGGCGGACACATCGTCAACATCGCGTCTGCCGCCGCGTTCACGCCGCAGCGCTCGCTCGGTCTCTATTCGGCCTCCAAGGCAGGCGTGCTGATGTTCTCCGAGTCGCTGCGCGCGGAGCTGGCCGAACACCGTGTCGGAGTCACCGCGATCTGCCCGGGCATCGTGGACACGGCCATCGTGGGCAACACCCCCATCGCCGGGCTGGACCCGACACATGAAGCAGCTGAACAGGATCGGCTTGCGGGCCTCTACCGGCGCCGCGGCTTCACCCCGGACCGCGTCGCCCGCGACATCGTTCGCGCCATCATCGACGACAAGGCGGTCGTCCCGGTGACATCGGAGGCCAAGATCGGTTACCGCGTCTATCGATTCACGCCCTGGCTGTCGCGGTTGGCGGCGCGCCAGCAGGTCACCCGCTAGAGAGGATCCATCGATGTCAGCGCATGCACACGCCGCGCATCCCCACCCGATCAGCGATGCCCGCGAGCCCCTCGATCGCGACGGCTCCGATCCGGGTCCGGTGGAACTCCACGCGCGCAACGTCAGCTTCGACTGGTCGGACACCCCATTGCACTGGATTCCGGGACACCCGGTCGCATCCAACTTCATCAGCGTGCTGAATCTCCTCCTCCCAGAAGGGGAACGCTGGTTTGTGCAGACCTACAACGAGGCGCTCCCGATGGTCGCCGACGACGAACTCGCGGCCACCATGCGCGGCTTCATCGGCCAGGAGGCAATGCACGCCGAGGCCCACGACCACGTGCTGTGGGAGTTCCTCGATCACCACGGCATCGATCCGCGCCCGTATCAGCGCCAGATGGAATGGATCTTCCGGAAGATACTGGGCCCCATGCACGGCGGCAGTCCCGAGGCCCGCCGGAAACAACTCATCGAACGCTTGTGGTTCATCGCCGCGCTGGAGCACTACACCGCCATCCTCGGTGATTTCGCCCTCAACAACACGTGGGTCGAATCCGGCGCCGACCCCGCGATGACCGACCTGTTCACCTGGCACGGGCCGAGGAGGTCGAGCACCGCGCCGTCGCCCACGAGGTGGCGATCTACTTCGGCGACGGTTACCTCCGGCGCGGCCGCGCGATGCTGGTGGCCCTCCCCGTACTGCTCCTGCTGATCAACCGCGGGTTCCGGTTCATCATGAA
Source organism: Gordonia sp. SID5947 (assembly GCF_009862785.1). Taxonomy (NCBI): domain Bacteria; kingdom Bacillati; phylum Actinomycetota; class Actinomycetes; order Mycobacteriales; family Gordoniaceae; genus Gordonia; species Gordonia sp. SID5947. The sequence goes on along the minus strand of NZ_WWHU01000001.1, from coordinate 4,067,213 downwards.
ACAGGATGCATCGTTGTCGTACAACTACTTCCAGAGGCAGTTCCACTACTTTCGCGGTGTCCGCGCCGGCGTGCTCCCGAAGATGCGCAAGATCATCATGGCGACCTTCAGCTACTTCCGGCCCGGGTTCCACCCGAACGAGATCGGCAGCACCGCGCAGGCCGTCGCGTATCTCGCGGCGTCTCCGGCCGCTCGCAACGCGGGCTGAGCGGGAGGCCATCCGATGAATCACCGTGCGCACCCACACGACACCGAGATGACCTCGCCGCCTCCGCATCTGTACGGACGGTGGCGCCACGACCCCTTCCTCACCGTGGGCACGGCCATCGCGAAGATGTGGTGGCCGTTGTGGCGACCCCTGGCGCCGCTGCGCCCCACCCCGGCCGACGACGGGGTGACCACGCTCCGGCTCATCGACCGCGAGGTGGTGGCGGCCGACGAGAACGTTGTCGCGTTGACCTTGGCCGCACCCGAGGGGGCGTCCTGGCCCGGTGGCATCCCGGCGCGCACCTCGACCTCCTGCTGCCGTCGGGCCGGATGCGGGAGTACTCACTCTGCGGCGACCCTGCCGACCGACGCACCTACCGGATCGCCGTACGCCGCATACCCGACGGCGGTGGCGGATCCATCGAGGTGCACGACGACCTGCGCGTGGGCGATCCGGTCTCGGTCAAGGGCCCGCGCAATGCCTTTCCGCTCGCCGTCCCGGGCCACGGGTCCCGTGCACGATCGATCCGGTTCATCGCCGCAGGCATCGGTATCACGCCGATCCTTCCGATGCTGGCCGTCGCCGACCGGTTCGGCCTCGACTGGTCGATGATGTACACCGGACGCACGATCGAGTCGATCCCGTTCCGCGACGAGCTGACCCGCTACGGCGACAAGGTCACCATCCGCACCGACCACGAGTCGGGTCTCCCCTCCATGGAAGAGCTGCTGGGCCCGATCGATCCCCGGACCGGGCGCGCCCCGGGTGGACTCGCGGTCTATTGCTGTGGTCCGGTACCGATGCTCGAACGCCTCCGCACACATCTGTCCGACCGGCCAGACATCGAATTGCACTACGAACGTTTCAGCCCGCCGCCGGTGGAGAACGGCAGGCCGTTCACCGTCACGCTGGCGTCGACGGGTCGCGACGTCCCGGTGGCCGCCGACGAGACCGCCCTGGCTGCCATCCGCAAGGTTCTGCCGACGGCCCCGTACTCGTGCCGGCAGGGCTTCTGCGGAACATGCAAGGTGATGATGCTGTCCGGCGATCCAGATCACCGCGACAACATCCTCACCGAACCCGAACGCGCCCAAGGCATGTTCCTCACGTGCGTGTCACGGGCGGAGGGTGACCACCTCGTCCTCGACCTCTAGGCGACTGACGCCGTCGACCGGCGTGGCCGCGCCTTGTTCGCTCGGCGCGCCTCGCAGGAAGTACGCCGCCGCCAACGCAGCGGCAAGGGTCACCGCGACGGCCACCCAGACCGCGCTGTGCAGGCCGGCGACGAACACTTCCTGCACCGCGATCCGGATCTGATCGGAAACCGATGCCGGGGCGCCCTGAGCCACCTCGGCACCCGCCATCACCGAGTCCTCCGCGATCCCCGAAACCGCGCGCGGCACACCGAGGTCGGCTAGCCGTTCACCGACCCCGGAGGTGTACACCGAGGTCAGTACCGAGCCGAGCACCGCGACGCCGAGCGTTCCGCCGATCTCACGGGTGGTGTCGTTGACCGCCGAGCCGGCGCCCGCCTGGGCGGGCGTGAGGGCGTCCATGATCACCTGGGTGCACGGTCCGGAGATGAACGCCAGCCCCATCGCCATCAGCGACATCGACCAGATGATCAGTTCCCAGTACCCCGACATCCGCGACGACACCTCCACCAGCGCAAAGCCTCCCGACATCAGGACCGCTCCCACCACCGAGACCATGCGCGGCCCGAAGCGATGCGAGAGTGCCATCGCGACGGGCGAGAACACGGCCATCACCACCGCGAACGGCAAGGTGCGCAGGCCCGCCTCGAATGGGCCGTAACCCTTGACCGCCTGGAAGAACTGGGTGATCAGGAAGATGAAACCGAACAGCGCGAAGAACGCGACGCTGATCATGCCTGCCGCCGCGGCGAAGTGACGATTCGCGAAGAGCCGGATGTTCAGGATCGGATGTTCGATGGCCAGTTCCCGCCATGCGAAGAGCCCCAGGGCGATTCCCGCGACGATGAGCCCGCCCAAGGTCCGCGGATCGGCCCAGCCGAAGTGCGGACCCTCGATCACTGAGTAGGTCAGCAACCCGAGACCGATGATCGAGAGCACCAGACCGATCGCGTCGAAACGGGATACGGACTCCGGTCGCGTACCCGGCACCACCAGCACGACAGCCAGCACGGCCACCGCCGCCATCGGGACATTGACCCAGAACACGGACGACCATGAGTAGTGCTCGAGCAGCCAGCCGCCCAGTACCGGACCGATGGCGACGGCGATGCCCGACGTCGCGGCCCAGACCCCAACGGCCGCAGCACGGTGCTTCGGTTCGGTGAAGATCGACATGATGATCGCCAGCGTCGCCGGGAACACCAGCGCCGCGAACAACCCGAGCCCGCCGCGGGCGACGATCAACTGTCCGAGCGTCTGCGAGGACGCCGCCAGCACCGACACGACGGTGAATCCGGCAATGCCGGTCAGCAACATCCGGCGGTGCCCGAATCGGTCTCCGAGATAGCCGCCGGTGAGCAACAGACCGGCGAACACGAGCGTGTAGGCGTCCACGATCCATTGCAGTCCGGAGATCCCGGCATCGAGATCGCGCGCCATGGTCGGGAGCGCGACGTTGACGATCGTGTTGTCGACCATCACGAGCAGTTCGGCAAAGCAGAGGGCCGCCAGGGCGAGCCAACGAGTTCTCATGCCTTCTCCTTGAAGTGAGTGAGATGGAACGTCGCCCTACTGTTGTAGCACGTTGTTCTATTCAAGAAGAACATTGTTCTAGTACGATGTCAACGTGCCGACGCAAAGAAACACCCGAACACCGGCCACCGAAGTCCGCGCCAACCTGATCGCCGCGGGTCGAAGGCTGTTGGAACGCGAAGGTGCGGCCGCGTTGACCGTCCGCGCCGTGGCCACCGAGGCCGGAGTCGCACCGATGGGGGTCTACAACCACTTCGACGGCAAAGACGGCCTTCTCGACGCCGTTGTGACGGATGGTTTCGCCGAGTTCGCCACGGCGGTCGCCGCTCACGACGGAGATGCGGCGACCAGGCTGCGCAACAGTGGTCGCAACTATCGGGAGTTCGCGATCGCCAACCCGACGCTCTACGGCTTGATGTTCTCCGCAGAGTGCGAGGCCGAGGACGAGGTGGCGGCCCGGGCGTTCGGCGTGTTGGCGGACATCGTCCGCTACGGCCAGGCCGCCGGGGTGATCCGACTCGGCGATGCCACCCACCTGGCCGCCCAGATCTGGGCGTGTGTGCACGGCGCGGTGTCGTTGGAGCTCGGATCGGTGTATCCACCGTTCATCGATGTGGCGGCCTCGTACGAGCACGTTCTCGACCTCATCGCACGAGGAGTCGCGGCCTGAGCCGAGCAGGGGACCCGATCTGGGACAATGTCGCGGTGACCGAATACCGGATCGACGATCTGGCACGGGCAGCGGGAACCACCACCCGCAACGTGCGTGGCTACCAGGACCGCGGTTTGCTCCCGCGGCCCCTGCGTCGTGGACGCATCGCCATCTACACCGATGCCCACCTGGCGCGGCTGCGGGTCATCAACGATCTGCTCAAACGCGGCTTCACCATCCGCCACATCGGCGACTTCCTCTCCGGCATACAGCGCGGTGACAACCTCGCCGAGGTACTGGGTCTCGAGGAAGTGGTGTCCGAGCCGTGGTCGACGGCGACGTCGACCACGATGTCGGCCGAAGATCTCAAGGACCTGCTCAACTCCGGCAACCCGGCACATTTCGAGCGGCTGGCAGCCTTCGGCCTCATCACTCCGAAGGGTGATGACGCACACCCCAAGCAGTACACGATCCTCGATCAGGAAACCGTCTCCGCGTACGGCCGGCTGGTGAAACTCGGGCTACCGCTCAGCGGCATCCTCGACGTCCACGGGCGGCTCGACCAGGAGATGGCGGCGGTCGCGAAGGTGGTGATCTCGGCCGGCCGGCACGCCATCACCGAAGGCCACGAGGACGGCTGGCTGCCGCGAACTCCCGCCGAGTCAGAGTGGGCGACAGAGCTTCTCGGTGAGATGCGGCGTACCGGGTCGATCTCGGCACACAACGCCCTCGACCGCGCCCTCGATCGGGATCTCGCCCGTCAGCTCAACGACTATCTCGGGCGATCGCGCCAGACCTCCATCGAGCCGCCGGCGGACGACTGACCTAACCGGGCAGGACGATCGGCGGCAGCCCGGGGATCGGGTTGGGGATGACGCGCTGACGCGGGAGAGGCGGCGGTGCGGGCAGGGGTGCCGGCGCCGGCGGCGGTGCGTTCTGCCGAGGCCGCCTGGGCGGTGGCTGTCTCGTGGGCTCGCCGGTGCGCTGCCTTCCGGTCGCCGTCTCACCCGACGATGAGTTGTCGCTGGTCGGCTCCGGCGGAGGCGGCGGGGGTGGCGGAACGTAGGTGGCCGCCGGCACCCGCGCAGCGGTCAGGTCCGCCGGGTCGGCATACGCCGAGTCGTCTCCCGACGTCGCCGTCGTCGCGTCCTCGGCGGACGCCGACGAACCATCGGAATCACTGCCGCCGCTCACCGCCACCGCGGTCGCGGCACCGATCACGACGATCGCGCAGAGGGCGGCGATGCCGATCAGGGCACGCCGTCCGGACAGCCGCTGGCGCCACACCATCGCGCGGGTGGCAGGTCGCAGCTTCCCCGCGCCCGCCTCCCAACCTCGGGTTTCGGGCGCGGGCCGCCGCGCGTCCGGCGGCGATGCGCGTGGACGTTCGGACGAACCGCCCGCCATCGGCGCCGGGAAGTCACCCGTTCGGGGCGCTACCGGCGGCGCCGATGGAACAGTCTCGGGCACAATCAGATCCGGCGTCGGCGGCGCCGCGCCGAGCGGGACGCCGTCATCGTGTCGCGGTTCGGACCGCTCGACTTCCGGTGTGCCGGCGGGCATCAACGCGATCACCGGAACCGGCGCACGCCGTCCGAGCATCGGGGCGAGACCGGGCCACGCCTCGTGCCCACCGGCGAGCACCACGGAGGTGATGCGGCCGGGCGCATCGACCGCCGCCTCCTCGCACAACCGCGCCACGCCGTCTGCCGGTCCGGCGGTTGCCTCGTCGAGGTCGCGTTGCCAGACACGGAAATACTGCACGTACTCGCGGCCCACGATGAAGGTGCCGTCGGTGCTCGCGAGTCGACTCCGTGCCCGCGACGCCAGGTCGACCAGTTCGGCCGACCATTCCTCGGTGGTCGGCTGCTCCACCCGCCCGGTCCGGATCAGATGCGCCGCCAGCAGTTGATCGAGCGACGACGGACGGATGGCCTCCGCCATCAGGGCTGCTACCGAGGCGTCGAGCCGCGGGTCGACGGTGGTGACCCGCAGGCCATCGTCCGTCACGTCGACCAGGAGAAACGGGAGGTCGGCAGGGATCCCACGCGCCAACTGCCGCGCAGCCACGTCGCCGAGGAGCTCGTGGCTGACCGGGTGTGCGTGCACATCGGTCGTGGTGGCAAGTGCCCCACGTCCGAAAGCCGTGGTCTCGTCTGTCATCCGATCTGATGCCCTGCGTCCATGCACTATCCGAATCTCGGAATGCACGAGACTAACATGGGATCAGTGCGAATGCGGCGGAACAGAAGCCGCGACCTGCGGCGATACCTGCCCCACATCCTCCCGACGAGCCGGTACCGGCGCCGAAGCCGAGCGCATCGGACCGCCGATGGCATAGAACTCCCATCCCGCCGCACGCCAGGCGCCGGCGTCGAGGCAGCGGCGGCCGTCGACGATGACACGCGATCGCACCACGCCGGACAGCTCCTCGGGCCCCATGTGGACGAACTCCGCCCACTCGGTGGCCACCACCACCGCGTCCGCCTCCTCACACGCCTCGACGGCGCTGCCGGCATACGACAGCATCGGATACATGCGCCGCGACGTCGCGGTGGCCTTGGGGTCGAAGACACTCACCGACGCCCCCCGTAACGCCAACTGGCCTGCGACGTTGAGGGCGGGCGAATCCCGGACGTCGTCGCTCTCCGGTTTGAAAGCCGCACCCAGCACGGCGACGTTGGCGCCGAGAACGTCACCGCCGACCGCCTCCGCGATCAGCTCCACCATCGCCGTGCGACGACGGTTGTTGATCGCGTCGACCTCCCGCAGGAATCGCAGTGCATTTCCGGCACCGACCTCGTCGGCGCGTGCCATGAACCCGCGGATGTCCTTCGGCAGACATCCACCACCGAAACCGAGGCCCGCGTTGAGGAATCGCCGGCCGATCCGACCGTCGTATCCGATCGCATCCGCAAGGGTCGACACGTCGGCGTCGACCACCTCGCAGATCTCACTGATGGCGTTGATGAACGAGATCTTGGTGGCCAGAAAGGCATTGGCCGAGACCTTGACCAGTTCCGCAGTCGCCCAATCGGTCCGGATGAACGGAACGCCGGTCTCGAGGATCTCGCGGTAGATCTCGGCGGTCACCTGCTCGGCACCGATGTGCGCGGCAGAGGCGTCGGAGTGGGGATCGGTCCCCACGACGATGCGGTCGGGTACGAGCGTGTCCTCGACGGCGAATCCCTCCCGCAGGAACTCCGGACTCCACGCGAGCTCGATGCGCGAGCCCGGCGCTGTGAGCACCGACATCCGTTGTGCGAGCGCCGCCGCCGTCCCGACCGGGACGGTGGATTTGCCGATGATCAGGTGGTCGCCGCGCAGCAGAGGGGCCAGGGCGTCGACAGCCGACTCCACATGCGAGAGGTCGACGCCGTAGCCTCGCCGCTGCTGAGGTGTGCCCACCCCCAGGAAGTGCACCGAGGCAAAGGTCGCCGCATCCCGGTGATCGGTGGTGAATCGCAGTCGGCCCGCTTCGAGATTGCGGCGCAACACGTCACCGAGACCGGGCTCGAAGAACGGCACCTCCCCCGCCTGCAGCCGAGCCACCTTGTCCGCGTCGACATCCACGCCGAGAACGTCGTGGCCGAGTTCGGCCATGCACGCCGCATGCGTGGCCCCGAGGTACCCGCAACCGATGACTGTGAGCTTCATGTCTTCAGTGAGTACGCGCGGTTTCCTGCCGCGACGCATCCACCACATGACCCGTCCCGATCGGACCGGTGAACACCGAACGGCCAAGATGAACTACACCCCAACGCGCGGGCCCGACACCGGTCGACGGCGGTCGGCCAGAGATCAGTCCGACGGCTTGGCGAAGTTCAGATAGGCCTTCGACGGGGTGGGGCCACGCTGGCCCTGGTACTTCGATCCGACGCTCGCACTCCCATACGGATGCTCCGCTGGGCTCGACAGCCGGATCAGGCAGAGCTGCCCGATCTTCATGCCGGGCCACAGGGTGATCGGCAGGTTCGCGACGTTCGACAACTCGAGAGTGATGTGTCCGGAAAAACCCGGGTCGATGAAACCTGCTGTCGAATGAGTCAGGAGACCCAGTCTGCCGAGTGACGACTTGCCCTCCAGGCGCCCCGCCAGGTCATCGGGCAGTGAGCACACCTCGAGCGTCGAGCCGAGCACGAACTCGCCCGGATGCAGGACAAACGGTTCACCCTCCGGCGGCTCGACGAGGCTGGTCAGCTCATCTTGGCGTTGCGCAGGGTCGATATGCGTGTAGCGCGTGTTGTTGAAGACGCGGAACAGGCGGTCGAGACGCACGTCGACACTCGACGGCTGCACGAGGCTCGGGTCGAACGGTTCGAGCGCCAACCGCCCGTCGGCGATCTCGGAGCGGATGTCGCGATCGGAGAGCAGCACACGTGTGAGGTTAACGGACCGGTCCGGGTGAACGCCGGATGGCCGGTGACCGTCGAACCAGATGCGATTTGCACCGAACCATGGCCAAGACGCTCAGGAATCTCTTAGAGTGTGCGCGGGCTGTGATTGTCGCGTGATCGCCACGTGATTGCGGCGAGATGCGGCTGTCGAACGAGTCGGGGGTGTGCGGGGTATGTGGGGTCAGAGGCTGTCTGTGTCGATGGTCGCGGTGACGGTCGTGGCGTGTGTGGCGATGGCGTTCGGAGGGCAGAACGGCGTCGGTGCGATGGCGTCAGCGGCACCGCTCGCATCCGCAGGGCAGGCCAGGAGTGAACACTCCCGGCCGGTCGATCGGTCCACGGAACCCAAGGAATGCGTCGGATCGCGGTTCGCCACCTTCGGCGCCATCTACGACGCCATCTTCGATTCGCTGAAGCCGTATCTGCCACAGGAGATCCAGCAGAAGTCGGCGACGATCAAGGCCGGCGCCCATCGCGACATGTCGCGGCTGCGAATCGCCTCGCTCGCCGTGTCGAACCACCCGTACGACCTGGGCGCCGACGACAAAGATCCCATCATGAAGTACCGGGATCCCATCTCCCAGTGGGTGGTCTCGCAGCTCGTCGCCGTCCGTGAGGGACGCGCCGGGGAAGCGATCCCGGTCGAGAACCTCACGCTGGCGCAGGCTGTCGAGAGCGTCTGGCTGTACCTCTATGTGACGGTGATGGTCCCGTTGACGGTGCTGCGGCGCACGCTGCCCAGCATCGGCCCGCTGGCCGGACCACTCACCATCGGTACCCTCATCACCCTGCCGATCCTGCTCGGGGTGTTCGCTGCGACGCAGCTGTACAAGTCGATCAGCGAGAAGCTCGTCGACTCGTGCGTCGTGTCGGTGACGCGCTCGCAGAAGGCGAACGCAGGCAAGTCCGTCAAGGATCTCCGCTTCGCCTACGCGGTGCCCGGGATCGTGCGGGACATCGCCGGCCAGGTCGCCGTGGCCGACGCGGACACCTGCAAGCCGATCGGCGATCTGCCGTTGACCCGGATCGTGACGCGCACCTCCGACTACCTGCAGGCGATCACCACGAACCCCGCCACCGACCGCCAGATCGTCGGTATGACGAAGCGTCTGCAGGAGTACCTGCGCACCACGCGAGTGCATCAGAACCTGATCCCCGCCGACCCTGCCGACTTCAACACACCCGAGTACATCCTCAGTCAGGTCGGAGTCTTGATCCCCTACGTCGGTGGTGCCCCGCTCGACGTGGTCATCGGCCTCAGCCACAACCGCAACAACAAGCAGGACTTCGGCGCGACGGTTCCGATGTCGGACCTGACGGTGACCAAATCGCTCACCGCCGCCTACTACGCCTACGCGCTCGCCGCACACATGGTGGAGTTGGCGTGGCAGGAGGGCGGCACCGACCCTGCCGCGGCGCTCGCCAACGAGTTGTTCCCCGGGCTGGGGATCACCACCGACATGATGCCCAAGTCGACCGGCATCGTCGGCGCGCCGAACCTGTACGGCCTTGTCGTGTACCACAACGTACTTCGTTCGATGTGCCTCGCGGAAGACAAGCGGCCCGCACCGGCGCCCACCTCCAACAAGCGCGTCCCCGTGTCCGCGGCGCGATGGTGAGAGCCACACCGCGCCTTCACCACTCAGCCGGCTTTCATCACTCAGCGAGGTAGGGGCGGCAGCACGATGGGCGGCAACCCCGGGATCGGATTCGGGATGACCAGTCGGCGCGGTGCCGATCGCCGTTGATTCGGTTGATCGGGGGCCTGTGACGTTCCGTCCGAGACGGTGTCGGTGGTCGGTGGTGGCGGCGGCGCGTAGCGCGCGGCGGGCTCCTGAGCTGCCGCGAGTTCGGCCGGATCGGCGTAGCTCGACGTGGGTGATGCAGTGCTCGACGGGAATTCGAGGCTCGACAGGGGCGGGTTCGGGGAGTCGGGGCCCGTCACGGCGAGCGCAGTCACCGTCCCGGCGCCGATGATCGCGACAACCGCGGCGGCCGCGATGGCGATGCGCTTGCCGTGAGGTCGGACGGTGGAGCCGGCTTCGTCCGGTGTACGCGCGGCCGTCGTCGGCTCAGGTTCCCTCTCGGTCGCGACGAACGGAGAGCGCGGCGGGACCGACGTCTCCAACGGTGCGGCCGGCGGTGCGGCGTCGTCGACACGGCTCGGCCTGCGCAGAACAGGCTGATCGCCAACGGGCGGGACAGGGACATCGTGGGCGTCGCCGAGCGCCGCCCCTGAGACGATCACCGGCAGAGACAGGGACCGCCGAAGCACTGCACCGAGACCTGGCCAGACCTCGTAATTCTTGCCGAGCGCCACCGAGGAGGCACCGAACTCTTTCGCCATATCGCGCAGCACGCCGGACACCTCGCCCGAGAAGGGCGCGGTTGCGTCGTCGAGGTCGCGCCGATTCACACGGAAGAACCGCACATCGCGGTGTCCTCTGACGAAGGTCCCATCCGATGTCGACAGGCGTTCTCGTCCCACCCCGGCGAGTTCCAGCAGTTCATTCCACCAGTCATCGGTTTCCGGCGTCGGCACGCGACCGGCACGGACCAGGTGCTCGGCGAGGGCTTGATCGAGCGCGAGGGGATCGACGGTCCGCAGCACGCGTCGGCCGATGACGGTCACCGCGGCTGGGTCGATCGCAGAGATCAGTAGCCCGTCGTCGGCGATGTCGACAAGCAGAAAGGGTCGATCGGCGGGTAGTCCGCAAGCCACCTGACGGCTGGCGATCTCGGCCAAGCGCATGGCATTCACGATGATCACGACCCCCGAGCGCACGCCCCACTGACATTCAGGAGAAAAGCTAGCACGTCTCACCAGGTGACGTCCGATTCGAGAACAACGCCGTGATGGGCGCGGACGGGTGTCCGTGCATAGGGTTGTGCGCAGCGTTTGCTAGGCTGTCGATCGCGAGGTCAGCGCCTCGCACGCCGATGTAGTTCAATGGCAGAACATCAGCTTCCCAAGCTGAATACGCGGGTTCGATTCCCGTCATCGGCTCCGACGTCACCCACACCGGTGGCCCGGTCAGGGATTCCCGGCCGCAGAGGAACCGGTGAATTCGTAGTCCTCGAGCGGATACAAGCGGCTGCGGAGTCCGGCTTCCGCGGTGGTCGTGGGACGCAGCGGGACGTCGCCATTCTTGTCGAAGTAGTAGCTGTGCGCAGTCCGGCACGAATCGTTCCAGAACACTTGCCGGTACCGGCGGCGCAGCATCGATTCGAAGTAGCGGTCATTGGCTTCCTGACGAACCTCGATCCGGGTCGCGCCACGTTCACCCGCGGCCCGCAGGCAACGCACGATGTGTCGGGTCTGGTTCTCGACGAGTGCAAAGTACGACGAGCCGGTATAGCCGTATGGACCGAAGACGAAGAAGAAGTTGGGGAACCCGGGCACGGAAACACCCTCGTAAGCCTGCAGCCGATGCTCACGCCAGAAGTCCGACATCGTCGTACCGTCCGGACCGGTCAACCTGAAGGTGGGCATGTTGTCGGGATCCATGACCTTGAACCCCGTTGCCAGGATGAGAATGTCGAGATCATGCTCGGTCCCGTCCGAACACCGCACGCCCATCGGCGTGACCGCCTCGATCGGGGTCGTCTCCAGGGTCACGTTCTCGCGGTTGTAGGTGGCCAAGTACTCGTTGTGAAAGCCTGGCCGTTTGCAGCCGAGAGCGTAGGCAGGAGTGAGCTTTGCACGGGTTTCAGGATCGTCGACCTGCGAACGTAGCCAACGCCGGCAGTTACGTTCGGCGATGCGGACCACCGGCAGCCACTTGTAGAACTGGGCGGAGATCGTGAATGTGAACTCGACGTAGCTCTGGCTGACCGCGCGCGGCAGCATTCGCAGGATCGGCCGTCGCGAGAGGAGCCGGATGTTGCGTGGCAAGGCGAAGTCCATCTTCGGCATGCACCAGATCGGTGTCCGCTGAAACACGGTGAGCGAACCGACCTCCCCGGCGATCGCCGGGATCACCTGCACTGCCGACGCGCCCGTACCGATGATCCCCACGCGCCGACCGCGCAGGTCTACGGTGTGATCCCACCGCGCGGTGTGCATGGTGATACCGGAGAACTCTGCGACGCCGGCGATGTCGGGGAGAGCGGGAACGTTCAGCGGGCCCGCCGCATTGATCAGGAACCGCGCAGTCACCGTTTCGCCGCCGGCGAGCGTCAATCGCCACCGGTGCTGGTCGGTATCGAAGTCTGCGCTGGCCACCTGGGTGTGGAAACGAATCCGGTCGGTCAGCCGATATCGCTCCACCATGTCGTCGGCATATCGGCGGAGTTCGACTCCCGGCGCATAACTGCGCGACCACTCACCTGGCGCGAAAGAAAACTGATAACTGAACGACGGGATGTCGACCGCCACACCCGGATAGGTGTTCCAATACCAGGTGCCGCCGGCACCGCCGCCGGCCTCGAAGATCTCCCAGTCGTGAATCCCGGCCTGTTCCAACCGGATCGCCGTCCCGATGCCCGAAAACCCGGCCCCGACGATGGCGACCGTCAGGTCTGGGTCGGCCGCGGCGTCAGTGTCGCGTGCACCGTTGTCGCTCTCGTTCGCCATGAGCTGACTCCCTTGTCTCGCTGGCGCAACCGATGCCGAACCACTGTACTCCGCACCTCGCCCGCTGGAAATGCATCACACGGATGATCAGGAGTTATCAGGCGCTTCGTCGCCGGAGTCGGGTTACCGCTCGCCTCCGGTGCTCAGTCACCCAGATCGGCAACAGCTTCGGTGACCGTCGGATAGAGCTCTATCGGATTCTTCGGGTCGACGGCGTGCACGACGTCGCGGAACTCACCGATGTCACGGGCGACGCGCAATCGAACATTCTTGCGTGCCAGGGAGTCCCGAAGATCGTTCAGCATCTGGACCGCCGTGACGTCGATGAACGGTGATGTCTCGGCATCGACTACCACGGCACGGGTCTCGTCGTCGGTCATTCCCTCGATTCGATCGCGGACGTGGTCGGCGTTTGCGAAGAACAACCCACCCTCGACGCGAACGACGAGCACCCCGGGTTCGGTCGCCAGCCCGGGGCTGTAGGCAACGTCCACCCATCGCGTGTCCTCCCGGGCGAGCGCGGCGACATGCGGCCGCGAAGCCCGGTACAGCAGCAGCAGGATCGACACCGCGATACCGATGACCAGGCCTGGCAGGGTGTCGAAGACGAGGACACCGACCATCGCCGCCACCGCCGACAGGAAGTCCAATCGCGTCGGAAGGCCGTACGCACGGGCCAGACGTGGGCTCCAGACCCGGAACAGCGCTCGCAGAGCCGGCGTGTCCACCAGCTCGACCACCGCCGCGATCACCACGGCGGCCAGCGTCGCCTCGGGAAGCTTCTCGAACAACGGCGTCAGCACCAGGAGCGTGACGATCACCAGGCCCGCCACCAACAGACCACTGGCCTGCGTTCGCGCGCCTGCGCCGCCGTTGACCGCCGTCTTCGAGAGACTTCCGTTCACCACCATCCCCGACGAGAACCCCGAGCCGAGGTTCGCCAGGCCCAGACCGCCGAGTTCCCGGTTGGGATCGACCGTGTAGCCGGCTTTGGCCGCGTAGGTCTTCGCCGCTCCCAGTCCCTCTGCGAAACCGATCAGCACGACGCCCGCGGCCGGCCCGATCAGACCGAGGTAATCGGTCAACGCCAAACCCGACGGAAGCCCCAGCGACGGAAGACCTGCGCTGATCTCCCCGACCACCTCGACACCGTGGTCGTCGAGGGCGAAGAGATACACGGTGACGATCCCGAGAATCACCACGATCAGCGAGCCCGGCAGCAGTGGCACCCAACGCTTCATGCCGAGCACCAGGATCAGGCTGACGATTCCGACCACCGCAGTCCACCAGTCGATGTCGCCCAACCCACCGAGGACGCCCACGAGTTGCTCGAAGAAGTCGCCGGACCGCTTGTCGACCCCCAGCAGCGCCGGTACCTGTCCGACGATGATCGTCAGCGCGAGGCCGACGATGAAACCCTTCAAGACCGGCTCGGAGATGAACGAGGCGACGAAACCCAGGCGTGCAACGGCGGCGAGGAGTGCGACGATTCCGGTGACCACCGCCAGCGCCGTCGTCAGCGCGATGAAGCGACCGGTGTCGCCGCCGGCGAGGGGGGCGATGATGGCGGCCGACAGCGCCGCGGTCGCCGCCATCGGTCCCACCACGAGGTGACGTGAACTCCCCACCGCGGCATACAAGATCAGCGCCGGAACGGCCGCGTACAGTCCCACGACGGTCGGCACGCCGGCTATCGACGCGTAGGCGAGACCTTCCGGAACCATCACCGCCCAGACGGTGAGCCCTGCGATCAGATCAGGTCGGAGGTACGCCCTTCGATAACCCCTCAGCGACGCGAACAGCCGGAATGTGTCTGACACACCGGCATCCTAGCCGGACTCCCCCGCCTGCGGCCGAGTAAGACGACAGCGCGGCTCGGGTCTTCGGCCGGTATCGCAACCGGCTCGCCACCCCCTACGGGAACGGGTAGAACGCCATCCGTTCACGGAGTTCGCCGGGCACGATACCGAACTGTTCCGGCTCATACCGATGTCTTCCCTTGCCACTGCGAGGCTGCGCGGCGTGATGGGCGTCGATCATCGCCTCCAGGTCCGGTGGCTCGATGTCGGCGGCCTCGTATACCCGGCGCACCGTCGACGACGTGTCGGCCACGAGGTCGGCATATGCGACGTCGAGGTACGTTATCGTCTTCGCCTCGTCCGAATCCCTGAATGCCAGAGCGCGCCGCAGCCACAGTTCTGTCTGCTCGATCTGGAAGCGCCCGACGTCGGCCCCGTCCACATCGTCGCTGTAGGTCGATCGATAGGTCGCGAACAGACTCGCGCCGGACGCAACCGTCTCGACGATGTCGCGATGAAGGTGTACGACCACCGCACCCGGATACGTGGCGGCCAACGCCCTTAGCTCGGCCGTGTGCGCAGGCGCCTTCAGGAGCCACCGCCGGTCAGAACCGTCGTCGAGTATCTGCAGCATCTGCCGATGCGCGATGTACTCGTCGTGAAAGTCCTCTCCCGCCAACCATTCTGCATAGGAATCGAGGCGAGTGGTTGAGCTGAATGCCCAGTTGCGCAACGACATCCCCATCCCGAGCACGCACTCCTCGGGGAGCCGCGCGCCGGAGTCGTGGACGGCGGCCATGGTCGGATTGAGCGTGTGGAGCAGATCGTGTCCGGCACCGCTGGCATCGATCCGACGCTCCCGCTCGTCGGGTTCGAGACCCGCCATCCGCCACGGCGCATACAGTTCGGCCGGCAACGGCGCACGCAACCGCGGATCACCTGCCAGCAGCCGGAACAAGAACGTCGTCCCGGTCCGCCAACCGCCGATGATCACGATCGGCGGCGTGAGGGCCCGCTCGGCGACATCGGGCCGGGCCGCCAGATACTCACCGGTGGCCGCCCGGGCGCGCAACTTGGCGGTGACAGTGTCCTGGACAGTGCGCGCACCGAGGGCATTCAGGCGCCCATCCAGCGCAGCCGAGGACAGGTAATGTTCGACACCCGGCCGCCACCCCATCGGATCACCCAGCGCGGCGACACCGCACCTCGAGGTCGCACGGTCGATCACGAGGTCGACCGCCTCGTCACCGAGGCGATAACGGTCCGGATTGATCTCCCGATCCGACTCGGCGGCCGCATACACCGACAGTGCCGCGTCGGATCTCGGTGGCGGCGCCCATGCGGTGGCCATCATCCGCCCCGTACGTCGTCGAGCCGCACACACCGGACCGTGGGCAACTCAGGTGTGCGATCGGGGGCGAGGAAGCGGAGCACGACGATCCCGAACGACCGCCCTTCGGTGTCGATCCAGTCGCCGAGTGCTGGGTCGGGTTGTCTACCCGCCAGGACGAATCGGTAACGCCCTTCGGTGATGGTGGCATTTGCTCCGGTGTAGGAGACCGGCCGGCTTCGGTAGTCGAGCGAATTCAGGAACCTGCTGTAGGCCAGGATGTTCCAGTATCGACACTCGACGACTTCGCCCTCGACGATCAGCGCCTCGTCGGGTTCGAGGTGCCATCCGCCCCGGAGATAGTGGATTCCGGGTTCGGTGAACACCGCCCCACCGTCCATCTCCGACCAGTGACGGATCTCGTTCGGCGGCTCCAGGTCCGCCTTGATGGAGCCCGCGAAGATGTGCGGCAGCATACGTGTCATCGCACCCAGACGTTCGACCCGCGCGCCGAGCACGGCCGGGTCGAGCGCTTCGGCCGGCGCTGGTGTGTCGATGGGTTCGATTGTGCAACTGCCGATCTGATCGGTCGTGACATCATCGTGAAAGAACCGCACCCACAGCACGCTCGTTCGATCCGTCATCCCCAGCCAGTCACCCGCTGTCGGCGCCTCGCCGCCCAGCGTCACGTCGAAATCACCGTTCGGGGCGAAGGTCATCGCATCGCTGTCGAGTCGGCCGGTGGCCTCGGCGCCGACTCCTCCCGTCCGCGCATAGGCGGTGATCGAGACATAGGTGGCGCCGCCGCGGTTGCCACGGATCCGGTAGCGGCGGTCCGAGCGCACGTCGGCCACCCAGTAGCGAAAGTCTGGGTTGTCCATCAGGAACTTCTGACGCCACCCGTTGAACGCCACCAACTCCGGACGCTCCCGGTCGACCTCGAACCGCCCCAATTGGTTGTTGAGCCCCCGCAGCAACGCGCTGAACCCGTCGGCCTGCTCGATCGGATCGAGGTCGGCGGTGTTCTCCGCGAGCTGCTCGCCGGCATCCCGCAGGGCGTCGACAAACCCGCGCCACGCGGCCACTTCCGGACGGTCGGGGCCGGTCACCGCAACCCCACCCGGTCGTCGTGCCGGTAACGCGGACGCACATCGTCGATGAGGATTCCGGGATCCGCTGCGCACACCGCGGGAACCGCGTCCAGCACTGCGCGGACGGAGGCGTTGGTGATGGGGTTGGTGCGCCCCGAACTCATCCCGAACTCGAGTTGCGCCCGCAGCTCGGCGGGTTCACCACTCAGTTCCAGCGTGTAGCAGATGTCACCCTGGAATCCGCCGAACGGCAGATCGTCACCGCGATAGACCAGTTCTGGTGCCAGATACCAACATTCCTCGTTGGTGAAGAAGTGGTGATCGCCGATGTAGCCGCGGTGGGTGAGATGGAGGGCGGCGGCCGTGCCCTCGCGGATCACCGTCGCGCCGACGGTCGCATCCCTGACCGCAGGCAGACCTCGCAACGCGGCCTCGACCCGCACAGCGTCCCCGGCCGTGCCGTACAGCGCATGGGCGACGTTGCCGGTCAGGTCTCCGTAATACAGGTCGCCTCCACGGGCAACGGGTGCATCCGGACCAAGGGTGTCGAGTTCCGCACCGAACCCCAGTCCGTTCAGGCCACCCCACATCGACCCGGCCCTGCTGAAGTCGACCGCCTCGACCGACCGGATGTGGGAGACCGACGACATCGCGCCTGCCATGGTCATCGCCAGTCGTTCGACGATGAAGGTGGGATGTACGCCCGTGCCGTGCAAGGTGGCACCACCGGTGTGGCACGCCGCCAGCATCCTCTCGGGTGGCTGGCGAAATGAACTGAGCCAGTTGGGCATCGACACGTTGTGATAGGCGGCGGTGGACACCACGTTGGTGCCGGACTCGAGAAGAGCGATGACGTCGTCGTCGAGCCCCTTGATGACCGCGGCCGGCGCCGGAGTGACCACCACGCAGTCGACATCGAGGGCCATGAACTCGTCCCGATCCGAGGTTGCCGCGACACCGATCGGATCGGTATGTGCGAGCTCCCCGACGTCTTTTCCGTGTTTGCCTTCGCGGTGGACCTTCGCACCGACGACCTCGAATGCGGGGTCGGCGATCGCGGCACGGATCACCGCGCCTCCCACCTCGCCGGGACCCCAGACCGCGATGCGCAGCGGAGATCGCGTCGGCGTGGCCGGCACAGATGGATTTGTGGCAGTTGATGTTCCGTGGTCCGACATCGGCGTGGCGATCCCTCCCATATTCAGGAAGCATGTGCTTCCCAAATAGAATCTGCCCGTATACTCGGCGCCATGTCAAGGCCCTATCGAGGTCGCCCGTCGCATGAGCGTTCCGCGGAACGCCGTGAGCGCCTGGTGGACGCCGGCGTCGAGCTCGTCGGTACCGGTGGTGTGAACGCGATGACCATGCGCGCGGTGTGCCGGGTGGCCGGGTTGAGTCAGAAGTTCTTCTACGAGAGCTTCGCCGACACCGACGCCCTGCTCCACGAGGTGTATCGAACGACGTTGCGGCGTGCCGGCGGAATCATCGACGAGGCCGCCACCGACTCAACCGACGCCGATTCCCGGCGGCGGGTCGGTGTCGACACCGCCGCCCGATTGGTGGCAGAGGATCCGCGGGTCTGTCGAATCCTGTTCGTCGAACCGATCGCGGATCAGCGGCTGCGCGCGTACGTGCGTGAATCGATCGTGGAGCTCATCTCACCCGAGCTCAGCCCGTCCGCGCGTCGCAAGCGCGTGTCCGTCCAGGCGAAGATGCAGTACGCGACCCTTTTCGGGTCCATCATCTCGCTGTTCATCGAATGGTCGGAAGGCAATCTCGGCGACGATCGCGAGGTGTTCGTCGACCACGTGACGGATGTGCTGGAAGCGTCCCCCACCTGACCAGCACGTTCCCGACCACCTCGAACGGCCGGCACGCCACCGATGATTGATTCAACATGCATCTGGGTATCCCTGCTCGACCATCATCGACCGAGGAGAGAACCGTGGATACCGCAATCTGGGTCATCATCGCCATCGTGGTCGTGGCTGTCCTGCTCGTTTTGCTCGTTCTGATCATGCGTCAGCGCCAGCAACACCGCCGTGCCAAGGCCCAGGACATCCGCCAGAACGCTACCCAGCACGTGCCGGAAGCGCGGGAACGGGAAGCAATCGCCGAGGAGTCCGAAGCGCGGGCCCGCCAGGCGAAGGCCGAAGCGGACGCGAAAGCCGCCGAAGCCAAGCGTCTCGGCGAGCACGCCCGCACCCATCAGGAGCACGCCGCCGAATCACGGCACAAGGTCGACAGCGAACTGGCCCGCGCCGACGAGGTGGACCCCGACGTGGGTCGCGACGGGACTCGTCGCCGGACGGTGGATGACCCGACAGGCGACCAGCCGCCGCGTCACGGCCACGGCACCGACCAGGGATACGATCCGCGCCAGACACAGAACGACCGACCGGGCCAGGATCCCGGAGGCGTGTCGGATTCTCCCCGTGACCGGATTCCGCCCGAGGGCCGCTGAACCGGAGCGAGCGGGCCGAACTCGAGTTTCATGCAGTCCTGCTTGCCTTTACGGCGCGGTGCCGTCTCGCTGTGAACACCGCCGTGCGCTGGCACTCCAAGCATGCGAGTGCTAGCGCACGGCGGTCGGCGGTGCTATTTTTGTGGTTGTACAGCGTGAGCTGCTCGTCAACGGGTGGCGGGCAGCCTGATGTTCAGGAGGTGAGTAGCTGTGCTTCGTTTTGATCCGTTCAGCGATGTTGATGCGCTTGCTCGTGGATTGATGACCGGCTCGCCGGCCGGTACCGCGCGGACCCCGCGGTTCATGCCGCTGGATCTGTACAAGGTCGACGACCATTACATGCTGGTGGCCGATCTTCCCGGGGCGGACCCGGGTTCGATCGACGTCGCCGTCGACAACGGGGTGCTGACGTTGTCGGCACAGCGGAGTGTCCCATCCGATGAGGGTGTCCAGTGGCTGACCAGCGAGAGGTTCTCCGGCACATATCGACGGCAGTTGTCACTGGGCGAGGGAATCGACGCGTCCGCGATCACGGCCAATTACGACAACGGCGTTCTGGCCGTGACGATCCCGTTGGCCGAGAGAGCGAAGCCCCGCAAGATCGCGGTCGAGGCCACCGGTCGACCGCAGGCCATCACCACCGGTTCCGACTGACCTCAATTGATCACCGGGCGCTGACGGGCGCGAGCAGATCGCGCCCGTCGGCGCCCTTCGTCAATAGCGAACCGGCACCTCGGTCACGGCCAGGTGCGGACTGGAATACCCACTGCGGACACGGTCGGGCAGTTCGATGTCCGGTGCCGCGAGTGGCGTGTAGGGCACCTGATCGAGCAGGTGCGTGATGATGTTGAGCCGACCGCGCTTCTTGTCGTCGGTGTTGGCGACGTACCACGGCGCCCAACCGGTGTCGCTGTAGCGGAACATGTCGTCACGCGCACGGGAATAGTCGTCCCAGTGGGTGTAGGACTTCACGTCCATCGGGGACAGTTTCCAATACTTGCGAGGGTCGTCGATGCGGCTCTGCAGACGCAGTGTCTGTTGTTCTTCGCTCACTTCGAGCCAGTACTTGATCAACAGCGTGCCGGACCGGACCACCGCTCGCTCGAACTCGGGGACGTCCGCGAGGAACTGCATGGACTGCTCCTCAGTGCAGAAACCCATCACACGCTCCACGCCCGCGCGGTTGTACCAACTGCGGTCGAAGATCACGACCTCTCCCGCGGCCGGCAGATGTGGCACGTACCGCTGCAAGAACATCTGCGACTTCTCCCGCTCGGTGGGAGTGGGCAGCGCCACCACGCGGAACACCCGCGGACTGACCCGCTCGGTGATCGCCTTGATGACGCCACCCTTGCCCGCGGTATCACGACCCTCGAAGACCACGCAGACCTTGGCACCGGTGGACCGCACCCACTCCTGCATCGCCACGAGTTCGCCGTGCAGCGGTTTCACCAGTTTCCGGAACTCTTTGTTCGTCATCGGAGATGTTGGCGCCGAATCTGTTCCACTCACCTCGGGGTACGGCCGCGCCGGTTTCGGGTCGTCGATCGCATGCTTGTTCTTCGCGTGTGACTTCTTGCTCTTCTTGCCCACGAGCGGCGCCTCCTCGATGACGAATACCCCGGTCGACCACTCCGGCAAAGGTTCCGCAGAATTCTACGCCGAGGCGCCCTCGGAGCCCGGTCGATCGCGCGTACTGTCAGCCTGTGGCGACGGTCGACGAAACCAGGCGCCGGCGTCGATTACGCGCCTGGCTCTACGAGAACGGCCTCCTGCTCACCTGCCTTGCACTGTTCCTGATCTTCTTCATCGGGATGATCATGTCCGGGGTCCGTCAGTACAACTCCGAACAGATGGAACACGGCGCCACCGAGGCGATCAGCGTATGGGCATACCTGCGGACGGGAGACTTCGTCGAGGCCGTCTTCGAGAACTGGGAATCCGAGTTCCTCCAGATGGCGATGTACGTCGTGCTGACGGTCTTCCTGTTCCAGAAGGGTTCGTCGGAGTCCAAACCTCCCCATGAAACCTCTCCGCAGGACCAGGATCCGCGATCGGTGCACGCCGACCCGCGCTCCCCCTGGCCGGTTCGCCGCGGCGGGATCTGGCTGACGATCTATCAGAACTCACTCGCCGGCGCCTTCTTCGTACTCTTCTTCGCCTCCCTCGCACTGCATGCGGTGGGTGGCGCCGCCGCCTACAACAGCGATCAACTCGACCACGGCCGGCCGACGGTTTCGGTGTGGGACTACCTGGGCACCTCCCAGTTCTGGTTCGAGTCGATGCAGAACTGGCAGAGCGAGTTCATCGCCGTCGCCGCGATCATCGGCGGCTCGATCTACCTACGCCAGAAGGGCTCACCGGAGTCCAAACCAGTCGCGGAGAGTTCACGGGAGACCGGCGCCTGACGCAGCCGGATCTGCGTGTTTTACGATCCTCCGGTGACCGTTGGTGCAGAGGATCCGTCTCACGCCCAGGCCCGGTCCTTGATCGCCGATCTCGAACGAGTGACCGACAGGATCGTCGCCGAGCTCGAATCGACGTCGATGCATCCGTCGAGTGCGAACCGTCGGCGCAGCGAACTCTATGAGGCACGTGCCCTCATCCGGCTCCTGCAGACGCAGTACGGACTGACCGCGACTACTGCTCACCGAGATGCGGCGGAGCCTTTGCGGGATCTGCCATGACCGACGACCCGCCCAGTTCCTGATTGGCCCGTCGTTCGACCAGCAGCGGCACGAAATCACGGACGCGAATCCCGTCGAAGTGACGGTAGGCCGCCTCGACAACGCCTGCCACGTCGTCTGAGGAACGGCCGGTATGGACTTCGGTCAAGCGAGCCCGGACCTCGTCGATCTGTCTACGTTCGTCGTTGTCCCCGGCCATGACCTCACGCTACGACGCGATCCGGACGCCCGCAGCGCGGCGGCGGCGATCGTCACCCACTGTTCACGTCACCTCGCTCCGCCGACTGGTGGTCCCATTACTAGAAAAATGTCCGAATTGCGCTGATTTGCCGTCCTTTTCGGCCAGATGTAGCCCAACTCACACCGTCTCGATGCGTCCCCGAGCGTCGAACTACTTTAGGCTGGCTAAGTAATTTTCATTTAGCTTTACGAAGCAAGTTGTCCACGGAGGGAAGTCTGTCTATGGGCGAGGGTGCAGCAGTGGGCCTGTCGTCCACCGCAACCCTGAGCGACGCCGCCACCATCCACCGCGATCTCATCCGGATCGGACGTGCGATCCGCGCCCGGTCGGGTGGCGGAACACTTTCCGCAGGTCAGATGTCCGCGCTCTGGACCATCGCCCAGAACGCGCCGATCCGGGCCACCGAAGTGGCCGAACGGGAGGGTGTCGCCGCACCGACGATGTCCCGGGTGGTCGCCTCGCTCGAGCGGCACGGCATGGTCATGCGCACCACCGATCCGCGCGACGGACGGGTCAGCCTGCTCACCCCGACCGCAGACGGGGTGGATCACATCCGGGGGGCGTCGTCGCGCAACTCCGAGTTGTTCGAGATGGCGCTCGATCAGCTCGCCGACGATGAGCGGATGGCCGTCGAACGATCGATGCGCCTTCTCGCCGACACGATGTGCGGTCTGACCGCACCCACCACAGACAGTCCAGATACCGCGGACAGCGCAACAGTAGGAGGGGGATCCTGATGCAGCCCAACGTCAATGGCCACCGGGATGAGGACGGGATCACACCGTCGCACACCATTGCCGGCGGAACGATCCGTGGCGAGATCCGCCGCAACGACGGCGCCACCGTCGCCGACGCGACGATCACCGTGATCGACCCGAACGGGCGCCAGGCGGCCCGCACGGCCGGAGAGTCCGACGGCACCTTCGGGATTGCCGTCCCGGGCGGCGGCCACTATGTTCTCGTCGTCTCGGCGGCGGGGCACGAACCGTCCGCGGTGACCGTGACGGTCGGTTCCACCCCGATCGATGTCGAGGTGGTGCTCACCTCGATGGCGGCACTCACCGGGAGCGTCACCACCTCGGCGACCGGCGAGGCGGTCGCGCAGGCGACGGTCGCCGTCGCCGATCACGCCGGCCACGTCACCGCCACAGCGGTCACCGGCGTGGACGGACGGTGGAGCGTGTCGGGTCTCGCGAACGGGACCTACACGGTGATCGTCACAGCCGCCGGCTGCGATCCGGTTGCCGAAACCGTGGTGGTCAGCGGAACAGCCTCTCCCTCTGTCGATGTGGTGCTGCGGACCGCGGCAGAGCTCGGCGGGACCATCACCGACGGCACCGGGCCCGACGGCGCACCGGTGGCGCACAGCCAGGTGGCCCTGCTCAACGACTCCGGTGAGATGGCGGCGAGCGCACTCACCGACGACGACGGCCGGTACCTGTTCGCGAACCTCACACCCGGCGACTACACGGTGATCGCCAACGGTTACTCCCCGGTGGCGGCCACCATAAGCATCGAGGCCGGACGATTCGTCACGCACGAATTCGTCCTCGGCGCAAGGGGGCAAGCATGAGTGCAACCATCACGGCACGAGTCGCGACCTCGAGCGGTCGTCCGTTGGACGGCGCGGTCATGACGGTCATGTCGCAGGCAGGCGAGCAGCAGGCGATCGCACGCGCGGATGCCGACGGCGCGGTGAGAGCGGCCGACCTCGACACCGGCACCTACACGGTGGTGATCACGGCCGAGGGCTACCAGCCGACGGCCCGCGTCGCGGTGGTGACCGGATCGAGCCCGGTCAGCCTCGGCGAGATCGCGGCCGCACGCGCCGGCGGCGCACCGGTCCCGGCACCCGGCCGATGGGACATCGACCCGGGCCATTCGGCGATCGAGATCAGCGTTCGCCACTTCGGTATCGCCAGCATCAAGGGCCGTTTCACCGATTTCACCGGGCAGATCGAGGTGGCCGACGACATCGAGAAGTCGTCGGTGGTCGCCGAGATCAAGACATCGAGCATCGACACCGACAACAAGACTCGTGACGACCACCTGCGGTCGGATGCGTTCTTCGACACCGAGCAGCATCCGGTCGCAGAGTTCCGGGCCGCTCAGGTACGCCCGTCCTCCGACGAGACGTGGTCGCTGTCGGGCACCCTGACGTTGCGCGGCACCGCTGTTCCGGTGACGCTCGAGCTGTCGTATCTCGGCGAGGTCGAGGACCCGTGGGGCGGACACCGCGCCGGATTCCGCGCGGAGGGGACGCTGCAGCGCAACGACTTCGGCATCAGCTTCGACGACAAGCTGATCAGCGGCGTCGCGCAGATCGGCAGCACGGCGAAGGTGATCCTCGACATCCAGGCCGTCCGTTCCGCCACCTGACCCGCGGGCGCAAAGACCCGCGACACACACGCATTTCTCTTATTGATCCGAAAGGCACACATGTCGAATCACGCAGTGGCCGAGGCAGGCGGGTCCGCACCAGCGGAACCCCGCCGGTCGCGCCAGCGATCTCTCGACGAGCTCGGTCCGAACTACAAATGGATCGCGCTCTCCAACACCACGCTGGGCATGCTGATCGCGACGATCAACAGCTCGATCGTCCTGATCGCACTGCCCGACATCTTCAAGGGCATCCATCTCAATCCCCTCGAACCCCAGAACACCAGCTATCTGCTCTGGATGATGATGGGCTTCCTCGTGGTCACCGCCGTGCTGGTGGTGAGCTTCGGACGCCTCGGCGACATGTTCGGTCGCGCCCGGATGTACAACATGGGTTTCGCGATCTTCACGATCTCCTCCATCTTCCTGGCCATCACCTGGTTCGACGGGAGTGAGGCGGCCATCTGGCTGATCTTCTGGCGCATCATCCAGGGCGTCGGCGGTGCGTTCCTGATGGCGAACTCGTCGGCGATCTTGACCGATGCGTTCCCGGCCAACCAGCGTGGCCTCGCCATGGGCATCAACGGTGTCGCGGCGATCGCCGGTTCGTTCCTCGGCCTGCTGATCGGCGGCGTGCTCGCACCGATCCAGTGGCACTACATCTTCCTGGTCTCGGTGCCGTTCGGTGTGATCGGGACGATCTGGGCGTATCTGAAGCTGCACGACACCGGCGAACGCCGCAAGGCGAAGATGGACTGGTGGGGCAACATCACCTTCGCCGTCGGCCTCATCGCGATCCTCATCGCCATCACCTACGGCATCCAGCCCTACGGCGGGTCCAACATGGGTTGGGGCAACCCGTGGGTCCTCACCGGACTCATCGGCGGTGTGATCGTGCTGGCCGCCTTCGTGTTCATCGAGACCAAGGTCGACAGCCCGCTCTTCGAACTCTCGCTGTTCAAGAATCGTTCGTTCGCCTTCGGCAACGTCGCCAACCTGATGGCTTCGATCGGCCGTGGTGGTCTGCAGTTCATCCTGATCATCTGGCTGCAGGGCATCTGGCTCCCGCAGCACGGCTTCGACTACTCACGCACACCGCTGTGGGCCGGCATCTACATGGTGCCGATGACCATCGGCTTCCTGCTCAGTGCGCCCGTCTCCGGGTTCCTCTCCGACCGGGTGGGCACCAAGTGGTTCACCAGCATCGGCATGCTGATCACCGCGGGTACCTTCGCAGCCCTGATCGCGATCCCGGTCGACTTCACCTACTGGGTGTTCGCCGTGATCATGTTGATCAACGGCATCGGTATGGGCCTGTTCGCCTCGCCCAACCGCGCCGAGGTGATGAACAGCCTCCCGATCACGTCGCGTGGTTCCGGCGCAGGCATGATGACCACGTTCCAGAACGCCGCGATGGTGCTCTCGATCGGCCTGTTCTTCTCGCTGATGATCGCCGGCCTCAGCGCTCATCTGCCGGACGCGATGTTCAGCGGTCTGACGACCAACGGGATGCCGGAGGCGCCGGCGAACGGCATCGCACATCTGCCGACGGTCGGCATCCTGTTCGCGGCCTTCCTCGGGTACAACCCGATCCGGGAGATCGGCGGCCAGGCGCTGCAGGGCCTGCCGCAGTCGAGCGTCGACCACCTGACCGGCCTGGACTTCTTCCCGCATCTGATCAGCGATCCGTTCTCCGACGGACTGACCGCGGCGTTCACCTTCGCGCTCATCTGCTGCGTGCTGGGTGCGATCGCGTCGCTGTTCACCGGCGGCTCGAAGTCACCGGTCGAGTCGCCGGAGACCGTGGGCGCCGAGCTGGCGGCTGTCGCCGCCGACGCGTCGGTCGCCGCTCCGTCGGAACTCATCGACGAGCCGCGCGGTACCGGGCCACGGCATCTGTTGCCTTCGGCGGCAAGCGCGCAGTCCGAGGTCGAACGACCGCGGATCGCCGGCCGGATCACCGGTTCCGACGGGGCACCGCTGACACACGCCGCAGTGACCGTCACCGATATCCGCGGCCACCAGGCCGGCGCAACCGCGGTGCACCAGGACGGGTCGTACGCGGTCCGCGATCTGGCGGACGGCACGTACACCGTCATCGCAACCGCCCCGGGACGCTCGCCCAAGGCGCTCACGGTTTCCGTGGTCGGCGACCTGGTCTTCCGACGGGACTTCGCCCTGACCGGCGGGTCGGTACTGCAGGGTTCGGTGCGTGACGAGCAGCGTCCGCTGCCGGCCAACCTGATCGTCACCGACCAGTCGGGCGCGGTGGTCACCCAGGCGCACGCCGATTCCGACGGACGCTTTGCCATCCACGGACTGTCGGAGGGCGACACCGTCGCGGTGACCGCATCGGTGCCCGGCTACCAGCCGACCAGCCAGCTGGTCACCGTCGATGCGACGTCACGTGCCGAGATCGAGATCGTCCTGGTCGCGACCGGCGGTGTGCAGGGCTCCGTCCGCGCGATGGACGGGTCGCCGTTGGCGGGGGCCACCGTATCGGCGATCGGCCCCGAGCAGACCATCGTCGCCTCGGTGATCACCGACGCCGACGGACGGTATCGGATCGAAGGCCTGACCGACGCCCAGTTCACCATCGTGGCCAACATGTACGAGCCGGCCGCCGTGCAGGTGAATGTGGCAGCCGGTCAACGCAATACGGCCGACATCGGACTGGGTTCGGGCAACGAGTCCCCCGTGTCGTAGGTCCCGCTGGTAGCACAGACTGCGTGACAACGCGTTCGGCCCGTGTGAATCCCTCCGAGGGTTCACACGGGCCGTTTCGCGTCCCCCGACAACGGGTATCCCACATATCGCCACCAGACGATGTGTGGGGAGTAGAACGGAGATAGCCGCCAGTCTCGACGAGGAGGAACCGTGAAGGCGATCCAGATGGTCAAGCCGGGCGAAGAGCCCGAACTGCGTGAGATCGACAAGCCCTCGCCAGGGCCCGGCGAGGTACTGCTGAAGGTGAGCGCCGCCGGCGCTTGCCACTCCGATGATTTCGTCCTGAACATGCCGGCCGAGAGCTTCCCGTATCCGCTCCCGATGACACTGGGTCACGAAGGTGTCGGTGTGGTGGCCGAACTCGGCTCCGGCGTGACAACTCTGACCGAGGGGACCGCGGTGGCGGTCTACGGTCCGTGGGGCTGCGGAGTCTGCCATTTCTGTTCCCGGGGCCTGGAGAACTACTGCAGCAATGCCGCCGAGCAGCAGATCGTCCCCCCGGGACTCGGTGCGCCGGGCGCGATGGCCGAGTACATGATCGTCGACGATCCGCGTCACCTGATCCCCATCGGCGATCTGGACCCTGCCACCACCGTCCCTCTCACCGACGCGGGACTCACCCCTTATCACGCCATCAAGCCGTCGCTGGGCAAGTTGGTCGGCGGCTCCACTGCCGTCGTCATCGGGTCCGGTGGGCTCGGCCACGTCGCGATACAACTGCTCCGGCATCTCACCCCAGCTCGCGTGATCGCGCTGGACGTGACCCAGGAAAAGTTGGATTTCGCCAAGGAGGTCGGCGCTCACGAGGCGGTGCTCAGCGACGCCGACGCTGTCGAGAATGTTCGTAAGATCACCGGAAAAGACGGTGCCACAGCAGTTTTCGACTTCGTGGGTTATCAACCGACCATCAACACGGCGATGGGTGTGGTCGGAACGATGGGTGACGTCGCGATCGTCGGTCTCGGCGACGGCCAAGCCGCGGCCAAGGTCGGCATCTGGGCGCAGCCCTATGAGGTGTCGGTCCGGGCCCCCTACTGGGGCTCGCGAAGCGAACTGATCGAGGTGTTCGACCTGGCGCGCGACGGCGCATTGGAGGTCGCCGTGCAGACCTTCGACCTCGATCACGGCATCGACGCATATCGCAAGCTCGCGGCCAACGACCTCCGCGGACGGGCCGTCGTCGTACCGTGATCCGTGTTGCCAGTGTTGTCGCGTTGGTGGCCGTCGCCCTCGCGACCATCGTCCTTGCGTCACTGGGCCCATGGGGTTGGTGGATTCCGGCGGCGCTGCTGACGGTGCTCGCGGGCGTCGGGGTTTATGACCTCATCCAGCGACGCCATTCCGTGCTACGGAACTACCCCGTGCTCGGCCACATGCGGTTCCTCCTGGAGGCGTTGCGGCCGGAGCTACAGCAGTACTTCATCGAGCGCAATTTCGACGGCCGACCGTTCGACCGTGACATCCGGTCACTGATTTACGAGCGGGCCAAGGGCACCGCGGCGGAATTGTCGTACGGGACCGAGCGCGACATCGATGCCGACGGCTACGAGTATCTGGTCCACTCGGTCGCACCGATCGAGCGGCCACCGAAACCATTTCGTGTGCGGGTCGGTGGCCCCGACTGTCGCCGGCCTTACGAGATGTCGCTGCTCAACGTGTCGTCCATGAGCTTCGGCGCACTCTCGGGAAACGCGCTGCGCGCGTTGAACAACGGTGCCCGCAAAGGCGGATTCGCGCACGACACCGGCGAGGGCGGTCTCACCCCGTATCACCTCGGCGGGGCCGACGTGATCTGGGAGATCGGCTCGGGCTATTTCGGAACACGGACCACGAGCGGACATTTCGATCCCGATCAGTTCGCGGAGAAGGCCGCCGACGACCGCGTCAAAGCCATCTCGCTCAAGCTCAGCCAGGGCGCCAAACCCGGTGTCGGAGGGGTACTACCCGCGGCCAAGGTCAGTGCGGAGATCGCGCGCTATCGCGGGGTGCCCGCCGGCGAGAAGTGCGTGAGCCCGGCGGGCCACTCCGAATTCGCCACGCCCCGTGAGCTCATCATCTTTCTCGCCCGCCTTCGCGAACTCTGTGACGGCAAACCGGTCGGGTTCAAGCTCTGCGTCGGATCGAGGGTGGATGTGCTCGCGATCTGCAAGGCGATGCTCGCCGAACGGATCACCCCGGACTTCATCGTGGTCGACGGCGCAGAAGGCGGAACCGCCGCGGCACCACTCGAGTACGAGGATCACGTCGGCCTCCCGCTGACCGACGGATTGATGACCGTGCACAACGCGCTCGTGGGCACCGGGCTGCGGGACCAGATCCGCATCGGCGCCAGCGGAAAGGTCGCGTCCGGGAACGACATCGTCAAACGATTGATCCAGGGCGCCGACTACACCAACGCCGCACGAGCGATGATGATGTCGGTCGGATGCATCCAGTCTCAGCGCTGTCACACGAATCATTGCCCGGTGGGCGTGGCCACCCAGGATCCACGTCGAGCGCGCGCCCTGGACGTGGAGGACAAGAGCGAGCGCGCGTTCCGATATCACCAGGCCACCGTCGACGAGGCGATGCGGATCATGGCGTCCATGGGTATCTCGGAACCGTCCCAGCTGTCGCCGCACCTACTGCGTAAACGAGTGTCGGCGACCAGCCAACGCTCCTACGCGGAGATCTACGAATGGCTACGACCCGGACAACTCGTCGACGGCCCCCCGCAGACCTGGGCCGACGACTGGGAGCGGGCCGACCCGGACTCGTTCGCGCCCGACGGGACGCGGGCGCGGGTCTGACCGTCGGATCAGTGTCACCGCGTTGGCTTCATGTCACCGAGGTATCCCGTTCGCCAGACGACGCGGTTCTGCACTTGGGTGAGACGCCATCCGTCCGACAGTCGGGACAGCGCGGCGGTCACCACGCCACCTGCGCTGAAGGACCTCTCGTTCAGCTCGGCGTCCGCGGGCCGGTCCTTCCAAAGATGGATCGCGACGAGATTGAATCTCAGTTCGGCACTGTCGCCGGCGACGTGGACATCGTGACCGGTCACCAGGTGCTGACTGCTCTCGAATCGCGCGAAATTCCGCGCGTGGCTGGCCGCGATGTCGTGCGGACCGACCGTCTCCGAACCGTCCGGGCGAATGATCCTGGCATCGTGGTGAAAGATCGCACAGAAGCGGCTCTCGTCGAAATCCTGCTCGTCGAGGAGACGGAAGTATGTGTTCACCAGCCCGGTGATCTGATGGGAATCGAGCAGGTGATCGAGGTCGGAGGGTTGCACATCACCATTGTGCGCCGATCCCTCCGCTTGTCGACCGGGTTCACGGGTCCTCGTGGGTGACGGCTCGGTATCCGCGAGCGCCGGCCGGCAGACGCGCACCCGCCACGATCCCGCGCACGTCACGACATGCGCGTCATCTCAGGCGATGCGCGTTCACCTCCGGCAATCCGACCCCCTCCGGCGGCATCAGGTGGGACGATGTCGGGACCCGACCCGACTCGATTCCCCGACTCGATCCGAGGTGGCATCGCCGGTGAGCCTCGACCACGCACCGTTCACGCCGCCCGCTGCGATCGTCGAGGATCCGCGCTACCTCTCGGATCAACTCCTCACCTACCTGGGGAACAAGCGATCGCTGCTGCCCTTGATCGACGCAGCGGTCGAGGAGGTGCAAACCCGGCTCGGCCGACCACTGGTGGTGCTCGACGCGTTCTCGGGCAGCGGTGCCGTGTCACGCCTCCTCAAGGCACGCGCGAGCCGGGTGATCGCCAACGATCTCGAATCGTATGCACGGGTGATGAGTGAGTGCTATCTCTCCGATCGGTCCGACGTGGACAGTGACGAGATCACGTCGATCATGGGGATCATCAACAACCAAGTGGACCAGGGACTCTCGTTCGATGGATTCATCGAGGAACTCTATGCGCCCGACGACGACGAGCACATCCGGCCGGGCGAACGGGTCTTCTACACCCGCGACAATGCGCGGCGCCTCGACGCGTACGCCACGTTGATCCACCAACTCGACGACCGGCTGAAGCC
This sequence comes from Gordonia sp. SID5947, assembly GCF_009862785.1. Lineage (NCBI taxonomy): Bacteria > Bacillati > Actinomycetota > Actinomycetes > Mycobacteriales > Gordoniaceae > Gordonia > Gordonia sp. SID5947. Next base: position 4,035,939 of record NZ_WWHU01000001.1, on the reverse strand, counting down.
ATACCTGTTGGCGCCGTTACTGTCTCTCGCATCGGTCCACGCCAACACCTCCGGCGTGTTCAAGGGTTTCCACAAGGACAGGCTCACCGGGATCGGCAGATTCGGTGGCTCCGGCCGGGACGCGCTGGTGCGCATCCTGGCGACCATCCGCCTGGCACCGCCGGTTCTCAGCCGGCATCGCGGACACAAGCAGGTGTTCCAGATGGGCGCCAACGCCCTGCCGACGCACGTCGGGCCCGTCGACGTCGCCTATCTCGATCCGCCCTACAACCAGCACCCGTACGGATCGAACTACTTCATGCTCAACCTGCTCGTGAATTACCTGCGGCCCCATGAGATCAGCCCCATCTCGGGTATACCGGTCGATTGGAATCGCTCGCGGTACAACGTGCGAAAGGATTCGGCCACGCTGCTGCTCGACCTCGCGACCTCCCTCGACGCCCGATTCCTTATCGTCTCCTTCAACGACGAGGGCTACATCGCGCCGCCGGAGATGGTCGAGATGCTCGCCTCGGTCGGGACCGTCACCGAGTTCCGATCCCGGTACAACACCTTCCGTGGCAGCCGGAATCTCCGGGCCCGTCGGACCCATGTGACCGAGCACCTGTTCGCCGTCGAGAAAGGGTGATGCGACAATCCACACGTGCGCATCGGAATGACCATGCCGGTGATGGAACCGGATCTCGACACAGATCTCCTCAGGACGTGGGCGACGGCGATCGACGACGGACCGTACTCGTCGCTGTGCTGGGGCGAACGCATCGCGTTCGACAACCCGGATTGCCTCACCCTGCTCGGCGCGCTGTCGGCGTGGACGGAGCGGGTGCGCCTGGTGACGACGGTCGTGGTGCCACAACTCCACGATCCGGTGATGCTGGCCAAGGCCCTGGCCACCGGCGACATGCTGTGCGGCGGTCGTCTGACGGTCGGCCTCGGCGTCGGCGGGCGGCACGAGGACTATCACGCGGTCGGCGCCGACACCTCCGCCCAGACGATGCGGGGCATGGCCGAGCGCGTGGACATCATGCGCCGGGTGTGGGCCGGCGAGAAGATCACCGAATCGGTACTGCCGGTGGGACCTGCGCCGCGTCAGGGTGGTGGCCCCGAACTGCATGTCGGCACCACCGGACCGAAGACCATCCGCAGCGCCTCGGCATGGGCCTCGGGCGTCGCAGGCGTCACCCTCGACCTTGACCTGACCCGACAACAGGAACTCTTCGACGTCGCGCGCACCGCGTGGGCCGAGAAGGGAAAGCCTGCACCCCATCTCGCGACATCGTTCTGGTTCGCGCTCGGAACCGGCGACGGTCCGCGCGAGCAGGTACATCGGCATCTGCGCCACTACATGAACTGGATTCCGGCCGACTTCGTCGACGCGATCGCCCCCACCACCGGGTGGGCGGGCACCGAAGAAGAACTGGTCACGGTGCTCCGTGGATTCGCCGAGATCGGCACCGATGAGGTGCAACTCATCCCGACCAGTTCGGACCCCGATCAGCTGCGCCGCGCGACCGAGGTCGCCGCCGAATTCGCCTGAGCACGACTGTTATCGCTTGGCCATCGACGCGTCGATCGCCAGGAGTTGCTCGGGTCGCACGTCGCGCAGCACCGCCATCGTGGCCGTCACCGCGAAGTCACAGGCCACATCGATGTCGGCGCCGTCGACGATGAGCGCCCGATACGCGACGTCGAGGCTGATCCCGATCAACAGCGACGCAAGCGTGTCGGCGCTGGCGGCGAGCTTCGTTCCCTGCGCCCCGTAGTTGCTGCGCAACCGAGCGGCGACCCTCGGTTCCAACGCCTGGTACAGACGACGGCCGGGATCCTCGGACTCCTCGCGATGCCCGAGCAGGATGCGGAACCCCTCCGGGTTGCGCCGCGCGTACTCGAACGTCGCCTCCACCGAATGCCGTGCCCGCGCACCGTAGGCCATGTGTTCGGAATCGTCGTATGCGGCGTACATCCATTCGGTGAACTCGGCGAGCTCGCGCTCGACGACCATGCCCACCAACGCGTCCCGCGACCCGAAATGGGCATAGAGCGTGACCCGGGTGGTGCCGCCTCGTTCGGCGATCATGTCCATGGTCGACCGTTCGGCACCGACCTCGGCGATCACCGCCCGTGCCGCGTCGAGCAGCTCTTCGTCGGTCGGCCTGTTCCGCGTGCTACGCCCTCGCGCTCGACGCCGCGGGCTCTCCGTTCGTCCGGACTTCGTCACGCTGGTCTCCTGAGTTCACGTCGTGGGCCGGCCGGGCGATACCGGTGTCTATCCATGCCGGCCCGACGCTGCTCAACCGGCGAGATCTGATACGCCGAGCCGGCCGAAGTAGGCGGCCTCGACGGTATCGCGGTGCTCGCGGAGTTCGCGCGCCGAGCCCCTCAGCGCGACCCGGCCGTGATGCAGGACAACAGCCGAATCGGCGATACCCAGTGCGAGGTCGATGTGTTGCTCCACCAGCACCACGGCCATCTGCTGCTCGTCGGCGATCGTCCGCAGCCGCGGGAGAAGGTCCTGGACCGCGATGGGCGACAGACCGAGACTGAGTTCGTCGATCAGCAGCACCGACGGCTTCGTCAGCAGGGCTTTGGCAAGGGCGAGCATCTGCTGCTCACCGCCCGAGAGGTTTCCACATCGGCGGCCGCGTAGTCCGCGCAGCTTGGGAAAGTGCTCGTAGACGACGTCGACGTTCCCACCGTTCTTGCGTTTGGCGAGTTTCAGGTTGTCGCTCACCGACAGCCGGTGAAAGAGGCCGCGGTTGTCGGGGACCAGCGTGACGCCTCGACGCGCGTTGCGTTCCACCCGCCCGTCCACCGGTTCACCCAGTGCGGTGATGCCCCCCGACATCACCGGGAGGGCACCGACCGCGGCCAGCAACGTGGTGGTCTTGCCCGCCCCGTTCGGCCCGAGGAGGGCGAGGATCTCTCCGGGACGTACCGACGCGGACAGATCGCGGACGGCCGGGACGCCACCGTGGCCGACCGTGACCCCGTCGAACTCCAACACCGCGGTCATCGCACACCCTCGCTTTCGTTGTCGGCGGAGGCGTCTGCCTCCACCTCCGGACTGCCGAGATAGGCGGCAACCACCGCCGGATCATCCTGGATCTCCGCAGGCGAGCCCGAGGCGATGACCTTGCCGAAGTCGAGAACGTACAGGCGATCGCAGACGTCGAGCACCAGTGACATGTCGTGGTCGATCAGCAGGATGCCGACGCCGGTCGCCGCGATCCGCCGCAGTTCGGCACCGAACTCGCGGCTCTCATGGGTGTCGAGTCCCGCGGCCGGCTCGTCCAGCAACACCAGACGCGTCCCACCCACGAGGGCGCGTGCGACACCCACCAGCTTCTGCTGGCCGAGCGTCAGTTCACCCGGCCGCCGGTCGGCGACGCTACGCAACCCGACCGTGCCCAACGCATCATCGATGACCTCGGCACGCGGCTTCGACCCGGTGAACACGTCAGAGACCAACGCGCGCAACCCGACCCGCTGGACCGCGACCGCGAGATTCTGCGCGACGGTGAGGTCGGCGAACAGCTCACCGGCCTGCCAGGTGCGGGCCATCCCCGCGGTCCTCCGACGGTGCGCGGCGATGCGGTCGACTCGATCACCATCGAGACGCACCTCTCCGGTCGCCTTGGCGAAGCCGGTCACCGCGTCGACGAACGTCGTCTTCCCGGCGCCGTTGGGCCCGATCAACCCGACGATCTCCCCGGCATCGACGCTGAGGTCGATGTCGGCGTTGGCGGTGACGCCGCCGTAGTGGACAGACAGCCCTTCGGTGCGGAGCAGCGGTTCGGTCGTGGTGGCGGCCCCTTGGCCACCGATGACGTCAGACATGAGCACCCGCTCCCGAGTTCGATGATGTGACAACGGTTGTGGACTCATCCGACGACGGCGCGCGTGGACGCCGCATCCGACTCAATCGGTCGCCGACGTCGGCCATCGCCCCGGACACCCCGACCGGATTGAGCACGGCCATCAGGAGGAGACCGCCTGCGGCGATGATCTCGTAATACTCACCGAGGTCGAGGGTCTGGTTGAGGAACACATAGCCGACACCCAGCGGACCGATCACACCGGCGATGAACGCACCGGACACCGAGGTGATCCCGCCGACGTAGGTCATGGCGAGCAGCGTGAGACCGACCATCACAGTGAACGATCCGGCCGACAGCTGTCCCCGGCTGTAGCCGATGAGACATCCGCCGACACCGGCCAGGAAGGCCGACAGAGCAAAGCCCAGCAACTTGGTCGCGGCGACGTTGATGCCGACGGACGCGGCCGCGCGCTCGTTCGACCGGACGGCGAGGAACGACCGTCCGGTGGACCCGGCCATCAACCGCATCACGACGAGCGTCGCGACCGCCACCACCAGCAGGACCATCAGGGCGAAGCGAACCGTGACCAGGTTGGTGCCGTCGCGAACGCCCAGGTCGAAGCCGAACAGCGTCGGATCGACGATCATGTTGCCCTCGTACGCGGTGATCTCCGGGTTGTTGAAGACGAAGCTCTGGATGGCGATCGCAGCCGCGAGGGTGACCACGGCCAGCTGCGCCCCACGGATACGCAACGCCGGGATGCCCACCAGGATGCCCAGTGCCGTCGCGATCAACGCCGCCAGCAGGATGCTCAACGGGAACGGCACATGCCAATTGACAGTGAGTTTGGAGAGCGCGAAGCCGGCAGCACCGGCAAAGGCCATCGACGCCAACGAGATCTGTCCCAGATATCCGGTGAGCAGCACCAGCGACAGCGCGATGAGCGAGAGAATGATCGAGGTCACCACGCCGAAACGCCATGTCCCGGAGGTCAGGAGGATCGCCGCGACCGTCGCGGCGAGAACCCCGATCGTGGGGATCAGACGGATACGCGGTATCCGGACGGCAGGCATCTGCACGTCGCCCAACGACCCACGCGACGGGATTCGTCCGCCGAGCAGGAACAGCGCCACCACGATCACCACGAACGGCAACGCCTCGCCCAGACCCGCCTGCGCCCACTCCGGCCACCAGTCCTTGGTGGTCAACCAGGTGATGACGGCCTGGAAGCTACCCAGCAGAAGACCTGCCCCGCAAGCGATCCCGAATGAGGTGAGCCGACCGAGGAGTGCCACCGCCAGAGCCGGGATGACAAAGAACGTGTAACTGGTGACATTCAGGCCGATCGTGAACGCCGCAAGGATGACGATCAACCCGGTGGCGGCACCCGTGAGCACCCAGATGATCGCGGCGAGGCGATCCGGTGAGTAACCGACCAGCCGTGCGGCCAACTCGTCCTCGGCGCCCGCACGTGTCGCGACGCCGAGTCTGGTGAGGCGGAAGTACGCCCACAAGATGGCCGCGATGGCGATCGCGATGCCCGCGAGGATCACGTCGGAGACGTTCACCACGGCGCCGGCGAACTCGAATGTCTTGTCCGGCAAGACTGCCAGCGCAAGGAGATTCTCGGTGTCGAACCGCAGTTGCACCAGCGCCTGGATGAACAGCATGAGCCCGACCGATGCGACCACCTGCGCGAGCACCGGCGCCTGCCGAAGCGGGCGGAACACCAGCAGATGCGCGACGACGGCCCACACGACAGCCGAACCGACGCCGATCAGGATGGCAGGCCACATGGACATCGGATCGTCGGCACTGCCGAGTGGGATGGAGCCGATCGGGAGGACGAGGCTGCCGTCGGTGCGGAGTGCCGCCACGGCGTAGACGGCCCAGAGACCCATCGCGCCCTGTGCGAAGTTGATGATGCCGGTGGCCGCGTAGACACCGACCAGCGACGTGGCCATCACGGCATAGACGGCGCCGGTCGAGAGGCCGAGGAAGACGAACTGCAGGAACTGACCCATGCGGAGACCTCAAACAGATAGTGCGCTGGTGGCGCAATGGTGAACGGTGGTGCGGGCCGGGTGGGCGCTGGCTCTGTGCCCACCCGGCCCGCGGACTACCTCGTCGGACCTACGCGGCGCCCGGGATGAGCTTGAGCACCTCGGGACTCGGTGTGATGTAACCCCCGCCGACCGGCTTCGTCGTCTTGTCACCGGTGACCTCGAACAGGAGCATCTCGGTGGTGCAGTTCGGGGTGGTGGGCTTGCCGCATGTCAGCTTCGGGCCGAGGAAGCTCTGGAAATCGGTGAGCCCCTTGAGTCCGTTCAGCACGTTGACGCCGGTGAAGTCGGTGACCTTGGCCTGATTCAGCCCGTTGACGAAGTCGACGAAGATCGCGAACGTTCCGTAGGCGTAGAAGCCGCCGGCCCCGCCTGCCGCGTCGACGTACTGCTCGGCGACCTTCAGATTGGCCTTGGCCGGTTCAGGCGCCGAATCGATGGAGGGCGGCTGCCAGCCGGGCGAGTACGTCTGCGCGCCGACCGCTTGGGAGCCCATCGTGTCGATGAACTCGGTGCACGCCGCCATGAACATGGTGTTCTTGTAACCGACTGATCGCAGCGACTGCGAGAGCTTGGTGCATGTGTTGTCGTTCGGTGCGGTCATGAGACCGGCCGCATCCGGATTGCCCTCGGCAAGAGTGGTTGCCAGGGCGGTGAAGTTGGGTCCGGTCGGCGGGTAGTAGACGCTCTTGACCTCGATACCCAGCTGCTTTCCGAGCGGAGCCAGCAGGCCGTCGAAAACCTGATGCGCCTGCGGCAGATCGGCATTCGCCAGTGTCAGCGACTTCTTACCGGCCGCCTTGAGGCTCTGCATGAAGCCGACGAGGAACGCGGCCGGCGGCGGACCGAAGTACACGCGGTTGTCGGCCTTGGCGCCGGTTGCGGTGTTGAACGGGATCTGGCCGACCAGAGGAATCTTCGCGGCGGTCAGGATCGGCACCGCGGCAAGTGATTCCGAATCGTAGGCGTCGATCGCCGCGACAACACCGGCTTGGACGAACTGATTTGCACAGGCGATGGTCGATTCCGGGGCGGTCTGATCGATCCCGCAGTCGACGACCTCGATCGGACGACCGCTGAGCCCGCCGATCTGATTGTTGATGTAGTCGACCGCGGCGTCGCGGCCCGAAGTGACCCCGGCCTGGGTGGCCGGCCCCTTGGACGGGTTGAAGAGCCCGACCTTGATGGGCGCACCGGCCGCCTTGACACCGCTCTCGCCCGCGGCGGATGTCGATCCGCCCGAGCTGTCGTCATCGCTGCTACACGAGACGACGGAGAAAACACACGCCGCAGCAATGGCAGCCGCGACGACCCGCCCTGTTCTCCTACGCATTCCCACACGCCTTTCCCACCAGTCCCCGGGCACGACAGATCAGCCCGGGAGGGCCGACGTCTGCGGGGTTTCTGCACTGGGCCGCCGGCGGCGGTCAGTGGACCCGATCCGGGTAATTGTGATCTGGGCCACTGCGAAATTAACCTGTGCCTTACAGCGGTGTCAAGCTGTTTCTGCAGGCCAAAAGCTTATGATCGCTAACGGGCTGAAATTCGGGGTGGGACGATCGACCAGAAAAGGACACCTGCGACGCGTTGCGACAACAGGTTGACCTCATCCGAAAGCGGCTACCGACGGAAGTGCGACGGCGATCCCGAGAATCGCTCACCTCTCGCGAGAGGGAAACAAAAGGACTGGCGGACCGTCGTGTCTGCGTCAAACTGGGTTGATGCTGTTGACGATTTCCGCTGAACGTTCGCCGGTGCTGACGGAGCCGAGCGATTTCGGTTTCCTGCTGCACAAGCAACACGTCGGGAATCGAGGTGGCGCCCTTTCAGATATTGGCGAGCGACACAAAGACCTACGAGACACGAGATCACCTGTGGCACCTCGGTATCGCGGATCGCCTCGTTTGCGCGGACCCCGAATTGTTTCGACCTACCCGCCGCATCGTTGTCGAGACGACCGATGAAGCGTCGCGCGGCGCAGGCGTGCAGTGGTGGGAAGAACTCACTGCGGTCGGCGGGGAAGGCATGGTGGTCAAGCCTCTTGACAACCTCGTCCGTGGCCCAAAAGGATTGGTGCAACCGGGACTCAAGGTTCGTGGTCACGAGTACTTGCGGATCATCTACGGCGCGGACTACACCACCCCATCGACGCTGGCGCGACTCAAGGACCGAAACCTCGGCCACAAACGCTCGATGGCCCTGCGTGAGTATGCCCTCGGTCTCGAGGCACTCCGTCGCGCAGTCGCGGCAGAGCCCGTGTGGCGAGTTCATCAATGCGTATTCGGTGTCCTTGCAATGGAATCCGAGCCCGTGGACCCACGATTGTGAAGGTTGATCAGTGTTGCACGACTTGTTCGGTGATGGGGAGTCCAGTCAGCAACGAGTAGCCTGTGAGGCTTCGTGCACGGGGATGGTTGGAGCACCCGTCGTAGGGATAGCGTGGCCGCAGAACGCGTCCAGTTGAATCGATCAGCCACACCTCGGGAAGACTGTGGGCGCGTGCGCTGGGCGCGTCGGCAGCACAGTCATGCGTCAACGAGCCATCATCGGTGATGCGGGCGTGAGGATCTTCGGTGGTGAAAGCACGGACGACCTCGGTGAGATCACCTCGATAGAACGTCCGGGTGTAGGGCAGCCCGGGTTCCTCACGAGGATTTCCACGGTCGAGGTCCCCACACACCATTGCCGCGACTGGATCGAAGTCCAGCGGAATGACCTGCGCCGGGCCGGGAACCGCTCCGGTGCACGTCGGTTCGACCAGCGGGTAGCGATTGTGAGCGGGCCGCTCCACGGACATCAGCGTGTGACTCTGCCCCGCAGAGGGCGCGGCGTCTTGCCACGCGCTGTTCCCGCAACCGGACACACCGATCAGCAATGTCATCACCGCGGTTCCTCGGATGATCCGTTTGGTGCCGGTGCGTCGCATGTCGCCACAATATGCCGCTCGAACCGCCTCTGGAATTGACGGGATATCGGGTCCGCGAGTCCCGTCGAGCCTGGGGGCGCGATCTGCTGCGCATGCGGCTCCACACCATTGCTCACGTGGGTGTGATGGACACCGCCGAGCCGCGTCTCATCGGATGCACCAATCCATGCCGCCATTTCGTCGCCGAGGCTTGTGACCGGCAATCAGAATCGTTGCAGCCGTTCGGATGACACGGCGGATCAACGGGTCCAGGATGGTGCAGATGACGTTGGTGCAGTGTTCGGATCTCTCCCCGGCCAGATGGCTTGTGGAACAAAGCCAAGGCGATGACTGGGCTCGCCTCGCGGCGCGCGGACCGAAGGGGTACCCGGCGTACTCGCGACTGAGATTTGTCCCCGACCCGTCATACAACGGCCAGAGCACCAACGAGGTTGACTTCAATGAGGGACATGACGGACCTCCCCCGGTCGAAGCCGAACTGATCGGATTCGTCCTGGCCGAACTCGCCGGCCACACCGATACGCCCGACGCCTGCTATTTCTGTGTATGGGATGGCTGGTCAACGATCAAAGCGGACCGGGCAATGCCGAAGGTCGAAATCCCCAACCGCGACTACTTCCTGTTCCACGGAACGACCAGCGACATCGAATACTGGGAGAAGTGCAATGCGCGGGGCGCCCTTCGCGACGCCGGACGATATGGGGAGATGCCCGACCCAGCGTTCGTGTGGCCCGCCGACCGAGCCTGGTGCATCGCCAACGACGTCGATCCCCACTACGCAACCATCGGCGCAAGCATTGAAGCGATCGAGCAACTCCTCGCCGACCCGAGGATTGACACCGTTGCTGATGACCCCCAGGTTGAACCGCCCTACTGGGCGTGAAAGACCGAACGGGACCGGCCCGGTTTGACCATAGGCGAATCTGTCAGCAGAGGCAGTGACTGGGTGACGGGGTCACAGCTCGATCGGTGTGAGTCGGCGGAGTCGTCACAGCTGGCTCTTGCGGTGACAGGCTCTTGAACATCACTGCCGCCTGCAGGCTCTCCGGTGGTATGTCCGTCTGGACAAGGGTGAGCCGGACGGGATCGATGGTGGCCGGATAGAAGAGGTAACCCTCCGGCGAGGTGAGCAACTCCACGTCATCGACGCCCTTGACCTGCCACACATCGACAGGGCCACCAGTGTTGTTCATGCGGACGAACCAGTGGCACTCACGTTCCCCTCGCGCGAGGAAGCAGCCCTCCTGTTCGGGCTGCATGCTGCCGGCGATGCCACGCGCGAGACCCATTCGACGCCAGTCCATGCCGCACGCCTCGATCGACGCTCGATTGAGCGCGGAACTGACGTGGTAGTGCTCGAGCATCGTCGCAGAGTAGGCCATCCGGCAGCAGCTGTCGACGAAATATGGCCTGCCAGCCCAGCGCCTTGAACCGCTCACCGAAGCGGCGATCCAACGGGCAGCAAAAGTCGAGCCCCCTCGCGACCGCTCCTCATCGAGATCGATCGGATCGCTGCCGCGTCCATGTCCACCGCCTGCTCGGCAACCTCAGAGAACGGTCAGGCCGAAAATGCGGTGAAATCTCCAGACGAGGGCAAGTGATCACTCGGCAGCGTGACACGAGCGTGCTGCGTCCCGGCACCGCCCCACCGTTGCGGAGGCCGAACTGCACGTCTGATATCGCCGGATTCGGCGGCAACCTGACCAGTTCCTACCGGCTCCCACGTGGTATCGGGATCTGTGGCCAAGTCGGACCGTCGCCGATATCGCCGACCGCCCATATCTGACCACGCACCTCACTACACTGCCGAAATACCCACCTTCAACATCTGAAACCCGAAATTTTCCCCGACAATGTTAGGGGTTCGAGGTGGTAGGCAGGCGATGGCTGATCTTGGCTGCGCTGGTGTTGACGGCCGCCGTTACGGCGGTGTGGGCGCGTGCAGACGCCGCCCCATCGCGCCAGGCGGTGCCCGCGCCGCGCTGGATCGTCGTCTCCGGATCGGTCCCAGGCCTGGTCGACGCCGGGTTACCCCAGTCAATCCTCGACGACGCGAACAATCCGTCGACACTGCTGCTGGTCCAGCACGTATACACCAACAGCTACCTACCGGAAGGCACCCCGACCTTCAATTTCCGTGGCGCGGCCGACCTCGCGCGCGCACTGAGGGCCGGCGAGATCCCCGATTCCATGCACTGGGTCCTGTTGGATCTGGAAGCCTCGTCGTTGACGCCGGAACGCGATCAACGTGACCCGATCGGCGCACTGCGACGTGCCCAAGATGTCGCCCATCGTTACGGCAAGAGCGTGATCTTCACGCCCGCCATCGACCTGATGAACGTGCTCGAACCGGGGTTGTCCGGCGACGCGCTCTACAGGGCATTCATCGACCGGTTGGTCACTCCTGGCGCGGCGATCGCGGACGGCTTCGAGATCCAATCGCAGCGCACGGAGGCGACCGAGTACGCGACGTCCTTCGTCAAGGCCGCGGTCCAAGCCGCCTACGCCGCCAATCCCGCCGGCGCACCGGTGCTGGCCGGGGTGAGCACCAACCCGAACGGTCGGCAGGTCACCGCCGACGACATGCTCGAGGTGTACAACGCCGCGAAGGCTGCCGGCGCGACCGGATATTGGCTCAACATCCCCGGCGGCGGCGACGAGTGCCCCAACTGCGGAGAACCCCAGTACGAGGTCGCCGTCGAGTTCTTGAAGAAGATCACCTCGACACCGACCCCACCGACCGAAACCGGCTTCCCAACCGAAACGGGCTTGCCGACCGGTCTGATCCCTACCGGCCCGGTGATTCCCACGAGTGGACCGTTCGGCAGTTGATGTTCGTTGCAGGCGCCGCCGCGTTCCGCGGAACGCTCGAGACCACCAACCCGACGTTTCCCCAGACCGATTGGAGGCCGAATGCTCCGCAACTCCGGCCGCCCATCCGTCGAGACATCTGCAGACCCCGACGTTCTGGCGTCGACCACAGCGAAAACAACCCTGCTGCAGGGCAAACGACGTCTGATCATGGCAGCACTCGTGGTGACGGCTGCGCTGACCACGGCCTGCACCGGCGCCGCCCCGCCATCGCCACCACCGGCGCCAGTGCCACACCGGATGATCGTCTCCGGATCGGTCGCCGGCCTGGTCGAAGCAGGGCTACCCCAGTCCATCCTCGACGACGCCAACAATCCGTCGACACTTCTTCTGGTCCAACACGTCTACACCAACAGCCACCTGCCCGAAGGTGCCCCGGCTTTCCGCTTTCGAAGCGCTGCCGCCCTATCCGACGCGCTGAGCGCGGACGAAGTCCCAGATTCCGTGCACTGGCTCCTACTGGACCTCGAGGCGTGGTCGTTCACGCCGGAACGCGATCAGCGTGACCCGATCGGCGCCCTGAATCGGGCTCAAGACGCGGCCCACCGTCACGGCAAGAGCGTGATCTTCGCACCCGCCATCAACCTGATGAACGTACTCGAACCCGGATTGTCCGACGACGCGCTCTACCAAGCATTCATCGATCAGTTGGTCACGCCCGGCGCCGGCATCGCCGACGGATTCGAAATCCAATCGCAGCGCACCGAAGCCACCCGACATGCGACCTCTTTCGTCACAGCGGCTGTGCACGCCGCCAACGCCGCAAATCCCGCCGGCGCACCGGTCCTGGCCGGGGTGAGCACAAATCCCAACGGCCGGCAGGTGACCGCCGACGACATGGTCGCCGTGCACGACGCCGCGAAAGCCGCAGGTGCCACCGGATACTGGCTCAACGTCCCGGGTGGTGGCGAGGAGTGTCCCGACTGCGGCGAGCCCCGATACCGAGTGGCCGTCGAATTCCTGAAGAAGATCTCGACGTCGCCGACCCCATGAGAGCGCCCGATCTGCGGAACAGTTGGGCGAAGCGGTCGGCCGACACAAACAATTGCAGGGAATCGACGCCGAGTTCAGACGCTCACGACACGAACGTCCTATTCTTGGTCGACGTGGCCGTTGTCTGATCGATGTCCGCATTCCCTGTACCGGCACACGCTGTGGACATCGCAGCGGCTGACGGGTGCGGAAGGGAACTGGCGAATGCGAATTCTGGTCCTGGGCGGCGACGGTTTCTGTGGATGGCCCAGTGCGCTGCACCTGGCCGCGAGCGGCCATGACGTCACCATCGTCGACAGCCTCGTCCGTCGGAAGATCGACGACGAACTCGGGGTGCACTCACTCACCCCCATCCACTCGCCTGCCGAACGGATGACCGCATGGCATGAGGTGTCGGGCGAGCGGATCGAGATCGTCGAACTGGACCTCGCCCGGGACTACGACCCCCTGGCCGAGCTCCTGCGGACCACACGGCCCGACACCGTCGTCCATTTCGCCGAACAGCGTGCAGCGCCGTACTCGATGAAGTCACCGGCACACAAGCGCTACACGGTCGACAACAACCTCAACGGCACGCACAATCTCCTCGCCGCGATCGTCGAGACCGGACTGGACGTCCATGTGGTGCATCTCGGCACCATGGGTGTCTACGGTTACGAGACCGTGCCGGTTGACCTCCCGGAGGGTTATCTGACGGTCAGTTACCCGGACCGCAACGGCGAGATGCGCAGCCGGGACATCTTGTACCCCACCCAACCCGGCAGCGTCTACCACCTCACGAAGTCGCTGGACCAGTTGCTGTTCCAGTTCTACGCGCGCAACGACGGGATCCGCATCACCGATCTCCATCAGGGCATCGTCTGGGGTACCCAGACCGACGAGACCGCACGGGATCCCCGGCTCATCAACCGATTCGACTACGACGGCGATTTCGGCACAGTCCTCAACCGCTTCTTGGTGGAGGCCGCGGTGGGCCATCCGCTGACAGTCCACGGCACCGGAGGGCAGACACGGGCGTTCATCAACATCCGGGACTCGATCCGGTGTATCCGTCTCGCGGTCGAGTCGGGATCGGAGGTGAACGGCCAGGTCCGCGTGATGAACCAGATGACGGAGACCCACCGGGTAGCCGACCTCGCAGAGTTGGTCGCCGCGCTGGCCGGATGCGAGGTCGCAACGGTCTCCAACCCCCGCAAAGAGGCAGATGAGAATCAGTTGGCAGCCCGGAACGACCTGCTACTCGGCCTCGGTCTCGATCCGATCCGCCTCGACTCCGAACTCCTGTCTGCGGAGATCGAGATCGCCCGCAAGTACGCGGAACGTGTTGATCGGAACCACATTCCGTGTACATCCTACTGGACCGAGGACCGCCGCAACGCCGCCCAGGAGCATGACCGGTGAGCGACGAGACTCCCGAGAACACCACACCCGATCCGAAACCTGCTGGCGACGAACAGAATACGAAGAAGGAATACTTCACCGGGGAGCGCGGACGATCCGTCCCCCGCGGAGCCTGGTGGGTGCTGGGCATCGCGCTGGTGGCGCTGCTGGTCTTCGTGATCGCGCGGCCGTCGTGGTTCACCGACGACCCGAACGACACCAGTCTCCATGTACCGCCGGAGCGTCATTTCACCAAGACGCTGGCCGGTTCCGGTCACGCCGACGGTGTGTGGCTCACCGACGACTCGCCGTCGACGAGTTATCTGGTGACCCTGCCGGCCGATTCGGCCCGCACCAAGACGCGGCTACACATGAGCGGCTCCACGCAGGTACCCGAGCAAAGCACCGTGTTCCTGAGCGTGAGCATGGACGGGCAGCAGGTCTACAACGAGCAACTCGCGTCCGGCGACAACGAGGTCGACGCGTTCATCGACGTGCCGGAACAGATCGCCGACGACGGACAGGTCCGCGTGAGCATCAAGGCCGACGGCACACGGCACGACGACACCTGTACGACGGATCACTCGGCCGGCATGCAGATCCATCTCGATCCGCAGACCGTGCTCGAGGCGGCACTCACCGAGCCGGTGCACACGGTGCGCGATGCGGTGGTGTCGTGGGATCGTGATCTGACCGTGGTGCTCGCCGATCAGGGCGATCAGTGGCGGACGGCCGCAGCGCAGATGGGGATGGCACTCACCAGAGCCGGCCATCAGGTGCGGTTCAGCCCGACCGTCCCGGACACGGACGTACGTGACGCGATCCTCGTGGGCCCGGCGGGCACCCTCGCCGACGGCTCCGGCTGGTCGCAGCCCGACGGCACTGCCGCAGGTGCCGTGGTCGGCAAGGTCGGCGGCACGCCTGTGCTTGGGGTGACCTCCCCCGACGGGAGTCTGATCTCGACATACCTCACCCAGCCAACGGTGACGACTGCCGACGCCCCCGGGAGCGACCCGATATCGGTGACCACCACTGGGCCTGCCGGAGATCAGGTAGCACTGGAATCACTCGGCGCCGACATGTCGGTCGGTCAGATCACCGAATCGCGGAAGTGGCGGGTCGGCTACTCGCTCGCCGACAGTCCCGGCGGTCGACTGCCGCAGGCGCTGCGTGTGCAGATGCAGCTTCCCGCGTCACCGCCGGATCTTCGATGGATCCTCAGCGTCGATCTCAACGGGACCCTCGTCGGCAGTCGCGTACTGAACGACACCGCCGGCGACGTCACGATCCCCCTGCCGCCGCAGAACGAGCTGTTGCAGAACGTCCTGACCCTGACTGTTGACCGCGATCGCGACCTCGGTGGGTGTGATGTCCGGGTGAGCAGCTACCCGATCCAGATCCGATCCGGTTCGGCGCTCACCCTCGGCGCCGATCCCGGAGCCGGATTCACGGCTCTGCCACGCGGACTCGCGCCCGGATTCGACATCTACGTGCCGGACGCCGGTGCAGACGCGGTCGAGCAGCTCAACGCGATCGTCCCGACATTGACCGAATTCGTCCCGGCACAGATGAATCCGGACTTCCGCTGGAACACCCAGCCCGAGGCGGGTAGGCCGTTCGTCCTGGTCGGGTCGAGTCCACAGGTGAAACCCGCTGTGCGACTGGAGAACGGCCGCATCGTCGGCGGACCGGATGGCTCGGCCCTCGACATCCCGGCCTTCGACGACGGGTTGCTGGTGGAGACGGTGACCGGCGCCGGCCGCAGCCCCGGCCTGCTCATCCAGTACCAGGGCAGCATCGGCACCACCGGGCTTCCCGATTTCGGGCGTGAGACGGCGCAGGTCGTGACGAGCCAGAGCAGCTTCGGCATCAACGCCGACGGCAGCATCGAACCGACCACACCTGTCCGCGAAGACCTGCCGAGATGACCGACGTCGCCCCACCACCCCCGGAGGCCGAGGCGATCGCCGATCATTTCCGATCGGTCGACAGCGCACCTGCCGACTACGCGGTGGACCGGCCGTCGAGTGGCACCAACGGATTCCTCATCACGCTCGTCGGTCTGTCGATCGTGTTTCTCTGCGCGCGAACATTTCTGGCGAATGTGGTGTTCGTCGATGTGCCCAGGGATCCGGTGCTGTTCGCCAAACTGCACGGCGATGTCGTCTTTCCCCTTCGGATGTTTCTGATCATCTTCTTCATCTCGTACGCGGCATTCGCCTATTCGAACATCTGGCGCCGGTTGTTCATCGGCATCTCGCTGTTGGGAAAGTTCCTGGCGTTCTGCCTCGTCGTCGACCTCACCGCGTGGTTCCTCCACCACACAGGCATCGTGTCGATCTCGGTGTTCGGCGTGCAGATGATCTCCGGTCTCGCCGCATTGGCAATTCTCCCGCACACCATCATGCGCCAGGCGCAGTTGCCGCCCCAGGGACCGATGCCATCCGTGCTGCAGGAATTGCCGATGAAGCCGTTTCTGATCTGGCTGGGATGCCTGCTGCTGTCCATCGCGGGGGCATTCGTCGCGATTCACGTCCTGTACGACGTCGTCGCCGTACTCAAGGATTGGGCGATCCTCGGTGGGATCGGGGCCGGCGTCTTCCTGATGCAGCAGATACTCGCGGTGTCGACCGCACTGTTCGGGTTACGTGCACTGAAGGCGTCCCGCAGCCATGATTTCGCGCCGCGGGTGGCCATTCTCGTCCCTGCGCACAACGAGGCGCACAGCATCGCGGCCACCATCGACGCCGTGGACGGTGCGGCCGAGAGCTATCCGGGTGGAGTCCACCTGTACGTGGTGAACAATGCGTCCTCGGATGAGACACATGAGGTCGCGCTGGAGACGATTCGCAACTGCGAGTTCATCACCGGCGAAGTCCTCGAATGCCCGACGCCCGGCAAAGCGATCGCTCTGAACATGGGCGTCGAGCACATCTCCGAGGAGTTCATCGTCCGGATCGACGCCGACACCGTGATAGGGCCCGGGTGCCTCGATTCGGCGATGCGTCATTTCGCCAATCCCGATGTGGGATGTGTCGGCGGGCTTCCGCTCCCACTCGAAGAGAAGACCTGGATCGACAAGTGTCGCCTGATCGAGGTCTACATGCGTCACGGGTTCTTCCAGGTCTCGCTGGACGGCTACAACGCGGTCATGGGCATCCCCGGCATGTTCGCCGTCTATCGCCGCAGCCAGCTGCTGGAGGTCGGCGGGATGGTCCAGGGCATGAACGGCGAGGACACCGATATCTGTATGCGGCTCACCGCTGCCGGATATCACAGCATCGCCGACCCGCACGCGGTCTATTACAGTGAGACTCCCGCGTCATATGCCCACCTACGGGAGCAGCGGACACGATGGTTCCGCAGCATCTATCACCTTGCCGCCCGTAACCGCGCCATCCTGTTCGATCGGCGGACGATGGTGGGAACCTTTGTGCTGCCGTTCAACTTGGTGAACGCGGCACGCCGCGCGATGCTCCTGCCATTGCTGATATACGCAGCCCTGACGGGGTTTGTCTTTCATGCCACTTTCGTCACGATGCGTTGGCAGCCGATCGTCGCGACACTGCTCGGGATGTCGATGATCATGACGGTCGTCGTGACACTCATCTGGCGGGCGAGCGCGGTGAGATTCATCCCGTTGTATCTGGGATTCCGGGTCTTGCGTAGCTATTTCACCTTGTCGTCGGCGTTGAGTCTCATCTATCCCCCGATGCATCCCCACCTACCCCGCCATCTGTGGTCTGGTCACGACATGCTCACCCGACGGCGTGAACTGCGCGAACACAAGGTGCACGAACCCGACCCGGACCCACTCGTCCCACCGGACATCACCCAGCCGGGATGACGACGGAATCGACGTCACGGTGCTAGATTTCCCCTTCTGAACCCTCGTGTCCGAAAGGGGCGCCGTCGTCGTGCTCAGTCTGATCCCCGATTCGCAGCGGCGCACCCTTGACGAACTCGTCGACCGTCTCGACCTGTCGGCGGGTGAGCGCAAGTCAAAACAATCGGCGTTCTGGATCATGCTGACCCTGTCGGGGATCATCGCGGTGTCCGGTGTGGTCGCCGACAGTACGGCCACGGTGATCGGCGCGATGATCGTTGCGCCGCTGTCCACCCCGATCCTCGGCATCGGTCTCGGGATCGTCACCGCCCGCGGTAAATTGATCCTGGCCAGCGTCGGCTACGTGCTCGCAGGCGTCGTGCTCGTCACGCTCCTCGGAGTGGTGCTGTCCCAGCTGTTGCCGAACCCGACAAACGTGCTGGCGAACTCCCAGGTTCTCGGCCGGACCTCGCCGACCTTGGTGGACCTGCTCGCCGCGCTGGCGACCGGCCTGGTCGGCGCCATCGCCATCACCCGCCGCGACGTCGGTGACGTGCTCCCCGGTGTCGCGATCGCCATCTCGCTGGTGCCGCCGCTCGGTGTGGTCGGGGTCTGCCTGGGCTCCGGCTCCCCTGCACTGGCCCTCGGCGCTTTCGTGTTGTTCGCCTCCAACGTGATCGCGATGATCATCACCAGCGTGATCGTGCTGACCATCGGCAGTTACGGCCGCGAGGCCGCTGCAGAGTCCGATGGTGAAACGGCCTCCACCAGCCGCCACGCGCGCGCCTACATCGTCCTGGCCGCCGCCCTCGTCGTGGTGGCCATCCCGATGGTGGTCAACTCGCTCTCATCACTGTGGTCACGACAGGTCTCGACCGCGGCCCAGGCGTGGCTGAAGGCGGGCGGCGCCCAGACCGCCGAGGTCACCGGGGTGACCTGGAGCGGCAGCACGGTGACCGTGAGTGTGCTGGCCCCGCAAGACCTGCCTCCGGTCGACGATCTCCAACACACTGTCGACGAGCTCGTTCCGTGGGACCCTGAAGTGGTGGTCGTACACACCGTCGGCGGTCGACAGGCTGCGCAGTGACCACCACCTGCCAAATCAACGACGAGACACAGAGGTGATTTTTCATGGGGAGCCCACAAGAGGCGACTCCGACCGTTGCGGACGCGAATTCCGCGGCTCGGTCCACTCTTCCGTTCGACAACACGATCGACCTCGAGAATGCTTCGCGCGGGTTGATCGCCACCTTGGAATCAGCGGTCATCACCGGTGCCGACGGAAACCCGGTGTGGGACTGCGGTGAGTTCGGATTCCTCACCGAGAGTTGCCCTCCGACGGCCAACCCAAGTCTGTGGCGCCAGTCCGAATTGGTGGCGCGCCACGGTCTGTTCGAGGTGACCGAGCGCGTCTATCAGCTGCGCGGACTGGATCTGTCCAACATGACGGTGATCGAGGGCGACACCGGCGTCATCATCATCGACCCGCTGATCTCCGCCGAGACGGCAGCAGCCGGACTGAAGCTCTACCGCGACCAGCGCGGCGACCGTCCGGTCAAGGCGGTCATCTACACCCACTCGCACATCGACCACTTCGGTGGCGTCAAAGGTGTGACCACGCAGGAAGCCGTCGACGCCGGGGAGTGCGCGATCGTCGCTCCGGCCGGGATGGTGGAACACGCTGTGGCCGAGAACGTCTACGCCGGAACGGCGATGGGTCGGCGCGCGGCATACATGTACGGTGCGGCACTGCCCCGCGGCCCGCAGGGCGCGGTGGGCGCAGGGCTAGGCCAGTCCACGTCAACCGGCCACGCGGGGCTGATCCTGCCGACGATCGACATCTCCGAGACCGGCCACACCGAGACGATCGACGGCGTGACGATCGAGTTCCAGATGACGCCGGGGACCGAGGCCCCCGCGGAGATGAACTTCTACTTCCCGCAGATGCGCGCCCTGTGCATGGCCGAGAACGCCACCCACACACTGCACAATCTGTTGACCCTTCGTGGCGCTCTGGTGCGCGATCCGCATGTCTGGTCGAAGTATCTGACCGAGGCCATCACCATGTTCGCGGGACGCTCCGATGTCCTGTTCGCCTCGCATCACTGGCCGACGTGGGGCACCAAGGAACTCACAGAGTTCCTTGCTCAGCAACGTGATCTGTATGGATATCTGCACGACCAGACATTGCGTGCGCTCAATCAGGGCCGGACGGGACTGGAGATCGCCGAGGACATCCAGTTGCCCCCGGCGCTGGAGAACGCCTGGCACACCCACGGCTACTACGGCTCGGTCAGCCACAACGTCAAAGCCATCTACCAGCGATACATGGGATGGTTCGACGGCAATCCGGCGCACCTGTGGGAACACCCGCCGGTGGAGTCGGCCAAACGGCACGTCGAATTCATGGGTGGTGTGGACGCCGTCGTCGACAAAGCCCGCAAGACCTTCGCCGACGGCGATTTCCGCTTTACGGCAACCGCGCTCAATTACGTATTGTTCACCGAGCCGGATCACGCGGCGGCACGAGAACTCCAGGCCGACACCCTGGAACAGCTGGGCTACGGTTCGGAGAACGGCACGTGGCGCAACTTCTTCCTGATGGGCGCCTACGAATTGAGAAACGGGGCGGTGGGAACTCCGACGACAACCGCCGCGCCCGACATCGTCGGCGCGATGACGGTCGAGCAACTGTTCGACGCGATCTCGTTGCGTGTCGACGGTCCGGCGAGCTGGGATGCGCACATCACCCTCGACTGGATCATCAGTGACGAAGGCATCCGTCATCGCACCGAACTTCGCAATGGTGTCCTCGTCCATTTCGATGTTCCCGAAGAAGCCGCCGGAGCGGCCGAGGCCACCTTCACTCTGACGAAGGCAGCGCTGCTGGGCGTGCTGCTCGGCGGGGTGAACCTCGACGGTGCCATCTCCGACGGATCGATCTCCGTCGAAGGCGATGCCGCACGATTCACCGAGCTCGCCGGCCACCTCGACGAACCCGACCCGGATTTCGCCATCGTGACACCCTGATCGGCAGCGGACAGCACACGGGCACGCCCCTGCCGCGGGGGCGTGCCCGTGTTGTCGAATGCGATCGCGCGCTACGCGAGTCCCGAAATACCCTTGCCGATCAACACGATCCCGATCACCAGGATCAACGTGGCCATCACTGTCTTGTTGTTGGCCTCGAGCCAGACCTTGAGGCGGTCCAGCGGATCGCGCAACCGTTGCGCAGCAATCTGATAGGCGACGACGGGGATCACCACGGTGGTCGCCGCGAGCAGCGCGAACACGATCACCAGAACGATATTCGATCCGGCGGAGAGAGCGGCAGCACCGATGGTCACACCCGCCGCGATACACATCATCAGGTTCTTCGGATTGATTGCCGCGAGAGCGAACCCGAGTCCCAGGGCGGTCAGGGGTTTCATCTCGTCGATCGCCGCCATCCATTTCGGCGTCGAATGTTCGCCACCGCGCGCACGCCATTCCCGGATTCCCTCCGCGAGCAACAACACACCGAGGACGAGCTTGATCCATGCCCCCACCGTGGAATCGGAATCACCGAATGCACCGCCCACGAGCACGAAAATCGTGGTGGCGATGACGATTCCGCCGAGCCAGCCGATCGCGAACCCGATGCTCGTGGTGCGGGCATGCTTACCGAGCAGCATCAGGATCGCGCCGATGATCGGAATGGGCGAGATCGCCACACCGACCGCAAGCGGCAAAAGATCACCCAGTACCGATCCCACAGAACCTCCTCGGCCTCACATGACAGTCGTCCTGGTGACCGTATCCCACAACCGTGAGCATCGTGCGCGTCGAACTCGCACACTGTGAAATTCTGGGGAATTCACCCTCATGGGGCGCGCCCGCATGCACCCGGACGCCTAGGCTGATCGAGTGTCTGTCGTGAACCGGTTCAGACGGCCCACCGTCCGTGTCTCGCGTCCGCGCCCGTCAGATGCCATCTCGGGGCTCGTGACCGCGCTGTTCTCGATCCCCGAAGGCATGGCTTACGCCAGCATCGGTGGCTTCAACCCGGTCAGCGGTCTCTACTCGGGGATGGTCTCGACACTGGTCGGTTCCTTCTTCGCTCGCACGGTACTCATGGTGACGACGCTGACGAGTGCGATCGCGCTCTCGGCCCAGAGCGTGCTCTCGCAGGCAGGCCTCGATCCGCACGACGTCGGAAACATCGCGATGCTCACCGTCGCGGTCGGTGCGGTGATGCTCTTCCTTGGTCTCCTACGTATCGGCGCGATCATGGACTTCGCGTCGAGCGCGGTGATGACCGGCTTCACGGCGGGGATCGCCGTGCAGATCGTGGCCGGCGTCATCAAGGACGTCACCGGATACACGCCCGACGCACACAACACCGTGATGAAATTCGTCGACGCCTTCGCACACATCTCACAATGGTCGGTCCACGCGGTGCTCGTCGCGCTGGCCACGGTCGCGGTCTGGGCGGTGTTCCGATTCATCAAACCGCTGGAATCCTATGCAACCCTGATCGCGTTGGTGGTGGTCACCGGCGTCGCCGCCGTCATCGGGACCGATGTCGAGACCGTCGGCGACATCGCCCAGGTGCCGAACAGCCTGCCCCCGTTCACCGTCCCGGATCTCTCCGCATTTCCCGACCTGCTGCTCGGCGCGTTCGCGATAGCCCTGGTCGCCCTGGCACAGGCCGCCGGGATCTCGGCAGCGGTCCCCAACCCGGACAAGTCGCGACCCAAGGCATCCGTCGACTTCTCGGCCCAAGGGGCGGCCAACCTGGTCGGCGGATTCTTCGGCTCGCTACCCACCGGCGGTTCACTCTCACGCACCGGTGTCGCCGTGTCGGCTGGTGCGCAGACACGGTGGGCCGGGATATTCGCAGGCATCTGGCTGATCCTGCTGGTCCTGATCGCGGGATCGGCCGCGCAGATCATTCCCATGGCCGTCATCGGTGGCCTCTTGTTCGTGATCGGCTTCGAGCTCATCGCGGGTCGCTGGGCCGACATCGTGCTGGTCTGGCGAACTGCACCCCTCAGCGCACTTGCCATGGTCATCACGTTCGTCGCGACGACCCAGATCCCGCTGCAGGACGCGATCCTCGTCGGTGCGGCGAGCTCGCTCGTCCTGTACTGCGTGCAGGCGGCCCGCGCGGCTCGTCTGGTCTCGCTGACGGATTCGGACGGCGACTGGTACGTGGGCGATGCTCCGGCAACGCTGAAGCCCGACTCGGTGACGATCGTGCACTACTCAGGTGTTGCGCTGTTCGCCGAGGTACCCCGGATCACCGAACACTGGCCGCGCATCACCGACGACAGTCGACGCGCTGTACTGATCCTCAGTGTCCGAACCCTTCCGGACGTCCCGTCCGCCACGATGCAGAAGATGCTGAAGGCACAGGCCGACACCCTTCGCGCGAATGGCGGGCGGTTCATGCTCGCCGGTGTCAGCCCGGTCTTCATGGACCGGATCAGTAAGTCGGGCATCGCCGAGATCGTCGGGCACGAGAACCTGTTCCCCGCAACCGACCAGGTCTTCGGCGCCCTCGACGACGCGTACGAGGAGGCGGTGCGGTGGCTCGATTCACGTCCGTCGAGCTGATCGACCTCGACATACTCGGCGTCCGGTTCAGGGTGTGACGATCGGGAAGCTGGGGTCGGCGCCGTCGAGTACGGCTGCCAGCTTGTCCAGTTCTCCCGAGTCCCCATCGAGTGTGATCGCTCCCGATGCCGCGAGTCCGGCCGCCCGTGCCGGCGTGAGAAGAGCAGCGGTCAGTGCGACCTTGGGACCACTGATACCGAGTCGCGCGGTGCCTGCCGTCGCCTGACGGGCATTGAGTACTCCCCGTGCGATCCACATCGTCCACTCCTGCTCGTGGTCGGTGAAGTGGACGTCGATGTGGATGTCAGCATCGGTCGCCTTGACCCCGTCGACCTGAACGCTGATGAAGTCGAAGAGGATGTCGATGGGCATACCGAGGATCGTGTCCTGGCTGGCGGTCGTGAACGGTGCGGGCAGTGGACCCTCGCGGAGCTCCTTGGCCGCAGTGAGGAAGATCCCGCGCCATTGCGGTCCCTCAGCCTGGTAGCCCATCTGCTCGTACGCGTCCGCCTGTAGCTCACGCGCGTCGACATTGTCCGGGTCGGCGAAGACGAGCTTGTGCAATATCTCCGCCGCCCACCGATAGTCACCGGCGTCGAAGGCGCGTCGCCCCTCCGCGATGATGCTGTCGGCACCGATGAGGTCGACATAGCGGGTCGCCGCTGCGACGGGCGGGTGAGGGTGAAGGGACACCGGATCGCCGTCCCACATCCCGAGTTCTTTGGTGAAGACCGCGCGGACGTCGTGATGCAGCGTGCCGTGATAGCCCCGGTTGGCCCAGTTCCGCCGAAGCTCCTCCGGAAGCTCGATGATCTCCGCGGCCTCGAGCGGGGTGTAACCCTTGTTGGCCAGGCGCAAGGACTGGTCGTGAATGTATTTGTATGCATCCCTCTGGGATTCGATGAACGCGACGATGTTCTCGTTGCCCCATACCGGCCAGGTGTGCGGGCCCCAGTGGACCTCGGCTTCGTCTCCCCAACGTTCGAGGGTCTCGTCCAGATAGCGCGCAAAGTTGCGGGCGTCGCGGGTGCGTGCGCCGCGCAGGGTCTGAATGTTGTGAAGCGAATGATTCGCGTTCTCCGCACACGACAACGTCTTGATGTGTGGAATCCATATGTGCATCTCCTCCGGCGCCTCGGTGTCCGGGGCGTAGAGGAACTCGAACTCGACGCCGGCGATCTCGCGCTTCGTGCCGGTCTCGGTGATCAGATCCGTCGGCGAGATATAGGAGACAGCAGGGCCTTTGGTGCTCGCCACGCCGATCCCGCAGGTGATGTGCCCAAGCGGGTCAAGCGGAAGATGGCTGCCGAAGGCATAGCTCGCACGTCGGGCCATCGCGTTGCCCGCGACGACGTTCTCACCGATCGCGTACTTGTCGAACTGGCGGCCCGGGGCGATGATCGGCACCTTGCCCGAGGCGACATCGTCAGCGTCGACCACACCTTTCACCCCGCCGTAATGATCAATGTGGGTATGGGTGTAGATGACCGCGGCGATCGGCTTGTCGCTGACATGCTCGCGAATGAGATCCATACCCTGTCGGGCCGATTCGACGCCTGCCATGCAATCGATGGCGATCAGCCCGTCGTCACCCTCGATGATCGTGAGGTTGGCGATGTCATTGCTACGGACCTGGTAGACACCGTCGGCCACCTCGAACAGGCCCCCACGCTTCACCTGTTGCGATTGGCGCCACAAGCTGGGGTTCACCGACTCGGGAGCCTCCGCGTCATCCTGGATGAAATCGAAGTCGCGGGGATCGAACACCACCGACGTCCCGTCGGAGTCGGCGAGCACGTTGCCCGGCAACTCGGCGATCAGACCTCGCGCAGACTCGTCGAAATCTCGGCGATCGTCCATGGCGTAGAGCCCCGCGGCGTCGCGGTTGATGGCTTGTGTGTGTGCGGTGGGCGGCTTCGGCGCAGTTGTCATGAGATCTCACTCCATCCGGGACGATCGATGTCGGTGGTGCAGTGTCGAGAGGATCCACCCCATCATCACCGACAAGGCGACGTGCCGTGTCCGGTTCCGCGCCACCAGCCCCTGCGTCACTCCCACTGCGTCACTCCCCTGCGTCACTCCCCCTGCGTCATACCCACTGCGCCCGCCTCATCCAGCCGCGATCGTCGAGCTGTGCTTTCGTGGTCGGGTGACCACGACCCACCTCGGCCAGATCTTCCATGTCGCCGGCCGTCCCGACGTCGCCGAGGCGTCTGAGGCCCTCAGCTGGTTCCCGGATGGCGCCCTGGTCTACGACACCACCGGTCGCATCGTGTACTGCGGACATCGCGACGGCCGTCCCGCACCGACCACACCCGAGACGGTCCACGACCATGGCGACGCATTCCTCATCCCGGGGTTCGTCGACACCCACATCCACTTCCCGCAGACCTACTCGGTGGACGCCTACGGAGGCGGTCAGCTGCTGGAATGGCTCGAGTCCTGCATCTTCCCCGCCGAGGCGCGCCTCGCCGATCCCGATTTCGCCCGCCAGATCGCCCGCGACTTCGTCGCCCGCCGAATCGCCGTCGGTACCACCGCCGCCATGGTGTTCGGCTCCGCATTCCCGCCTGCCCAGGATGCGCTGTTCGACGAGACCCGCCGCGCCGGTCTTCGCCTGGTGAGTGGCCGCGGCATCCAGACCGTGGGCGGTCCGTCGGCCGGGCCGCTGCTCACCTCCGAGCGGCAGGCGATCGAATTGACCGCCGACGAGATCGACCGATGGCACGCCGCCGATTCCGGCGATGTGGGCTCGGCGCTGCTGCATGTCGCGATCGTGCCGCGGTTCTCCCTGTCGGTGACCACCGAGACCCTTGCCGGGCTCGGTGAACTCTACGATGACGTGCGCGCTCGCGGGGTCTACGTCCACACCCACCTCAATGAGGACAACTCTCCGGACAACGGCGAGATCGACCAGGTCAAGCGCAGTTACAGGGTCGACGCCTACCTCGACACCTACGACGGCCGGTTCTTGCCGGGCAGCAGGGTGGGAGGTGCCGGACTGCTCGGCAGGCGCACCGTCATGGCGCACGCGGTGCATTGCACCGACCGTGAACTCGCCCGCATGGCCGAGACCGGGACGTCGATCGCGCACTGCCCGGTGTCCCAGTTGTTCCTCGGCTCCGGAACCATGCCGTGGAGACGGACCGTCGCCGCGGGGCTCACGGTGGCAGCGGGAACCGACGTCGGCGCAGGAGACGAGTGGCTGATCTCGCGGGTGCTGTCAGACGCTTTCAAGGTCCATCTCAGCGAACCCGGAGACGCGAGCGCGGTGATGCATCCCGCCGAGATGCTGTTCACCGGAACGCTCGCCGGCGCCCGCGCACTGGACATGGAAGATCGATTCGGCAATTTCGACGTCGGCAAGGAAGCCGATTTTCTCGTCATCGACCCCCACGCCTGGCCACCACTGGAAATGATACTGCGGCAAGGCATCCGGGCCGACGACGACGAGACGGCCCGCGATCAGACGCTTTTCGCACTCCTGATGGGCCTCCGCGAACCGGCGATCACCGAAGTTCATGTGCGCGGCCGTCGCGTGACCTCCGCCGACAGCAACTGAGATCGCGTCGACAGCAACCGCGAGCGCGCTGACGAGATCAACCGTCGCCCGGTAGCCGGTTGCCGTCGGCGAGAAACCGGTTGCCGTCGGCGCGATCTCGGTTGCTGTCGGCGGGAGGTGGCTCTACTCGGAGATGCGCAGGCCGTCCCATTCGTGGTCGTGCATGAAGCCTTCGGCGAGACCGACCTTGTACTTGTAGCAGCTGCGCAGGATGCCCAGGTATGCGAACGGCAGCAGCAAGGCGGGTCGCTGATCGCCGGGCGAGCTGATGACATCGCTCGACGACCGGAAGTCGCGCACGAACTGCCGCATGCTGCGCCCCCGTCGTGAATCCTTCCGCCAGCCGTAGAGCAGCATGCCGAGACCGATCATCTTGTCGACATCCGTACTGGGGGTGATGATCTCGTCGTTGGTCCCGAAGAACGCGCGGTCCACGCCGTCCTCCGGCCCGAACATCATGATGCCGCTGGTGGCTCGTGGGTTGCACTCGATGCAGAACAGCCCACGTTCGGCATCTTCGATGAAGTCGAAGCCCACCTGTCCGGTGAAGTTCATGTCCCGCACGAACTTCGAGATCCACTCGAAGATCGCATCATGCTGCACCGACTTGAAGTTCAGGCAGGAACTCCCGCCGATCGCGTAATCCACCGGGTAGGTGGCGTGAGCGTTGATCTGGCCGTCGCGGCAGATCGAATACGTGCAGTAGTTGGTCCCGGAGAGCCATTCCTGGGCGAGCCACGGGTTGATCGGGTCGAATTCGACCCAGTCCATCGAGTCACCGGGCGTGACCTTGTGGACCTTCTGCGACCCTCGTGAATAGCACTCCTTGAGGGCGAACGGTGCGTCGAAGTCGAGAGCGGCGATGTCGTCGGGTCCGCGGACCTGTGCATATTTCAGCGCCGGAATCCCCCGAGCGACGAGGAGCTCCTGGAATTCGAACTTGTTGTGGAGGCTGTTCTCGGTCTCGAAATCGGACAGGAACAACTCGCAGTCGGGCGGAAAGATGTCGACCATCATCGAGAGGATGTCGGTCTCCTCGTGGATCGGGATGACCATGTCGACCTTTTCGTCGGCGACGATCTGCGCGAGCGCGTGGCAGTAGGCCCGCGGCTCGAACTTGGGCGCCGGCACCCGACGAAACGCGTCTGCCCCATGCGAGAACCTGCTGACCCCGATCGGGATGCTGTCGACGATGGTCACCCGATGCCCCGCCGCCGACATCAGACGGGTGAGTTCGAGGGTCAGGAACGACCGCCCGAAAGTGATCAGTACGTGCTTTTGTCCGGAAGTCCCCACAGTGCCCACCGGCTCGAGTCTAGGAGAGGACCGCTAGGCTGATCCATCGGCCTGGACGTGGCAGGCCGAAAAGGAATAGGCGAGCCCACCGGAACGTTGCAGAATGCTGTCACGGGCTCGACCTGTGTTTTGACGTGCGTGAGACGAAAGTAGGAGGTGTGCGATGTTCGTGATCGGCATCATCGCCGCATGTCTCGCCGCCGTCGCCTACGGGATGTCCACCGTACTACGCGCGCTCGGTGCGCGTCGGGTGGCGACAACAGCTCGTGACGAGGGAACCGAACAGGACCACACGAACTCGGCAGGCGGACCCTCACTGCAGTCGACGATGTCGACCTTCGTCGACCCGGCATTCATCCTCGGCACGATGATGGTCGTCATCGGATTCGCCGGTGGTGCCCTCGCCGCGCGCTTCCTCCCGCTCTTCCTGTCGCAGACCATCGTCTCGGCAAACCTGGTGGTCACCGCCCTGTTGGGCACCATCATGCTGAACATCGCGCTGCAGACCCGCGACTGGATCGCGATCTGGTTGGTCGTGTTGTCGCTCTGCCTGCTCGGACTGTCTGCCGAGCATCACACGGGAGGCGGCGAGAGCGCTGTCTTCCATTGGGAGCTGTTCGTCGCGACGCTCGGCATCTGCGCCTTCGCACTCTTCGGCGTCTACCGGCTCGGCAAGCACGCGGCCATCGTCGGCGGCGCGACCGCCGGATTGCTGTTCGGCATGATCGCCATCGCGGTCCGTGTCCTCGACGGCATCGCACCGTTCCACTTCGTCACGCTGATCACCGACCCCGCGGCCTGGACCATCGCGATCGCGGGCGCGGTCGGGTTCTTCGTCCAGACCATCGCGCTGCAGGTCGGCGCCGTCAACGGGGTGACCGCCGTGCTGGTCGTCGGTGAGACGGCAGGCCCGAGTCTCGTCGGCGTGCTCTTCCTCAACGACACGGCCAAGCCCGGTCTGGGCTGGCTGGCCATCGTCGGCTTCGTCGGCGCCGTGATCGGGGCCGTGCTCGTCGCCTGGTATGGCTCCGGCGACCCCGATCACTTCGGTGAGGCGCCTCCCCTCAAGGGAGGATGGCGTCGTGGCCGCGTCGAGGAGTCCGGCGCCGACACCGGGGAGATCGACACCGGCTTCTCCGGATCCGATCTGTTCGGCTGGACGTCGTCATCGCGATCGGGCCGAAAAGGCCGGCCGGCCGGCGACACCGAAGGTGCCGCCGACGACACGGGCTCCTGACCTGGTCGTCACGACGTGCGGACGAAATCTCCCGGCTTGTACTGGCGATCGAAGAACCGCTGGGTCGGTCCGTAGAAGCGGAAGAGACTGAAGAATCCCCGCCCCGGAACCGTGCGCAGCCAATTCGCCGTGCCCTCCGGCCGTTGCGGCCCGACGACAATCGTCGTCGATCCGTCCGCGTTCTCTTCCAGTCCGTCCATCGAGTTCAGGGACGAATAGGTCTGGCCGGGGGCGTCGACGCCCGCAGCGGTCTCCGCGTCGTAGATCGTCAACGACCAGAACAAACCCGCCGGCGGGTCGGCGGGCATGTTGATGGTGTACGTGTTGTCGCCGCGAAGAAATTCGCCGTTGCTGTCCTTGTAGGCGTCGCCGTACTTGGCACCGAGCCCGACGATGGCCGACACCATGCCGGTGCTGATCGAGTAGTGATTGACGAACATGTGCACCTTGGCGGTGACGTCGGTGTGCCCGGTCTCGCGTGAACGCCATTCCTCGTCGAGGAGGGTGTGCATGAAGTCGTCTTTCTCGGTCTTCACATGCGCGACCCACTGGCGGTCCTCCCACCAGGTGGCCTTCTCGTCGCTCGCGTAGTTGGCGGCCACGTTCTTGGCCATCTTCCAGCCGGTCCGGCCGGCGAGGTCGAGGAGTTCTTTCTGCCGGTCCGTCGGCGCGAAGGTGTGCCCCTTCCGGATGCCGAGGGCTGCCAGCACGCCGTGCATGTAGGCGTCGTCACGGTCGATCCGCTCACTCTGGATGAACTCGTCGAGCATGTCGAAATAGCCGCCATCGGCCGGGAAGAGGGCGTTCGCCGGGGTGTCCGAGATGGGGTTGAAGGTGATCGGTGCCGGTTCTTGGCCGAGGGGGTGGATTCCGATCCCCTCGACCGCCTTCACGCCCGGCGAGAGGTCGTCGACGGAACTGAAGAATCCACGCACAAAGATGAACACGCCGTTGGTGCGGCAGGTGAAGACGAAGTACTCGTCGGAGTCGATCTCACCCTCGTAACCTTCGGGAACGATGAGGTACTTGCCGCCGGCGCCCTTGTCGGGCCCGGGTAGGCCGATGTCCCCGAGGTACTGCACGCCATCGATCTCCGGCCCGGTGAGCGGTCGATGCCAGAAATCGTCGATCAGCGCCTGCAACATCGGCGGCGCATCGATGACGAGCGGCCCGGTCTTGCTCAGATCGGCGAAGGTCAGGCCGTAGATCACGTCAGAGTTCGGCGTGGTGATCAGCGTGTTGGGCTTGAGTCGCTTCTCGGTCACCGACATCACGTCGTGGCCGTACCCGGACAGTTCCCCGAGGCCCTTCTTCATCGCGTACATGTTGATCGCCGGCAGCGCCCACAGGTACACCTGCACGGCCCGCTGGAAATACAGCTCCTCGTCGAGGGTGCGCGTGGTGTCGGCGGTCGGGTAGCCGCCGTCCATCTCCAGATTCGCGAGCTCCTGATAATGGTCTGACGACGATGCCATCGATCGATTCTCCTTCGGTGCGGGATGTCCGTACCGAGTCTGCCCGGCGGACGGCAATCCTGCAGGACCACACGCGCACGAGGCGCGATGCCGGGCCCTCGGTTCTCTTCGCGCTCAGTCTTTCTTGCGCGTGCCGGGGAGCACACCGGCGTCGATCACGGCCTTCACATATGGCCGGGTCTGCTCCAGCAACTCGTCGACGCCGGGCCGCGACCACGCCTGCGCGGTGACGGCGTCGGTGTCCGCCTCGACCGTGCGGTACAGCTCGAGGCCGG
Organism: Gordonia sp. SID5947; assembly: GCF_009862785.1. Lineage (NCBI taxonomy): Bacteria > Bacillati > Actinomycetota > Actinomycetes > Mycobacteriales > Gordoniaceae > Gordonia > Gordonia sp. SID5947. The sequence continues at coordinate 4,004,619 of NZ_WWHU01000001.1, read as the reverse complement.
CGTCGGTGAGGCGCTCGCCCGATTCCACACGTGTCACCAGCCCCCGCCCGATCAGTCGTTCGACGGAGGCATCCCAGTCGTCGTCGGACCATCCGCGGGTGAACTGGATCAGCTTGCGACCCAGAGTTCGTCGACTGATCGTCGGGTCCGGCAGCTCGGCCTCGTGGAAGATCACCGCGTCCAGCGCGTCGAGGTCGTGGTTGACGAGTACCGCGATGTGGTTGTCGCCGCGCCATTCCCGCAGAACGGCGATGGCATGCCACAGCGCGACGTGGGGCTGCTCGGGCGGGGTGGCCGCGGCCCAGCCCGAGGCCAGCGGGCGGCCACCGAACGGGAGACCGTCGGCGAGTTCGCGATAGCGGTGGGTCAGCTCGACGATCGCGGGGTCGTCGACCCGGTCACCCAAGATGGAGCGCAGTTGTTCGTCGAGCATCTGCACGCGCCGGGCGGCGACCTTCTCGAGCCCGGCCGCCCGGGCGGCCTCCCAGCTCGTCGCGATCAGATCCGGTGCGAAGTTGTAGAACGACGACGTCACGACCGACGGATGGCAGTCCCCCATCGGGGCGCCCCGGGCGCCGACGTAGAAGGCGTGACCGTCGAGGCCGGTGTCTTCCTGCGCCGCACGCAGACCGTGATTGAAATACGCGAGAACATGGAAGGGTTCGATGCTCTCGTAAGCCTTGCGTGCGGTTTGATGGGCGGTGTCGTCGGAGATCGAGGTCATCGGTCCACACTTGCGGCCGCACGGTAGGACTGTCAACAGCCGAAGCGCGCATGATCGCCGCGGAAGTGCGCCCGTTCGGCGGGAAGTCGGGTAGATGTTGAACCATGGATGATCTCGAGGCGATCAAGCAGCTCAAGTACCGCTACCTCCGCGCGCTGGACACGAAGGACTGGGACGTCTTCGAAGGAACGCTCACGCCCGACGTGACCGGCGACTACGGCTCGAGCCTCAAGTTCACCACCCGCGAAGAACTGGTCGGCTTCATGCGCGAATCGGTGGGTCCCGCGGTGATCACCGAGCACCGGGTCGCCCACCCCGAGATCGACGTCGAGGGTGACGAGGCCACCGGACGCTGGTACCTGCAGGACCGCGTCATCGTGCCGGATTTCAAATTCATGCTGATCGGTGCCGCGTTCTACGAAGACCGTTATCGCCGCACCGACGACGGCTGGCGGATCTGCGGAACCGGCTACGACCGCACCTACGAGGCCAAGATGAGCCTCGACGACGTGCCGAGCTTCGCTCTCGACGTCGGTCCGGCGATCCGGATCGATTGATGTCTCGGCGCGCGGAGGTCTTCGCCGACCGGCAGGCCGCCGGTCGGGCGCTCGCCGAACGACTTCGCGCCGCGCCGATACTCTCCGTTCCGAGCGAGAGTCCCACATCCGAGGGTCTGGTGGTCCTGGGGCTCGCGCGCGGTGGTGTGCCGGTTGCCCGGGTGGTGGCCGACGCGCTCGATGCTTCGCTCGACGCCCTCGTGGTCCGCAAACTCGGTGCACCCGGACAGCCCGAATACGCGATGGGCGCCCTGGCGGCGGGACAGGTGGTCGTCAACGACGACGTACCCCGGCGCCTCGGCGTCTCCCCCGAGGAGTTCCAGCGGGTGGTCGACCGGGAAGAGGCCATCCGCGCCGAGCGCGAGCACCGCTACCGCGGCGGTGCCGGGCAGGTGGCCCTCGCAGGCCGGATCGTGATCCTCGTCGACGACGGGATGGCAACCGGATCGACGATGGCAGTCGCGCTGCGTGCCGTGGGTGCCGCTGGTGCCGCCGCCGTCGTCATAGCGGTGCCCACTGCGCCCGACGACGTGATCCGACGTTTCACCGCCGACCCGGCGGTCGACGAGGTGATCTGTGTGAGCTCGCCGGAGCCCTTCCATGCCGTCGGGTTGTCGTATCGCGATTTCCAGCAGGTCGGTGACGACGAGGTCACGCGCTGCCTCCAGGTCAGATGACTCGCCGCATCGTCCCGGGCACGGCGCCGGAACCCGATTCCGCGCCGAGCGCGAGCACCTCGCCGAACCCGTCGACGAGGCAGTCGGCGAAGAGTTCGGGTTCGGTGATCGAGGCGGCATCGTGGTTCAGGCCGAGGCACGCGGTCTCGTTGTGGGTGATCATCGTCGCCATCACCGCGCACCCGGGCAACGGCCCGAAGGGGAACATGCGTTCCACCTTCGCGCCTGCCACGTACGTCTCCCACGGGATACCGGGCACATTGCTGGCCTGTAGATCGTTTTGCGTTGTCGCACCGCTGAATTGAGCGAGCACCTGTCCCGGCAGCCACGCGAGCACGGAGCCGAGGGTGTTGAAGATGTCCACGGCCGGTTCGGTCCGCGCGGCCCGGACCTGTTCGCGCACGGTGAGGACCCGCTCGAACGGATCGGCGATACCGACGGGACCGGCCAAGCGTCCCACCGCGATCCGGTTCCCGCCGGCCGGATCCTCGGGCCTGCGCACCGAGATCGGGATGGCCACCGGAATCGCGTCCACCGGTTGCCCGAGCTTCTCGTGATAGAGCCGGAAACCGCCGATCAGTCCGGCGAGATAGACGTCGTTCACCGACGCCCGGGCGGTGACGCCGGCCGCCTTCAGATCGGCGAAGGGCACCTCGAAGGCACTGAACCGCCACGAGATACTGCGCGCGGCGAGCAGCGGAGAGCCCGGCGGAGAGACCAGGCCCGCCACTCGCGGCACCGAGCGTCCGTAGCGGAGAACGTCGCTCAGGGCCTTCTTCGGCCGGGTGAGCGCACGTACACCGCGCACGGCGGTGTCGGCCCGATGGGGCAGGCGCCGAAGCTCCTCGCCGAGCTGGCGACCGACCACGTCGAGCGCGGAGATGTTCACCGGTTCTGGACTGGGCGGCTGCGGCTTACCGGGGATCGGATCACGCGACGTCGAATGGAGTTGCGCGAGCCCGAGAATCGCCCCCAGACCGTCGGTCAGTGCGTGGTGGGCCTTGAGGAAGTACGCGGCACGTCCGTCGGGCAGGCCCTCGATCAGAGTGCCCTCCCATGGCGGGCGAGCCGGATCGAGGGCGGTCATCGCCAGCTGCTCACACGCCGACAGCAGCTCACGCATCGAGCCGTCGCCGGCCAAGCGGATACGCCGGAGGTGGTAGTGCAGGTCGAAGTCGGGGTCGACCGCCCAACTCGGGGTGCCGGTGCGCAACGGGGAGTCGATGACCCGCTGCCGGAAACGCGGTGCCATGCGACTGCCCCACTCGTGCGCGGCCACCAGTCGATCCCAATCCGGCACGCAGTCATAGATTTCCAGCATGCTGATGGTGCCGCGAAGCCGACGGTCGGTGTCGCCGCGCCACATCAGGGCGTCCACCGGACTCATGTGCGGTTCGTTGGCCCAGTCCAGCGGTTGGTCGATGCTGCTCACTCCCACACTCCCGTGGCTCGTGTCATCCGGCCGTCCTCGAACGACTCGACCGGCCAGTCCGCCAGCGCCGTGACGAACATCTGTCGGACCTCGGCGGCATGTTCTCCGGCGTCCTCCGATCGCCACTGCGATGTGTCGACCGGCGGCAGCACCTTGACCTCCACGGTTCCGGGTTTGATCAATTGCGAACCACGCCACATCAATTCACCTGTGTTGCGCAGCACCACGGGTACCACGGGTACGCCTGCCTGCATCGCGATGTGGAACGGCCCCTTCTTGAACGGCCCGATTCGCGGGGTCGACGACCGCGTGCCCTCCGGCGCCACGACCAGCGACACCCCCTCCTCGCGGAGCTTGCGGACTGCGGGCTGCAGCTGCTCGATTGCCTTTCCCGCGTCGGCCCGGTCGATGAACACCAGCCCTGCCGCATCGAGGATCTGGCCGAGGACCGGCACCCGCTTGACCTCTTTCTTCGCGACGCCGGTCGCGTCGCGGCGGATCAGATGGATGATGACCGGCAGGTCGAGCTTCGACTGGTGATTGAAAACGAACACACACGGACGGTTCGACGTCAGATACTCCGCGCCGTCGAGGACGGCCACCCGGACACCGGCGACGCGCAGCCCCAGATCGTTGCCTGCCGGTATCGCCGACTCCACGAGCACATTCGGATCGCGACGCACCAGCCCGCCGGCGACCCCGAGAGCCGCGGACCCGATGAACGAGCCGTAGAACGCACCGGTCCGGGCCGCCATCGCCAACCGGTTGTACGTCGGGTTGCGCAGGTCGATGACCGGCCAGCCCCGCTCCTGTGCTTCCGCGCGGAGGCCATATCGGGGCGACACCGCAGCCGGATGTCCGACCGACTCCAGATAGGGGATGTCCTCGTTCCCATCGCTGTAGGCGAAGGACGCGTCGAGATCCACGTCGTGTTCGCGAGCCAGCGCGCGGACCGCGGCCGCCTTGCCTGGTCCCCACAGGGGCCGGCCGAGGATCTCTCCGGTGACGATCCCGTCGACCACCTCGACGTCGGTCGCGAGGGCGTGGTCGGCCTCGATCTCACGTGCGATGGGCTCGATCTGGAACCGCGTGGCCGACGACGCGATGACGATCCGATGGCCCATCTCTCGATGCGCTCGCAACAGTTGCCACATCTGCGGCCGCAGGTGCGAGGCGGTCTCGTGCTTGAACAGTTCGTCACCGAACTCGAGCAGCTCGGCATACGTCTTGCCCGCGAATGTCGGTCTGGTGGCCTCGAGCACCTCGGCATAGTCCTGCTCGGACTTCACCCCGCGTAGTGCGATCAGCAGGAAGCTGCCGAGCTCACCGAGGCCGAACTCGAGACTCTTCACCCGGGCGCGGGTGATCGCGTTCGCAGAGAAGCCCTCGATGAGGGTGCCGTCGTAGTCGAAGAACGCACCCACCTTCTTTCCGGTGGGCGCCGCGCGGATCTCCCGCAATCGGTCGGCGAAGGCACTCATCTCAGCAGGCCTGCCTGCTCGGCCTCGATCCAGGCGATCCGGCGTAGTCGCTCGCGCATCAGCCGCACCTCGTCGAGCCACCGCTGTCGGGCGGCAGCGAGGTCGGGCTCCCGCGGAACGCCGCCCTCCTCGTCGGGGACGAGTCCGCGGTTGCGGGCCAGCTGATACCCCGCGTCGTACAACTCCGTCGATACCGAATCCTTGCTGCGCACGATCCCCTGCAACGCCAGCTGCCGGCCGAGCCCGAGGCAGTCGGCGAGAACCTGGTCCTTGTCGAGCGTGTCGTCGCCGAGGCACACGAGCCGTTCGGCCACCACGAGCTGGGCATCGAAGAACGGCTGCAGCGTACGGCGCGCGAACAGCGCTCCGGCATGGTCGTGCAGTACCCGATCGGTCCACTCCTCGGTCGGCGAAACCTCACGCCACCCCGGGGCCAGCAGGTCGAGCTCGGCGCCGAGCCGGTGGAGAAAGACGTCCTTGGTGGGAAAGAAGAACTCGAACTTCAGCAGGTCCCGGATTCGCAATGCCTCCTGCTGCGCGGCCGGCAGCAGCCCACCCTCGTCGACCACGAGCTCACCATCGGCGGTGGCCAGCAGTCCCAGCTCGACGATCGCACGATCGACGAAATGGTGCAGCGCGCCGTTGCGGTAGTACGCCGCGACGGCATGGTTGCCGGGTGCGATCGACCAGACCACGTCGGTGCCACCGTCATACGCGGTCAGCACGCCCGCGTCGGTGAGTTCGCGGAGGGTGCGCCGCAGTCCGACGCCTCGACACAGCGCCGGATCCGGCCCGGGCAGGTCGCGGCTGTGGATGTAGTCGAGCAGCGGGTCGAGGATTGCCTCGATCTCCGCCGCGGTGTACGCCCGATCGCGTGCACCGAGTATCGCGAAACCGGCCAGTGAGGTCGCCGAAATCGGGGTGGCGGCGTTGATCTCGTCCATCACCTTGAACGCGACCTTGTCCAATCTCGCCCGGCCTTCGCCGGCCTCGACAAGCGCCTGCCGAAGCGAGAACGGTTCGCCGAAGCGAACCCGCGCCTCCCCGAGATAGCTCCGCTGCGCCTTGGCGTACTTCAACAACCAGGTGAGCCCCTCGGGCTTCTTGGTGCCGCCGGCCGACTCCGCTGCCATCGCACCGATCTCGTGCAGCTGGTCGTAGACGATCGAGGTCGGGACCACCATCACGTCGGCGTCCTCGAGTTGCTCGATCGCATCGACGACGTAGGCGAGCAGCCCGAGCATCGGCTTACGCAGCTTGCCGGTCCGGCTGCGGCCCCCTTCGATGTACCACTCGAGGTTGAACCGCTTCTCGACGATGAACGACAGATAGGACCGCATCGCGAACTTGTAGACGGGGTCACCGCCGAACTTGCGGCGGATGAAGATCATCCCGGCGCGGCGAGCGATGGGCCCGACCGGCCAGAACGACAGATTGTTGCCACCCAGGACGAGATTCGGCGGGAAGTCGTGATCGCGCAAGACCTCGGCCAGCACCAGCGGGTCGACGTAGGAGCGATGCGACGGGAGAAACACCAGTCCGTGCGATTTGTTGAGGGTCCTGAGCCGGTTGAGGGTGTCGAGGTCGACCGACACCGTCCAGGTCCGTTCGTGCAGGTTGCTGAACACCGAGGAGAAGATGTCGTCCATCAGTCGGCTCTGGGTGGCCACGAAGTTCGACATCTTGTCGGTTGCCTCGCCGACCACCGCGGCGGCCGGGCGACCGAGTTCGGCGGCGAGTTCGGCCGCCCTCGCCTGGAAGCGCGCCGACGAACTGATCTGCTCGGCGACCAGCCTCGGCACCTTGTAGCGGTCACCGACGATCTGGCGCTCGGCACGCTCGGCCGACAACGATGCCTGCACGGACACGAACGCGGTGAACGGCTCCCCGTCGGCGAACTCGTGGATATACCGCTCCCGCAGTTCGCCCACCGTCGCCGGTTCCCCCTGCACCACGCGCAGGCGGTCCGGGCGCCGGGCCTTGATGGCCTTCTGTCGCAACGCCAGAGGCCTGCGTGGATTGGAGAGCACCAGGACATCGGCCAACGACACCCGGCGCTCCCCCTGCCGCACCGCTGGCAGCCAGACGGCACGTGCCGGGATCAATTCGGTGTCGGGCGCCAAGTCGTCGGCGTCCACCTCCCGCAACGCACATACCGGAGCGTCGGGATGGGCGGTCGCTGCCCATTCCTGCACCGCCTGCAGCTCACACGTCGTCCGCACCTCCGCGAGCACCAACGAGTCGCCCACGAAACACCGCCTCTCGCTCCCGACCCCGACGATCCGGATGGGATGCGATCATTGTGGCCCCAGATCGGCCGGCCCATGGCGGGTTCGAGCAGACAGGTCGAGACCGTGCTCAGGCCGTGGTCGAGTCGGCCTTGAGCAGCAGCGCCGCGATCTCCGACCGATCGGCGACGTCGAGCTTCGTGCAGGTCCGGTAGATGTGGCCCTCGACGGTCCGCACCGACACCGTCAGGCGCGCGGCGATCTCCTTGTTGGACAGTCCGGCGGCCACGAGATTGGCGATCTCACGCTCGCGGGTGGTCAGCGGTAGTGGCTGGGCCGCCTCGAGGAGGGCGGGCGTCCGCAGACCGCCGCATTCCGCGGCGAGACGGTTCGCGACCGCTGCCGATGCCACGGTGGCCGCACGGTGGCCCGCTGACTCGTGCAGGACGCTCGCCTGCGCGGCGGCGTCGGCGGCCGACAACCGGATGCCGAGCTGCTCGAGTTCGGTTGCACAGAGGTCGAGTTCGACGGCATCGCCCGCGCCGAGTGCCTCCGCGTGCCGAGCGTAGAGCGTCGCGAGTGGTCCGTCCAGGTGGGCGGCGAGCTCCCGAAGACGTTGCGCACCTGAGGGATCACCGAATCGGGCCGCGGAATGCAGCGCCTCTGCCTCGATGGCGTACTGTCCGGATTCCCTTGCCTCGGCAGCCGCCTCCACCGCACTGTGCGCGGCCAGGGACACCGTGCCGGCGGCCGCCTCCTGCCACGACTTCGCGATGGTCAACATCGGCCCGAACACCGCGATGTGGGGACCGAATCGGTCCTGCGCCTTGCGTAACGCGTGTTCGGCCCGCTCGGTGCGGCCGGCGGCGCTGAGCGCCTGGACGAGATAGAACTGGGCCGGATAATTCCACGACTCGGCGGCGCGACCGCTGTCGAGGGACGCCAGGGTCTGCTCCATGCGCCGCGCCACCGCCGTGCTGTCGCCGCGGGCCAGTTCGACAACCGACACGAGGATGCCCGACATGGCCCAGCCCAGATACTGGCCGATGGCGGAGAACGTGACAAAGCGTTCGGCCCGAACTGCTGCCTCGTCGAGCCGGCCGGTGAGGGTGAGCGCCAGGATCTCACCCAAACCGGTTGGGAACCTGAGCAATCCGTCGGTGGACGATTCCGCCACACGCGCCCGCGCGGCGAGTTCGGCGACCTCGTCGCCCCGACCACACAGGGCTCGCGACAGACTCCCGCCGAAGACCGCCCACTCGACTGCCCAGGGCGACGGGCTCGGCGAGCGCAGAACCTCGTCGGACAGCGCGATGGCAGCATCCATGTCATTCCCGAAAGCCGCACGCGCAGAAGCGAATGCCGTGACCACCAACGCCAGCGCCGGGTCGGTGATCTTCGCGCGCAACATGTCGAGCACCGCATCGGCCCGGTCGGCGTCGCCGAGCCCCCAGAAGAGATTGCCGAATCGCAGTCCGCCCCACAGCACGAGTTCCAACTCGCTGAGCTCGTCCGGTCGGAACGGGGCCAGCACCTCTTCTGCCTCCGCCGCGTAGCCCTGCCACATCAACGAGCGCGCCAACGGTTCGGCCGCCCCGAGGCCGCCTTTCCCCTCGGCGACCGCGGCACGCGCGAACCGCTCGCCGAGCGGGGCGTTGGCGAACCCGAGAGCGTCGCGGGCCGCCGCACTCATCAGTTCGGAATCGACACTCACGTCACTCTCCAACGCGAGGTCGGCCAGGCGGATTCGCTCGGCGGCGCTGTCTGCGCCCTTCGCCCGCAGGGCATTCACCAGGCTTCCGCGAAGTCGACGCGACGATGCCAGCCCCAGCCGGTGGCGGATGACCTCACCGAACAACGGATGGTTGTAGCGGACGTTCAGTCGGCGGCCGTCTCTGACGATCCGCACCAGACCGGCGATCTCGGCTTCTTCGACGGCCTCCTCGCCGGCGAGCTCGGCCAGGATGTCGATGTCGAGCGGTTCGCACAGGGCCAGGTACTTCAGCACGTTCAGCACCGAGTCGTCGAGCTGCTCGATGCGGCTCTCCAACAGCGAGGCGAGCTCCGAGGTGATCGCGGCGCGGCCCCGCAACTGCCACACACCGTTGACCTGTCGCAGCGTGTCGGCCTGTCGGGCGCCCTCGACGAGATGCCGGAGGAAAAGGGCATTGCCTCCCGATGCCTCCCACATCAGATCGGCCGAGAGTCCCTCGAGCTGCCCGCCCAGAACGGATTCGATGAGTTCCACACTCTGCTGTTTGGTGAACGGCGACAACGTGATCCGTTTGAGGTGATTGTCTTTCCACAGTGAGGTCACGGCGTCCGGGACCGACTCACCACTACGGACCGTCGCCACGATGTTCACGGCGCGGTCGATGGCGAGCTGATGCAGCAAGGTCGCGGACAATTCGTCGAGCAGGTGGGCGTCGTCGACGCCGATCACGACGTTGCCGTCGGCGAGCAGTGATTCGCGCGCCGCGGCCAGATAGGTCACCGGATCGCTGGTGGTCGCCGGCCCCACCAGATGCGCGAACACACCGAGCGGGATACTCCTCGCCGACTCGGTGCCCGCGACCCACCGCACACCACCGTCGAGAGCAGCCGTCACGTGGCGCGCCAAGGTCGTCTTGCCGACCCCCGAATCACCGGTCAGCACGACACCGCACGCAGTCGTCTCCCCGCGCAGCGCGGATTCGATGATGCGGAACTCTTTCTCGCGCTCGACCAGAGGCCAGTTCGAGGACATGTGGGGATTTTAGTCTCATTGCCCGGCCGACAACACCGGGCAGGGTTCGCTACGCGTCCCTGCGCTCGGTCATCACGATCCCCGCCACGAACACGACGACCGCGAAGACGGCGAAGTAGATCAGCGATCCGTAGACGTTCCAGTGATAGTTGCTGTCACCCATGCCCTCGTTCAAGAATCGGGATCCGTTGGCGAACGGCAGGAACGGCGCGATGTGCTCACCGATCTTCGGGAGGATGGACAGGATCGACTCGAGGGCCAGATTCCAGATCAGCACGATCACGATCGCACCGGCGGTGTGCCGGACGATGGCGCCCACACCCAGGCCGATCAACACATAGAGGGCGGCGATCACGGGGGTACCCCAGATCTGGCGCGCCACTCCGGAATCGCCGAGTTCGATCCCGCTCGACGTGCCGGCAAGTCCGCGCACCAGCACGATGGCCACGACGGCGAGCACCAGCGTCACCGCGACGGCGAGCGCACCGAACACGCCGGCCTTGGCGGCCAGGACGGTCGACCGTTTCGGAATGGCCTGGAACGTGGTCCGGATGGTGCCGAAACGGTACTCGCTGGTCACGGCGAGTACGGCCATGATCATCAGCACGAGGACGCCGAACTGGTTCAGCCCGATCAGCGCGGTCCACGCGGATTCACCCGGCGTCGGTCCCGGTGGCGATGTGGCGGTGGCCCCGATGAGAGTGGCGACGGCGACCGCGAGGACGACGACGATCCCGATACACCAGTACGGCGACCGTGTGGAGGTCAGCTTGATCCGTTCGGCGTTCATGGCGGCGATCATCGCGGCCCTCCCTGAGTCGGAGCGGCCCCGCCGCCCTGGTACTGCACCGCACCTGCGGTCATCGACATGAACACCTCTTCCAGAGATGCGCTCGTACCGGTCAGTTCGTGTAACAGGATTCCGGCACGGCCCGCCAGATCACCGACCTGATCGGTGGTGACGTCCGCGACGGACAGCGCCGGGCGGCCGTCGGCCGCGTTCAGGGGCACCACCTGGAGTCCGGCTTCGGCCAGTACCCGATGCAGTTCGGGCAACTGTGGGCTGCGCACCCGCACGCTGCTCGCCGCCCGGCTGGTGAACTCTCCGACCGAACAATCGGCGATCAGCCGGCCCTGTCCGATCACCACGAGATGGTCGGCGGTCAGCGACATCTCGGTGAGCAGATGACTCGACACCAACACCGTGCGGCCCTGCGCGGCGAGATGCCGCATGAAGTTGCGAATCCAGACGATGCCCTCCGGGTCCAGCCCGTTGACCGGCTCGTCGAACAGCAACGTGTGCGGGTCACCGAGCAGGGCGCTCGCGAGTCCGAGGCGCTGCTTCATACCGAGTGAGAACCCGCCGGCGCGCTTGGACGCGACGGTGGTGAGGCCGACCATGTCGATCACCTCGTCGACCCGACGCGCCGGAATGTTGCTGGATGCCGCCATCCACCGCAGATGCGACCTGGCACTGCGGTTGGGGTGCACCCACCCGGCGTCGAGCAGGGCGCCGACCTGCCGCAACGGGTGGTCGAGTTCGCGGTATGGGCGACCGTTGATGGTCGCGGTCCCGGAGGTGGGACGGTCCAGTCCGAGCATCATCCGCATCGTCGTGGACTTGCCCGCCCCGTTCGGGCCCAGGAACCCGGTCACCACGCCGGGCCGGACTTGGAACGACAAGTCGTCGACGGCGCGCGTCCGCCCGAAGTCCTTGGTCAGTTTCTCGACTGTCAGCACACCTCGACCTTAGACATCTCGGCCGAAGTCGGCCGCACTCCGCACGGCCCGTCGTCATAGGGTGAGTCCATGCCGACGACGTTCACGGTGCTGCTCTGGCCGGTCACCGGCCACGAGGCGGAACTGCACTCCTATGAGGACGATGTCCTTCGGTTGGTGGACGAACACCGCGGTCGCGTGCTCGTCCGCCTGCGCAGCGTCGAGGCCGACGCCGACCACCCACTCGAAACCCAGATCATCGAGTTCGCCGACGAGGCCGCGTTCGACTCGTACATGCAGGATTCACGCCGGCAGGCGATGGCGCGGCGTCGCGACCGGTGCGTCGCACGGACGCAGATGTGGCGGGTCGAATCCGCCTGAACCCGCCACCCCGCGGGCTGTGGGATCGGTGCGGCTCGGGTCGCGGGCTAGGTGCGCGCGGGCGACGACGCCTGCGCCCAGAACCGCTTGGGTATCCGACCGGCGCCCGCGGCGTGGCGCCCCGCGATCACCGCGTGCCGCATCGCCGCCGCCATTCGCTCCGGATTGTCGGCGCGGGTGACCGCCGACGCGAGAAGTACTGCGTCACAACCGAGTTCCATGGCGAGAGCGGCATCGCTTGCGGTGCCGATACCGGCGTCGAGGATCACCGGCACCTGCGCCGCCTCGACGATCATCTCGATGTTGTGCGGATTGGCGATGCCCAGCCCGGTCCCGATCGGTGAACCCAACGGCATCACCGCAGCGACACCGAGATCCTGCAACCGGGCGGCGAGCACCGGGTCGTCGTTGGTGTACGCCAGTACCGCGAAGCCGTCGTCGACCAGTGCGCGGGCGGCGTCGACCAGCTCGATCGGATCGGGCAGCAGGGTGCGTTCGTCGGCGACCACTTCGAGCTTGACCCAATGGGTTTCGACGGCCTCGCGGGCGAGTTGCGCGGTCAGGATGGCCTCGGCAGTCGTGTGGCAGCCGGCCGTGTTGGGCAGGATCGCGATGCCGAGGCGACGGAGCATCTCGACCATCCCGGTGCGGGACTCGGGACTCACCCGGCGCAACGCCACGGTGGTCAACTCCGTCCCCGATGCCACCAACGCACGTTCGAGCGCGGCGAGATTGGTGGCACCGCCGGTGCCCATGATCAACCGTGACCCCAGCTCCCGGTCAGCGATCCGCAGGGGTGCGTCCATCTCGGCCCGAACGCCGCTACCCACCCTGCACCGCCGTGACGATCTCGACGTCGGAATCATTGCGCAACAACTGATCCCAGCGACCACGCGGCACCACCTCACCGTCGACCGCGACCGCGATCCCACGGTCGGGCAGACCCATCTTCGTGATCAGATCGCCGATCGACGCGTCGGTTGCCAGATCCGTCTTCTCACCGTTGACGACAAGCGTCACCATGTCCCACCTCCTGGTGTGGTCGTCGTGCTCAGCTCCGGGCCGACGACGTCCGATCCGGTCAGCAGTCGGAGCACGATGTCGGCGGTGTAGGGCGCCAACAGGATTCCGTTGCGTCCGTGCCCGGCCGCCACGACGACACGGTCGTCGATACGCCGGATGTCCGGGAGACCGTCGGCCGTGCACGGCCGCAGACCGGCGCCCGCCTCGACGAGTTCATACGTCCGCAATCCCGGCATCAGGTCGGTCGCGTCGGCGAGCAGGTCGGCCACCCCGCCCACCTCGGGCACCGCCTCACCCTCGTCCAACGGCTCGTACTGGGTGGCACCGACGACGACGCCGTCGTCACGCGGCACGAGGTAGACCTGTCGTCCACGCATCCGCGCGCGGATCACGCGCGACGGCGGTGCCACCGACCACCGCGTGCGGCGCAGCCGCAGGATCTCACCCTTGGCGGCGTGCAGGTCGACGTCGGGAAGCAGCGCCCGCGTTCCCAGACCGGCCGCGACGAGAACCTGGTCGGCGTCGATGTCGGCGAGGTCGGTCACCCGCTCGTCGACGAACTGCGCACCCGCGCCGGCCACGGCGTCACGCAGTCGGGACAGCAACCTCCGGTTGTCCACCGCACCTTCGCCGGCCGCGACGTATCCGCTGTGCAGGCGTGAACTCAGCCCCGGTTCGCGGCGGCGGATCTCGGCGAGGTCGACCGGCCGCAGGTCTTCGTGCGACCGCGGCGCGCGCGACCAGACGAATCCGGCGAGGTTTGCCAGGTACTCGGCGTCGGCGGACGTCTCCGCGACGAACAACGACTCGGTCGCGGCCATCACCGCCGGATCGCCGAGGCGCGCCACCAGATCGGGCCAGCGTCGCACCGAGCGCGCCGAGCACACGAGCAACTCGTCCTCACCGGGGTGGCCCTCGCCGAGCGAGCCCAGCATGCCTGCGGCCACCCAGGCCGCGCGGTCGGTGACACCCGCGTCATGGACTCGCACGCGGTGACCGGCGTCGGCCGCCGCCAGCGCACACGTCAATCCGATGACGCCGCCGCCGACGACGGCGAGAGTCGGCCCGGGGTGTTCGGTGTTCACGTGATGGCATCCTTCCTTCGCCGGCATTACCCGGATCAGGTCAAACGGTCAGCGGGAGGATCTGCCCGCACTCTCAGCCCGTCGTACCCCGGGCTCCCGTGTCTTGCCGTCTAGCCTACCGTTGCCTCCGTGACACCGACTCGAGGCCCGAGATCCGACCGCTTGTCGTCGGCCCGTGTGTACCTGTGCACCGACGCCCGTCGCGAACGCGGTGATCTGATCGAATTCGTCTCCGCGGCCCTCGCCGGTGGTGTCGACATCGTGCAGTTGCGCGACAAGGGATCGCCCGGCGAGACGCGGTTCGGCACGCTGGAGGCCCGCGAAGAACTCGAGATCCTCGCCCGGCTCCGCGAGGTGACACACCGGCACGACGCGTTGCTCGCCGTCAACGATCGTGCCGACGTGGCCGTCCTCGCCGGCGCCGACGTCCTCCATGTGGGACAGGGCGATCTGCCCGCGCGCCTCGCCCGACAGATCGTCGGCCCCGACGTCGTCATCGGGCTGTCCAGCCATGACGAGGAGCAGATGCGGGCCGCGGTCGCCGACGACGATGTCGACTACTTCTGCGTCGGCCCGTGCTGGCCGACCCCGACCAAACCCGGGCGTGCGGCACCCGGACTCGATCTGGTCCGCGCCGCCGCAGCCACCGATCCGCCCATGCCGTGGTTCGCGATCGGCGGCATCGACGCCGGCCGACTGCCCGAGGTCCACGCGGCAGGCGCGCGTCGCGTGGTGGTGGTGCGGGCGATCACCGCCGCCGACGACGCCCGGTCAGCTGCCACGCAACTGCGGTCCGCGATCAGTCGCTGACGAACGTCACCGCGTCCGCCAGGTCCGCCCGGGTGGTCCGGAAGGTGTTGACGGGGGCGTCGGCGTCCGCGTAGCCGAACGAGATCCCGGCCACCACGTGGCGATCGGCCGGGATGTCGAGCTCGCGGTGAAGGAGTTCGGAGTACGAGGCCAGTGCCGCCTGCGGTGCCGCGCCGAGACCGAGGGACTGGGCCGCGAGCAGGAACGTGCCGATGTAGAGCCCACAGTCCACTGCACCGTAGGCACCCAGTGATTCGGTGGTCGTGATGATCGCGACGTGCGGCGCGTCGAAGAACTCGAAGTTGCGACGCATCTGCATCGCCTTGCCGAGCTTGTCCTCCCGGGTGATCCCGAGGGTCTCGTACAACGCCATCCCGCATTCGCGCCTGCGCTCTTGGTAAACACCTTCGTAGCCGGGCGGCCAGGCGATGTCGGAGGAGATCGCCCCGCCGGAGTCGACCTGGTCGAGGAGCGCCTGCCGCAGGCGCGCAGTGCCCTCGCCCTCGGTGACGACGGTGTGCCACGGCTGGGTGTTGCACCACGACGGCGTGCGCTGCGCGAGTCGTAGCAGGCGGTCGATGTCGGCACGTGGCACGGGCTCGGGACGGAACTGACGGCACGTCCACCGTTCGTCCATGATCTGTTCGAGCACAGCCGTGCCCACCTCGCGATCGACAGTCCCGGTCATCTCGCCATCCCTCCGTCACGACCGAACCCTCGTTCGGTATCCGGTCCGACGCTAGCGGAGCGAGTCACAAGCCGGTTGCCGCGCCCCGACGTGCGGGTCTATCGTGAGCGGATCATGTTGTGCATGCAGAGCATTCTCGTAACCCGCCGCAGCGGGGTCTGATTCGACCGACCCCCCGCTGCGGGGTCGTTGCGCTCTCTGCCCGTCGGTCACCTCTCATTCGACCGAAACGAACACACGAGATGCACAGCCTTCATCTTTCTCAGCAACCCTGTCCCGGCGACCCACCCGGGCAACGGCGCGGGCGTGACCCGTTCGCGCTCAGGTTCGGATGCGCCCTGCCACGCGGTATGCGTGAGGAGGCAGCCGACATGACCTGGCAAGGATTCGCCGACGAGTATGCGCCGGCCGGCGCCATCCGGCTGGGTTCTTTCAGCATGAAAACCGGTCGCGACGACATGGTCACCTGCCGCGCGACCATCGCCGTGGCCGACCGGATCATGTCCCTGCAGGCCAGGGCCGCCGGACCGATCGGCGCGATGACATCGATGCTCTACGAGGTCGGCGCACCGATACAGATCGTCAGCCTCCACCAGCGCGAGGTCGACGGGACGGTGACCACATTCCTGCTGTGCGAGGGCGACGACCGGCAGTGCTGGGCCTACGGCAACGGCGCCACCGGCGACGAGGCCAACGTGAACGCGCTGATCGCCGGCGCGAATCGGCTGCAGGCCCCGATCAGCTCTGTGGGTCGAGGGCGTTGATGCGGTCTCGCAGTCCCGGCCAGGCGTTCCCGAACGCCGGGTGCAGAGGCAGTTGCGCCACGTCGTTCTCGGGGACCCAGCGCAATTCCGCGGATTCGAAATTGGCCACCGTGCGCACCGGCTCGTCGACCTCCGCGATGACCGTGGTGTACGTCCAGCCACTCGGCGCCTGATGGGTGACGAGCGCGGCGACCACGTGCAGGTCGTCGCCGCCGACACCGGCTTCCTCATGAGCCTCGCGGACGGCGGTGTCGATCGCACTCTCATGGGAGTCGCGCGCGCCGCCGGGCAGACCCCAGGTTCCGCCCTGATGCGACCACACGGCGCGATGCTGCAGCAGGATTGCCGTCGCGCCGTCTGCCAGCGGCGCCCGCAACAGCAACCCGGCAGCGCCGTGGCGCCCCCAGTAGCGCGAACCGTCCGGATCGATCACCCATCCGTCTCCGTCTCCGCGCACCCTGCCTCCTGACGTGGTTTCCCGTCCGCTGACCCGGACCTCCCCACGGTATGTGAGTTGTGGGACACAGGCCAGGGAAAGTCGAACCGGATCTGCGATCTCAAAGGCGCGGGACACGGCCGCTCACGTCGAGCCGGACGGGGCACCGAGGACTAAGGTTGACACTGGTGAGGAACACCGATCCCGACCGGGAGGGAGTGGTCACCGATACCGCCGACGCGGTACCTGAAACGTGTGCGCAGCCCGGTGCGACACACAAGGTGGAGACCGTGAGCCCGACGCCGGCAAGCCCGGCACTACCGGAAGGCGACGCCGGAATTATGGAGAATTCGGAAGGACCGTGAGGTGACCGGCGACGTCTCGCATATGCGGACCGCGCTCACCCGCGCGGGCCGGACCATCCGGCCCACTTCTTCCGCCCCACCGATCCGGCAGGTGCTGGCAGACCGCCGGGACCTGGTCGCCGCCGCCCGTCAACGCGCCCAGTCGCCACTGACGACGATGCGGCACTACGCGGTCACCAGCCCCGGCAAACTCATCCTGATCCTGGTGATCCTGGCTATCGCCTGCGTGGCCACCGGGTTGTACGCATCAGACACCCTCGAGAAGCGCACCGAGACGCTGCGCGAGATGATCGACCGGACCGAGCCTCTCGCTGAGGCCTCCCAGGTCCTCTACAGTTCGCTCTCCATCGCCGACGCCGCCGCGAACTCGGCGTTCATCTCGGGCGGTCTGGAATCCCCGGAACTGCGCACCCGCTATTCCGATGCACTGGCAACCGCGTCGTCGTCATTGATCACCGCCGCCGGCACCACTCACGACCTCGCCGACTCCGAGAGTGCGACCGTTCAACGGCAGACCAACGCCGACCTGCGGACGCTCGCCATCAACATCCCCGCATACAGCGGACTGATCGAAACGGCACGCACCAACAACCGCCTCGGCAACCCGGTCGGTTCCTCCTATCTCGGGCAGGCCTCGGCGATGATGCAGGACAAGATCCTGCCCGCTGCCCAACGACTCTACGAACGCCGTTCCCGGTCGATCGCCGATCCCCAGAGCACCCTCACCGTCCCGCCGTGGGGGTGTACGCGGCCCTCATCGTGCTCATCGTCGGGCTCGTCGCGACCAGCCGCTACCTCCGGATACGCACCCGGCGGCGCTTCAACATCGGCGTGCTCGCCGCTCTCGTCGCGGTGATCGGGGGGACGGTGTGGCTGTTGGCGTCGGGTCTCATGTCCGTCGCAGCCACCAACAACGCGCGCATCGACGGGGCCGATCCCCTGCGGGACCTGACGTCGGCGCGCATCCTCACCCAGCAGGCCCGATCCGCGGAGACCCTCTCCCTGGTCCGTCGTGGCGATCAGGGCGACCTGGACCGGACCTTCACCGATGCCACCGCGAGCATCGGCCGGACCCTCGACGAACTCGGCAAGGACCGCGACGACTCGAGTGCGGTGTCGGAGGGACAGCTCTACAACGCCAATTATGTGCTGACGAGGTGGAAAGAGCTCGACGCGCAGGTCCGCTCGCAGATGAGTGCGGGAAACTTCGCACGGGCCCGGATGATGACCGTGGGAGACGGGCCCAATTCGACGGCGCAGGCGTACGGCGACCTGGATCGGGCGCTGGTCGACACCATCACCACCACCCGGCTCTCCTTCCGTGACGACATCAACACCGCCCAACGGGTCCTCGGATACACCGGCACCGGCATCCTGCTCCTGACCCTGTTCGCCGCAGCCGCGGTGGTGATCGGGCTCATCCCTCGCATCCGGGAGTACCGATGACGTGGACCGGCAGACATCGTGGGCGGCTGGCCCGGGCAGCAGCGGCGCTGCTGTTCGTCTGTGCGGCCGCCACCGGATGCGTACGGTTTCCGGCGCCGCCCTCACCGCCGCCGGTGGCGTTCGGTGTGCAGCCCACCCCGCCGGGCGCGGAGACCGGCGCGGCCCGTGAGCCGGCACCGAACTCCGAGAACTGTGATGCGACCGCGAGCCTGCGGCCGGGCCCCATGCCCGTGCCCGCTCAGATGCCACAACGCACCACCATGGCCGACATCCTCGGACGGGGGCGCCTGATCGTCGGCCTCGACATCGGCAGCAACCTGTTCAGTTTCCGCGACCCCCTCACCGGCGACGTCCAGGGATTCGACGTGGACATCGCGCGGGCGATCGCGCAGGCGATCTTCGACGACCCCAGCACGATCGAGTACCGCGTCCTGAGCTCGGCCGAACGCACGCAGGCCCTCATCGATCACAGCGTCGACGTGGTGGTCAAGACCATGAGCATCACCTGCGACCGCGTTCGCGACGTCTCTTTCTCCAGCCCGTACTACGTTGCATCCCAACGAATTCTGTCCACCCGCACGTCGGGCATCGACGGTCCGGCCGCCCTGGCGGGCAAACGGGTCTGCTCGGCACGCGGCGCCACCTCGATCGGGCGCATACAGTCCATCCAGCCGCGTGCCAGAATGGTCACCACCACCACCTGGGCGGACTGCCTGGTGATGATGCAGCAGGGACAGGTGGACGCCACGACCACCGACGACGCCATTCTCGCGGGTCTCGCCGAACAGGATCCGTGGGTGCAGCTGGTCGGCCCGAGTCTCGGCAAGGAGTACTACGGAGTCGGCATCCCCAAGGGCCAGGACGACATGGTGCGCTTTGTCAACGGGGTGTTGAACGAACTGCGCGTCAGCGGGCGGTGGCAGCAGATGTACGATCACTGGCTGTCCATCCTGGGGCCGGGTGACGGTCCTCCACAACCCGTGTACCGCGACTGATCCGACGAGTGACTGCGAGATGAGCGAGCACCAGAAGAGCACCGACACAACGACTCCCGCCGATGACGCGGGAGAGGTCGAGCTGGGCACGCAGGCCGTCAGTCGCGACGAGCTGATAGGTGAGGACCTCGTCGACCTCGATGTCGGGACGCAGGCGGCGAGTCGCGACGACCTCGACGTCGGCACGGTGGCAGCCAGTCGCGACGACCTCGACGTCGGAACCCAGGCCGCCGATCTCGCGGACCTCGACGTGGCGACCAGGGCGGCTGCGCCAGACTCGGGCAACACGACGACCGATCGCGTGTCCGGTCGGTCGCGCCCCACCATCCCCACCGAGGTGGCCGGGTTCGGCTCGTCTCGGCGACTCATCCCCCGCAATCGTTCGATGGTGCACGACCGCCGACTAGGCAGCGGTCTGGTCGAACTACCCAAGATCACCGACATCGAACCCGCCGACGCGGTGCTGACCCACCCGGTCATCGCCGAACGCAAACGATACTGCTGGCGATGCGGAAAGCCGGTGGGACGCAGCGCAGGCCCGGGACAGGGCGACCTCGCCGGGGAATGCCCACATTGCGGATCACGCTATTCCTTCGTACCGGGGCTCGCCCGCGGGACGCTGGTCGCCGACCAGTATGAGATCACCGGCGCAATCGCCCACGGCGGGCTCGGCTGGATCTACCTCGCCATCGACCGCAACGTGTCGGACCGGCCGGTGGTGCTCAAGGGCCTGCTGAACTCGTCGGATTCCGAGGCCCAGGCGGTGGCGGTCGCCGAGCGGCAATTCCTGGCATCGGTCAATCACCCCGGCATCGTCAAGATCTACAACTTCGTCGAGCACGTGAACGAGTTCGGCGATCGTTTCGGCTACATCGTGATGGAGTACATCGGTGGCCAGACGTTGAAGCAGATGACGACCGACGAGGGCAGTTCCCGCAGCTCTGTCAGCGGTCCGCGCGAGCGCCGGACGGACGGCGCCGACGACACACCCGACGACACCGCCGAGAACGACGACACGCACCTGCTACCCGTCGAGATCGCCATGGCCTACATGCTGGAAGTCCTTCCCGCCGTTGGCTATCTACACTCGGTCGGCCTCGTCTACAACGATGTCAAGCCGGAGAACATCATGGTCGGCAGCGACGAGGTGAAGCTCATCGACCTCGGCGCCGTCTCCCCGATCAACGGCTATGGCCACCTGTACGGCACCCCCGGGTTCCAGGCACCGGAGATCGTGAAGACCGGCCCGCAGATCGCCACCGACATCTACAGCATCGGCCGTACCCTGGCCGCTCTCACCGTGGACATGCCCAAGGTGGACGGGCGCTACCTCGACGGCCTGCCATCCCCGAGGACAACGCGGTGCTGGCCGACAACCCGTCGTATTATCTTCTGCTGCAACGGGCCACCGCCACCGATCCGGCGGAGCGATTCGCCTCGACGGACGAGATGACCACGCAGGTCCTCAATGTCCTGCGCGAGGTCGTCGCGGTGCACACCGGTGTCCCCCGCCCGTCGCTCTCGACGGTGTTCACGCCGCAACGATCGACATTCGGGACCGACCTGATGCTGGCCCCAGTGGACGGATTCTTCGATCCCGAACAGGCCGCCTTCTACGATCCCGTCGACATCGCGCGCGCCCTGCCGCTGCCGCTCGTCAATCCGCTCGATCCCGCTGCGGGACTGCTGACCTCGGCCGCGTTGTCCGATCCGCGTCAGACCCTGGATTCGATTCACGCCGCGCGAGCCGACGGTTTCGCGTCGCTGCTCGGGCGCCCCACCGACAATCCGCATCCGTCGCTGGAGATCGACCTCGCCGAGGCGCGGGCACATCTGGAACTCGACGACGTCGACACCGCACTGGAACTGCTACGCGATGTCTCGGCGCACCACGGGGATTCGTGGCGCATGCAGTGGTACATGGCGATCTGTGCACTGATGAACGACGAACCGGAGCTGGCCTACGAGCGGTTCAGCGACGTCCTGCAGGCCATGCCCGGCGAGGTGGCACCCAAGCTCGCGGTCGCGGGGACGGCGGAGCTGATCGGACGCTGGTTCTCCGACGAGAACTCGCCCTCGGACGATCATCGGCGCCGCATCACCGAGCTGTTCGACATCGCCGCACACCACTACCACGATCTGTGGCTCACCGATCACGCGATCGTCACCGCCGCATTCGGTCTCGCCCGCCTCGCGGTGGCGGCAGGCAAGGTGGACGAGGCGATCGAACCGCTCGACGAGGTCCCGCCGACGAGCCGTCACTTCAACACCGCACGCGCAACGGCAGTCCTGGCACTGGTCCACGGCAGGCCGATGCGCACCATCACCCGCGAACACATCGTCGAGGCGGCGCGACGGGTCGGGGTGATGCCCGACAGCGAGCCCCGCAAACAGCGACTTCTGCTCATCGTGCTCGGCACCGCGCTCGGCTGGGTACACGAGAACCCGGACATGGACCCGGATCTCCAGCCGACGGTGCTGCTCGGATATCCGTTCACCGAGCCGGGCCTGCGGACCGGGACCGAACGGTGTCTGCGCGGACTGGCACGGCAGACACGGCTCAACCGCGATCATCGTTTCATGCTGGTCGACCTGGCCAACTACGTGCGTCCCGACACGCTGTTCTGAGGCGGGGGGTTCGGAGTCGAGGTTCTGAGCGGGGTCTGAGCCGGGCTACGCCTCGGCGACGACTTCCGCCGACTGGCGGGCGATCGCCAGTTCCTCATTGGTGGGGACCACGAGGACGTCGACCCGGCCCCCGTCGGCGGAGATCCGTCGGGCATGGTTGGCCCGCACTGTATTCCGCTCCGCGTCGACGACGATGCCGTAGTTCTCGAGGTCCGCGAGGGCATCGGCCCGGACGCTCGCCGCATTCTCTCCGACGCCGGCGGTGAAGGTGATCGCGTCCACGCGGCCCAGCTCGATCATGTACGCGCCGATGTACCGGCGCAGCCGGTGGATGTACACCTCGTAGGCCTTGCGTGCGCCGGCATCGCCGGCCGCCATCTTCTCGGTGATGGCACGGAAATCGTTCTCACCGCACAGACCTTTGAGTCCCGACTGCTTGTTCAGCAGCGTGTCGATCTGATCCACACCGAGTTTCGCGACGCGGTTGAGGTGCATCACGATCCCAGGGTCGATGTCACCGCTGCGGGTGCCCATCACCAGTCCCTCCAACGGCGTCATGCCCATCGACGTGTCGACAGGGCGTCCACCCGCGATGGCCGACGCCGACGCCCCGTTGCCGAGGTGCAGCACGATCTGGTTGATCTCGCCCACCGGCCGGCCGAGGAACTCCGCCACCTGACCGGAGACGTACTCGTGGCTCGTCCCGTGAAACCCGTACCGGCGTATGGCGTGCATGCTCGCGACACCACGATCGATCGCGTAGGTGGCCGCCGCGTCGGGCAGCGAGTGGAAGAACGCGGTGTCGAACACGGCGACCGCCGGAACGTCCGGCAACAGTTCCCGGGCCGCGTCGATCCCGATCAGGTTCGCCGGATTGTGCAGGGGGGCAAGGGTCGAGATCCGCCGGATCTCGGAGATCACCTCTGTGGTGATCAGCGTCGGCTGGTGGAAGATCCGGCCGCCGTGCACGACGCGATGTCCGACCGCACGCAACCCGGCCGTCGCGAGATCCGTTCCGTGATCGGCGAAGAAGCGCATCGCCAGCTCGACCGCCGCCCGGTGATCGGGCAGCTCCCGCCGCTCGGTCGCGGACTCGCCGCCCTGCTCGTGGGTGATCGACGCATCGTGTTCGCCGATTCGCTCCGCGATACCGTCGGCCACCACTTCCTCGGTATCCGGATGGAGCAGTTGGTATTTCAATGACGACGAACCTGCGTTCAGGACCAGCACCGCACCGTCGGCAGTTGAACTCATCGGGTCACCTCCGCGGCCGACGCCGGTTGTTGCTGCGCCTGGATGGCGGTGATGGCGACGGTGTTGACGATGTCGGAGACGAGGGCGCCGCGCGACAGGTCATTGATCGGCTTGTTGAGACCCTGCAGGACCGGGCCGATCGCGATTGCATTCGCGCTGCGCTGCACGGCTTTGTAGGTGTTGTTGCCCGTGTTGAGGTCGGGGAAGATCAGCACGGTGGCCTGTCCGGCGACGGGTGAGTCGGGCATCTTGGTGGCCGCCACACTCGGTTCGACGGCTGCGTCGTACTGGATGGGGCCTTCCACCAGGATCTCCGGTGCGCGTTCTCGAACCAGGTCGGTGGCGATCCGCACCTTGTCGACGTCGGCGCCGGAACCGGATTTCCCCGTCGAATAGGACAGCATGGCGACTCGCGCGTCGATCCCGAACTGCTCGGCCGTCTGTGCGGACGATATCGCGATGTCGGCGAGTTGCTCGGCGGTGGGGTCGGGAACCACGGCGCAATCACCATAAGCCAGTACCCGATCCGCGAGGCACATGAAGAACACGCTCGACACCGTCGACACCCCGGGGGCGGTCTTGATGATCTCGAACGACGGCCGGATGGTGTGCGCGGTGGTGTGCACCGCGCCGGACACCATTCCGTCGGCGCGGCCGGTGTGCACCATCATCGTGCCGAAATACGAGACATCGCGCATCGTCTCGGTGGCGCGGTCGAGATCCATTCCCTTGTGCTTGCGCAGGTCGGTGTACAGACCGGCGAACTCGTCGACCAGGCTGGAGGTCGCCGGGTCGATCACCTCCACGCCGTCGAGGTCGAGAGCGAGTTCCTGTGCGCGCGTGTGTATCACGTCCTCGTCACCCAGTAGGGTGAGTTGTGCGACGCCCCGGCGCAGCAGTCTGCTCGCCGCCCGCAGGATGCGGTCCTCCTCCCCCTCCGGCAGGACGATGCGCTTGGGGGTCGAGCGGGCCTGCGCAATCAGGCTGTACTCGAACATCTGCGGGGTGACCACGGACGGGGTACGGACGTCGAGCACCTTCATCACCGCCTCGGGGGCGATGTGTTCCTCCATCAACGCGAGTGCGGCCTCGATCTTGCGTGCCGATCCGACCGCGATCCGTCCGCGGGTGTGGGCTGCGGTCCGCGCGGTCTCGTAGGTGCCCTGTTCACACGAGATGATCGGCAAGGTCGGTTTCAGTCCGCTCACCAGCGCCTGGATCATCGGATGCGGCCGGAGGCCGCCGTTGAGGATGATGCCTGAAAGTCTCGGAAAGCCTTGCGCTGTATTGGCATTGACCAGTGCCAACAGCACATCGGAACGGTCCGCCGGCGTGATGACGACGGTCCCGTCGGTCAGCCGCTCCAGGATGTGCTCGACCGTCATGCCGCCGACCATCACCTTGAGCGCTTCACGGTCGAGGAGTTCTTCGTCGCCGCTGTAGATCTCGGCACCGAGTGCATCCTTCAGTTCGGCCATGGTCGGCGCGAACAGGACCGGGGCCTCCGGCAGACACCATGTGGGGGTACCCGTCTTCTCCACCTCTTTGCCGATCACCACCATCAGCTCCGGCTCGCACCGGTTGACGACGATCGCAGCGGTGGTGGCGTGCACGGCCGAGATCTCGGTGAGGAGCAGATCCGCGAGCCCGTGGAGTTCGGTGGCGCTGCGTCCGGTTGCCTTGATGGCCAGGATGATCGGCGCCGCCAGATTGGCCGCGATGCGCGCGTTGTAGCTCAGCTCGGAGGGGTTGCCGACGTCGGTGTAGTCCGAACCGATCACCAGGACCGTGTCGCAGCGCGCCTCGACGGCGTGGAAGCGCGCGACGATCTCCCCGATGGCGCCTTCTGGGTCCGCATGGACCTGCTCGTAGGTGACGCCGATGCAGTCCTCGTAGGGCAGGTCGGCCGAAGCGTGATCGATGAGCAGGTCGAGGATGTAGTCGCGTTCACCTGCCGCGGCACGTGAGATGGGACGGAACACGCCGACCCGCCCGCCGGTCGCCGAGAGGAGTGCCAGCAGGCCCAGCGCGATTGTGGACTTGCCCGTATCGCCCTCCGCGGACGCGATGTAGATGCTGTTCGACGTGCCGGTGTCTGCACCCATGTCCGCCAGCCTATCGGCAGCCGGGGGCTCAGAGCATGATGCCGGGATTGCAGACACCGTCGGGATCGAGTGTCTGCTTGACCGCGCGCAGTGCCTCGAGCGCGAGTTCGCCGATCTCGGCGTGGTAGGCATCACGGTGATCGCGCCCCACCGCATGGTGATGGGTGATACCGGCGCCGGCGGCCCGGATCGCGTCGTTGGCCGCGCCCTTCGCCGCCTTCCACTGGGCGATCGGGTCGTCCGCCTGTGGGCAGACCACCGTGAAGTAGAGCGATGCCCCGGCCGGGTAGACGTGGCTGATGTGACACATCACCAACGGGGGCGTACCCGCCGCGGTGAGCGCGTCGGTGAGCGCCGCGGTGACCGAGGCCTTGAGATCGCCCAATCGCGACCAGTAGGTGACGGTCTCGAGGGTCTCCACCAGGACGCCTACGTCCAGCAGCGGATCACGCAGATACGGCCCCCGGAATCGACCGGCGCGCCACGCCTCACCGGGTCCGGTGCCGAGGCAGGTCCCGCCGGCGTTCTCGAGAACGCGTCGCGCCGCCACACGGCGCATCTCGGCCTCCTCATGGCGGCCCTCGTATCCGACCACCACCAGAACGCCACCGGCCGCCGTCGCGTCGGCATCGGTGCCCGCGGCATCAGGGTCGGCGAGGTTGATCGCGGTCTCCACCTCGTCGGACAGTCGCAGCACGGTGGGCATCGGCCCGTCTTGCGCGAGCGTTCGCAATGCCGCGGCACCCGAGTCGAAGTCGTCGAACCGCCATCCCTCGAACAGCCGATACTCAGGTGTCGGACGGATGCGGACGGTGACCTCGGTGATGATGCCGAACGCCCCTTCGGAACCGAGGACGAGCTGGCGCAGATCGGGGCCGGCCGCCGATCTCGGCGCCGTGCCGACCACGATGGTCCCGCGCGGGGTGGCCAGGGTCAGGCCCTCGACGATCTCGTCGAAACGGCCGTAGCCCGCCGAGGATTGACCGGCCGATCGGGTCGCCGCGTACCCGCCGATGCCCGCGCCGGCATACGACTGCGGGAAGTGTCCGAGCGTGTATCCCCTGGCTCGCAACAGTTCCTCGGCACGAACTCCGCGCACGCCCGCCTGCAACGTCGCGGTGCGGGAGATCTCGTCGATCTCGACGAGGTCGTCGAGGCGGCACAGGTCCACACTGACCACGCCCACGAACCCGACGCGATCAGGCGTGAGGCCGCCCACGACGGAGGTGCCGCCGGTGAACGGCACGACGGCGACGCGATGCGTCGCGCAGATCTGCAGAATGCGGAGCACGTCGTCGTGTGACCCCGGGGTGACCACGAGATCCGGGGCATCACTCGCGTCACCGCTGCGCAGCGCCAGGATGTCAGGCGTCGAGTAGCCACGGGTGTGGTCGATGCGCTGACGGTGGTCGGCCGTCACGTTCGCCTCCCCCAGCGCGTCGACGAGGGCCGACCGCGCAGCGGCCGGGATCGCCGGGTCGTCGAGAGTCACGTCGTCGGGGTCGGTGCCGGTGTCGACGGGGTTGTCGCCGCCGACGAGGGCGGCCGCTGCGGCGGGAAGCTGTCCGGGCGTCGCCGGGTCACCCCACCGCGGTCTGCGCAGATGGACGACCGGCAGTGCGGTCTCGTCGGTTGGCCGTGACTCGACGTGTTCTCCCATGACAGACAGCCTCCTCGATGCGTTACAGATTCAGCCTAACTGTCACGCACGGGGAGGCGCACGGGTGTCGAGGGCGCCGGCCTCGAGCTCACTTGACGATGGCACGCACCACGAGGTCGGCGACCTCCTCGTCGGACAGCGCGCTGTCAGGGATGAGCATCAACGAGTAGATGGTGCGCACCAGGAACTCGGCCGCCCCCGCGCACTCGGGTACAGCTGATCGCCGATCTCCGGCTGGAGGTCGGGGAGGGTCTGCGCCACGATCTGATGGATCAACGTCGGTCCGCCCGCGTCCTTGGTGGCCACCAGGGCACGAACGATCTCTTCTGGCTCGTTACGCAGAACGTACTGCAGCGCTTCGTGTTCGCGGATGTACGGGAGCACGTTGCGGATCTGCGCCCGCACCTTGCCCGCCGCGTCGGGCTCGGCGTCTGCCCATTCGCGCAACTTCACGCGCAAGGTCGCGACCTCACGTTCGACTATCGCCGCGATGAGGGCGTCCTTGCCGCCGAACATGCGGTACGCGGTCGCCCGGGCCACGCCGGCCTGCCGCGCAACCGATGTCAGGCTGAGCGCCTTGGCACCGAAGCGCGACACCACGCCCACCCCGACATCCACCATCCGGTCACGATCCATGACTGTCAAAGATATCGGAACCGCGACGGGACATCGGTCGGCCGTGGCCGGGCTCAGCCGACAGTCGGTGTCGTCGTGGTGGCCGTCGTGGTCGGTGTCACCGTGGTGGTCGGTGTCACCGTGGTGGTCGGTCGCACCGTCGTGGTCGGTCGCACCGTGGTGGTCGGTCGAACCGTCCGCGGCCGCACCGAGGGCCGCGTCTCGGGGCTGGTGGACCGCCGGGGCGTCGAGCGTTCGGGCGAGGCGAAAGTCGCGGTGAACACGGCTCGACGCGCGACCTCCTTGCCGACCGGCGCCGCGCTCTGGCAATCCACCACATAGGTCTGTGCGCCCGGCAGGGCCGAGGTGGCGCTGACGGTACCCCGCGCCCGAGGTCCAAGGGTGACGGTCGCGGCGGGCGGCCGAGGACCGGGCCGACCCAGCGTGCAGATCACCGGAACCGGACGAATTCCATTGTTGCGCAACGAGACATGCACAGTCCGCCCGGATGTGTGGAACACGCAGTCGGGGCCGGGCCGGAGCCCTGGAACTGTCCGCACGAGGACCGGGTCGGCGCGGCCGAGGACGGGGAAGGGTCCGCGACGAGCATTGTGATGCCGCTTCCCGCGGCGACGAGCCCGCCGGCGGCGATGACCACGACCAGTTTTCGCATGCGTGCGCTCCTCGACGACCTGCGTCAACCCTAGCCCGTACGGGCCGGCCTCGATACCTCGTCCTCGACGGCGGTGAGAGAGGCCGAGCGCCGCATGCGCACCGTCCCCCGGCCGATGGCCACCCCGGCGAGACACAGGACGCCCCCGACGATCCGGATCGCGGTCGGCAGTTCACCCAGGAACCACCACGACATCAGGATCACGATCGCGGGTACCGCGAGCGTCGACGCGGCGAGCTTGCCGGCGTCCGTGCGCGCCAGCGCGTAGGCCCACGTGGTGAACGCGATCGCCGTCGGGCCCACGCCGAGGTAGATGATCGCGCCCACCTGGCCGGGATCGGCGGCGACGAGTTCACGTATCGCGGTCGGAGCGAACGGCAGCGTCGCGACCAGACCGGCAACCGCGCCGAGCCATGTCGCGGTGACGGCATCGACGTCGCGCAGTGCCACCTTCTGCAACAGCACGCCCGCCGCGTAGAGGACGGCGGTCACCACCCCGAGTACCAGACCGAGCCAGTCGGCATGTGCGCCGTCGCCGCCGATGGTGATCAACACGACCCCGCTGAACGAGATCACGATCCCGATCACCAGCATCCGGGAGAATCCTTCGCCGAGGAAGAACCCCGCGTAGACCGCCACGATGATCGGGGCGAGGTTCACCAGCAGCGCGGCGGTTCCCGCGTCGAGGTGTTGCTCGGCCCAGTTGAGCACCACGCTGTACGCACCGAACCACGCGACGCCATAGGCGATGACGAGACCCAGGGATCGGCCACGGGGCCAGCGGGTCCCGGTCCGTACCCGCCTCGCGGTCCGACCACGCGCGACGACGAGCACCACGCTCAGCGCCGCGACACCGAACAGCAGCCGCAGGAACGCCATCGACCCTGGCGAGAACATCGTCCGAGGTCGCGGATCACCACGAAGGCCGACGCCCAGAGCACCACCGTGACGGTCGCCGCGATGGCCGGTCGATAGATCGGGTCGGAGGTCCGCGAAGGCATGCCACTCAGCATCACCGCTCCAAGCGGTTAGCACAAGCGACCATTCGTTGTGGACAGTTAAGTGCTGCTGTAGTTTCGTTTCATGATCGACCCCCATCGGCTCCGTGTCTTCCGTGCCGTCGTCGCGGAGGGATCGATCGGCGGCGCGGCGCGGACACTGGGCTACACGTCGTCGGCGGTGAGCCAGCACATCTCCGCACTCCAACGGGAGACCGGCCTGGCGCTGGTGGAACGCGACGGACGCGGTGTGCTGCCGACCCAGGACGGATTGATCCTCGCCCAGGAGTCCGCGGCCGTGTTCGACCATCTCGCACGCCTCGACGGGATCGTCAGCGACCTCCGGCACGGCCGTGCCGGGCGCCTCTCGGTGAGCTACTTCGCATCGGCCGGGACCACCTGGATTCCGCCGATCGTCGCCACCATCACGCGGGAGTTCCCCGACATCCGACTCGATCTACGCCTCCTCGAGCTCGCCGAGGACACCCCGCCCGGGCCGGATATCGAGGTCTACGTGGACGGCGCGGCCACCTCGCCGTTGCGCGGTTACGACTGCGAGCATCTGGTCACCGAACCGTACTACGCTGTCGTGCACACTGATTCGCCGCTCGCCATCGGCGGTCGCGTCACCCTCGGTGAGCTCGCCACCCGATCCTGGGTGGACAACGACATCGCCCGCGGGCCCTGCCGGCAAGCGTTGCTCGATGCGTGCACCGCGATCGGATTCACTCCCGACTTCGGTGTGCAGACCCAGGACTTTCCGACCGCGATCCGATTCGTCGCGGCCGGCGTCGGACTCACCGTGGTTCCCGAACTCGCACTCGTCGGCCTGCCCGACGAGGTGGTCGCACTACCGATCGACGACCCCACGCCGAGCCGCGCGATCTGGGTCCGCCGCCATCACCGGGTGGCGGACAGCCAGGCGGCCGACCGGGTCGTCGAGCTGCTGCGGTCGGCCGTCAGACCGACAGCTTGCGCAGCCGAGGCGCGAGATCCTTCTCGAAGTTCGTGAGGAACCGGCGCTGGTCGTGACCGGGGGCGTGGAACACGAGGTGGTTGAGCCCGCAGTCGGTGTAGAACTTCACCTTCTCCACCGCCTCGTCGGGGTCGGACGCGACGATCCAGCGCTTGGCGACCTGCTCGATCGGCAGTTCGTCGGCCAGGCGTTCCATCTCCGTCGAGGAGTTGACGCTGTGCTTCTGCTCGGCGGTGAGCGACAGCGGGGCCCAGAACCGGGTGTTCTCCAGCGCCAGCTCGGGATCCGGATCGTAGGAGATCTTGATCTCGATCATCCGGTCGATGGCGTCGAAGTCGCGCTCGGCTTTTTCTGCCCCCTCCTTGACCGCGGGGATCAGCTTCTCCTGGTATAGCTCGGCACCCTTGCCGGAGGTGCAGATGAAGCCGTCACCGGCGCGGCCTGCGTAGCGGGCCACCACCGGGCCGCCGGCCGCCACGTACACCGGGATCGGCTTATCCGGCACGTCGTACATATACGCGCCCTGGGTCTTGTAGTACTCGCCGTCGAAGTTGATCTCCTCGCCGGTCCACAGCTCACGCATGAGCTTTATCGACTCGCGCAGACGTGCGAAACGCTCCTTGAACTCCGGCCATTCACCCTGAAAACCGGTCGCGTACTCGTTGAGGGCCTCACCCGTGCCGACACCGAGCATGATGCGCCCGGGATACATGCACCCCATCGATGCGAAGGCCTGCGCGATCACCGCCGGGTTGTACCGGAACGTCGGGGTCATCACCGACGTCCCGATCTGCACCCGCTCGGTCCGCTCGCCCACCGCGGCCATCCAGGCCAGCGAGAACGGGGCGTGCCCGCCGTTGTGGCGCCACGGCTGGAAGTGATCGCTCACCGCCACCGAGTCCATGCCGTGTTCCTCGGCCGCCACCGCGATCTCCACCAGCTCACGCGGATCGAACTGCTCCGCCGACGCCTTGAAACCGAGCTTGAGTTCTGCCACGTGTTACCTCGCTCCTGACGGCCGCGGCTTGTCGAGCACGCGGTTCACCGATCGATCACTCTGTTCCAACGTACTCACGACCGTGTGGTCGTGCTGCGAGAGGTCGGCGAACAGCCCACCGAGATGGCGATCAATCTTGTCGGTGGGGCGGCATAGAGTTCTTGTCAACGGGATCGACGAGTTGATGTGAGTGCCGGAGCGAGCCGCGGCAGGACCCAGTAGGGTTCGGCGGCTTGGTCTTTCAGAGAATGTGAATGCCGAATGACGACCCCGACGGTGTTCGTTCGTTCTCTGGAAGGCGTGTCCGATGTCGGGTCCGGCGTGGCGACTGGCGACCTGGTGGGGTGAGCCCTCACCATGGCCGGATCTGCCTGCCCGCTTCACCGGGCAGGTCGACGTCGACGACATCGCCGAGGCCGACACCAACGATCTGATCGGCAGCCTGGTCTCGGCCCAACGCGGACGCTCGTTCTTGGCGTGGCGGGATTACCGGGTGGCCGCCGAGTTGCATGCGCGGTTGGTGGGCACCGAGTCGGATCCGCATGATGTCCTGCTGGTGGACGGGTTCGCCGACTGCGCGGCACGGATCGCCGTCACGTTCGGCATCGGCCAGCCCAAGGCCGAACAGCTGATCAATGAAGGCCTCGCGCTGCGGGACCGGTTGCCCCAGGTCGCCGAACGATTGCGCGAAGGACGGGTCTCGGCGGATCGGGTGACGACGATCATCGCGCGCACCGACCTCGTCGACGGACGTGACTGTGCCGCGCAGGTGGATGCCGAGATCGCTGCCCGGTTGGATCTGCATGAAGGGGCCTGGTCCGCCGAGCGGCTACGCACGATGGTGGATCGCATCGTGTTCCGCCATGATCCCGACGCGGTGCGCGAACGCCGCCAGAATGCGCTCGACGCCCGCGGCGTGTCGACCCAGCCGCTGCCGGATCAGATGGCGAAGTTCTCGGCGACCATGTCGGCCGAGAACGTGCGGCTGTCGGATGCGTCGGTCAAGGCGTTGGCTGCCGCGGCGTGCTAACACGACGAGCGGACCACACAGCAACGTGCCTCCGATGCCGTATTCGCGTTGTTGACCGGCACGCCTTTCGAATGCGAATGCGGCCGTGACGACTGCGATGCAGAGATCCCGAACCCGAACACGATGCCGCCCGCCGACAGCACCGTCGTCATCCACGTCGTGGTCGATGAATCCACCCTCGACGGCGACGCCGCGAACGCCGGGTTCATCGTCGGGCACGGCGTCATCTCCGATGATCACGCCCGCGACCTCGCCGCGCGGCCCGATGCCGTGATCAAGCCACTCGTACCAAAAGGAACACCGCAGAACGCCGACGGCTCGTTCACCCTGCCGGCACATCTGCCGTCGGATCCGTACCGGCCGACCACCGCCTTGGACACCTATGTGCGCGTTCGCGACGGCTCCAGCGTCATCCCCGGGTCGGAGGTGTCCGCATTCGACGCCGACCTCGACCATGTCGAGGAGTTCGACCACGCCCACCCGGCGGCGGGTGGGCAGACGTTGCCCGACAACCTCAACGCCAAACACCGCTTCGGCCACCTACTGAAGACCTTCGGGAACTGGGTCGATGACCAGTACCGCGACCGACACGGCACGCTGACGACCGAGTTCACCACACCCGAGGGACTCGTCATCCCTGGCGATGCGGAGAACCTGGAGATCTTGTTCCCGGGACTACGGCGCATCCGTTTCAAGGCACCGGCCGAGGAGGACGCCGAGCCGTCCGCAGCCCGCATCGAGGAGCCTCCCACCCGAGCGACCACCCGGGTGGCGGCCAAGCACGCCCGCCGACGCCAGGAGCGCGCACGCAACCGACGACGACGCGAACTCGAGGGTTGATGACACCTGCGCGAAACAGACCGCGCGACTACGCCGTGCGCGAAACGTGACCCGAGAAGTGGACTTCAAGTTAGCTTTAAGTTCTACCGTGGTCGTCATGAGCATGGAATCGGTGGGCTGGGACACCATCTACAAATCGACGAACGCGCCGGAGGCACGGAGTCTGCGCGGCGAGCGAGGCACCACGCTGCGGCGCATCGCCGGGTTCGCGAGGCCGCACCGGCGCCGGATCGCCCTGTTCCTCGGCTTGTCAGTGCTGACCGCACTGTTGACGGTCGTCACGCCGCTGCTGGCCGGACGCGTGGTCAACCTGATCACCGGCAGCGCCGACGCCGGTGGGTCGAGCAGCCAGGGCGGCGCGATCGTCGGACTGGCGCTGTTGATCGCGCTCATCGCCGTCGTCGAGGCGGGGGCGGGCGTCGCGACCCGCTGGTTCTCCGCCAACATCGGCGAGGGACTGATCCTGGATCTGCGCCGCTCGGTGTTCGACCACGTGCAGAAGATGCCGGTCGCGTTCTTCACCCGCACCCGCACCGGCGCGTTGGTGAGCCGTCTGAACAACGACGTCATCGGCGCGCAACGGGCGTTCAGCGACACGCTGTCGGGCGTCGTGTCCAATGCGGTGACCCTCGTCCTCACGCTTGGTGTGATGATCGCGATCAGCTGGCAGGTGACTCTCCTCGCGCTGGTGCTGCTGCCCGTGTTCGTGGTCCCGGCGCGCCGCATGGGCAAGCGGATGGCGTCGCTGTCCCGCGAGGCCGCGGAATACAACGCGCGGATGTCGACGCAGATGACCGAACGATTCTCGGCTCCGGGCGCGACCCTGGTGAAGCTGTTCGGACGTCCCGACACCGAGTCGGCCGAGTTCGCCGACCGCGCAGATCGGGTGCGCGACATCGGAGTCCGCCGTGCGATGCTGCAGGCCTACTTCATGACCGCGCTCACGCTGGTGTCGGCGCTCGCACTGGCCCTCGTGTACGGGCTCGGCGGGTGGCTCGCCGTCGGCGGCCACCTGTCCGCCGGGGCCGTGGTCTCCCTGGCTCTCCTGCTCACCCGGATGTACGCGCCGCTGACCGCGCTTGCCAACGCACGCGTGGAGATCATGAGTGCCCTGGTCAGTTTCGAGCGCGTCTTCGAGGTCCTCGACCTCGAGCCACTGATCTCGGACAAGCCGGATGCCCGACCGGTGCCGCCCGGCCCGGTCTCGGTTGCCTTCGACGACGTGTCCTTTGCGTACCCGTCGGCCGACAAGGTGTCGCTCGCGTCGCTGGAAGAGGTTGCGCAACTGGACAACCGAGGTGGTTCGACGGTCCTGCACAACATCGACCTCGAGGTCCCGGCCGGGACGATGACCGCACTCGTCGGGAGTTCTGGGGCAGGCAAGTCGACCATCGCGAACCTGGCCACCCGCCTCTACGACGTCGATGCGGGCGCCATCCACCTCAACGGGGTGGATCTGCGGGATCTGCAGAGCGCGTCGGTCCATCGGACGGTCGGCCTGGTCACCCAGGACGGTCACCTCTTCCACGACACGGTCCGTGCCAACCTGGCACTGGCCGATCCGACGGCCCACGAGGAGCAGATCTGGGACGCACTGCGACGGGCGCGCCTCGACGACCTGGTGGCGTCGCTGCCCGACGGCCTCGACACCGTCGTCGGCGAACGTGGCTACCGCCTCTCCGGCGGCGAACGTCAGCGCCTGACCATCGCGCGGCTCCTGCTGGCACAGCCGTCGGTGGTGATCCTCGACGAAGCGACCGCCCATCTCGACTCGACGTCGGAAGCCGCGGTGCAGGAGGCACTCGCCGAGGCGCTCGTGGGACGCACCTCCCTCGTCATCGCGCATCGCCTGTCCACCATCCGCGCCGCCGACGAGATCGCAGTCCTGGAAAACGGCCGGATCGTCGAGCGCGGTGATCACACCTCGCTGCTGGCCCGCAACGGGCGCTACGCCGAGCTCTACCGCACGCAGTTCGCCGAGGACCCACCTGTCTGCGACGAAGAGCTCACCGCCTGATCGATGGTTGCGACCTTCAGGGCCGCGCGGACCACTCATGCCAGACGAGATCGCGCATGACGATGACGGGTCCGTCGGGCCGCTCCGCGCGGTACTGGGGGTACTTGTCGGCCAGCAGGTCGATCGCGCCGGCACCCTGCGTGGTCTCGGCGTCGATCACGTCGGCGAGCCCGTCGACGCGGACCCACCACAGAGCAGACCAGTCGTCGGAATAGCGGTCGGCGAGCAGTGTCACGGCGGGGTTGGCCGCGATGTTCGCGAGACGACGCAGACGACGGGTGCGTTTGGGCTTGTGATCGACGCAGGAGTAGATCACGTCCGCGTCGGGAGCGAGCGCGAAGACGACTGGCACGAGATGCGGCACGGCATCGTCACCCACGGTGGCCAGCCGGGCGACCCGGGCCGCACCGAACCGTTCCCGGGCGGATGTCATCGCACCGTCAGTCGTCGGGATCCGTGGTGCTCGGGCGCGGCGGCGGCGTCAGCTTGCGGCGCCGGAACTGCAAGAAGATCAAACCGATGTTGACCAGCACGATCGCGATGCCGATGATCACCCACAGCCATTGTCCGTCGCGCCACCAGTTGACGGTCAGGAGCGCCACGCAGACCATCAGGATCACCGAGCCGACGATGGTCATCCCGCGGGAGAAGCCGAGGGCCCCTCGTTGGAAGTCGTTGTTGATCATCGCAACACTCTCATCGCAGCACTTTCATCTCAGGTCTGGATCGTGATCACCACGGCGATCGCCACGGCGATCACCACTATCCCAACGATCAGGAACATCACGTGCGACGGCCCCGGCATCTCGCCGCCGTTCTGGAGGGCGTCCATCGTCCGTCGCCATCGCCACCCACCGAGCAACGCGATCACGCATCCGAGTCCGACCATCACCAGACCGAGCGCGGCCTCGACCACGGGGTGAGCGATGTCGTCGGCGACGTAGACCACGGCAACGCCCGCGGCCATGAAACCGAGCGCGGTCCGCACCCAGGCGAGCACCGTGCGTTCGGCGGCAAGCGTGAAACGAGCATCGATCGCGCCCGGCACGTCAGACGAGCCGGCGACCACGCCGTCCTCGTCATCGGCGCGTCCGGACTCAGCCGGCCCGTTGGCCCTTTCGGTCGTCAGCGTCCTTGGCCTCTCGGATTGCGTGGGTGACGAATGCGGCGATCACCTCGATCGCATGCACCGTCTCCGGGTGTCTTGTGGTGAGCACGGGAAACGCGTGCACCTGCCAAGAGTAACTGTGGCCGACGGCGTCGACACCCGCGTGGTCGAGCTTCTCGACCAACTCGATCACGTCGGCCTCGAGCATCTCACCCTCTGCGGTGACGATCGCGGTCGGCGGAAAGTCGGAGTCGGCGATCTCCGTTATCCGACGAGTGCCGGTGAACGGGATCGGCCCACGGTCGAAATGCTGGGCGAGCTGCGCCATCTTGCTCTTCGGGATATAGGCATCGGAGCGACTCGACCGATCGGGGTTCGTCCCGACGTCGAGGTCGAGAAGCGGCGAGACGCCGACGAACGCGGCCGGGCGCGGCAGTCCCTCGCGGGCGGCCGCCTCCACGATCTTGCCGGCCAGGAAGCCACCCGCGGAGTCGCCCGCGACGATGACGCGCCGATATCCGCGCTCACCGACGAGTTCGCGGTAGGCCTCCACGGCATCCGACGCCGACGTCCCCACCCCCGCCGATGGCAGCTGGCGGTACTCGAGAGAGAAGACCGGGAGTCCGCACGCACTCGACAGCCGGCTCGCGATCGACCGGTGGGTACCGAGCCCGCATACCAGAAATGCGCCGCCGTGCACGTAGAGGATCGCAGTCTCCGAGTCGCGGCCGGACGGACCGGACGGCATGATCAGCTCGACCGGCCTCTCGGCAAGGGTCATCTGCTCGCGCACCACGCCGCGGGGCTTCGGTCCGACGGCGATCACCCGGTCGATCAGGAACAGTCCGGCCATCCCGGCCGTGTTGAGCGGCCAGAGCGTCAGCGCGGGCCGCAGCAAGGTCCGCGCTCCGAGCCAGAGCGGATACGACAGGAGACTGGGTGTGCGGTGCTGGACTATCGGCATACTCGTGCCTCCTCATCCAGCGAGGTCGACCATGCGGCGGTGGTGGCTGCTCGACACACCGGAAGTCGGGACGTGCTGAGATACATCAGTTCGAAAACTACACCGGTAAACTCCGGTGTCGCCTGCGATTTGCCGGGTTCGAGTGCCTCCTCACCGTTCGGAGGCACCGAGATGCGCGCCACTCGATGTTCACTCAGGTCACAGACAGTGGTTCCGTCGGTCGAGTATATTTCTCGCTTCGTGCCGAAACGATGGTGGTAAGTAGTGGTCATCCCGTCTCAATTCCTGCTGTCGTCGCAGGCCAGCGATCCGCGCACGTTGTGTGACGTGCTGGATCGAACCGCCGAGAGATTCCCGGACGCGCCTGCCGTCGACGACGGTGAGATGGCTCTCACATACTCCCAGCTCCTCGCGGTCGTCCGGCGCGGCGCCGCCCGACTGAATGCCGCGGGCGTCCGGCGGGGCGGGCGTGTCGGCGTGCGCATGCCGTCGGGGAGCCGCGACCTCTACGTCACCATCCTGGCCACGTTGTATGCGGGTGCGGCCTATGTCCCCGTCGACGCCGACGATCCCGACGAGCGCGCGGACCTGGTGTTCGGCGAGGCCCAGGTCGATGTGATCGTCGGGGCTTCGGGAATCCAGGCGCTCGATGTGGCGGCGGACGCCCGTGTCGAGCCGTCACCTCGCGCGTCGCGGCCCACCGTCGACGACGACGCATGGATCATCTTCACCTCCGGCTCCACCGGCACACCCAAGGGCGTCGCGGTGAGGCATCGCAATGCCGCCGCTTTTGTCGACGCCGAGGCGCGCATGTTCCTCGTCGACGAACCGCTGGGTCCCGGCGACCGGGTGCTGGCCGGGCTGTCGGTCGCCTTCGACGCGTCGTGTGAAGAGATGTGGCTGGCGTGGCGCAACGGCGCCTGCCTGGTCCCCGCACCCCGGTCGCTCGTCCGCAGCGGCATGGACCTCGGGCCGTGGCTCGTCCAGCACGACATCAACGTGGTGTCGACGGTTCCGACGCTGGCATCCCTGTGGCCCCCCGTGGCGCTGGAAGCGGTGCGGTTGTTGATCTTCGGGGGTGAGGCCTGCCCACCGGAACTGGCCGAACGACTCGCCGTCGAGGGCCGGGAGGTGTGGAACACCTACGGTCCCACCGAGGCAACCGTGGTCGCGTGCGCGGCACCGCTCGACGGCGTCGGCCCGGTCCGGATCGGATTGCCGCTTCCCGGTTGGGATCTCGCGGTGGTCGATGCCGACGGACAACCGGTCGCCGAGGGCGCGGTCGGTGAACTGGTGATCGGCGGTGTGGGCCTCGCACGGTATCTCGACCCCGCGAAGGACGCCGAAAAGTACGCCCCCATGCCGACTCTGGGCTGGGAACGCGCCTATCGCAGCGGTGACCTGGTGCGCCTCGATCCGGCCGGCCTCCTCTTCATGGGCCGCGCCGACGATCAGGTCAAGGTCGGCGGCCGGCGCATCGAGCTCGGCGAGATCGACAATGCGTTGCAACAACTCCCGGGCGTCAGCGGCGCGGCAGCGGCGGTCCGGAAGACGGCGGCGGGCAACAGTCTGTTGGTCGGCTACCTGGTCTCCCCGCATCCGGACTTCGACGTGGCCTCCGCCCACGCCACACTCGCCGCCCAGCTACCGGCACCCATGGTGCCGCGTCTCGCACTGGTCGCCGAGCTGCCGACCCGTACATCGGGCAAGGTGGACCGCAACGCCCTCCCGTGGCCGCTACCCGGGGCCGAGTCGATCGGTGACGCCGACGAGGAACTCACCGAGACCGAGGAATGGGTCGCGAAGTGCTGGGCCGATGTACTCGGCGTGGTGGTGAACAATCCGCAGGCCGATTTCTTCACCGAGGGCGGCGGATCGCTGGCGGCCGCCCAGCTGGTCACGGCGCTGCGGACCCGCTACCCCGACATCACCGTGGCCGACCTCTACGACCATCCGCGTCTCGGTTCGCTTGCCGAGATGCTCGACGGACGCCGGCCGTCGACCGTCATCACGCCACGCGACGTCACGCCGACCCCACGACGGACCGGGCTCGCCCAGATCGCCCTGTCGATACCGCTGACCACCCTCACCGGCCTGCAGTGGGCGACGTGGCTGGGCGTGGCGAACAACATCGCCGCCGAGGTGGTCGACCGCACCGACCGCTACGTGCCGTGGATGGTCCAGGTGAACTGGTGGGTGCTGCTGGTGGCATTCCTGCTGTTCATCACCCCGCCCGGCCGTATGGTGATCGCCGCGACGGGCGCTCGCCTGTTGCTGGCCGGGGTCACCCCGGGCACCTACCCGCGCGGCGGCGGCGCGCACCTACGGCTGTGGGTCGCCGAGCGACTGCTCGAGGCGAGCGGCGCGTCGAATCTGTCGGGTGCGCCCTGGATGATCTATCTGGCCCGCGCTCTCGGGGCGAAGATCGGTCGCGGCGTCGACATGCACACCATTCCGCCGGTGACCGGCTTCCTCACCATCGGCGATGGCGCATCGGTCGAGCCCGAGGTGGATCTGACCGGATGGTGGATCGACGGTGACGTCGTGCACATCGGGGAGATCGTGATCAAACGTGGCGCGTCGGTCGGCGCGCGGTCGACGCTGTTGCCCGGCGCGGTGGTCGGCCGCGACGCCGAGGTCGCGCCCGGCTCGGCGGTCCGCGGTCGGGTGAAGGCCGGCCAGCACTGGGCGGGCTCGCCGGCGGTGAAGGTCCGCAAGGCCGAACATCCGTGGCCCGAACACCGGCCCCCGCGTGGCAGCGCGTGGGTCTCCATCTACGGGGTGTCGTCGTTGGTGCTGGCCGCCATCCCGCTGATCGCGTTGGCCGCCGGACTCGCGGTGATGGGCTCCTGGGCCATCCACGCCGACCGCTTGCGTGGCGTGGGACAGCGCTGCCTGATCTTGCTGCCGGCGGCCACCGTGACCAGCCTTCTGGTCTTCGCGGTGGTCACCGCCGTGCTGGTCCGGCTGCTGTCGATCGGGATGACCAAGGGCTATCACCCCGTGCGCTCGCGCGTCGGCTGGCAGGTCTGGATGACCGAGCGCCTCCTCGACGCCGCGCGCACCTACCTGTTCCCGCTGTACGCGAGCCTGTTGACGCCGTGGTGGTTCCGCCTCCTCGGCGTCAAGGTCGGGACGGGCACCGAGATCTCGACGGCGCTGGTGCTGCCCAAGTTCACCACCATCGGCGACGGGGCGTTCCTCGCCGACGACACCATGGTGGCCTCCTATGAGCTCGGCGGCGGCTGGATGCACATCGACGAGGCCAAGATCGGGAAACGATCGTTCCTGGGCAACTCGGGGATGACCGGGCCCGGCCGCAAGGTGCCGAAGAACAGCCTCGTCGCGGTGCTCTCGGCCACGCCGGACCGCGCAAAGTCGGGGTCGAGCTGGCTGGGCAGTCCCCCGGTTCGGCTGCGACGCACGGCGGCCTCCTCCGACACCTCGCGCACGTTCGATCCGTCGACCCGGCTCAAGTTCGCCCGGGCGGTGGTCGAGACGTTGCGGATCATCCCGCTGATGGTGTCGTTCGGCCTCGGCCTGTTCATGTTGCTCGGTCTGCAGTACATCGCCCAGCACACCCACTACTGGGTGGCGGCCCTCGTGAGCGGACTACTGCTGCTGGTGGCCGGCGCTGCGGCGTGCTGCAT
Organism: Gordonia sp. SID5947; assembly: GCF_009862785.1. Lineage (NCBI taxonomy): Bacteria > Bacillati > Actinomycetota > Actinomycetes > Mycobacteriales > Gordoniaceae > Gordonia > Gordonia sp. SID5947. The sequence continues at coordinate 3,963,547 of NZ_WWHU01000001.1, read as the reverse complement.
CGCGGCAGCGGCGAAGTGGCTGGTCGTCGGCCGTATCCGAGTGTCCGAGCACCCACTGTGGAGTTCGTTCGTCTGGCGCAACGAACTCTCGGATGCCTTTGTCGAGACGGTCGCGGCCCCCTGGTTCGCCAACGCCGCCACCGGAACACCCATCCTCAACCTGTGGTTGCGCATGCTGGGCGCCCGGATCGGCAGAGGGGTCTGGTGCGAGACGTACTGGCTGCCCGAAGCGGATCTCGTGACGCTCGGCGACGGCGCCACGGTGCAGCGAGGCTGTGTCGTGCAGACTCATCTGTTCCACGATCGGGTGATGGCCATCGACCGGGTCACCCTCGAGGCCGGCTCCACGCTGGGCCCGCACTGCGTCGCGTTGCCGGCTGCCGGCCTCGGCGAGGCCGCCACCGTCGGCCCCGCATCACTCGTGATGCGGGGCGACGTGGTGCCGGCGCATACCCGCTGGCAGGGAAACCCGATCGCGCCGTGGAACGGTTGAGCGGCCGCGCCCGGGACGATCAGTCGACGACGGCGGTCCGGCGACGACGCCGGAACACGTAGTGATCGGCTGCGGCACCACCCGACTGGGCGAAGCCGACCGCGAGCAGTCCGCCGATCAGCGCGAGCGGGAGCTCGTACCCGCCGTCGTTGTTCCAGAATCCGTGATCCCAATGCGCGTAGGCGATCGCGCCGATCATGTCCGCGATCAACAGGATCGACACCAGCGGCAGCAACAGTCCCAGGATGAGCAGGATGCCGCCGATGAATTCGACCCACGTCGCGTACTGCGCGGCGAGGTCAGGAGCCGGGACACCCATCGCGTCGAAGCTCTTCTCCACATTGCTGATTCCGTTCGTGTGGAGCTTCTGCCAGCCATGCATGATGAAGATGTAGCCGAGAATCAGCCGTGCCAAGAAGAACGTCACACTGCGTACGCCGAACATGGTCTTCCTTTCGTCCCGACCCAGATAACCGGACTGTAGTCCGGTTCGGATCCTCACTTTCTCACGAGCGCCACTGCCGCGTGTACCTCGGGTGCGGCAGGTAACCTAAGTGTCCGCGACGGCTCACCGCCGCCGTGGGACATACGCGCCGCAACCCGTACCTCTGCGGCGCATCCATCCATCGGATCATCTCAGGTGAACGTGTGCCCGGGGTGCGTATCGGTCAGGCAGGAGCGTCAGTGCCGGGTAAGTCGAGCAGAGGCCTGCGACAACCCCTCCTCGGCGCTCCACTCGATGGCCTCGACCCCTACCTGCCCGACAACGGGAACCTCGGCTACCGGATCTCCCGCTACGACCTCGAACTCGAGTACAAGGTGTCGCCGAACCGGCTCGCCGGCACCGCGACACTGACCGCGACGTCGTTCATCCAGCTACGCAGGTTCACCCTCGACCTCGCGTCGTCGATGTCGGTGTCACGGGTCACGATCGACGGCAAGCGTGCGCGCCACAGCCACCGGAACCGAAAGCTGGCCATCACACCCGAGGCTCCGATCCCTCCGGGCGGCGCACTCACCATCGTCATCCGGTACTCCGGGTCGCCACGACCCATCCGCGGACCGTGGGGCGAGGTCGGGTGGGAAGAACTGACCGACGGCGCGCTCTGCGCCAACCAGCCCAACGGCGCCGGGTCGTGGTTCCCCTGCGACGACCATCCCGGCGCCAAGGCCCCATTCCGGATCTCCATCACCACCGACAGTCCCTACTACGCGCTCGCCAACGGCGTGCTCGAGTCCAAGCGCACGCGTGCGGCGCAGACGACCTGGGTCTATCAACAGGTGGAGCCGATGTCGACGTACCTCGCGTCCGTCCAGATCGGGATGTACAAGAAGAAGACACTGGCCACCAAACCCGTTCCGGTCGAAGCGATCCTCCCGCATCGACTGATGCACAACCTCGACATCGACTTCGGCCGCCAGACCGAGATGGTCGAGGCGTTCGTCGAGATGTTCGGCCCCTACCCGTTCCCCGCCTACACCGTCGTGATCACCGACGACGAGTTGGACATCCCCATCGAGGCGCAGAGCTTCTCCATCTTCGGCGCCAACCATTGCGACGGCACCCGTCATGCCGAACGACTCGTCGCGCACGAGCTGGCGCATCAGTGGTTCGGGAACTCGGTGACACTGTCCCGGTGGCGCGACATCTGGCTGCACGAGGGATTCGCCTGCTACGCCGAGTGGCTCTGGAGCCAGCATTCCGGCGGCCGGAGCGCCGCCGAGTGGGCGCGGGTCTACTACGACAAGCTCGCCGAACACCCTGTCCGCGCGACGCTCACCGACCCCGGGCCGCGCCGGATGTTCGACGACTGGGTCTACAAACGCGGCGCACTGACCTTGCACGCGTTGCGCCTGAGTATCGGCGACGGGAACTTCTTCGCGCTGTTGCGTCGATGGACCGACAAGTATCGGTACGGGTCGGCGACCACCGAGGACTTCATCGCGCTGGCGGCGAACTACTCGACGATGTCGCTCGGCCCGCTCTGGGACGACTGGCTGTTCACCGCCGCGCTGCCGGCCTTTCCCGGGCCGTCCTGAAACCGGTCAGATCGGTGGATCTCCCATGTCCGACGACGTAGACCAGGGGCCGGTCCGTGGCACCATCGGGCGCGTCACCGTCGCCACACTCATCGCCGCCGCGTCCGGATATCTGGTGTTGCTGCTGGCCGCACGTCATCTCGGTGCCGCGGGTTATGCCGTCTTCGCGGTGTTCTGGGCCGCTTACGGCATGGTCACCGGCACCCAGAACGGCCAGCTCCAGGAGACGACCCGCGCCGTGCGGGCCGCCCTCGACACTCACCGCACGCCCGCCGACCGCCTCCGCGCACGTCCGTGGCTGATCAACACGACGATCGGCCTGGTGCTCGCGGCCCTGGTGGCCGCGACGTCACCGCTGTGGAGCGGTCAGGTCTTCACCGACGAACGCTGGCTGTCGGTACTGCTGCTCTCGGTCGGCGTGGCGTCGTTCGCGGTCTACGCACATCTCGCGGGCGCGCTGTCGGGAGCGCTGGCCTGGGGTCCGTTCGCGGTCCTGCTCTCCGTCGACGCACTGATCCGGTTGGTCGGGGCGGTCGTCGCGGTGGCCCTCGACGGTGAGGTGACGGCATTTCTGGTGATCACGGTGATCGGATCGGTGTCGTGGATGGCCGTCCTGCTCACGTCGAGTGAGGCACGGGCCGCGGTCGGTCTGCACGGCGACGTCACGCCCCGGCACTTCACCGGCAACACGGTGACCGCGATGGCCGCGGCCGCCGCGAGCGCGGTGCTGGTGATGGGCTTCCCGGTACTGATCAACGCCACCGGCGGGGACGACGCCGACACCGCGACCGTGGGGGCGGTGGTGCTGGCCGTGACACTCACCCGGGCACCGCTCCTGGTGCCGCTGAACAGCTTCCAGGGCGTGCTCATCACCCGTTTCGTCGACGGCAGGCGCCATCTGATGGTGGCTCTGCGTGCGCCCGTCGCGGTGGTCGCGGCGATCGGCGTGGTGGGTTCGGCGGCCGCATGGCTCGTCGGCCCCTGGCTGCTGACCACCGTGTTCGGGGCCGATTTCCAGCTCGCGGGCGTCACCCTCGCCGCGTTCACGCTCGGTGCCACCGCTCTCGCCCTGCTGACGGTGACCGGGGCCGCCGCGATCGCGGTCGGCTCGCACCGCTGGTACGCCACCGGATGGTGGGTCGCCACGCTGGCGTCGGCCGGTCTACTGCTGGTGCCGCTCGGGGTCGAGGGCCGAGTGGCGATCGCCCTGATCGGCGGACCCATCGTCGGGATGTCGATTCATGGTCTCGCGTTCGCGCGGCGCAGCGCGGCGATGGCCGTCAGTACGCGCGACTGAGCGTGATTCAGCCGCGATGTCGCGTGAAAGCGCGCGGCGCGCGCGGCCCGATGCCAGCCGAGATCGGCGCATCGCCGGGCCTCGACGGCGAAGAACGCGTTCTCCTCGGCAAACCGTCGACCGTCGACAGCCTGCACAGAACTGACCGACGCCTCGTGACGCCGGTAGCGGAACACCACCGTCGGGTCGTGGACCAGCGAACCACCCGTCGCGGCGAGGTCAACCAACAACGCCAGGTCGAGGACGATCTCCAGCCCGGGACGGAAGCCGACGTCCCGAACCGCCGCCGTGCGCCACAGCAACGACGGGAAATAGGTCCAGTTGCCGTGATAGAGGCTGGTGGCCATGGCTTCACCGGTCAGTGTCGTCGCCGCCGCACCGACGGCGGGCTTGGGCGTGAGGAACGCCTTGATCCGGTCGCCGAGCGGACGCACCACATCGTCTCGGTCGTCGATGACCTCCACGCCGGGGGCGATCACCACCGCATCGGGGTGGTCGCGCGCGAGGGCGCGCACGGTGCCGAGGTAATCGGGCAGCATCACGTCGTCGCAGCCCATCACCACGAAATGCTCGGCCTCGACGAGCTCGACGCAGCGTCGGAAATTGCCGTTCACCCCGAGATTCGTCTCATTGCGCAGGTAGTGGACCCGCGGATCAGTGAGTGAGGTCAGCCATTCGCGGGGCTCGGGATCGGGGTAGCAGTCGTCGATCACCACGAGCCGGAGGTCTCCGTCACGCTGGGCCAACACGCTCGTGACGGCCTGCCGGAACTGCGCGACGTCGCCGTAGAAGGGCATCATCACGTCGATCGGCACGCGACCAGACTAGTGCCGGGATGCCCCCACACCTCGGCTAGGGTAACCGACATGGTCTCCGGTTCCACCAGCAATGATGACGTGTGGCTGGTGATACCCGTGTACAACGAGGCGCAGGTGATCCGGAAGGTCGCCTCGGACGCGGCGAAGGTCTTCCCCAACATCGTCTGTGTCGATGACGGCAGCACCGACAACTCCGCCGCCGAGATCGCCTCGGCCGGCGTCCGTCTGGTGCGGCACCCGGTCAACCTCGGCCAAGGGGCGGCCATCCAGACCGGCGTCGAGTACGCACGCGCCCAGCCGGGGGCACGCTTCTTCGTCACCTTCGACGCCGACGGCCAGCATCGCGTCGACGATGTGGTCGCGATGGTCGAGCGACTCCGCACCGAACCGGTGGACATCGTGGTCGGCACCCGGTTCGCCGAGGGGCGGAGTGAGTCGGTACCGATGATTCGTCGAATGGCCTTGCGCACCATCGTATTTCTCAGTCCGCGCACTCGGCGACTGGGACTCACCGACGCGCACAACGGATTGCGCGCCTTCAACAAGACGGTGGCCGACCAGCTCGACCTCATCATGAACGGCATGAGCCACGCGTCGGAGTTCGTCGCGCTCATCGACCATCACCAATGGCGCGTCACCGAACAACCGGTGACGATTCTGTACACCGACTATTCCCGGGCGAAGGGACAGTCGTTGATCAACGGCGTGAACATCGTCGCCGACGGCCTGCTGCACACCCGGATGAGGAAGTGAGCGCGATGATCTGGTTGCAGATCGTGACCATCGTGGGGATCGTGGCACTGGTCACGTTCTTCATCGTCAATCGCGGCACGGCGCGATCGTCGGCGGGAGTGAAGATCCTGTTCGTCGCGTTCGTGGTGTTCGGGGTGTACGCGATGTTGCGCCAGGACGACGTGACCTGGATGGCCAATCAGATCGGCATCCAGCGCGGACTGGACCTGGTCTTGTTCTTGCTGGTGATCGCATTCGCGTTCACCACGGTGTCGACCTATCTGAAGTTCCGTGAGATCGAGATCAAGTATGCGAGGCTCGCGCGAGCGATTGCGCTTCAGAACTCGGAGAACCAGAAGGAAACGTGATGGCGGGAGCGGGGCGGTCTCGACGCCTGCCGCCGATCGGTCAGCCGTCGGCCAACGACCTCAGGTAGGCCGTGACATCGGCGTACTCGGGCAGCAGTCCGCTCTCCCGCGCATCCGAGAGTCCCGGCGCAGCGGTGTCCTTCGCCGACAGTTCGTAGTCGAGCGGCGTGCCGTCACGGGCGGTGGTCGGCCACGTGATGGCGAGTTCCGGGTCGAGCGGATTGATGCCGTGCTCAGCGGTCGGGTTGTATCCGGTCGAGCACAGGTAGGTGACCGTCGAGCCGTCGGCCAGCGAACAGAAGGCGTGGCCCAGCCCCTCGGAGAGATAGACCGCGCGGCGGTCCACATCGTCGAGCAGCACGGTGTCGTAGGTCCCGAAAGTCGGTGAGCCGACCCGGATGTCGACGATGACGTCGAGGATCGCGCCGGACGGACAGGTCACGTACTTCGCCTGCCCCGGCGGGACGTCGGCGAAGTGGACGCCCCTCAGCACCCCCGCCGCCGATACCGACAGGTTCACCTGAGCGAGATCGAGCCGATGGCCGACCACCTCTTCGAGCAAGTCGCCCTTGAACACCTCCGCGAACAGTCCGCGCGCATCACCGTGCTGGACTGGTGTGAGTTCCCACGCGCCGTCGATGGCCAGCGGCCGCACCTTCATTCAGAATCCCTTTCCACGCTCGAGCAGCTCGAGAAGATAGGCACCGTAACCCGATTTGCGAAGTTTTTCCCCCGGGAACGCAGATCGTCGTCGCCGATGAATCCTCTGCGCCAGGCGATCTCCTCGGGCACCGCGATCTTGAGGCCCTGACGCTGCTCGACGGTGCGGACGAAGTTGCCCGCATCCAGCAGCGAGTCAAAGGTCCCGGTGTCGAGCCACGCGGTACCGCGTGGCAGCACCTTCACCGCGAGCTTCCCTCGATCGAGGTAGTTCGCATTCACATCGGTGATCTCGTATTCCCCACGAGCACTGGGCTTCAGGTTGCGGGCGATCTCCACGACATCGTTGTCGTAGAAGTAGAGGCCAGGCACCGCATAGTTGGAACGCGGATGCTCCGGCTTCTCCTGAAGGGCGACGGCCTGGCCGTCGCCGTCGAAATCGACGACGCCGTAGGCGGACGGATCGGCCACCCAGTAGGCGAAAATCGCTCCGCCGTCGACATTCTCGAATCCCTGCAACCGACTGCCGAGCCCTGGTCCGTAGAAGATGTTGTCGCCCAACACGAGCGCAACCGAGTCGTTGCCGATGTGATCGGCGCCGAGGACGAAGGCCTGCGCCAGTCCGTCGGGTGACGGCTGGGTGACGTAACTGATGGAGATGCCGAACTGCTCCCCGTTGCCGAGGAGGCCGCGGAACGCGTCACTGTCCTGCGGCGTGGTGATGATGAGGATGTCGCGGATGCCCGCCAGCATCAGGGTCGAGAGCGGGTAGTAGATCATCGGTTTGTCGTACACAGGCACCAGCTGCTTGCTGACCCCCTGCGTGATCGGGTGCAGACGGGACCCGGTGCCGCCGGCGAGAATGATTCCGCGCATGGCTCACAGCCTAGGCGACGGTAGGGTGAGCGGCGTCAATGCGAAAGGGGTACGGGTTATGCGCGTTCTGGTCACCGGGGGCGCCGGGTTCATCGGCGCGAACTTCGTGCTGCGTACCCTCCGTCAGCGTCCCGACGTCGAGATCACCGTGCTCGACAAGCTGACCTACGCCGCGAACCCGGCCACCCTGCAGGCGGTCTCCGATCGCATCGACCTGGTCAAGGGTGACATCGCCGACACCGACCTGGTGGACCAACTGGTGGCCGCCACCGACCTCGTGGTGCATTTCGCCGCCGAATCCCACAACGACAATTCGCTGGCCGACCCATCCGCGTTCGTGCAGACCAACCTCGTCGGCACCTACAGCCTGCTCGAGGCGGTGCGCCGCCACGGTGTGCGCTATCACCACATCAGCACCGACGAGGTCTACGGCGATCTCGACCTCGACGATCCGGTCCGCTTCACCGAGTCGACCGCGTACAACCCGTCGAGCCCGTACAGCTCCACCAAGGCCGGCAGCGACCTGCTGGTGCGTGCCTGGGTTCGGTCCTTCGGGCTGGCCGCGACCATCTCCAACTGCTCGAACAACTACGGCCCGTACCAACACATCGAGAAGTTCATCCCCCGCCAGATCACCAACGTGCTCTCGGGAGTGCGACCCAAGCTCTACGGCGACGGGCTCAACGTGCGGGACTGGATTCACGTCGACGACCACAACGACGCGGTCTGGGCCATCATCGAGAAGGGTCAGATCGGCGAGACCTATCTGATCGGCGCCGACGGCGAGGTGAACAACCGCACCGTCGTGGAAACCGTCCTGGAACTGCTCGGGCAACCCGCCGACGCGTTCGACTTCGTCACCGATCGCCCCGGTCACGACCGCCGCTACGCGATCGACTCGACCCGCCTGCGCACCGAACTCGATTGGCGCCCACAGTATGTGGACTTCCGGTCGGGGCTCTCGGCGACCATCGACTGGTACCGCGACAACGCCGACTGGTGGCAACCGAACAAGCAAGCGGTCGAACAGGGTTACGCCGCGACGGAGAAGGTCATCGGCTGAGGCCCCGCAACCTGCCGATCGAGTAGATCGCCCCTCGCCGATCGAGTAGATGCCGAGCGGAGCGAGGCGTCGTATCGAGATCACCCCCACAGCACACAGCGGCCACCCGGCAACCTCTCAGCTGCGCCGCATACGGTGGTGATCATGCGCGTACTCGTCAGCGGCGGCGCCGGCTACATCGGCTCGCACACGGTCATCCGTCTCGTCGAGGCCGGCCACGATGTGGTCGTCGTCGACGATTTCAGCAACGCCAAGCCGACGGTGATCGGCAGGCTCGAAGCCCTCACCGGCACCTCCATCCCGGTCCACTCCTTCGACCTCACCGACGTCGACAAGACCGAGCACCTGTTCGCTCATGAGCCGATCGACGCGGTGGTCCATTTCGCCGGATTCAAAGCCGTCGGCGAGTCGGTTGCCAAGCCGCTCGACTACTACCAGAACAATCTCGACAGCACGTTCTCGCTGCTACGCGCCATGCGGCGGCACGACGTGCGGACGCTGGTGTTCTCGTCGTCGGCCACCGTGTACGGCGCCGAACCGCAGCTCCCGATGACCGAGGATCTGCCGACGTCGGCAACCAATCCGTACGGCTGGACCAAGGTCATGATCGAGCAGGTCCTCACCGATGTGGCCGCGAGCGACGATCGGTGGCGGATCGCCGCGCTGCGCTACTTCAACCCGGTCGGCGCGCATGCCAGCGGCGACATCGGCGAGGATCCGAGCGGCATCCCGAACAATCTGATGCCGTTCGTCGCCCAGGTCGCCGTGGGACGCCGGGAGAAGTTGTCGGTGTTCGGCGACGACTACGACACCCCCGACGGCACCGGTGTGCGCGACTACATCCACGTCGACGACCTCGCCGCCGGACATGTCGCCGCGCTGGATCGCATCAGCGTGGGCACCGCCCCGATGTCGGTCTGGAATCTCGGTACCGGACAGGGTGTTTCGGTCCTCGAAGTCATCAAGGCATTCGAACGGGCGAGCGGAAGGCCGATCCCCTACGAGATCGCCCCCCGCCGTGCCGGTGACATCGCGGCGTCGTATGCCGACCCGGCGAAGGCCAACGCCGAACTCGGGTGGTACGCCACCAAGACCATCGACGACATGTGCGCCGACACCTGGCGCTGGCAGTCGAAGAACCCGACCGGCTATCCGGACGCCTGACCGGGGGCTGTGAAGACCGAGTCGTTCACCCGGTAGATCGTCACGTTGCCGCGCCGGAAGACGGGCGTCAGCCCCGGCGCACCGCGCTCCCGTAACGCCAGGAACGGGTCGCCCTGCACCCCGTGTTCCGGGTCCGGCACACCGTTCTGGAACGGCCAGTAGCTGGACGGGCTGTCGATCAGGTAGTGCACGTTCATGTCTCGCACGATCTGGTCGATGTGCGGGTCGGCACCGATCTGGCTCACGCCCCAGTACAGGTCGCGCTGCCGCTGCGAGAAGTCGTTGGCCCGGTAGAACGGGAACATCGGCGTGACACCGGTGACCGGATAGATCCAGCCGGTGCCCTGGTCCAGATTGTTCATCACCAGTGTGTCGCGAACCCCGGGTTGCTGTTCGAGCCAGTGATACGCGACGAGGTCGTCTGGTCCGACGTACTTGCCGTCACGCTGCTTCGACGCGATCTGCGCGTCCGACGGGTATCGCCAGACACCGGCCCCGGCGACCACCAGCAACAGCACCAGCACCGCGGTCGGCGCCACCCATCGGGCCGACCGCGGTCGCACCGGCGCTGGTTCGGGAGAGACCCGCCGCGCCACCAGGTGCGCGACACCAAGTGCCATCGCACCCAGTGCGATCCCGGCCGCGGCCGCCGACAGCATCGCGACCACGAACGTCAGTCGGTGCGGTGAGTTGTAGAAGTAGCCGCCGACGGCACCGAGTGGATACGTCAACGGTCCCAGTGCGACAACTGAGTTGGCGGTCACGAGGACGAAGACCAGCCACGCGGCGAGGCCTGCCCAGCACCGCATCCACACCAGTACACCGAGCCCGATCAGGGTCAGGATGATCAGGCCCCAGATCGGGTAGTGGTCCTGCAACGGGATGGTGCCGTTGAACGCCGCCTGACCGAGCGCGTTCAGCACACTGACCGATTCCTCGCGGAAATCGAAGAAGGGCAGTTCGTTGGTGTCGGACACCTTGATGGTCCCGGCCACCACGGGGGCGATACCCACCAATGTCACCAGGCCGACCACCACCAGGGTCGTGAGGTCACGCAGACGCCCATGGGCCGGCCGCCACAATCCTTCGCACAGCCACCACAGGGCGACGATCACCACCGCCAGGATGAGGCCTGACGGATGCGTCGCGGAGACACCTGCAAGGGCGAGGGCGGCCGGCAGCACGCGTCGACGATCGCGCACCGCGCCGATGATCAAGATCGCCGCGATCGGCGCCATCGACACCCCAACCGCATTCGGCACCGACGTCAGCTGGATCTCGACATACGGCAGCGACGGGAAGAGCGCCGACACCGCCGCCGCGGTGCCGGCGAGCACCGCCGACCGGTTCGTGTCGAAGCGATGGCGGGCCATCCAGTACGCGAGGGACGCGACACCGAACGGCACCGTGATGGCCAGCGCCGCGGGCGAATAGGTGTTGTAGAGCTCGACCGGGTCCGCACCGGTCAGCGGGAACAGCACGGCGCCGAGGGCATGCCACGTGTTGGGGTAATAGTTGAATCCGTGGGTGTCGTAGTTCATCAACTCGCCCATGCGCAGCGCCGAGCCGACACCGGTCTCGTGAATCCACCGCAGCGAACTGGCGTGCCACAGCGAGTCCCACACCTGTGAGATGTTGCCCAGCCCGCAAACGCGGTCTTGACCAGCGGCCGGATGCAGGTGATAGCGATGATCGCCCCGCCGATCGCGGCACCACCGACCAACGGCAGGGCGGCGCGCCGCGTCAGTGGCGGGTCGTCGTCGGCCACCTCCGGTGCCAGATCACGAAGTCGTCGAGTCCGCAGAAGCGCCGCATACGCCCATCCGATGAGCAGCGTGATCACGAATGCGACCAGGGCGGTCACCGCGTTCCACTCGAACCCGATGGCCGAGTACAGCACGGTGAAGAGACTCACGATCGCGAAGGTGATGGGCGGTCCGGCCGCGATCGCCACCGGCCACGGCAATGTCATCCGGCGGCCGACCAGCGCGCCGGGCACCACCAGCACAAGCGCCGTCACCACGGTCACCCACGCGCCCAGCAACATCGCCCGCACCCTCCCACGCCCTGAAGAACCACGATGAGGTTACCGGTCACCACACGACCGGTGTCCGAGCGGATCAGGTCGTCGCGGAGGTGTCGCGCGGGTCGACGGCCCTGTCGGCGCGGTGCGCGAGCGCGACGGTCGCCAGGCAGACGGACGCCGCCGCCACGCCGACGCCGAACATCATCGGGTAGGTGATCGAGGCCCATGTCTGCGACGTCCACGCGAGGACCGCAGGCACCGCGAAGCCGAGATAGGTCACCCCGTAGAACACCGCCGAGAGACCCGCGAGGTTGCCGGGACCGGCGATCCGCTGGACCTCGAGCAGACCGGAGATCATCGCCATGCCGTACCCACAGCCGAGCACTGCGGCGGCCAGCAGCGACAGCCAGATCGTCAGCATCGCCGCCGCGGCCGCTGCCAGGGCCATCCCGAGGGCCAGCACGACCAGGGCGAGAACCACGCCGCGCACCCCGTGCGGGTCGTCGATGCGGCGACCGACGGACTGGATACCGAAACCGGCGGCGAGCCCCAGCACGCAGCACAGTGCCGCGAAGGCGATCGGCGCGCCAGAGGTGTGCGCGGTCATCAGGGCCGGGATCACCGCATACGCCGACGCGCAGGCACCGAACACCCAGGGGGCGACCGGCAGCACGACGAGCAGGAACCGACGTTGAGCGATACCGGAGATCTTCAGGTCGTCGAGCAGCCGCCCCGGACATTCCTGCCGGGAGCGGGTCTCCGGGCTGCCCGTCATCCACACCAGGGCTGCGACGGCGACCGCGATGTTGACCGCGTACGGCGTGACCGTCGGCCAGGGACCCCACTGGGCCAGCACACCGGCCAGCCCGGCGCCCACCCCGAACCCTGCCGTGAGACTCATCGCGGCTCGTCGCGCGCCGGCCGGGGCACCCGATCCGTCGCGGGCGCTGATCTCGGCGATCCAACTGCCGCCGACCGCCATCGACAGACCGAGCGCCACACCGCTGGCCACCCTTCCGACACTCAGCAGGGCGAACGAGTGTGGGCCGAGTGCCAGCAGCAGAGAGCCCAGCGCGGCGAAGATCGGTGCCGGCAGCATCAACGGCCGACGCCCGAACCGGTCCGACAAGGGGCCGCCGATCACCAGGGCCGGCACGATCCCGAGCACATACGTGAAGAGCAAGCTGTCCACCGCGACGTCGGACAGGCCACCGTTCTGGCGGTACATCACCAACAGCGGCGTGAACTCGTTGCCGCCCCATGCGGCGGCGAACACCGATGCGGAGACGGGCATCCAGCGACGCGGCGTCAGTGCCGTCGCGGTGTCCTCGCGGTCGATGACAGCGACGCTCATGACCTGTCCCCCGGCCGGATGTCGTGGACCCCGGCAAGGTGCGCGCCCAGCGCGGTCTCGAACGCTGCCGCGTCACCGGCCTCGACGGCGTCGAGCAGTTCGCCGTGGTCGGACAGAATCCTGGTGGCGACGGCGATGTCCCGATGCACGCTCGCGGTCGTCATCCGTCGGTGCCGTTCCCCGAGACCGACGAAGAAGTCGGCGAGCAACGGATTGTCGCCGGCGGTGACGATGAGTTGATGGAACTCGGCGTCGAGCCGGGAGAACTCGGCGATGTCGGCCGGGTCCGCCGCACGGTGGGCCGCGAGGTTCTCCGCCAGTCGGCAGGCGAGCGCGCTGCGGACAGCGTCGTCACCGACGACCGACCGCACCGCGTGGCCTTCGAGGAGAGCCCGGGCCTCCACCACATCCCGCGCCTCACGGTCGCCGATGGGCACCACCAGCGCGCCGCGTTTGGGATACAGGCGCATCCATCCCTCGGCTTCCAGACGCAGGAATGCCTCCCGGACCGGAGTGCGGCTGACGGTCCATCGCGAGGCCACCTCCCCCTCGCTGATCAGCTCACCGCCGGCAATCTCGTTTGTGAGAATTTGGCGCTTGACCTCGCGATATACGCGCTCAGCAGCCGATTCAGGGGTAGCACTCAACATAGACACAAGTTGTATCTTATAGTCCCCGTCGATCATTCGGGGGCACCTTGATCCGGCCGTCCACACGGTGGGACACTGAGCGGGTTCCGCGCCCAGGTTGTTGCGTTATCCGGACGCGGCGGTCGCGGCATCTGATGGGGTACGCCCACCCGATGCGGTTGTGACCGACGAGGTTTTCGGGCGCCCCGCCGATGTGGCGCCACCGTCTACCCGCCTCTTCGATGACGCGGGTTACGCAGGAGGAACAGTGGCCAGCACGGCAGACAACGTCCCGACCGACCGGCAGACCCGAGCAGCATTCAACGAGCCGTCGATCGACGATTTGCCCATCACCGACGAAGAGATCTTCATGGCGCACGTCGGCGGCAAACTCTCGGTGGAGTTGCGCTCGCCGATCGACACCCAGCGGGACCTCTCGATCGCCTACACCCCAGGTGTGGCGCAGGTGTCGCGGGCCATCGACGGCGAGACCCATCTCGTGAACAAATACACCTGGACCGACCGGCTCGTCGCCGTCGTCAGCGACGGCTCGGCCGTCCTCGGTCTCGGTGACATCGGCCCGCGCGCGTCGCTGCCGGTGATGGAGGGCAAGTCGGCCCTGTTCCGCACCTTCGCGGGACTCAACTCGATCCCGATCGTGCTCGACACCAAGGACCCCGACGAGATCGTCGAGACCTTGATCCGCCTGCGCCCCAGCTTCGGCGCGGTCAACCTCGAGGACATCTCCGCGCCACGGTGTTTCGAGATCGAACGTCGCGTGATCGAGGCCCTCGACTGCCCGGTCATGCACGACGACCAGCACGGCACTGCCATCGTGGTGCTGGCCGCGCTGAAGGGTGCGATGGCCCAGCAGAAACGCGATCTGCGGGACCTCAAGGTGGTCATCTCCGGCGCGGGGGCGGCCGGTGTCGCGTGCGCCAACATCCTCGGCCATGCCGGCGTGTCCGACGTCGTGGTCCTCGATTCCAAGGGCATCGTCAGCTTCCACCGCGAGGATCTGAACGAGGTCAAGCAGGAACTGGCCGAGCGCACGAATCCGCGCAGCCTCGGAGGCGGCCCCGCCGAGGCGTTGGCCGGAGCGGACGTCTTCCTCGGTGTGTCCGCGGGCAAGATCGACGAAACGCTGATCGCATCGATGGCCGACAACGCCATCGTGTTCGCGCTGTCCAACCCGGACCCGGAGATCCACCCGACGGTCGCCGCGAAGCGTGCCGCGATCGTCGCGACCGGCCGCAGCGACTTCCCGAATCAGATCAACAACGTGCTCGCGTTCCCCGGCGTGTTCGCCGGAGCGCTGGACGCGGGCGCTCGCCGGATCACCGAACGCATGAAACTCGCTGCGGCAGAAGCGATCTTCTCGGTCGCCGCCGACGACATCCGGCCGGACCGAATTGTTCCCAGCCCGCTGGACAATCGGGTCGCACCCGCCGTCGCGGCCGCCGTGGCCGAGGCGGCAAAGGCCGAGGGCGTCGCCTGAGCCGGACCTCCCGGATTTTGTAGCAGTAGTACGCGGTGAGCGCGTACTACTGCTACGAAACCGAAGTCAGTCGCGGTTCTGCCAGGTACAGAGGCAGACCTCGTTGCCCTCTGGGTCGGCCAGAACCCACCATTCGGGGGCGAACTCGTCGGTCACCAGCTGTCCGCCGGCGTCCACGGCGGCGGCGATGCGGTCCTCCACCACGTCGTGTGGCACCCAGAGGTCGACATGCAGCCGATTGCGCTCCGTCCGCGCCTCACCCATCTGCTGGAACCAGATCCCCGGCAGGATGCCGGCGGGGTCGGTGAGGTCGATGTGCGGGTTCTCGGGCTCGTCCCGATAACCGAGCACGGCCTTCCAGAACGGCCGGACGCCGGCGATGTCGAGGGCGTCGACGGCGAGATCGAAACGGGCCGGCGGCGCCGGCAGTGGCTGCAGGTCGAGGTCGGCCGCGATCGCCGAGATCGTGTTCGCGAGTCCCACATCAGCCTCCGTCAGACGGTGTGCACTGTGCGTCGTCAACACGAGATGCACTGAACCATACCGCAATTCGATGTCGGGATGGTGCTGCACAGCTTCCGCGGCATCGATGATCTTCGCGACGAACTCACCGCCCTTCACCATGCCGCCGGTCTTGTACGCGGCACACACGGTGTCGGCGAGCACCCGCCACGGCTCGGAAAGTGCCTCGGTGGCCGCCGCGGCGCTGACAGGGGTTCCGCTGGATCCGGTCATCCTTCGACCCTACGACCGCAACACGATCCTGGGTACCCTGTCGCTGTGCTCCTCCCCGCCCGTACGGCACAAGGCGTGGCAGTCGGCTCCATCGACCTGGCATTCCGTCGATGGAGGGTCCCACGTGTCGCGGTCGGGTCGACGTTCGTCAGCTCGGCCGGTGTCGTCGAGATCATGTCGGTGACACAGATCGTCACCGAGGACATCTCCGATGACGACGCGCGCCGCGCCGGCTTCGAATCGGCGGGGAAGGCCATCGCCAAGCTCCGTGACAACGACGACCCGGTGTTCCGTATCGGCCTGCGGTGGGTGGGGCCCGACCCCGCATCGCGCTTCGGGAGGACGACGCCCTCTCCGACGATGACATCGAGGATCTGTTGACCCGGCTCGCGCGACTCGACGCACGGTCGACCCATGGCCCGTGGACAAGGGCCGTGCTCGACATCATCGCCCGCAGACCGGCGGTGGTGTCCACCGAGCTGGCCACCGAATTGGGCAGGGAAAGAGCAGATTTCAAGTTGGACGTGCGGAAGCTGAAGAAGCTGGGCCTGACCCACAGCCTCGAAGTCGGATACGAACTGTCGCCGCGCGGCCGGGCGTTGCTCGACCGTCTCGGGAGAAGTCCGGTGCGTGATCGGTAGCCGGCGCATAATCGAATCATGTCCAGGCCGCCTCCGGCTCGGCATCTGCTGCGCGCCAAGGACCTGGTCGACGCGCAGTTCGCCGAGCCGTTGACCGTCGACGAGATGGCGTCGGCGGCCGGACTGTCGCGCGCGCACTTCACACGCGCATTTGCCGCCACTTTCGGCGAGTCCCCGCACGCGTACCTCCAGACACGCCGGCTCGAGCGTGCGGCGGCCATGCTGCGCAACACCGACCGGTCGGTGGCCGACATCTGCATGTCGGTCGGTCTCTCCAGCGTCGGCTCGTTCACGACCAGTTTCACTAAGGCTTTCGGCAAGCCGCCCACCGCGTACCGGTCGACGTTCCCACCCGCGAGGGCATATGTCCCGGTGCCGGCGTGCGTGATCCGCGTCTACGGCCGCCCCGCCCCGACGACCCGCGCACCCACAACAGCGCCTCCCGAAGACAGCACACGGGAAGAAGACCACGACGTCGCCGACTCCTAACGTGAGGATCGCCGAGCACACCCCAACGAGATTCCGAGAAGGAACGGTGATCATCATGATGCGCGTTGCCAGAGCACAACTTTGGGTGCACGACCAGGATCAGGCCCTCGATTTCTGGACGCACAAGGTCGGCATGGAGATCCGGCAGGACGTCAGCTTGGCAGAGATGGGCGATTTCCGGTGGCTGACCGTCGGACCGCCGGGACAAGACGACGTCTCGATCGTCCTGATGGCCATCCCGGGCCCGCCGATGATTGACGCCGGAACACACGAGGAGATCGCCACGCTCACGGCCAAGGGATTCGCCGGCACGATCTTTCTCACCACCGACGACTGTCAGGCCTCCTACGAGGCACTCACCGCACGAGGTGTCGAGTTCACGGAGCCCCAGAGCAACGGCCGTACGGGATCGACGCAGGCTTCCGCGATCCGTCGGGAAACAGTGTGCGGCTCACTCAGCTCTCTCCTGATCTGGCCACGGCCTGATCTGCCGCGATGACCGCGGTCGCCGGGGCAGAATGACCGCATGCAGCTCACTCTCGAGCGTTCCGGACTGATCGCCGCACTGACGGCCATCTCGGCGGTCCTCGCCGTTGCCCTCGCGGGTGTCGCGGCTGCCACGCCGTTCCCCGTCACCACCGACGTCAACACGGCCATCGTCACCGGATTCAGCACGCCGGCCACGACTCCGCCATCTGGTTCGAACCATGTCGACTGCCACGACCGGTCAGGGCGCGACCCGGTGATCCTGCTGCACGGCACGGCGCTGAATCAGAATGCCAATCTGGCGTATCTCGCTCCGACCCTCGCGAATGCCGGATTCTGCGTGTTCAGCCTGACCTACGGCCAGACGAGTTGGAGTGGCAACGTCGGCGGACTCGGCGACAAGAAGCGCTCCGCGCGGCAGGTCGCCGACCTCATGGATCGAGTCCTGGCGGCGACACACGCCCGCCGGGTCGACATCGTCGGACATTCGCAGGGTGGCGCAATCGCCCAACTGGTCAGCCAGCTGCCCGGCCGCGCAACTCAGATCGACACGATCATCGGTCTAGCTGCACCGAACCGCGGCTTCTCCCGCACCAGCAACATCACCGATCGACTTCCCGCAGCACGCCGCCCGGGCGAGAACGACTGGGGCCCGCGCCACCCGAACATCCACTACCTCAACCTGGCGACCACCCATGATGAGATCGTGACGCCGTGGCAGAACTCGTTCATGTCGCCGGGCGCGAACGTCGTCAACACCCGCGTGCAGGACGTCTGCCCGAGCTCGATGATCGGCCATCTCGGCATGGCCTATTCGCCCACCGTGGCGGCCCTCGTCCGCAACGGCCTCGACCCGACACACCGCGTCCCGGTGCCCTGTGGGAAGGACTATCCAGGGTGATCAGGGGACCGGTGACGGCGCCGGCCGGCGACAAGCCCGGTTTTGTCCTCGCCACCCGGCTCGCTACACTCGTGTGCGCTGCCTCGCGCAGCACGCCGCCCTAGCTCAGTCGGTAGAGCAATTCACTCGTAATGAATAGGTCAGGGGTTCGATTCCCCTGGGCGGCTCCACGAATAACTGCAGTTCAGGGGCAATTAGCGCTGCTTCGTGAGTGTTCAACACGAGCAAACACGAGGTCGCCAGCACACACAGAGCACACGCGAGGTCGCCAGCACACACAGAGCACACGCGCGGCGCAATGTTCGGCATCCCTTTTCCAGCGGTGAGCCTCCTCGTCTCACCCTCGGAGGTGGCCGCGAAGCTGGAGGCGCCGCGGCCGATCCCTCACTACTCAAACCGCGCCTGCGCGGCGGCCGTGCCGTCGCAATTGTCGGCCAACTGCGAAAATGTGCGTTAGCATCGGCCGGTGACTGAGTGGACGGGTCTATATGGGCGATAGCTGGCCGTCGTTGCGCGCGTCCGACCTGGAACGCATCATCCGACGTCATTGTGGACAACCAATCCGCCAGAGCGGATCACATCGTATATACAAGGGCAAACACAAGAAGTTCACTTTCGCATACCATAATGGGGACGAAGTTGGCGGGAACATGGTCCGGCGTGTCTTGGTTAACGATGTCGGATTGACTCCGCAGGATGCACGAGGAGAGGTGAGCTGATGGCTAACGACACGCAGACTGTCGTCTACCGCTCAAGCATGTCCGGCGGGCCCCAGTGGCAGTTCTACTCAATGCCTGAGAGCGTCGTGGGCGGTGCCGACAGCATGGACAGTGCGCGGGCCCAGTACCGCGAAGCGCTTGCGTTCTCTCTGGAAGTAGGGCTCGATCACTTGCCCCCTGTCCGCGAGTTGGTCGAGCATGAGGCCAGCAAGGGGTCCGGGGTTTGGGTGAGAGGTGCGATTGATTCGCCCAGTTACGACAATGCACTGAAGTTCCTGACCAGATATGTCGAGAGCCAGCCAGCCGACGAGATCGGGTGGTTCTTCGAGCAACCCGCCGCTAGCGGCGATGCGATCCTCGTCCCGGTGGAGTTCGAGGACACGCTGCAATCAATCACCTCGCAGATGACACCGTTCGATTCGGTTTGGGCTGTCGCGCAAGGCAAGGACCCCGACGGTAGCGAGATGCTTGTCTGGCTAGCCCTCGGTGGCAGTGAGGCAGTATCCGACGACGACAGCGGATCTAGTGTGAACCTTGCCGACCTCGGTCTGACACCAGACAGCCCGATGATTGACGTCTTCAAGCGTGTAATCGACAACGCCCAGCAGATGCATACCGAAGGCAAGTACGCGCTAGCTACTGTGTGAACCGGTTCACGAGCGACGTTGCGCGGCAATATCTTTCAAGGACACCTGGCCTGGCCTTAGGCCGTCCGCGTAGCCCTAATCGGCCAAAAGGCCAGTTCAGAGCGTATTTCGGCATGGTTTAAGACCCGTACACATTTTGGCCGACAGTACGCGGCGGGTGCCTCCCGGTCAGGCCGGGGAGGGGCCCACCTCCGCCCCTGTCGCAGCCTTTGCGGATGCCCTATTGACCCCTGAGCTCCACGCTGGCGACCAGATCCCACCGGACGAGGACGCAAGGTCGTCCACCGTGGCACAGTCCCGGACTACGCTCAGCCCCAGCCAAGCGCGTGGCCGTGAGCAGGTGTTGGGCTAGGCTGAGTGCGATCAGAACAGACGGGTTGCACCCTTTCGACGCAGTTTGGTGCCGTAGCGTTGCATTACTTGTCACGCGTCCCGTCGTTCGACGAGTCGGCGTATGTCGGCGTTGTATATGTAGCGAACGATCTCACCCGAGATAATCAGGTCGATTGCCTGATCAATGACGTTGCGTGGCACGACGAACCATTCGGTCGGGTCGTAGTTGCGGCCCGTCTTGTCGACCTGTGTGAGGTCCAAACGCACGTCGGCGAACACGCGATGGAGCAGATTCTCCAACACTGAGACACGCGTGTTGTAGACGCGGTAGGTGGCGACAACGTCGACCGGCGCCATCAAGTAGGTGGGCGACTTGTCCGCGTTCCTGATCCTGGTCTCTACCGGTCCGCGCGAGAAGCCGATCTTGTGCAGATCAGTTATCCCCGCGATCTGCGGATCGGTGCTTCGAGAACGCAAGACGTAGATGTAGCCGCTGACCTCGTCGTCAGTAAGGATCTCCGGCTGCTCTCGCGGTACGACAATCTGACCATCCTCATCTGCCAGCCTGATCCCCAAGGATTGCCTGTACATCCGCGATTCGGTGCCGTTCTCAAAGACGCAGCGGAGGCGCTCGCGTTTGTTCTCGCGCACAGTCGATTTCTTGTACTCAGTCTCCCCGACCTCCGCGACAAAGAGCATCACACCATTCAGCACGAAGAACGCACCTGGAACTATGTGCTGCATCCCCGAATACGGCAACAACTCGCTCGCACCGTCCCGCAGCTCCGCATGCTTCTGCTGAAACATCGGAGCAAACTCGGCGAAGTCCTCAGCGGGTCGACGGCGTGCCACCTCCTCAGTCTCGAAACGCTGCTTACGGGCCGGGAGGCCAGAGACGTCCATAATGCCGGTCTCATCTCCCAGTAAGTCGAACGGATCGTGCTCCAGCAGCTCATCGATCGAACGAGGCGCCTCGGGGACGTCGAGAAGACCGAACTCGTCGAGGTGTTTGAGCGCTTGGATCTTGTCGTCGTCGGCGAAGATGCCGTCCAGACGAGCTCCGAGCTTGCGCTCGGAGATCGCCCTCGTCGTCGGGCTTGGGAGCCGGCCGTAGGTGCGGCGGAACTCTACGATCTCCAGAAATGCCCGCTCCAACCGATCGCTGGAGGTGACCTTCTTCGGTTTCTCGGGCATGTCCAGCAGGCCGTCGAGGTCGGAGTCTAGGAGTTTCTGGAACGCGTCGTGCTCAACCATGCGATCGCTTCCTGCGGTCGTCTTGTCTCGAGAGGTCATTGAGCGCTCCCCATTTCGGACGCTCGCTTTTGGATCTCGCGCTGCTGCTTGAGCCTACGCAGGAACAACAGAGCCTCTGCATAGCGCTTCTCTGTGGGGTCGTCTGAGCGCACCTCGGGGTGTCGCCCGTTGACCTTGACCCAGTTCTGAATCTTGGGGAACAACGCGAGTGCTTCATCCTCGCTGATCTCCACCCGTGTACTGGTGATCGCGTCGGAGATGATCTTGAGCACCGAAGGCGTCACCGACTTCGACATCACTTCGAACGCCCGCTGGAACGGGTTGACCGTGTCGATCAGGTTGATGCTGACGTCATCGATGTTCACGAACGTGTCGGCCATCTTGATGAACCGTTTGTCGCCGACTTCGCGGACCTCGCCGTTCTTGATCACCGAGTCCACCACGACCTGCTGGCGAACCTCCTCGACCTGCTCATCAGTCAGGTCCGGATAGCGATCCCGAATGATCTTCGGGATCAGGACCTTGTTCGTGGTCTCCGGGTCAACGCTGCCAGCCGCAGCCTTGGCGAACGTCTCGTCCTGCAAGATGTTGGCCTTCAGGTCATTCAGGTCGGTCTCGATGATCTGCTTGACCCGCTCGCTCGACGGCTCCTTGAACCCCTTGATCTTGATCGTCCCCGGCTCAGGCGCGTCGTCGTTACCCCGTTTGGCCTTGAAGGCGAAGTTCGGCGCCAGCACCTGTTCCATCAGCAGCGACGCAGTGATTGCCTTGAGCATGTTGTTCACCGACACCGTTACCTCGCCCCGCTCAGCGTCTGGCTCGGCCAGCAGATTCGTGAACTGCGCATGCGTCTTACCAGGGCTGTCGCGGGTGACCCGGCCGATGATCTGGATGATCTCGGTGAGCGACGCCCGATAACCGACGGTCAGCGCGTGCTCGGCGAACGGCCAGTCGAAGCCCTCCTTGGCCATCCCCAGGGCAATAATGATGTCCACCCCGTCGCGCTCCTTCGCCGCGACGGTCGACAGATAGTGCAGGGTATCGGCGCGCTTCTTCTGATCGGCGTCGTCGACGAGATCAGCCACCCGCAGCACTTCACCGGTGTCGTTGCGCCGGATGCGGATGACCCCGGTGTCCGGTTCGGTGTCGATCACGTCGCCGATGGTGTCGATGATGAACCCGACCTCTTCGATCTTGTCCTTGGTCGACTCACCCGAGTTCACGTTCGGGATGTGCACGATCGTCTTCTTGTTCAGGTCAAGCACCTCACCGATCGCCTCGGTGTAACGGCCCTGATAGAAGTGATGCCCGATCCCCAGCGACTTCAGATACTGATAGCCATTGAGCTGGTCGTAGTAGTTGAACGTCACCGGCGTGAACTGTGCCTCGTCCTCCGACGACAGCACCGGCACCGAGTCGCCGCGGAAGTACGAGCCGGTCATCGCCACAATATGGACGTCCGAGCCGACCATCACCTCCTTCAACAGTGCTCCCAAACGGGAGCTCTCGGTATCGGCCGAAACATGGTGGAACTCGTCGATCGCCAACACCGTGCCGTTGAACTCATCCGGCGCCAACCGCTCGAACGCGAACCGCAACGTCGCATGCGTGCACACCAGAATCGGATCACTGCTGCCTAGGAAGTCGACAAACGCATCGACCTTGCCCGCCGACGACCCCGGCGTGCACAAGTTTCGCTCGGGCTTAACCTCCCAATCGGCGAAGAAGCCATGCGAGGTCAACTTCGTCGTCGAGAACGACGCCCCGATCGAACGCTCCGGCACCGCGACGATCACCTTCTTGCGGCCCTGGTTGTACAGCTTGTCCAGACCCACGAACATCAACGCCCGCGATTTACCCGAGGCTGGCGGCGCCTTAATCAGCAGGTGCGGGGCCTCGCGCTTGGCGAACACACGCTGCTGCATCTCCCGCATACCCAACGCGTCAGTGTTCACCGAAGCACCGGTCTGCGCGTATGCCACGTCGACGACGTTCACCGTGCTGCTCACTTCTTACTCCTCTTCACAGGCTTAGCCGCTTGCTCTGCATGCGTCATTTGCTCATACATATCGAAGAGGGCCGACAAACGCTCCTCATCGGTCTCGTAGTCCCGCTTGGAGTAGACCGAATCGACTAGCGCGTCGGTCTGGGCGTGCGCAGTCCGCAAATCATCGGGCATTTTGACTGGATCGTAGAGCTCGGCCAGTGTCTTATCGCAGTGATACTCACGCACATCCAGCACCCGCAACGCCGCCACCGTCAACTGTTCCTTCATTGCGTCCGACAGAGGAGGAACCGGAAAGTTATTGTAGACGATGAGATTTGAGTACCGATAGTCCGTCTTCATCCGACCGCCCACTGCGCGGGTCCAAGCCATGTGCATCTGCGATGTCAATATCGCAAAGACCCATGGCTCAGAGTCGTAAACAGCATATGCTAGATTTGAGATTACAGTATCTTTATCCATATATCCGATTGGAATATACTCGCGCCGAACAGAAGATACAGATGGCACAATTATCGACTCGGTCGGCTTATACCCAAAGAAATAGAACCGGTTCGGAAATTCCGCGACTTCCCTGGTTGATTTTTCGGTGGATTTTCCTCGATATTCCGCCACGGCGTCGAGCCTTTGATCTATTTCAGGAATAGATCTCGCAGCACGCAAATCCTCGTCAGGAATTACAAGACACCATCTTGATCGCCCGTTTATATACTCAGAAGATCCAATATATCGCTTTACAAAGCCGTATGCAGACGGCGCTGCCCGCAGGAGGCGATCGCGTTGAGGTTCGTCCAGTATTAGGTGCCCGCCGTCAGACGGCTTCGAGCCATATATCATTCGAGGAAGGATTGAACTCAACGCCCGAGAACGCCGAAACAAATTCACATTTGACGCGTCAGCCAAATAGCCATTTATGTTGTCCACCCGACTCCGCACGCCGTCCGCGTAGATGAATTTCGAAGTTGCGCGGATATTCCGTAAGTTGATCACGGAAACCGTCACACCTGCGTTTCGCGTCGCATTGTTCTCCCATTTGAAAGACGTGTACGCAAATCCAATCTCCAGTCCACTTCCGAATATTCCGGGAAACATCAACGCGACATGCTCGCCCTGCGCTACCGAGTTGGTAGTTACAAAGGCAAGCTCGGCTTTAGTTCCTGCGATAAAATCGGCGCCTTTGATGAACCAAATGGCCACATAATCAAGCTTTTTGGGGTAGTTCGAGCCTAGCGCAAACTTGAAATCCTCCTTTTGAGATTTCGACTGCATAGTCGATCCCGCGTATGGAGGATTTCCGATGATGAAAACTTCTGATTCGCCGTCGTTTTCGCACACTGAATTCCAGTCAAGTCGCGCTGCGTTGCCAGCGCGAATCTGCCCAGTCTCTTTGAGGGGAATCAGAGGGATCTCGACGCCGAACTTCTCTCTGAACTCTCTGTTCAGCTGATGCTTTGCAATCCACAGCGACAGGATCGCCACTTCAACGGCGAAGTCGTCGATCTCTATGCCATAGAAGTTCTCGATGTCAATCCTTGATACCGCATACAGAACCTGGTGCTTGGCACTTAGATCGGCGAGGCGTTCGAGAATCGCATGCTCCAGACGACGCAGTTCCTTGTACGCGATGACCAAGAAATTCCCTGACCCACATGCCGGGTCGAAAACTCTGATCTCGCCGATCCGATCTAGTAGTTTCTCCAGCTTGGCGATGCGGCTGAAACCGGCGTCGAACTCCTCCTTCAGCTCGTCGAGGAACAGCGGCTCGATTGTCTTCAAAATGTTCGGCACCGACGTGTAGTGCTGCCCGAGGTCCGACCGCTTGCCGGGGGTGACGATCGCCTGGAACATCGATCCGAAGATGTCGGGGTTGATCTCGCTCCAGTCCAAAACCCCCAAATCCAGAAGCAGCCCACGGGCCGTCTTGGTGAACGCTGGCACCACATGCTGGTTGGAGACTTCAAACAGGCGACCGTTGACATATGGGAACGCGGACAAGTAGCTGGCCTTGTCTTTGGGCTTCTCAGTGTCCAGAGCGTTGAAAAGGTCGGTCAGGAACTCCTGCACGTCGGAGCCGTCGGCCTGGGTATGCGACCCGACTGCGGTGGTGAACTGCTCGTCGCCGAAGATTCCGGTGTCCTCAGCGAAGAAACAGAACAGCAGCCGCGTGAAGAACACGTTCAGCGCGTGCCGGCCATGCCGCTCACCGATCAGGTCCGGGTTCGCCTGCAACAGCTCGTCGAAGAGCTTGCCCATCCGCTCGGCAGCCTTGACGTCGGCGTGTGCCTCGGAGGTGTACTGCGCCTTCTCCATCCCGGCCCACGGCAGGAAGAACGTGAAGTGATTGTCGATGTCGCGGATCGGGAAGACCTTGTTCTCGCCGGTCTTCATATCGACCGCGACCAGCTCGTTGTAGTCGGTGGCGATCACGAACCGAGGGTTGTACCGAACCACGTCCGGCGATGTCCGCATCTCCTCAACGTCGGCCAGCGGCTCGCGTTCGGTCTCACGGAAGTAGACGACGTTCTTCTGCGCAACCTCACGATCAGGATCGGCCGCGACGTTGAGTGACCCGTTGCGCAAGCGGGTGACGTTGCCCTTCGGCTTCCCGTAGGCCAGCAGCAGGTCGAAGATGAACTCACGATCGTAGGACTCACGATGTCCGAGCGGTGAGACCCGCTCCTCGACCGTCTTCAGATTCAACCTAGCCACACCTGCACTCCTACGCTCAATCTAAACCCGGCCCGCAGCCGGACCGCGCATCCATCATCCCATCGTGCTTGCACCGGCCACATTCGATCGGCCCCTTCGTCCCGGCACCTCAATCCTTAGTCAGGTTTCGCTCCGGTAGCTGCCAGCTCTACCGGTCCGCCCAGTCCGGGCGTGCCGCCTTTGCTAGATTCCGTCCGTGAGCGTCTGGGAGTTCTTCGCCTCGATCATCGGATCAATGGCGTGGCCCGCTGCCCTGGTTGCCCTGGTAGTCATTCTCCGTCAGCCGATTTCAGGGCTAGCGAACGAAATTGTGTTGATGTTCGGCCGGGCCAAGTCGGTAACAGCGGGATGGGGGTCCGGCCAGATCGCACTGGAGCTGGAGAAGTTGCGCAATGAAAACGCTGGACTTCCAGAGTCGACCGGGGCGCCGTCAACGACGGAGGACACCATCACCCGACTGCTCGCTGTCGATCCCAAGGCCGCGATGCTGAGCGCGATCTTCAACGTCGAGGCCTCGGCACGGAACGTCACCGACCTGCTAACCGACGAGCAGACCACGACCGCGCCAACGTTCCGGTCATTCGGTGAGCGTATCGACATTCTGAGGGGACACGGACTTCCGGAGCAGGCGGTGATCACCGCGCGCTACATCCGTGGTGTGCGCAATGAGCTTGTGCACGGATTCGGTGACGATCTACAGGCCAACGCAGCCGAGGTGATCGCACTCGCCCGAGAGCTGACGCGCTCGATCGAAGCATTACGACCTATCGTGCCCACCTAATCCGTTGCGCGGCAACGCATTTAATCAAAATATCCGCCAACTCTGCCCGCCGGGGCGCCTTGAAGGCCGTAAAACCCCTGGCCAGGGCCTATTCGGCGTTTGACGGAAACCCGTACGCACGTGTGCGCACAGTACGCGGCGGGGTCCTGCCGATCGGACCGGGGCGGGGTGACACCCCTCTATGCCCGAGACGACACGACGGCCGGTCATACCACACCCACACCACACCTGGACACGAGACAGCCCCGGAGCGCACGAGGTGTGCACTGCCGGGGCTGAGTCGACCGCTGACGGCCTAGCGGTCAGTCCGTGACGTACCGACCAAACCCACGCGCCACGACGTCACGCGGCGGACGCTTCCCGCGCGTCTCCCGCTCCCGTTCGGCCTCGTCGCCATCGTGCGGACGAGATGCCATGTCGTCGTCGAGATATCGACCGAACCCCCGCCTGTACCCGTCGTCGTCGTCGTTGTATCGACTCACGGTCACGCTCCCTTGTTCGTGTCGAGATCGGCCACGCCGCGCGGGTTGGGCCGCTGCTTGGCATCAAGACCAACGAACCACCTCAGCACCTCGTGTTCGGTGCGGCCTGCCAACCACGAGGGTGCAGACCCCTGCCAGCAAGAGGACCCCTGGGTGCGGGCCTCGGCCTGTGGCGAGTTGTGCTTGCGTGCCTCGGCCTCCGTGAGGAACTGGCCGCCACGCACCTTCGGGGGACGTACGACAGAGACCCCCGTGGTGCGCACCTCGAACCCGCGGTCGATCGCAGCAGCACACCACATACGCACCGACTGGACATCGGACCACCGGGCCACGGCCGACCGCCACAGCCGCACTGCCGACAGCACCCCATCATCGTCCCCGTCGACGGCTTGGTCCAGCGTGACGTCGACACCGACCCCGGCGAGACTCAGGCGCTCGTGTGCCTGCACAGCGTCGGCCAGCACCGCGTCGGCCTCGTCGAGAACGGCCGTGTCGATCTCGTCGAGCACCCCGCGCACGCTGCCAGCGGCCCGCTGGCACACTTCCGACTCGATCGCCGCGCGTAGACCCTTGTCGATTTCGAGGGGCACGACCAGCCGCTCCCGGTCGTGGTGCTCGTCGACCAGCGCGCGCAGCACTTCGGGCGCCTTCTCCTTCCGTGAGGTCGCGTCGATGAGCGCGGCCGCGGCCTCGGACAACCGGGTGCGCAACGCGTACGCCGCTGCCTCGGCCTCGATCTCCCGGTTCTCGTCGGTGATCCGGGCCAGCGACCGGGTCAGGGCGCCGTCGAGCCGGTCTAGCCGGATCAGTTCGGCCACCCGCTGCCCGATCTCTCCGGCCTCGGACAACAACGGCACCGGCGGGTGCGGGTCGACGCGAGGACCGACCGGCTGTGCGGCCTGCGCGGCCCGTCGGCCAGTGTTCCACTTCTCGACCTCACGCGTCATCATCGCGTTGGAGTTGCGCGCAGCGGTTCCGCGGTTGTACTCGGCCATCGCGGCCCGGCCGGACTTCGCGGACTTCCGCTCGTGCCGCCTCCGCTCGGCGTCGATCAGTTCATCCGACGGCGGGGCGTCGGGGTTGTAGACGGTCATCGTTCCTCTCAATCCCCGGCCGGGTGTCGGCCGGAAGTCTGTGTGCTGGTGTGTTGGGCGACCCGTGCCGCGTATTCCTCATCGGTCTCGCTCGGCCACTGGTATGCCGGGTGCCACGTGGTGCCCGGTGTCGGGTCGGCCATCATGCGGTCGACGTAGTCGGCGAACTGACGCCGCCGGGTCTCGATCGCGTCGATCCGCGCGTTTGACCGGGGGCCCGAACCGCTTGTCGACGCCGTCATTTCTGCTCTCTTCTCTCGTCTCAAACACGGGGTGTCACGGGGGTACCGCCCCCCTTACAGGGGGGCGGAAACCGTGATTGACCCCCAATCACGCACCCCGCGTGATTGCTCTACCTGCGGAAACACCGGAAACGTGATTGAGCTTGATTGGTGCGTGATTGGGTACCCGCGTGATTGGGTGCGTGATTGCTTGACCTGCGGTTTTGCATTTCCGCGTGATTGCTCTACTTGTAACCATTGGCGCTCAACCGTTCTCGGCCTCGTGGCCTCGGAGAAACCACCTCGTCGGGTTGCGGTTGTCGTCGCTGCCACCCCCGCGATCACCGTCGCGCCGGACCAATGCACCCCGGTCGACACCCTCGGTCAGACGCCGCCGGGCCTTCTCGATCTGCGATCGCGTCGGCCGGGCCGTATCGCACAGCAGCACGGCAACGTCGGTGGCAGTCGCACCCTTGGGGCCACGCTGACGCACCATCTCGACGACGTCGGTGGCCGCGTTGTCGACGGTGCTGTGGCCGTCGGGGGTGTGCGTCACGAGCAGCGGACCGACATCGTCAACCGGCTGTTTCAGATGCAGCAGCATGACCACCTGGTCACCGGCGACACCATGCAGCAGCACCACCGACCCGGCACCGGCGGTGATGTGCTGTGAGCCGTAGACGTCGGCGAGCGTCTTGGGCGGGCCGTCTCCGGCCTTCTTCACCATGTGGTGCAGTTCGAGCACGTCGATACCCGCGGTGAGCACCTTCTGTCGCGCTCGGTTGTACTCAGCGCCGACGCGGTCCTCGGACAGCCCCACAGCGGCATCCTTGATCGAATCGACGACGACGCGGTCACCGGGCCCGAGTCCGGCGCGCTCGCACAGTTCGAGGAACGCGTCGGAGTCCACAGCGAAGTCGACCCACGGCGGGCCCTTCTTCACGATGAGACGGCCCGACAACCGATCGCGGTCGGCCACGGCGAAGAACCGCCGGATGTTTCGCCGGGCCTGCGCGGGTCGGTCCATCGCCAGATAGAGCACCCGGCGGCACTCTGTCACCGGCAGACCCAACGCGGTCGCGTGCAGACCCAACGACGCTGAAACCACCTGCGCGGCAACCGACGTCTTACCCACACCCGGCGGTCCGGTGATCGTCAGCGCTTCACCCGCGGACCACAGCACCCGCGCGCCGACACCCCACAGTGCAGGCGCCTCGTCGGGCTCGTCGAACAACCACGCGGCGCCGTCGACGAAATGGTCGTCGACCTCCTCGTCGGCGTCGTCGGTGTCGTCGTTGTCGAGCCGGTGGCGCTCTGCCCACTCGACCAGCGAGGTCGGCGCCGCCTCGTCGGTCTCGTCGGGCTCGTCGTGGCCGACAGGCTGACCCTGTGTATCGAAATACCCACGGCGAGCGGGCATATCCGCCGCACCTGGCAGCATCGGAAACGGCGCCGCGCTCATTCCGCACTCACCTTTACGATGGCGCCGAAGACAGCGCGCAGCATCTCCGATTCGAGCTCGTCGGCCGACCGCACGCCGTCGAGGCCGTGGCGCTCGCGGCGCATGTTCTCTTTGACGAACGCGGACAGGACACGAGCCATTGCGTCGACCGCTCCGGGGTGCCCTTCAGCACCCAAGGCGACTACTCGATACACAGCCCGCACGAGCGTGTCGTGGGCGGTCGTGCGCATCCGTTCGACCATGCGGCCGTCGACCGCCGAGGCCATCGCGAGATCCATCGATCCAGCGGGCAGCGCGTCGAGGAACGCGTCGAGATCGGCGATGGTCACAGACTCCGGCCGGACCCCGGCCAACCGCTGAACCCACGAGCCGGGCACGGTGCGAGTGGTCAGCGTCGGCCGCTGGTATTCGAGCGCTGCCAACCACGACAGCGGCAACTCCGGCGGGTCGTCCCACTCACCGGAAACCCACTCGTACCGGCGGTCACCGATCCGCGACGGCGGCACGAGCACGTAGTTCCGATCACCGGCCCGCAGGTCCACACCCGGCCCGGCAATGCCACGAAACCATGAACCGACGGCCACCTTGAGCCTGTAGTGCATACCGCCGTTCGGAGTCCGCACAGTCGGACATGCTGGCAGCGGCCCACACCGCTCTTCCAACGCCGCCAGCGTGTCATGCGCGGCGCGTTTGTAGAGGTCCGCGTCGATCACGAGCTGACCAGAGGGAACGGGCGCCGCGAGGTTGGCATTGGGCCACCGGCGGAACCATTCGGAGATCTGTGTGTGGTCGTCGGTCGCGTCCCGGAACCCACGTCGGGTCAGCGGCGCCTTACCGTTGGACTCACACGGGAACACGGACAAACCGTGGTGCTCGACGTAGGTGTGCGCGGCAAGCTCTACGTCGATCTCGATCGCCAGTTGCTCGGCGTCGGTCGGCGCGACGTGTGCAAAGTGTCCGACCACCGAAGTACGCTCGGAATCGGGAAACTTCTCCTTTCCTTCGGTGCGAGTGGTGATCGCCGCGGCGGCGTCCGGTTCTGGCCGGGCGCCGTTTGCGTTCGTAGGCAATGTCTTCTCCGTTTTCGGTTGCGCGCGTTGGGTTTCGCGCTGATCGGGTCGTCTCGGTGCAGGTGAGGGTGAGCGGCCCGGAGGGTGGAGATCAGGTCAGCCGCGAGATCCACGTTTGAATGTCGGACGCGCGGTAGCGAATCGCGGCACCGACGCGCACGAACGCCGGACCCTTGCCGCTGCCGTCGCTGCGCCACGTGCGCAGGGTGCGCGGTGACAGTCCGCACACGTGCGCGGCCTCGTCAGTGTCGAGCAGGCGATCGAGTGCGTCAGCAGGTGCCAGCACCTCTCGACTTCGGTCAGTGAGATTGATTGCCGCGGTTGCCATTTGGTGCTCCCTGAGTGTCAGTTCTAGTGTGTCCCACCGCTGTTGGTCAGTGTCTGCGCGCTGACATCAAGGTCCATCAACGTCGCCAGGGCCAGCAATTATCTGCGAGCAGAAACTAGGATCGTGTGTGCTCGACTCATCTGCATATTCGCAGTTCACCGCGGCATATTGACTCGATAACAGTTCGTCAGAATTATTGGGTCATCTGCTAGTCTGTCGGTATGAGTCCACGAGAGACCACCGAGGTCGTCAACCTCGACGACAGTCCCGCACCCCGGTCCGCCGGTCGTCGAAAGGCCGGCACCGTGTCGGTGTTCGATCGCCACTACTCCGACGCGCGCCGGAAGGTGCGACGGGGCTACTCGTGGACGACAAATGCCGCTGGTAAGGCCGTCCCTAAGTCGCCGCTGCGCTGGGAAGTGCGCTACGTCGACACCTCGGGCAAACAGCGCTACGAACGGTTCGAGGACCGTCAGGCCGCGCACGCCCGCCGGGACGAACTGGCCGATCAGTTCCGGTCCGGTTCCTACATCGAGCACGAGCGGTCACGGGTGACGGTGCGCACCGTCGCCGATACCTATGTGCGCACCCTGTCGGCGAAACCGGCGTCGACGCGCCAGTCGTACGGGTCCATCGTCGACGTGTTCTGCGGGCGGTTCGGAGACCGCGAGGTCGGTTCTCTGGTGGTGTCAGATGTCAACGGATGGATAGCCGACCTGCTCGACGCTGACAAGTCACTGACCACAGTGCGCAAGTACGCCAACGTCGTGCGGAAGTTGCTCGACGTCGCGGTCGACGATCGCCTCATCCGCAGCAACCCCGCACGCAGCGCCACAGTGCCCACCACCGACCGGCGAACGGTCGTCGAGGACGAGGGCACGGCCGACGAGTACCTGACCCCGGCCCACCTCGACGCTCTGCTGACTCATGTCGCCGACGATTACACCCGGCGACTACTCCGCTTCCAATCGCTGACCGGCCTGCGCATAGGTGAGGTGTGCGAACTGCGGCGCAAAGACATCGACAACGCTGACCACCGAGGCGCTGTGCTCAACGTCCGGCGATCGGCCGTCGAGACCAAAGGCGGACTAGTAATCGGCGCCACGAAGTCCGGCCGCGCTCGCCGCGTGCCACTGTCGCCAGAGGCCGCAGCAGTGATGCGTGAGGCTCTGGCCGTCGAGCAGACACGCCTGCCGAAACTGCGCAGGGCCGTCAAGGGCAGGGAGTCCGACGTGGCAGACATCAACGCACTCCTGTCGAGCCTGCTCGACGGCGCGCTGGTCTTCCGCACCGCTCGCGGAAAACAGTTCCGAGGGTCCAACGTCAACCGCGCGCTCACAACCGCGTGCGAGGCCGCAGGGGTCGACAAGGTCACCACACACGCGATGCGGCACGCCTGGGCATCACACGCTGTTGCCAGTGGTGTCGACTACACCCGCGTTGCGAACCTGCTCGGACATGCCGACTCAACCCTCGTCAGCCGTGTCTACGCGCACGCCGGTGGCGATGACGAACTGTTCGCGGCCGTTGCAAAGATCGAGGCAAGCACACACGAGCACACACAGAGCACACACAACGCCTCGACCTCAGCGGTCACCGATGGACAGTCGGTGACGTATCAAGCGCCGTGATCCACTGCGCTGCAACGTGTTCTAGACATTCATGGACACACAGTGACTCTCAGTGTTTCTGCAGTTCACACAGTCACGAAGAACTCGTAATGAATAGGTCAGGGGTTCGATTCCCCTGGGCGGCTCCAAAGGCCGGTGTGTTCGCGGTTTCGGCTCAGCCTTCGTGGTCGCGAGAGGCTGGCTCGGGCACGTTTTCGGCGGTCACCAAGACTCGCCACAAGATCGCCAAGGGCAAACTCGAAGCTCTGCTGCGCTCGATAAGTGTTCTGCCGTAACGCTACTCAGCGCTCATTTACGCGAGCGGAAGGGCTGCGGTATGTCTGTCCACTCCCTCGCCGATCCCCAAGGTCGCTGGCCTCAACCGAGAACCTCGTAGCCCATCAGGCGATACGAGTCGCAGGTGCGACAACCGCGGCGCGTACCTGGCGGCCGACAAGGCTGCGGAGGTTGCCGTGAATGGTTTCGAGTTGCGCACCGCCACAGGTCGCGTCCGCATCTGGATGCTGACCTGGGGCGGATTCGGTCCTTTCCGAACTTGTCGATGAAACCCCAGGGACTCCTGTTCCACGAGGGTGGGTCTGCGTCTCAGAGGTCTCGGCGTCCATGGATGTCAACGCCACGACGTGTAGCTCACTGAATACACGCGGCGCCGCTGAAACACGCATCACACCGGCTAGAGTGTCCTGATGCTGCTCGCCGAGGCCGGCCTGTCAGAATGCGCCAGGGATGCGGCTTGTAGCGCAGATTTCAATCGGCCGTTCTACATCGCGTTCGCGCTGCTCGTTCTGTTCTCCGTCTGGATCACCGTGTCGGCGTTCGCGACAGTCGACATCATCAGCCATCGTCTCGACCTACAGCGCAGCGCGATCTGGCTTACTGTCGTGTGGATTCTTCCGATCATCGGCGTGGTCGCGTGGATGCTGGGCAAGCCGACTCGTCGCGTTGTCGACTCCTGCGACGAGGACGTGCACGAGTCACGACCCCGACGTGTCCCACGAGGAATAGATTGATGCAAGGCGCCGAGCCCCACCCGAAGCGGGCCTTCGTTTGTTCGTTCTCGCACTCCCTGGCGCACAGATGATCTGACCGCGGCGTCGGACGGCCCACCCGGCGATCCCCGGAGACGGCAGCCGAACGACGCCATGAAACCGGCCCGCGCCGCCCGGTGCCCCACCGTCGAGCGTGAGCGCTATGTTCGTCTGGTGGTGCGATTATGGCCGAGGTTGTCCCGACACCCGGCGCGGCTCGTGGCGTTGGGTTTCTTGGGCGCCACCGTCTTCGGCACAATCCTGTTGATGCTGCCGGTGGCCTCGGAGAGCGGGCAGGTGACGAACCCGGTGACCGCTCTGTTCACCGCCACCTCGGCGGTCTGTGTGACCGGCTTGGTGGTGGTCGACACGGCGACATACTGGTCGGCCTTCGGCGAGGTGGTGATTCTCGCGCTGATCCAGATCGGTGGTGTGGGCGTCATGACGCTGGCGTCGATCCTGGGATTGCTGGTGGCCCGCAGGATGGGACTGCGGATGCAGCTCCTCGCGCAAACCGAGACCAAGAGTCTGCAACTGGGCGAGAGCCGACGAGTTGTCGTCGGCGTGCTCCGGATGAGTGTCATCGTCGAAGTCGTTCTCGCCGCGATCCTCGCGGCCCGCTTCATCCTCGGCTACGGGGAGTCGCCGGCCCGCGGGCTGTACCTCGGGGTCTTCCATTCGATCTCCGCCTACAACAATGCCGGTTTCGCGCTCTGGTCGGCCAGCCTCACCCAGTTCGCGACCGACCCGTGGATCATCGTCCCGATCATGGTCGGCGGCCTCGGATTTCCGGTGATCTTCGAGATCACCAGATCTGTTCGTCGGACGATGGCCCTTCGAACTGTGGTGACGCGGTGGTCGCTGCACACCAAGGTCACTCTGGTCACCTACGGCGCCCTGGCCCTGGTCGCGGTGGTGGCGGTGACCGCCATCGAATGGACCAACCCGGCCACGCTCGGGGGCCTCGGCACCCCAGGAGAACTGCTGGCCGGGATATTTCAGGGCATCTCACCGCGCACCGCCGGATTCAACTCGGTCGATATCGGTGCGATGCACCCGTCGACACTGCTGGTCACCGATGTGCTGATGTTCATCGGCGGCGGATCAGCCGGCACCGCAGGCGGAATCAAGGTCACCACCTTTGCGCTACTGGCCTTTGTGATCATCGCCGAGGTCCGCGGCCAACCCACGGTGCACGTGATGGGCCGCCGTCTGGCGGCGTCGGTGCAACGCTAGGCGGTGACCGTCGCCCTGCTCGGGGTCGGAGCCGTGATCATCGGCACGATCACGCTCTTGCTGATCACGGATTTCGACCTCGACGCGGTGTTGTTCGAAGTGATCTCGGCCTTCGGCACGGTCGGCCTGTCCACCGGCATCACCGCCGACGTCCCCGCCGCCGGACAGATTCTGCTCGTCGTCCTGATGTTCATCGGTCGGCTCGGGCCCATCACCCTGGCCTCGGCACTTGCGCTGCGCGACCGTGAACGCCGCTACGAACTCCCCGAGGAAAGGCCGATCGTTGGCTAAGACCAGAAAACCCACACGTCACGGCACCCGTGTCACCGTCATCGGGCTCGGACGATTCGGCTCCTCCTTGGCCCGCGAGCTGGTCTTGCGTGGTTCAGAGGTCCTCGGCATCGACTCCGACCCTGCGCGGGTGCAGCGGTATTCCGACGAACTCACCCACACCGCGGTCGCCGACACGACAGACCGCGACGCCCTCGAACAACTCGGCGTCCCCGACTTCCGGCACGCGGTCGTCAGCATCGGCACGGACCTCGAATCGAGCATCCTGACCACCTCGTTGCTCTCGGACTTCGAGATACCGAAGATCTGGGCCAAGGCCACCAGTCGCCAGCACGGCCGCATCCTCGAACGTGTCGGAGCACACCACGTGGTGCTACCCGAACACGACATGGGCGAACGAGTGGCACACCTGGTGACCGGACGCATGCTCGACTACATCCAGTTCGACGAGAGCTTCGCCATGGTCAAGACGTTGGCGCCGGCCTCGATCATCGGGCACAGCCTCTCCGAGAGCGGCCTGCGCCGCAAATACGGCGTCACCGTCGTCGCCATCAAACATCGGGGGGACGACTTCGCCTATGCGAGCATGGACACCGTCGTCCGCGACGGCGATGTCCTGATCGTGGCCGGCCGAACGCACGAGGTCGAAACGTTCGCAGACCTCACATGACCCCCACCGCGGTCCCCTCGGAGATCCCCTGGGGATCCTCTTGGGCTCGTCGACGGCGAACTGCGGACGCATTTCGCCCAGCCCTTCCCGACGGCCGCCTGCTCCTATAGTGGAGGCAGGTCACCGATCAGCGACGCTGCAGGCGGAGGAGAAGACGATGTCGGACTTCATCAACAAGATCAAAGAGGATGCCAAGGCGTTCTCGGCTGCGGTCGATCAGGAACTGACCGTCCTCGAAGGCGTCGACGGATATGACGCGCTCCGCGACGAGGACGACGCATCCGACGACACCGACAGCGACAACGGCGTCGAGATCGCATCGGACGACACCGAGGGTGGCGGATCGGCGACCGAGAAGTGATCTGCGGCCGGCCGCTGACCCCAATGAGACGACCGTCGTCGCATGGTGCAACGCCGGCTTCCTGACATCACCGCCCTCGACGTCGTGGTGACCGTGGCCCGACTCGGCAGCATGGGCGCCGCCGCACGCGACCTCGGCATCAGCCAACAGGCGGTCAGCGCCCGCGTGCGGGGCGTCGAGCGCGAACTGGGCGTGGAGATCTTCGTCCGGTCGGCCGGCGGCGTCGACGTGACCGCGAACGGCATGGCCGTGTTGGAGTGGGCGAACGCGCTCGTCGAGCGGGCGTCGCAATTCATGGCCGGGGTGGACTCGCTGGTCGGCGCCCGGCATGCGACTCTGGTGGTCGCCGCCTCCAAAACAGTCTCCGAATACCTTGTCCCACTGTGGATCAGCACCCTCGCCCATCGGAGCGACGTCAAGATCTCGGTTCGTCCGATGAACTCGACCGAGGTCATCGAGACCGTACGCGCGGGCAATGCCGACCTCGGATTCATCGAGAGCCCCGGCCCCACAGGAGATCTCGACAGCGCGGTGGTCGCCCGCGACGAGCTCGTCGTGGTCGCGGCGCCCGGACATCCGTGGGCCGACGGCCGGAGCGTCGATCTCCACGAAGTCGCCGCGACCCCGCTCATCCAACGCGAACCCGGTTCCGGCACCCGCGTCACCTTCGAAGCCGCACTGCGTGATTCAGGTGCGACGCCGGCCGATCCACTGATCGAGCTGCGCTCGGTCACCGCCATCCGCGCGTCGGTGCTCACGTCGCCGGGTGCCGCAGTGCTGTCGCGTCTTTCCGTCGACGACGACATCGCCGCGGGCCGGCTGGTGCGTGTCGACGTGGCCGGGCTCCGCATGGTGCGACCGCTGCGCGCGGTGTGGACTCCGCACATCTCGCTGCGCGGCCCGGCCCGCGACCTGCTCGACATCGCGATGCAATCCGGCGCTCCGACACCGCTCGGCGCGTGAGGTCACCTCCCCGAGTTCATCGCAATTCCGATCTTCGCCACCATCGCGTCGACCGCGAACTTCGGTTTCACGTTCACGTCGAGTGCGGTCCGGCATTCCAAGACGGCCTCCACACATCGCAGAAGGCGTTCGGGCGAGGCGTACTCCGCCATCCCACCGACGAGATCTGCCTTGTCGGGATGCATCGCCGTCACCGAGGCACCGACCGAGACCACCAGCGCATCCCGGAACAGAGCGGCGAGATCCACCAGCGCCCGGTCGAGCATGTCGCGGGAGACCCGGGTCGCCCGCGACTTCTGGCGCCGTTCCAGCTCCTTCAACGCACCCGCGCTCCCGCGAGGCGGGCGTGCGGTGCCCTTACCGGTGCCACCGGCGCCGAGGGCTGTCCGCATCTCCTCGGTCTCGGATTCATCGAGTTCGGCACTGATGGCCTTGGCCGCCTCCTCAGCCGACTTCACCAGCGCCTCGGCCGCGGCGTATGCCGTGGAATCCCGGGTCGCGGCCCGCGCAAGCCCGAGCGCCTTCTCCCGCTGCGCACGCGCCTCGTCGTCGGTGGCCAGCCGGCGCGCCCGGCCGACGTGCCCACCGCACACACCCGCCGCCCAGGCGGCCCGCTCCGGGTCGATGCCGTCGCGGTCGATCAGGACCCGCTCGATGTCGGCCACCGCCGGCGTGGTGAGGGGGACGTGCCGGCACCGCGACCGCAGGGTGACCGAGATGTCCTCCGGATCGACCGATGGTGCGCACATCAGGAAAACGGTGCGGGGCGCCGGCTCCTCGACCGCTTTGAGGAGGGCGTTCGCTGCCTGTTCGGTGAGCCGGTCGGCGTCCTCGACGATGACGATCTGCCACCGGCCGGTCCCCGGGCGACGCGCTGCAGCCTGCACCACATCGCGTGCCTCGTGCACCGACAGACTCAGCCCCTGCGGCACAACGTGCCGGATGTCGGCGTGCGTCTGTGCCATCGCGGTGACACACGCACGGCATTCGCCACAGCCGACCTCACCGTCGGCGTGACACTGCAGCGCCGCTGCGAAGCACGTCGCCGCCACCGAGCGTCCGCTGCCCGGCGGGCCGGTGAAGAGCCACGCATGGGTCATCGCCGCGCGCGACCGACTCGTGGGCCCCTCGGCGCCGGATGCGTCGGCGGGGCCACCGTCGAGTCGCGCCGCCACCTCGCGAGCGGCATGGGCTGCGGCCTGCAGTTCCTCGGCCACCGCGTCCTGGCCGATCAAACGGCTGAAGACATTCGTCACACCGCCACCCTAATGTGCTGCTCAGACACCTCCCACCGACCTGCGTGTGTTTAACAATTGCAAGCAGACAGCTACCGTTGTTACGTGATTGAACGGCGGTCTCGGTGGTCAAAGGGCCTGCATCTGGCCCGTTGGCTCGTGCACACACCGTGGCCGATCCTTGCCCTCGACATGCTGAGGGCCAATGTGGTCGGCGCCCTGTTCACCTTCGCGTTCCTCCGCTTCGGGATGCCGATGGAGGACTCGATACGCCTCGACGAGATCACCGCGCTCAATCAGGTGATCTTCGCCGTCTACCTCGTCGGCGCGATGCTTGTCGGCGCATTCCTGAGTATCCATCTGTCGCTGCCGGTGCTGGTGTGGCACCGGCGACGGACCCGGCTGGACAACGAGAACGCCCGCAGGCGCGCGCTCAAGCTCCCGTATCTGTTGTCGGTGGTCAACGCCGGTCTGTGGCTGGTTGGCGGGGTGTTGTTCACCCTGGTCAATTTCGCGGTGTCCCACAAGGACGCCTTCATCGTCGGCATGGCCAGTGCCATCGGAGCCCTGGTGACCTGCGTGCTGTCGTACATGCAGGCCGAGAAGGTGCTCCGGCCCATCACGGTGGCCGCGATGGCCAACGAGCCCGACGTGGCTGTCGCGCCGAGTGTGACCACCCGTATCGCCGTGTTCTGGGTGGTCAGCGTCGTCGCTCCGCTCGCGGTGATCATCGGGCTCATCACGCTGCAGCGGCTCGGTTGGATCGCGACCGACCCGGCAGGCTTGCAACGACCGATCCTGTGGATGTCGGGTGCAGCGCTCGCATTCAGCGTCATCGCGATCGTCCGTGTCGTCGCGGCGATCAACGATCCGATCAAGCAGCTGCGCCGCGCCCAGAGCCAGGTGTCGGCGGGAAACCTGAACGTCGCGGTCCGGATCTACGACGGCAGTGACCTCGGCCTCCTGCAGGCCGGCTTCAACGACATGGTCTCCGACCTTCGCGAACGCCAACAGCTTCGCAACCTGTTCGGTCGGTACGTGGGCGAGGACGTGGCCCGCCGGGCGATCGAGACGGGTACCGAACTAGGTGGCCAGGAACGGTACGTCGGTGTGCTGTTCGTCGACATCGTGGGATCGACTCGGCTCGCGGTGAACCGTCCGCCACGCGAAGTGGTGGAACTGCTCAACGAGTTCTTCCGGGTGGTCGTCACCGTCGTCGGCCGCCACGGCGGCTTCGTCAACAAGTTCCAGGGCGACGCGGCACTCGCGATCTTCGGAGCGCCGCTCGACCTCGAGGACTTCGCCGGGCGCGCCCTCGCCTCGGCGCGCGAACTCCGCACCGAGCTGTACCGCACGCTGGGCGACACCGACATCGGGATCGGGGTCTCGGCGGGCAAGGCCATCGCCGGTCACATCGGCTCCGAGCAGCGTCTCGAGTACACCGTGATCGGCGATCCGGTCAACGAGGCCGCGCGACTCACCGAGCTCGCCAAGGATGAGCCGAGCCGGGTGCTGGGCAGCGCACGCGCGGTGTTCCTCGCATCGCAGGAGGAGTCGGAGAACTGGGAGATCGGCGAGGGCGTCGAACTCCGTGGTCGCGGGATCGAGACCCTGCTCGCGCGGCCGCGGCTGGCGTCCCCTCCGCCGCCCGTCGAGTCGCCGCCCCAACCGGTCGAACCAACTCCACCGCCGGTCGAGTAGGCACGAGCCGCCAGGCCAGAGCCGTATCGAGACCGTTTGCGGCGCAAGTGGTCTCGATATCTCCCTCGCCTGGCGGCTCGGTCGTACTCGACCAGCGTGAAGTAGCCATACCCGAGCAACGGGAAGTACGCGAACTCGGCCAGCGGGAAGTGGTCGTACTCGACCGGCCGGGACGGTGACTAGTCCGCGGTCTTCTTGGCGGTCGTCTTCTTCGCCGCCTTCTTCGCGGTCGTCTTCTTGGCGGCGGTCTTCTTCGCAGCCTTCTTGGCCGGGGCCTTCTTCGCCGGGGCCTTCTTGGCCGCGCGTTTCTTCACGGGTCCGCGGGCTCGACGATCGGCCAGCAACTCCATCGCCCGTTCCGGGGTGATCGAGTCGACCTCGTCACCCTTGCGCAGGCTGGCGTTGGTCTCACCGTCGGTGACATACGGACCGAAACGGCCGTCCTTGATGACCATCGGCTTCTCGCTCACCGAATCGTTACCCAGTTCGCGCAGCGGCGGGGCGGCAGCCTGACGTCCGCGACGCTTCGGCTCCGAGTAGATCTTCAGCGCCTCGTCGAGCGTGATCTCGAAGAGCTGTTCCTCGTTGGTCAGCGACCGCGAGTCGGTGCCCTTCTTGAGATACGGGCCGTAGCGACCATTCTGGGCGGTGATCTCGTCACCGGACTCCGGGTCCACCCCCACCACCCGTGGCAGCGAGAGCAGCTTCAGCGCATCCTCGAGGGTGACCGTGGAGATGTCCATGGTCTTGAACAGCGAGCCCGTCCGCGGTTTCGGTCCGGCCTTCTTGGCCGCCTTCTTTGCCGCTGCCTTCTTCGCAGGGGCCTTCTTCGCGGTCGTGGTGCCGGTTCCGCCACCGCCGGTCGGCGCGTCATCGAGGTGGACCACCTCGCCACCGGAGTCGCCGCCGTCGCGCGGCGTCGGTCCCGCGGGGATCGTGGCCGGCGCGCTGCCGGTGTCATCGTCGTCGTCCGAGGGCAGGATCTCGGTCACGTACGGACCGAAGCGGCCTTCCTTCGCGACGATCTCGTGCCCGGACTGTGGGTCGACGCCGAGGGTCCGCCCTTCCTGAGGCGTCGCGAACAACTTCTCCGCGACCGCGAGCGTCAGTTCGTCGGGGGTGATGTCGGCAGGCAGATTGGCGCGCTTGAGATCGGGTTCGGCCCCCGCCTCCGCGACGTTGCGTTCGAGGTATGGCCCGTAACGGCCGACGCGAACGAAGACGGGCCGGCCCTCTTCGTCGTCGAAGAGTCGGATCGAGTTGACCTCGCGGGCGTCGATCTCCTCGAGGTTGACGCCGACGAGCTTCTTCAGCCCGCCGTGCCGGGCGATACCGGACCCGGAGGTCGCGGACTCATCAGTCGGTCCGCTCGGGCCGTTGTCGGCCGCTTCTGGCGTGCCGTCACCGAAGTAGAACTCGGTGAGCCATCGGGTGCGGTTCGCGTTGCCACTCGCGATCTGGTCGAGGTCGTCCTCGAGCGACGCGGTGAAGTCGTAGTCCACGAGGTTCTGGAAATACGCCTCGAGCAGTCCGACCACCGCGAACGCGATCCACGACGGGACGAGCGCATTGCCCTTCTTCACCACGTAACCGCGGTCCTGGATGGTCCCGATGATCGAGGCGTATGTCGACGGCCGCCCGATCCCGAGCTCTTCGAGCACCTTGACCAGCGACGCCTCGGTGAAGCGGGCCGGCGGGTTGGTCGAATGGCCGTCGGCCGTGAGCGACGTGGCCGTGAGCGCCTGCCCCTCCGTCAGGTTGGGGAGGCGGTTCTCCTCATCGTCGGCCTGCCCGCCGGTCTGCTCGTCGACGGTCTCGACATAGGCCGACAAGAAACCCGGGAACGTGATGGTGCGGCCGGAGGCGGCGAATGTGCAGCGCTCCCCCGTCGACGCGGTACCGCTGATCCGCAGACTCATCGTGGTGCCCTTGGCGTCGGCCATCTGCGATGCGACGGTCCGCTGCCAGATCAGCTCGTAGAGCCGGAACTCGTCGGCCTCGAGCTGGCCGGCGACCTGCCCCGGCGTCCGGAAGGTCTCGCCTGCGGGCCGGATCGCCTCGTGGGCCTCCTGCGCGTTCTTGACCTTGCGGGTGTATTGACGCGGCGTCGGATGCACGAACGCGTCGCCGTAGAGCTCGCGGGCCTGGCCGCGGGCCGCGTTGATCGCCGACTCGCTCAGCGTCGTCGAGTCGGTACGCATGTAGGTGATGAAACCGTTCTCGTACAGACGCTGCGCGATCCGCATCGTGCGGTCGGAGGAGAACCGCAGCTTGCGCCCGGCCTCCTGCTGCAGCGTCGACGTCATGAACGGCGCATATGGGCGACGGGTGTACGGCTTCTCCTCGACCGAGGTGACCGACATGTCGGCACCGTCGAGCGACTCCGCCAGCCGGGTCGCCCGCGGGCCGTCGAGCACGACGACGCCGTCGGGACGCTTGAGAGCACCGCGCGCATCGAAGTCGCGACCGGTCGCGACGCGGGCATCGTCGACCGACACCAGTCGGGAACCGAAGGTCGACGGAGTGGCCGCGTCGCCCGCATCCATCGTTGCGGCGATGTCCCAGTAATCGGCCGAGACGAACGCCATCCGCTCGCGTTCCCGGTCGACGATGATGCGCGTGGCCACCGACTGGACGCGGCCCGCCGACAGCTTCGGCATGACCTTCTTCCACAGCACCGGTGACACCTCGTAGCCGTAGAGGCGGTCGAGGATGCGGCGGGTTTCCTGAGCGTCGACGAGGTCGTTGTCGAGGTCGCGCGGGTTCTCGGCGGCAGCTCGGATCGCCGGCTCGGTGATCTCGTGGAACACCATCCGCTTGACCGGGATCTTCGGCTTAAGGGTCTCCAGCAGGTGCCAGGCGATGGCCTCGCCCTCGCGGTCACCGTCTGTCGCGAGGTAGAGCTCGTCGACGTCCTTCATCAGGGACTTGAGTTCGGTGACCGTGGACTTCTTGTCGGCGGACACCACGTAGAGCGGTTCGAAGTTGTCGTCGACGTTCACGCCGAGACGTGCCCACGGCTGTCCCTTGTACTTGGCCGGGACATCGGCGGCGCCACGAGGGAGGTCGCGGATGTGTCCACGCGAGGACTCGACGACGTAATTCGCGCCCAGGTATCCCGCGATCTTGCGGGCCTTGGTCGGCGACTCGACGATGACCAATCGTCGAGTCGTGCTCCCGTTCGCGGGAGATGCGGTGCTGGTATCGGCCACCGGGCGTCCTTACTTCGCTATCGCTGCTCGTTGAGGTTTGTACCTTATATATAGCGTCATCTGCACATCCGGATTCCCTTCTCAAAGTCCCAGTGTGACAAATTGGTCTGGCGCCAGCCCAAAACCCCAGTTCAGAGGGTTTTGACGAATTTTGCGCCTCGCCGGGTGTTGTCAGTCAGAATCCGGTGACGATCGGCCAGTGCTCGGCCGCGCCCGGCAGCGCCGGCGGTTCACCGACGTATTCGAGCAGATGCGTGAGGCGGCGCTTACCTGCGACCCGCAGTGCGGGTGACTGGCCGCGGGTCCCGACGAGCGTCGGCGCCACGCCGACCCGCATCAGC
This sequence comes from Gordonia sp. SID5947, assembly GCF_009862785.1. Lineage (NCBI taxonomy): Bacteria > Bacillati > Actinomycetota > Actinomycetes > Mycobacteriales > Gordoniaceae > Gordonia > Gordonia sp. SID5947. The sequence continues at coordinate 3,919,503 of NZ_WWHU01000001.1, read as the reverse complement.
GAGGTCGCCAGCATCGGATGCATGTCGTGCGCGTGGGCATCGAGAGCGAGGAGATATCGCTCCCCTTCGCGGTCACCACCGGCGATGGTCCAGAGGCGCAACGCCCGGGGCGAAGGCACCCACCCGGCGGGCACCGCCTTGACCGCTCCCGCGGACCATCTGCGGTGCAGTTCGTCGAGTTGGTGACTGTATCCGGTCCGAGCGATCGGATTGCCCTCGTCGGACGTCACGATCTCGACCGCGAGTCCGGTGGCGCCGATCTCCTCGACGATCGCCGTGGCACGCCACTTCTCGGCCACGACCACAGACACCCGCGTACCGGCATCGGAGCGGACAGCTTGGCCGTTGGTGGCCAGCAGACCCGCCAGATCGTCGTACGCGGGCTGGTCGATCTGCGCCGAGAAGAACGACAACTGGCCCACACAGAGAGGTTACTGCGTGGCGCACCGCGACGGGCGTACCACTCACCTCGACGAGGCATATCCAAAAAGCCGCTCCCGGCCACCGTGACGGTGACCGGGAGCGGCTTCGCTCAAGCGTGCTTCGCAGCTTGCAGGAGGTGACTCCTAGACGGCGCGAACACCGGTGGCCTGCGGGCCCTTGGTGCCCTGACCGACCTCGAACTCGACCCGCTGGTTCTCTTCGAGAGTGCGGAAACCGGATCCCTGGATCTCGGAGTAGTGGACGAACACGTCGTCGGACCCCTCATCAGGTGCGATGAAGCCGAAGCCCTTTTCCGCGTTGAACCACTTCACAGTTCCCTGTGCCATTACTGCAATCCTTTACATACATTCCAACAGACGCGACACGATGGGTCTCGTGTCGTGGTCGGTTCCGACCGCCATACCTCGATGGACCCCTGCGGAGAACCCGCGAAAACCAGCCTCAGTACCACGGCCACAACACGATCTCGCTGCGCAACCGGCTGTCCGGCGCCTCACGAAAGCTGCGACCGCCACTAGTCAATCATGTTCGGCCCGCGTGCGATAGTCACCCCAACCAAACTGCACAAAAACCTGGTCATTTTCGCCTGCAAGGACATCTCGCAGTAACATCAGAGTCCACGTTGGCGAACGCCGTCGACGATTGAGTCACCAACAATGCAGAATCCCACATTCGGGTCCGAGCTCCTCCGCCAGAGCATGGCCGGCACCGACGCGATGTCGTCGTGCCTCACACACATGTCGGTAATTGGCTCCCGGACAGCCTCTTTCGCCAGGTGGCCGGAGTGGGCGCCCCCAGAATTGGTGACCGCATTCGTCGATTCCGGAATCGACGAACCGTGGACACATCAAGTGTCCGCCGCCGATCTCGCTTATCGCGGAAATCATGTCGCGCTCTGCACGGGAACTGCTTCCGGAAAATCCATGGCGTACCAGCTACCCATATTGACCACGCTGTCGAAGGATCCGAATTCGACAGCGCTCTATCTTTCGCCGACAAAGGCGCTGGGTGCAGATCAGATCCGTTCGGTGAGTTCGTTACTCGCCGGACATCAGGCGTTCACGCATCTACAACCGTGCGCCTACGACGGTGACACCGATGTGGAGATCCGGCAGTGGGCACGCGCCCACTCGCGGTGGATCTTCACCAATCCGGACATGCTGCACATCGGCATCCTCTCCGGGCATGCCCGCTGGCGGCACTTCTTCCGCCATCTCCGCTACATCGTGATCGACGAATGTCACCACTACCGGGGCGTCTTCGGCTCGAACACGGCCCTGGTGTTGCGGCGTCTGCTCCGGGTCGCGCGGTCGGCGGGCGGGAATCCGGTGGTGATCGGCACCAGTGCCACGATGGCCGAACCGGCAGAAGCCTTGACCCGCTTGATCGGCGAGCCGGCGATCGCCGTCACCGAGGACGGATCGCCCCGCGGCGAGCGCACGGTCGCACTGTGGGAGCCCGACTTCTTGCCCGCTGTCACCGGTGAGAACGGCGCACCGGTACGTCGTTCGGCCGGTGCCGAATCCGCCCGACTGCTGGCCGATTTCGTGGTGGAGGGAGCGCGGACGCTCTGTTTTCAGCGCAGTCGTCGCGGTGTGGAGCTGACCGCACGCCAAGCACGTCATCTGCTGTCGCAGACCGCGCCGGAGTTGGTCGATCGGGTCGCGGCGTATCGCGCCGGCTATCTCGCCGACGACCGTCGCCGTCTGGAGAAGGCGATCACCGACGGAGATCTCGTCGGTGTGGCGACCACCAACGCTCTCGAACTCGGCGTGGACATCAGCGGTCTCGACGCGGTCATCGTGGGCGGCTACCCCGGTACCGTGGCCTCCTTCTGGCAGCAGGCCGGCCGGGCCGGTCGACAACGCACGTCGGGGGATTCGCTCGTGGTGCTCGTCGCCCGTGACGACCCGCTCGACACCTACCTCGTGAACCATCCGGAGGCGTTGCTCGGGCGCCCGATCGAGGCGACGGTGACCGATCCGACGAATCCGTACATTCTGACTCCACACCTGTTGTGCGCGGCCGCCGAACTACCGCTGCAGGACAGTGAGATCGAGGCGTGGGAAGCCGTCGACGCGGTTGCGGGGCTCGCTGCCGACGGGATGCTCAAGCGCCGCAAGGCCGGCTGGTACGTGGCGGCGGGCGTCGAGCCACACGCCGACATCGACATCCGCGGCGGCATCGGTGGCCAGGTGCTGATCGTGGACACCAGCAGTTCCCAGCTGTTGGGTACCGTCGACTCGGGCCGCGCCATGTCGACCGTTCACCCCGGTGCGTTGCACATCCATCAGGGTGAGTCCTACGTCGTCGATGAGCTCGATCTGACCGACGGTCTCGCGCTGGCACATCCGGAAGAACCCGACTGGACAACCTCGGCGCGGGAGACCACCGACGTCACGATCACCGACGTCGTCGCGCGCCGAACCTGTGGTCCGCTGACCGTCGCACTGGTCGCGGTGGACGTGACTCATCAGGTGGTCGGCTACCTGCGCACACTCTTGTCGGGCGAGGTGCTCGACTCGGTGGAACTCGACATGCCGCCACAGACGCTGAGCACCCGTGCGGTGATGTACACGCTGACACCGGAAGCGCTGGAGGAGGCCGGGATCGAGGTCGGCCGGTTCCCCGGAGCACTGCATGCCGCCGAGCACGCCGCGATCGGGCTCCTGCCCCTCGTCGCGTCCTGCGATCGCTGGGACATCGGCGGGCTGTCGACCAATCAGCACCCCGACACCGGCCTACCGACCGTCTTCGTCTACGACGGTTACATGGGTGGCGCGGGCTTCGCCGACCGCGGATACGCGGCGTTCGATACCTGGATCGTCGCCACACGTGATGCCGTCGCGAGCTGCCGGTGCGAGAGCGGATGCCCGTCATGCGTGCAATCGCCGAAGTGTGGGAACGGCAACGACCCGCTCGACAAGGACGGTGCTGTCACGGTGCTGACGCTGCTGAGTCGGGAATACTCGACAGATGACTGACGACAGTTCCGACGGGCGCCGTGATCCGGCTTACGCGATCACGTCGTCGCGGTCCGCGTACTTTCTGCTGGCCCGACCGACCGAGCACGTCGACGAACTGCCCGCCACCATCGGCGAACGCGACGTGTTCTTCACCGAGGACGCGGCACTCGACGCACTCGACGTCCATTACGCCTGGTGCGCCGCCCAACACGGCGGCCACCACTCCGCGGTCGTGGCGGGCGCCCACTGGTATCTGCAGAGCGCGACCATCGGCTCCCAGGTGGCCGCGGGGCTCGGTGAGGTCTTCCTCGCGACCGCCGCAAACGATCCGGGTCGCCCGCTGGCAGTCGCAGGCGGGTTTCTCACCGAGGGCGAGCTGATCCACTGGACCTCATTCGTCCGGGCAGCGATGCCATACATGGCCGTCCCGTCGACCACGACGTTCGAGCTCGTCTATCGCGGTGACGAATCCGTCGACTTCGACCGCATCACCTTCGCGCCGTCCCATTCCCGACGGGTGTACCCGAAGCGGATCGTCGTGAGCGACGACGACGCCTGACGGCCGCTTCACTCGCCTCCCGCTCGATAAGCGGCCACCACCGGTTCGAGCTCGGTGGGTGTGGCGCCGTGCATGATCAGCGCGTCGGCGCCGTATCCGAACTCGTCGCGGATCCGGGCGGCGCATTGCTCCGGTGACCCCGTCGCCGCGGGTTCGAGCCATTCGGCGGGCAGGAGCGTCGCGATGTGCTCGATCTGTTCCGCGCTCGCCTTGTGATCGATTCCGCCGGCGATCGACTGCACCACCGAATCGTCCCGAAAGCGCTGCAGCACGGCCGGATCCCAATCATTGGTCCTCACCAACAGGTCGCCGTAGCCCTGTAGGTACGTGGCCAGCCGCGCCACCGTCTTCTTCAATCGCAACTCTTCGGGCAGATGATCCCCGACGGTGGCGAAGCACGACCAGACGCGCACACTGTCCGGGTCACGGCCCGCCTGCTCGGCCGCCTGCTTGACCGTTTTCACACTGCGCTGCAACGTTTCCGGAGTGAAAAAAGTGTGCAGGATGACGTCGTCGAACTCGCGGCCACCGAGGGCGAGAGTCTGCGGACCGAAGGCCACCAGCGCCAGCCGAATGTCCTCGTCGAAGTCCGAGTCCAGGTACAGCAGATCGTATTTCCCGATGGGACCCTCGTGGTTGAAGATGAGCTCGCCATGCCACAGTCGCCGCATCACCTGCGCGAAATCCTCCATCTGCGCCGTGGTGACGGCAGGCACGCCGAACGCCTGGTACATGGCAGCGATACCACGACCGAGCCCGAGCGTGAACCGACCGCCGGAGAGGCGGTGCATGGTGGTCGCCCACGACGCGGTGATGAGCGGATGGCGAGTGTTGTGATTGGTTGCCGCCGTGGCGATCTGCATGCGATCACTGACCGCACATGCGGCGCCGACCAGTGACGAGGCCTCCTTGACGTTCCAGCGTTCGGAGATGAAGGCCGTCCCCAGCCCGAGCGCCTCACCGTCGCGCGTCTCGTCCATCAGGGTGGCCGGTCCCTCGCCGCCGGCGCCGGCCAACAGGTAGTAGCCCAGTTCGTCCAGTACGCGCGGATCACTCACGCCAGCCCCCTCCGATGCAGTTCTCGACACTGCATCACAAGTTACGCCCTCGCCACGGACGAACGAGCCGGTTTACGCCGGACATCCACCCCGGCGCGACCGCAACCTACCGAACAGTAATATGACCTCAACATCCCTTCTGACGAAGCGAGCCCATGGTTGACCACGCCGCTCACCTGCATGGACGTGACGAGATCATGTCCGCGATCGGCGCTTTCGTCACGGCGCGGACGGGCGGGTCGGCGCTCATCGTGGGCGCGGACGGATCGGGCAAGAGCAGCCTCGTGCGGGTCGCCGAATCGCTGGCCGACAACGCCGGGATCGCCGTGGTCAGGGTCAGCGCCGATTCCCGGACCGGGCCGTCGCCGGTCCTGCGCTGCATCGTCGACGCCACCGACGGGGCCTTCGACGAGCTCGATCCCCCTCGCCGACGCGTCCTGCAGATCGCACTCGGCGATACGGAGGGCGTACGCCCGTCACCGTTGGTCCTATCGGCCGCGCTGCTCGACCTCATCCGTCGGCGGACGCGTCGTGGTCCCCTGCTGATCACGGTCGACGACGCCCACCTCATCGATCGCGACGGCGCCGAGATCCTGGCCTCCGTCACGCGACGACTACGCGCCGAGCCGGTCGCTCTCCTGGCAGCGGCACCGGCGGGTGAGGGTGTGTTCGCCGAGCGGTTCGTCGACCACACCTGGCGCCTGCCCCCGCTGTCCGCCCCTGCCGCACACCAGTTGTTGCGCGACCGACTCCCGATGCTGTCCGGCGCGGCGCGATCGCATGTCGTCGAGACGACCCCCGGCAATCCGCGCACCCTCATCGAACAAGGAACGGCCGAACTCTCGCGTCAGGACGCGGCAGTCGCACACACCCGCACCCAACCCAACGGTCTCCGGGACACCGCCACCACCACTGATCATCATGGTGTCGCACGCCTTCTCGACGGCGTCGCGGTCCGGGCGATGCGGCGCGGTGATGCCCGCGCCGCCTCATTCGTGCTCGAGCGCGCCGTCGACATGTCGGCCGATCCCTCGTCGCGCGCACGACGGCTGGCGGCCGCTGCATGTCTCACCGCCGACGTCACCGGAGACCTGCCCGCCCTCGGACGCCTCCTCGACCAGGCACTGCGCGCGGACCCCGGCGCGGCGCACTCGTTGGAGGCCGTCATCGCCGCATCGTATGTGGCACTTCGTGGTAGCGACGGGATCGCCGACGTCCACCGACGACTCGTGCAGGCCATCGGAGATCGCAGGGACGAGATCGGACACTGGGTGTTCGAGGAGGCCCTGTGGGCGTTGTATCTGTTGTGCTGGTTCGGCAATCAACGCGAACACTGGCACGACTTCCGCGCCGTGGTCGAGGCCGACATCGCCCGGGCGCCCTCCTGGGCGGTACTCGCCGCACGGTTGGAGTCCCGCTCCACATTCGACGACGCTGACCTCGATGCCCAGGCCGACCGGTTGATCGAGAACCTGGCCTTCACGACGGATCCGTCCGCGGTGGTGCGGATCGCCTTCGTCACCCGCGGCCGTGACCGTCGCTTCTGGTGGCGCAGCGCCTTGCAGCGATTGTGGGCCGATGAGGACAGCCCGTTCGCCTCGGTCATCTATGCGGGCGCCATGCTCGCCGCCGACGGCCTGAGTTCCGGAAACTGGAAGGCCGTCGACCAGATAACCCATCGCGCATTGAAACTCTGTGCGACACAAGATTATCGGATGTACGCCGAATCCTGGCTCCGTCATTCGCAGGCATTGCTCGCCGCATATCGCGGCGAGCAACAGGTAGCGCAATCGACCGTGATCGGCCTTCAGGAGTGGGCCGATGACCGCGGCGCCGCGGCACTGTATTGGCGGGCCCTGCACTGTCGCGCCGTGATCGCACTCGGCGCAGGTCAGGCACGTCGGGCCCATCGGCTCCTGCGCATGATTCCCGGCACCGACGGTTTCGGTGCGGTGATCGCCTTCGATGACCGCACCGCCCTGGACTTCGCGGAGGCGGCCGTGCTGGCCGGCACGCCCGACGACATCGAGTCGATCCGGACCATCGTCGCTGTGCATCCCGTGGACGATCGTCCCGCAGCAGATCGTCGAACATTGCTGTACGCGGGTGCGCTCGCCATCATCTCCGACGACGACCGGTATTACGAACGCGCAGTTTCCATCCCGGAGGCCGACCGATGGCCGTTCGACCTCGCGCGTATCCAGCTGAGCCGTGGACGATTCCTGCGGGCTCAGGGAGCCACCGCGCAGGCGCGCACGGCCCTCCGCGCCGCCGCCGTGACATTCCGCTACCTCGGCGCGGAACCATGGCTCGCCCAGACACATGCCGAACTGGGACGTCTGGGGACATTCGACGAGGGACACCGACTCGTGCACAACGACTCTCAGGTCAGCCCGATCGGACGCCGGGTCGCCGAGCTTGCCGCCACCGGGCTGTCCAACCGTCAGATCGGCGCCGTCCTGCACATGTCTCCGAGCACCGTCGGCTCACACCTGTCCCGCGTCTATGCGGCGATCGGCGTCCATTCCCGTGCCGGACTACGAGATTCGCTCCGATCCGACAGCATCGTCGCGCTGCCCGGGGCTCGGCACGCGTAGCGCGTCGCGCAGACCGCCGCGGGAGGCCACGCCCAACTTGGCGTACACCCGGTGGAGATGGTTGCCGACGGTGCGATGGGAGATCGCGAGTCGCTCGCCGATCTTCTTGTTGCTCATACCTTGGGCTGCCAGCTCCGCGATATGCCGTTCCTGCGGCGTCAGCGACCGAGCCATCACGTCGGTCACCAACACTCGGCCGGCCCCGAGGCCGCGAGTTCCGTTCGTGCCCGGGCCGACCACGGTCGGGCCTCGAGGTCGTCGAATGTCGTGAGCGCCTCGGTGAGCAGAGGCCGGGACGCCACCGCCTCGTGATGACGGCGCAGGTGTGCGCCGAACATGAGTTGGGCTCGGGCGTGGTCGAATCGCCAGGTAGCGGCGCCCGGGACCGACAGCGCCTGCCGGTAGAGCATGCGGGCGTTCTCATCGTCGGCGACCAGCGCACGGGCCACCAGGTGGATCATGGCCATCCGCGGCGACAACCGTCCGTACTCGATGCGATCCATCGCATCGACATGTGCGCGTGCAAGATCAGGTCTCCGCAGCCGAACCGCGGCATCCACCACGTCGAGGGCCACCGAGATCGCCATCCACGCGTGTGCGGTGAACTCGCCGACCGGGTTGATCGACGTGGCATGCGCCAGTACCCCTTCGGCATCTCCACGTCCTGCCGCCGCAATCGTCTCCACATGTTCGACGCATGCGATGACCGTGGTCGCCCGACGCGGAATTGCCCAGGCCGCCATCGCATCGGTGAGGGTCGCCGTCGACGCTTGGTCTCCCCGCGCCGCCGCGAGCCACGCCATCTCGTAGTCGGCGGCCCAGAGCAGCAGGTTGTAGTCACCCCCGTTGGCCAGCCGTCGCGCACGGTCGACGGCGTCGATGCAGACTTGCCACGCTCCACGGTGGCGCGCATCGCGTGCGATCATGAGCAACGCCCAGATCGCGGGGAGGATCGGACCGCGATGTTCGCCTGCATCGACAATTCGGTCGAGTGCGTCGCCGCAGTCGGGAAGTCGGTCGAAGGTCACCGCCATCTCGGCGATCTGGATGACCTGAACCGGGTCCGTTTCGGCGTGCACCCCGCCGATCAGCTCGTCGACCTCACGCAACGTCGTCGCCGTGGTGCGCGCGGGATCGAGCGAGGTTCGGCTCGCGAGGTCGGTGACGATCGGGGGCCGTGGCGTCAGCCGATCAAGAGCCCGGTAGTACGCCGGCCACAACTCCCCCCGGCCACCGAGCCAACAGACCCAACGCAATTCACCGATCGCCTCGATCAGCGCCTCGTCGGTCGGGTCCGTGCGGTGAGCGTATCCGTCGATCGCACGCGAGAGGATCTGGTGCGCCATGTCGATGTCGCCGTCATGACCGCTGGCGATCACGGTCGCCGCTGCGGCCGCGGCGGTCAGCGACTGGGTGAACCCCGGGTCGACGCCGCGGATCTCGTCGATCAGCCCGAGCGCCACGGACGGATCGGTCCCGGCCGCGATATACGCGGCGCGCGCGAGCCTTCGGACGCGGTCGATCGGTGCCGGAGTCAACGCCGCGGCACGTGTGAGAAGGGTGAGCGCACCCGTCCAGTCCCCCTCCTGGAAGGTGGCCTCTGCCGATCGTTCGAGGTCCGAGGCGAGCGATTCGTCGGGGCCATCCGGTGTGCCGCGGTCCAGTGGGCTCACCTCGCGGATGTCGACGGCGAGCAGCCTTCCGAGCCGACGGTGCGCATTCGTCCTCTCCTGCGGCGTCGAGTCGGCGAGCAACGCGGGCCCGAACAGCGGATGCGACAGGCTGATCCGGGCGTCCACACCGGGCCCGGAGATGACCAGCACGCCGGCATCGACGGCGTCGGTGATGGCGCGGGTCGCCAACCCGTCACCGAGCGCCACGACGAGGTCGCCCAGCACTGCGGTCGGCTGGAGAACGTGCAGGAGGAGAAGAAGCCGGGCCTCGGCGCCGAGCATGACGATCCGCGGGGCGAACGCATCCCGCAGTCGATGAGTCAGCGGGAGGACCTGCGGCAGCGGCCTGTCACCCGACAGTTGGTCGGCAGCCAGAGCCGAGGTCAGTTCCACGAGCGCAAGCGGGTTGCCCTGTGCCTCGGCCAGGAGCCTCGTTCGCACCACCGGCGAGAGCGTCGGGCACAGCGCGTCGAGGAGGGTTGCCGCTACGATCTCGTCGAGCGGTCCGATCCGCATCGTCCCGCTGCTCGCGGCTGCCCGGTACCGCGAGGCCGTGATGATGGCGACCCGGGGGAGTTCGAGATCGACCAGGCCGTCGATGATCGCGTGACTTGCCGCATCGGCCCAGTGCAGGTCGTCCACGACGATCAGGACCGGCGCCTCGTCGGCAAGTTCGCCTATCAGGCTCGTCGTGGCTCGGAGCACGGTGGCGACGTCGGGGATCGCGCCGTCGTGGAGGCCGAGCGCCACGCGCAAGGTCGCAACCCAGCTCTGACCGATCGCATCCGGGCGGTCGACGACGGGAAGCAGCAACTCCTGCAGGGTGGCGAAATCGATGCCGGTCTCGAACTCGACACCGCTCGCGCGCAACACGCACAATCGCCGTGAGTCGCCGAGGACGGCTGCGGTGGTGAGGATCTCGGTCTTCCCGATCCCGGGTTCCCCGACGACGGCGAGCGATCCGCTCGCGCCGCCGACGATGGTGGTCAACACCTCGCGGATGTGGGCCACGACGTCCGCGCGTCCGACGAGCCTGCGTGAGTCGCCGCGGCAATCCGTGTCGACATCATCTGCGGACAACTCGTCGGTCTCCCTCGGCCATGGCCATGCTGACCTGGCCTTCGGTGACTGAACGCTAATTCACCCCGAACGCCCAGGTCAACATCGTCCGAGGTATGGGAGAGAGTCGGCCCCGCCGACCATGTCGGCCGGCGGGGCGGAGTCTCCCGCTGTGCGGTGCTGCCTACGCGGCCGCGGTCGAGCTGCTCGAGTCGCTCGCCGACGAATCGGTCGATGACGAATCGGTGGACGACGAACCGGTGGAATCGCTGGACGACGAATCCGACGATCCGGCCGATCCGTCGGCAGCCGATCCGTCGGCATCAGTGGCCGAACCCGATGACTCCGACGACGCGGCCGACTCGGTAGAGGTCTCGGCCGCGCCGGAGTCACCGGCGGAGGCATCTGCTGAGGTTGCATCCGTCGTGGGTGCGTCCGTCGTGGTCGAATCCGTCGTGGTCGAATCCGTGGCGTCCGCCGTGCCTGCCGATTCCGCGGAACCCGTGTCCGACGACTCGGATTCAGTGCTGTCCGTGGATGTTCCGGCAGTGCTGTGATCGACCTCTGCGGCATCGACGGTGGACTCTGTAGTCGACGCGGACGCTGCCGTCTCGCTGTCGGTCGAGGCGCCGTGGGTCGAGTCGCTGTCGGCCGCGGATCGCAGTCCGGCGAGGGATGCGTTGGCCGGCGGCGTGATCCCGTACAGGATGCTCTGCTGGATGCCCTGCAGCGATGCCAGGGTGCCCGGCATGATCAGTCCACCGTCCGCGGCCACGCCACCATTGCCCAGCAGTCCTCCGCCGTAGATGGTGATGCCCGGGATGTCGAGCCCGATGAGCGGCCCGAGGTTGGGGCCGTATCCGCCGTTGAGCAGGCCGTCGAGCATCACCGCAGGCGCCTTGGCGAGTGCGTCGACGATCTCGGTTGCGCCCCCACCACTCTGGGCCGCGTCGATGACGCCCTGGATCGCGGCTCCCATGGCACCGACTCCGCCGTAGACGGGCCCGATGACGGCAAGCCCGGCGTTGAGCGCGATGTTCGGCAACTGCTCGTTGATGACCCGGGCGAGGTTTTCGGCCGGCGCAGCGAGCGCCTGCTGGATGGCGGGGACGAGATCACCCGTCACCGGGTTGATCGCGGCGAAGATGGGGACGATCACCGCGGTCAGGGCATTGTTGAGCGCAGTCGCGACGTCGCCGCCCTGCAGCGCGGTCGAGGCCGCCTCCAGCAGACCGGGAACATCGTCGTTCAACGACGTGGCGAACGCCGAGCCTGCCGACTGCAGACCGCTGATCAGGGCCTGCCCGCCGGCGGACTGGTTCTCGAGGATCTGACGCAGGATCGGGAGCGCACCCCTGGCCTCCGCGGTTGTCGCGATGCTCTCCAAGTTGGTGATCGCATGCTCGACGGCCTCTTGATAGGCCGCGAACGAACTCAACTGGACGTTGGGCGAGATGACGCTCTGGGCCGGTGCCCCGAGGTCATCCGTCAGCGACGGCGCACCGGACATGGCGAACGGGGTGGCGGCGATCGCGGTCGCGCTGACCAGCGACACTCCGGCCAGCAGGTATGGGCGCAGCTGTGGGCGACTGAGGACGTGCAATGTAGCTCTCCTTGACAACAGAAACGAACCGACACATGTCGGACGATCTCGAAGTCTGGACCGCGGTCCGCATCGCGACGGCAGAAATCCGAAACAGTGTGGACAAATGACTCATGCTCCGGTCTGCGGGACGAGGCCGGCGTCCTCATTCCACCGGTCCGGCCCTTGCGAGCGCACTTGCCCGGTGGACGCCGAACGGTCCGAGTTCGACCGGAACAGCGACGGTGACCAGCACGTCTGCACCTTCGGTCTCGCACCGGTCGATCTCGGCGCCCACGTCCTGGGCCTCGGCGATCAGACGCGCGGCGGCACAGGGGTCCGGCTCCGCGGCCACGTGCTGCTGCGCCGCCGCAAGCGCCGCGAGATCGGCGGCCGACTGCGCGCGATGTCGCGCGACCACCGCCGCGCCGACGTAGAGCAGCGTGACCGCCGTCGCCGCGATCGCCGCGATCGCGAACGCTGCGGCGACGGTCGCGAAGCCGCGATCGTCACGCAACACTGCGATCACGGCGAGGACTCCTCGACCGACGTGTTGTCGGTGGGCTCCTTCGCCGCGACCGCCCTGGCCGACACCGAGACCATCGGCAGGAGCGGTAGTGAGGACCGCACGACGGCCTCCACCCGGGTGGACGTACCCGTGATCGCGACGTGCGCGTCGCGCCCGACTACCCGGGTGGCGACCTCCCGCGCAGTCGAGTCGCCCGCCGCCGCGAGCCGGGCGGCCTCGCGTGCCGCGTCGGTGCACCGGATCTGCACCGTCGCGCCGACCACGGCCCCGACCCCGAGGATCACGGTGGCCACGATCGCCGCGATGGCATACGCACCCTCGACGGTGACCATGCCACCCTCGTCGCGCAGCCACCGATCCCGTAACCGATTCCCGATCCACCTGATCGTGACGGCCGGCGTCGTCACCACCTCAACCCACCGAGGTGTTCAGGGCCTTGCCGATGATGCCGGTGAGAGCGCTGACGATGTTGTCGCCCGTGACGACCGTGTAGAGGATCGCCCCGAATGCTGCGGCCGCGATGGTCCCGATCGCGTACTCGGCCGTGCTCATCCCCTCGTCGTCGGTTACGACCCGCCACACCTCGGCCTGCAGTCGGGCGATGGGGTTGCGAAAGATTCTGTCGGACATGATCTTCTGAGCCTCCTGAGCCACGCACCTTGCGTGTCACATAGTTGGACGCAGCGACGTCCGATTCGGATCCGCGATTCGGCAGAAGCCTTGGCGTCAGCCACCCAGGACCGATCCGGCGAGGCCGACGACCACCGGCACGATTCCGAGACAGACGAAGGCCGGCAGGAAGCACAGGCCCAGCGGACCGCTGATCGCGACGCCGGCGCGTTCGGCCGCGGCCAACGCATCGTCGTGCGCCTCCCGACGCGTGCTGTCGGCCAGTTCGGCCAGGCCACCCGACAGCGACGATCCGGACCGTGCCGAACGGCGCGCCAGCGTCGCCAGAGCCTCGAAGCGGTCGCCATCGCTGTTCTTGTCCTTGGGTTTCCGGCCACCTGCACCGGAACCATCGAATCGTCGCCAGGCGTGCTCTGGATCTGCGCCCAGTCCCAGGAGTTCGGCCGCCGACGCCAACGGTATGGCGAGCCCCGGTGGTGCGGAACGAGAGACCACGGCCGCCGCCGCGGCGATCGGCATCCCGGCCCGCAGACATACGGAGAAGAGATCGAAGGACGCCGCGACGGCGAACGGGTCGTCGGGTGCGGGACGCTTCGCTGTGGACTCACCCTCGCCCGGCCCTGACGCCGGATCGACCACCCGGTGCAGTACCCACCCTGGTGACGGCCATACCCAGAGCGCCATACCCGCCACCGCGATCGCACACATCGCGCCGACGCTCATCGGTTGATGCTCATCGGTTGACGCTCATCGATTGATCACCCGGTCGGTGATCCGCTCCGACCACACCAACCCGGCCACCGACAACGTGGTCCCGACGATCAGCAGCACACCGCCGATCCCGCCTCCGAGAAGCACCCCGGTGGGATGGGCGCCCATCAGTTCACCCAGCAGGATCCCGACGATCGGCAACCCGGCGAGCACCGCGGCAGTGGCACGCGGGCCGGCGAGGCCTGCGCGCGTCCGGGTGGCGAACTGCCTGCGTGCCAGCAGGTCGGACCGGACCGACTCCACCATCTCGATCATCGGGAGGCCATGCCGGTCGGCGGTCTGCCATGCGATCCCCACCCGACGCCACGAGAGCTGATCGTCGGCCTCGACGTCCGGCATCACCTCTCCGCCGAGTTCGGCACGGCCCGCCATCATCGTGAGGCCCTCGGCGACCGGCGAACTCGGGTGAGCAGCGCCGAGTTCGCGCGCTGCGGCCGCACACGCCAGCGCGGGCGGGGCTCCCACAGACAGCTCCGCCGTCATCACCGACAACGCCAGCAGCAGATCTGAGGTCTCCCGTTCCCGCTCCCGGACCCGTTGTGTGCGGCGCCATCGCCACATCGCCGTCGCCGACAGCAACGTGACGGCGACCGCCGCGTGGAATCCGACAGTCACGATGGCCGCCACCGGGGCGCCACATGCGACGCACACGCGCCACGGAACTGTGTGCGCCCGCGTCGACGACCCCGGTGTGAGTGCGGCGATCCGATACTGGGGGTGGGTCGACGGCCACCAGAGCACCGCGACGGCCGACGCCATGATGATCGCGATCATGTGTGTGACCGGGCCCGCACCAACGCATCGAAGTCGCACATCTCGTCGGTGAAACCGTGGGCGCGCATCCACACCGGCCGGGTACGTACGAACCCGTCACGGTCGCGCGACACCAGCGCGATCTCGGTGAGACCGCGCGAGCCACCAGGTGTTCGGGCGACGCCCAACACGACGTGCACCGCGGCAGCGAGCTGACTGTGCAGCGCGTCGCGGGACATGCCGCCGAGCGCCGCCAGCGCTTCCATTCTCGCCGGGACCTCCGACGTCGAATTGGCATGCAGGGTGCCCGAACATCCCTCGTGCCCGGTGTTCAGCGCCGTCAGCAGGTCGATCACCTCCGCGCCGCGGACCTCGCCCACCACTATCCGGTCCGGTCGCATCCGGAGAGCCTGCCGTACCAGTGTTCGCACCGGGACCTCCCCGGCCCCTTCCACATTCGGTGTGCGGGCGACGAGACGCACGATGTGCGGGTGTGGCGGATCGAGCTCGAGTGCGTCCTCGACGCACAGAATCCGGTCGGACTCGTCCATCTCTCCGATCAGCGATCCGAGAAGTGTGGTCTTGCCGGATCCGGTACCGCCGACGATGAGGAACGCGAGTCGGGCGCGCAGCATGGCGCGCAACGGTTCCACGGCCTCGGCCGGGATGGCGCCGAGCTCTACGAGTTCATCGAAGTTCCTGGTCGCGGTGTGCAGTATGCGCAGCGAGATGCATGTTCCGTCGGTCGCCACCGGCGGGATCACCGCATGCAGTCGGACAGCATGGCCACGACGACCGAGATCCGCGAGCTGGCCGTCGACCCAGGGTTGCGCGTCGTCGAGTCGCTTACCCGCGCTGAGTGCCAGCCGGCTGGCGAGTCGGCGGACCGCCGCTTCGTCGTCGAACCGGATATCGGTGCGCTGCAAACCGTTTCCGCGATCGACCCAGACCCGTCCGGCGCCGACGACCAGGATGTCCGCGACGTCGGGTTCGGCGAGCAGATGCTCCAGCTTGCCCGCGCCGATCAACTCGGTCTGCAGGAACCTCAGGGCAGCAAGCAGATCCGTGTCGCCGAGCATGCCGCGTGACTCCGAGCGGATCGCGTCGGCGATGACTTCGGCCGTCGGCTCGGCGGACTGGGCGGCAAGACGGTCACGCACACGGTCGAGAAGTGCGTCGTGCGGACCGTTCACGCCACGAGCCGTTCGCCGACAGCAACCTTGCGGTACACCGCACGGGCCGCACGGCCGAGCGGGCTACGCGATGGAACCCGCAATCTCCCGGACTCCATCCGGCCCGGCAGCCCCGGATCGGATCGGTATGCGGTGAGCAACGGGAGTCCGACGGCGGTCGCCACCTCCGCGGCGCGCAGCCCGCTCGGGGCCGGGCCCCGGACCGCCGACATCGCCGCGATCCCACGCTCGTCCAGCCACGCTGCGACGGTCCGCGACGCCGCCACCCCATGCACACCTGCCGAGGTGACGAGCACGACGAGATCGACGGAATCGAGAACGGCATCGCTGACCACGCCTGCCGTGCGGGGCAGGTCCACGACCACGGTGTCGCCGTTCACCCGACCGGCATCCATCGTCGCGATGACGGCGTCCACGCTGATCGGCAGCCGACTCTCACGGCGGGGCGCGAGCACCGACAGCCGGTCGTTCACCTGCGGCAACGCACTGTGCAGCGACCGCGCTCGCACGGCGCCGCCTTCCAGCGTCAGGTCCTGCCAGCGAAGCCCCGCGCGATCCTCGATACCGAGCGTCAGATCGATCCCCGCACCGAATTCGTCGACGTCGAAGAGCAATACGCGCGCGGAGTCCTCGGCCGCGACCAGGGCCACTGCCGCCGCCAGCGTCGTCGCACCCGCTCCTCCGTGCCCACCGACGACGGCGACCGCACCCGCCGGATTGGCCTGCGGCGCCCGTAGATCGGTGAGCAACCCGACGAGGATGGATTCCTCGGACGGCAACGTCAACGCCCGATCCGCCCCGAGACGCATCGCGCACCGCCAGATGTCCTCCGCCGGTTCATGATCGGTGACCACAACCACGCCTGCACGACGCGGTGGGCCCAGTTCGGCGAGTACACGCGTGGCGCTGACATCGGCGACCACGGCATCCGCACGCGGCCACTCCCGACGGCAGTGGTCGGGGTCGGCGCGCAGCATCCGGTATCCCGCTGCGGCCGCACATCGGGCGACGTCGTCGGCGAGGTCGGGGCCCACCAGGACGAGGAGCTGATCGGTCATGTACCGATCCTGGTGTGTCATCCGCCCGCGACGACGACGTCGGTGGCGCAACGGCCCGATCTGTGGAATGAGCCGAAAGTGTGGATGAGCGGTTTGCTACCCGGTGAACGGTGGCACGAACTCACATGGCACGCGGACGGGATGCTGCGGGTCGAGTGCGTTGAGCACCATGAAGGCCGCTCGTCGCGAGCCGGCAATGGCGAGGTGGTCGCTGTGATCGGCTGAGCAGGTGTCCTGGACGACGATGTTGCGGACGTTCTCGCCGGCGCGCCCCGGGACCTGACCGCTGGTGTACGGCACGACCAGTTCGTCGTAGCGGGTGGAGATGTTCGTGTAGTCGATGCCCTTGACGTACGGGCTCCCGCCCCGCCAGATCGCCTTGTTCAAGGGTGAGCCGGCGCCCATCTGCGCGCATGCGGCGCAGATGGGAACGTCCGCGCCCCGCAACAGCTGTTGCGTGATCGCGGTGGTGCCGCCGAACGATCCGCGCCACAACGGCGCCAACGAGATGTATTTGGTTACCTTGCGCGCACCGCCCAGATCCTTCAGGTAATAGGTGGGCATGTAGGTGCCCTGAGAATGCCCGACGATGTCGACGGTCTCGGCATCGGTAGCGGCCAGCACCTTGTCGATGAATCGGGACAGCTCCGCGGCGCTCCCCTCGATGCGACCCATCCCCCGATCGCCGACACCGGCCAGGGCGTTCCTGGCAGCGCACCGTACGTGAGTGCGAACACGCAGTACCCACGATTGGCCAGCATCGCCACGTAGGTGCCCCAATTGGTCTGCTGCGACCCTCCGGTGCCGTGGACGAGCACCACCGGACGCGGATGGCGCGCAGTGGGTTTGCAGGAGAAGTCGTTGGAACCCGGGAGGGAACCTCCCGGATGGGCGAGTTCGGCCGGGATACCGGAGAAGAAGTTGTATGTCTCCGGCAGGGGCGCGCGCGGCGCCGCCTGAGCCTCCCCACCTACGCCCATCACCAGCGCCATCACGGATGCGAGGACCGAAGCCAGCAACCCCACCCGCATGTTCCGACCTGTCGACATACCCACTCCCCCGTTCGGCTGACATCCGACCAGAACCTAGCAACTGCTTGGTCAAGCGTCCCAGTTTTCGGAAAACCGCCGCATACGCGGGAGAAAGGCTGACGAGCCAGGAGGAAACCGACCCCAGACAGAGGACGACCCCGGCCAGGGGGGAGGAGGCCGGGGTCATCGCGTTTCAGCCCCGGGGGGTCGGGCTGAAAGGCACCGGTATTAACCGGTTATGGCCGACTATACACACGAGATTTCGAAGTGTGCAACCACGATGACAACCGATCCGAGGTCACATTTTTATATCGCTGCCTGGGCATTCACGATGCAATCACGTTGCAATCGGGGCTATCGCCGACAGTGTGTCAGACCATATGCTGGCGACGTGACGGACACCTCACCGAAGGCGACCGGGTCGACACCTTCGGTACCACGTCTGACCGACCGATCCCGCGTGGCGGCATTCTTCGATCTCGACAAGACGGTCATCGCGAAGTCGAGCGCGTTGGCGTTCTCGCGACCGTTCTTCGATGAGGGGTTGATCAATCGGCGATCGGTACTCAAGTCGAGTTACGCCCAGTTCCTGTTTCTCGTGACCGCGGCCGACCACGACCAAGTGGAAAACCTGCGACGCCACGTGACCGACATGTGCCGCGGGTGGGATGTGGAACAGGTGCGGTCCATCGTCAACGAGACCCTCCACGACATCGTGAACCCGTTGGTCTTCGCGGAGGCCGCCGAACTGATCGCAAGTCATCAGGCGCGCGGACACGACGTCGTCCTGATCTCGGCATCCGGGCGGGAGATGGTCGAACCGATCGGCGATCTCCTCGGGGTCGACCACGTGGCGGCCAGTGAGATGAAAGTCGTCGACGGTCATTACACCGGCGATCTCGAATTCTATTGCTACGGAGAGAACAAGGCTGCTGCGATGGTCGCGCTCGCCGAGGACCGCGGCTACGACCTCGCCGAGTGTCACGCGTACTCCGACTCCATCACCGACCTCCCGATGCTCAACGCGGTCGGCCATCCCGTCGCGGTGAATCCGGACCGGCAACTGCGCAAGCAGGCGGCCGATCGAGACTGGCCGGTCCTGGGGTTCAATCGTCCGGTGCCGCTTCGGCGACGCATCCCCGCGCCGTCCTCCCGGATGGCCGCCGCAGTGGCGCTCGGCGCCGGCGTGGCCGCCGTGAGCGGCCTCGGGATGCACTCGCTGCTGCATCGACGGCACCACCGACGGCCCGCCTGAGACTCCCATGAACACCACTGAACGTTGGTGCGAAAGACCCTTGATGTGACTGCGGTCACGGTGTACAAAAGGGGTTACGGAATCTCGGAAGGCAAAGTCCGATCCGGAAGAGAAGGAGCGGACCCCCACGCCGAGCGCTTCCCAGCACGGGCGGCAAGCACCCACGCGGAGCACGCCGCAATAAGGCAAAAGCGTTGTGCGCCTGCGACATCGTAGGCTGGCAAGGGCAAGCCGATGGCCATCAACGGGCCGTATGCGGGAACATGAGGAGTTCCCCGTCGAGCCGGACGAATCGATCCGATCGGAACGGACCATTTGGTCTGCGAGACGGAACGAATCGATCCGAAGACGCTCGATCCGATTGCACGGCACCGTCATTCGTAAATGGTTCACATCGGGGCGTACCGACCAGTACCGCGGTCACTCGCCGAGGCGATCCACACAACCCACCGAGCACGCTTGGTAACTTGGGTCCGTGCTATGCGGGCGGCAACCCGGCCGGTTCTCCACCGGCCGAGCGGCCGCCCGCATTGTATTGTCCGGGCAGTCTCTCGAGAAACCTTTGGCGACTCATGGTTTCGCGGATCGCGAGCGGACCCGGCTCAGCCTGCGCGCGCCGCATCGGCGATCGAGCGGGCCTCTCCGGCGCCGGCTTCCAGCGCCTCGCAGCACAAGACGATCCATTCGCCCACACCGCTCGGGTCTCCGTCGGCGAACCGCGCCGACAACGAGCGGTAGTCGTCGAGACGGCGCAGCCACGTCACCTCCGGCACACCGAGGTTGTGTGGGTCCAGGCCCGACGCGGTGCAGACCAACCGGGAGGCCGCCCGCGCGACCACACCGTTCGCGGTCGGGAATGCACCGACACCCAACAACTCGCCGTGGACCACTGCCGCGAGTACCGGCGCCGGGACCGTCGTGGCACCGGTGACCAACTGACCGAGCAGATCGAGGCGGCCGGCCACCCCGGCTTGCGCACTCGGGCGGCCCAGATCGTCGGGGTCGGTGACGAGGTCGGCGGCCGCGAGCATGTGCAGTCGGGCGAACGCCTGCGCGGGCGCTCGCCGGAAGACGCCGGTGAGCTGATCGAGTGCGTCGCCGTCGAGGGACTGGGCCACCCTCATCGCACCGGCCAGCACCGGATCGTCGAAGTCACCATCACGCCGCAGTTCCACACTCCCGCCGTCGATGGCCGCCGAGGAACGTCCGGCACGCCAGGACGCCTCGGTCGCGGTCTTGTCCCAACCGCGCAGATTCGCCGGATGACGGTGCACGGCACTCAGGGCGTCCCGCGCCCGGTCGGCGGCGTCGCGCACGCCGGGCAGATCGAGCAGCGGCGCGAGCGGATCGGAGGTCACGTCTCCACACGATAGTGACCGGCGGTCCCGCGTGGTTCGGCCGGTGACGACGATCGGCCCCCTGCACCACTCGTCGTGTCCATGGGACCATTCGTCGCGGAACTGCGAGTGCCGGCCGACGGCCCCTGCAACCGCGTTCCAACGTGACTACCCTCACAATGAGTAAGCGGCATGCATGCACGTCACGCCGTATGTGTCCTCGACAGTGAAAGGTCGCCTCACCGATGACTCCCGCCACCACTTCGTCCGCCCAGGGGTACCCGCCGTCCGACGATTTCGTCGCGCAGGCCAACGCCGGCGCGGAACTCTATGATCGGGCCGACGCGGATCGTCTGGAGTTCTGGGCCGAGCAGGCTCGGCGCCTTGACTGGGCCAAGGATTTCGATCAGGTCCTCGACTGGTCGGATGCCCCGTTCGCGAAGTGGTTCGTCGGCGGAAAACTCAACGTCGCCTACAACTGCGTGGACCGCCACGTCGCTGCGGGCAAGGGCGATCGGGTCGCGATCCACTGGGTCGGCGAGCCCGGTGACACCCGCGACCTCACCTACAGCCAGCTGCAGGACGAGGTGTCCAAGGCCGCCAACTACTTCGCCTCGATCGGCCTGGTCGCCGGCGACCGCGTGGCCATCTACATGCCGATGGTCCCCGAGGCCATCGTCTCGATGCTGGCCTGCGCGCGACTGGGTCTGACCCACTCGGTGGTGTTCGCCGGGTTCTCGTCGGGCGCACTGCGTTCGCGCGTCGACGACGCGGAGGCGAAGCTCGTCATCACCACCGACGGTCAATACCGCCGCGGCAACCCGGCACCGCTCAAGGCCGCCGTCGACGAGGCGCTGGGCAGCGGCGACGACGCCGCCCGCTCGGTGGAGAAGGTCCTGGTGGTGCGCCGCACCAACCACGACCCCGATCTGCCGTGGGTCGACGGCCGTGACGTGTGGTGGGACGACACCGTCGGCGAGCAGTCCAGCACCCACGAGCCGGAGGCCTTCGACGCCGAACACCCGCTGTTCCTGCTCTACACATCGGGCACCACCGGCAAGCCCAAGGGCATCGTGCACTCCTCCGGCGGCTACCTCACCCAGGCCTCGTACACCTTCCACTACGTGTTCGATCACAAGGAAGGCCGTGACGTCTTCTGGTGCGGTGCCGACATCGGCTGGGTCACCGGGCACTCCTACCTCGTCTACGGACCGCTCTCCAACGGCGCGACCGAGGTTGTCTACGAGGGAACACCCAACTCCCCCAACGAACATCGCCACTTCGAGATCATCGAGCGCTACGGCGTGACGATCTACTACATCGCGCCGACCCTGATCCGCACCTTCATGAAGTGGGGCCGTGAGATCCCCGACGCGCACGACCTGAGCTCGGTGCGACTGCTCGGCAGCGTCGGTGAACCGATC
This sequence comes from Gordonia sp. SID5947, assembly GCF_009862785.1. Classification (NCBI taxonomy): domain Bacteria; kingdom Bacillati; phylum Actinomycetota; class Actinomycetes; order Mycobacteriales; family Gordoniaceae; genus Gordonia; species Gordonia sp. SID5947. Next base: position 3,897,584 of record NZ_WWHU01000001.1, on the reverse strand, counting down.
AACCCGGAGGCGTGGAAGTGGTACCGCGAGGTCATCGGCGGCGACAAGGCACCCATCGTCGACACCTGGTGGCAGACCGAGACCGGCGCCATCATGATCTCTCCGCTACCGGGCGTGACCTCCACCAAACCCGGTTCGGCAATGGCACCGCTGCCCGGCATCTCGGCGAACATCGTCGACGACCAGGGCCGGCCGGTCGGCGCCGGTGAGCAGGGGTACCTCGTCCTCGACCAGCCGTGGCCGGCGATGCTGCGCGGTATCTGGGGCGACGACGAACGCTTCCGCGAGACGTACTGGTCGCGCTTTGCCGAGCAGGGCTGGTACTTCGCCGGAGACGGCGCCCGCTACGACGACGACCACGCCCTGTGGGTCCTCGGCCGCGTCGACGACGTGATGAACATCTCCGGCCATCGCATCTCCACCGCCGAGGTCGAAAGCGCGCTGGTCGGGCACTCCGGAGTCGCCGAGGCCGCGGTCATCGGCGCCGCCGACGAGACCACCGGACAAGGCATCGTCGCCTTCGTCATCCTGCGCGAAGGCATCGAGAACACCGGTGACGCGCTCGTCGCCGAACTCCGCGAACAAGTGGCCGTCGAGATCTCCCCGATCGCCAAACCCCGCGAGATCAACGTCGTGCCCGAACTGCCCAAGACCCGCTCGGGCAAGATCATGCGGCGCCTCCTCAAAGACGTCGCCGAAGGCCGTGAACTCGGCGACACCTCCACCCTGGTGGACCCCTCCGTCTTCGAGAACATCCGCGCACGAAAGGCCTGATCTCGACGTCGCGAGCGACCCACCTGCTCCCCGGGGAGCGAGCATCCCCCGTCCCCGGGGAGCGCGAGCGCAGCGAGCGTCACGAAGGGGCGGTGTTGACCTTGACACGGTGCCAAGGTCTTCACTGGTGTCGAGGAGGTGATCGCGATGAACAACGCGATTCGTGACACGCGACAGAACCGGCTCGTCGAGGCACTGTCGGGGCCGCAGCCGTCGACACGACTGCAGGCGGCCCTGGCTGCCGGGACGTACCCCGACGACACGCTCGTGGGCGCCCTCGTCGAGCGCTGCGGCGTCGAGCCGGACTTCTTCGTGCGCGACATGCTCACGTGGGCGCTCACCCGCTGCAGCGTCACCGTCACGATTCCGCGGTTGCTCGCCGAGCTCACCTCGCCGACGCCACAGGCCCGCGGTCAGGCGTTGCACACCCTGTCGAAGATCGGCGACCGCACGGTGTGGTCGAACGTCCCGTCGGAGCTTCTCCACGATTCCGACGACGACGTGGCACGCAGCGCCTGGCGTGCGGCGGTGGTCCTCGTTCCCGACGGTGAAAGAGGTTCTCTCGCTGCGGGATTGGCCGCCGAGTTCGGCCGCGGCGACGAGGAGACGCGGCGCAGCCTGAGCCGTGCACTCGTTGCCCTCGGCGAATCCGCGGTCCCGCTGGTCGTCGCGGCACGGGCGGTCGACGACGATGCCGCCCGCGACCACGCCATCGCTACTGCTCGTCTCATGGACGACCCGGACAGTGATTTCGCGGCCGCCGTGGATCACGCGAGACGCGTGCTCTCGCTGAAGGACGCGCCGTCGGCGGGCACCGATGCTGATCGGTGAGGTGTCGCAGCGCTCCGGTGTGAGCACCCGGATGCTGCGGCACTACGACCGGCTCGGGCTGGTGTCGCCCGCAGGCCGCACCGCAGGTGGCTATCGCGAGTACACGACGGACGACATCGCACGGCTGTTCCGCGTGGAGGGTCTACGGTCGCTCGGGTTGTCGCTGGCGGAGGTGCGACGCCTGCTGGACGCACCCGATTCTTCGGATCCGGGCGCGTTGATCGGCGACCTCGTCGAGCAGTCGCGTCGACGCCTTGCCCGTGAGGAGGAGTTGCTCGCACTGCTGAGGCGCATCGCGGCATCCACCCCGGCCGACTGGGGAGACGTTCTGCGCGCGGTGCGGCTGATGCACGACCTCGATTCGGATTCCGCGGGCGTTCGCTATGGCGCCGCTCTGGCGGCGATGGGCCACCGACTCTCGTCCGAAGCCGTCGCCGACGCCGTGCTGGCCGAATCGGACCCGAACGTCTCCGGCGCGTTGACCTGGGCATTGGCCGCGAGCGGGGACGAGTCGGGCGCCGCCGTCCTGGCCGTGGGCCTGCGGTCCGACGATGCGGACGTACGACGGCGAGCGGTGTCGGCGGTCGCCGAGATGACCGGTCCCGCGGTGACCGGCATGCTTCGCGGCGCGCTCACCGACACCGACGCCGTAGTCCGCAGCCGCGCCGCACTGGCGCTCGGATCTCGCGGCGACCAGGCGGTGGTGCCTTCGCTCATCGAGATGGTGGTCGCGGGCCCCAACGATGTCGAGGCCGCCGACCTGCTCCGCGACCTGGCAGCCGATTCCGGCACCGCCGATCAGCTCGCGACCGACCTGGGCAGGTTGCTCGACGACCCCGCGGTACCGCCTGCCGCGCGGAGCCGCCTCGCCCAAGCGCTGGTGGAGATGCCGGGCGACGCGGCCGCGGACATTCTCGCTCGATTGGTCGACGACGACGACCCGGCAGTCGCGGCCGTCGCAAAGATGCGGCATCACCGGGCGTGATCGGCCGGTCGCGAGGCCGACGGTGAGACAGGTTGTGGATGCGACCCGGGTGGCCCGCGCCCCGACCGGCCCTCGCATGGCAACATAAGCGCAGAGCACCGAGATACGGAGGATGCAGTGAGCCGCAACGAGCACGGCCAACCCGCAGAAGGCACCGGATCGGTCCCGTCCATCCCGCTGTCGGACCCCACGTTGGGTCGCCACGGCGAGCCCAGCATCGGGAATCTGGTGAAGGACGCCACCGCGAACGTGTCCACGCTGTTCCGGTCCGAGGTGGCGCTGGCGAAGGCCGAACTCGTCGGGGAGGCGAAGAAGGCGGGCGCCGGCACGGGTCTGCTGGTGGTCGCCGGGGTGATGGCCCTCTATTCGAGTTTCTTCTTCTTCTTCTTTCTCGCCGAACTGCTGGACAACTGGATGCCCCGTTGGCTGGCCTTCCTGATCGTCTTCCTGATCCTGGTGCTGATCACCATCGTCATGGCGTTCGTCGGCTACATACTCTTCCGCAAGATCAGAGGACCGAAGAAGACGATCGAATCGGTCCGGGAGGTGCCGACCGTGCTGCCCGGGAAGCATTCCGCCGACAGCCCCGCTGCGTCGCCGACACGAACCGGCGACCATCCCGAGATCCCGCGCGCGCACGACCCCGGGCGGGGATGAGGAGTTGGCGGTCCCGCCTGACCCGTCGAGCGTCCGGGTTCCCGGAAACTGGCATCACTTCGACGTCCGGGCGAACGGGGTCCGCTTTCACGCTGTCGAGTCGGACGGACGTTGGCTGGCCGACCGCCCCCTGGTCCTGCTGCTGCACGGATTCGGGGAGTTCTGGTGGAGCTGGCGACACCAGATCGCCGCGCTGACCGAAGCCGGCTACCGCGCCGTTGCCGTCGATCTCCGCGGCTACGGCGACTCCGACAAGCCGCCTCGCGGTTATGACGGCTGGTCGCTCGCCGGCGACACCAATGGACTGGTCCGCGCCCTGGGGCACTCGGAGGCCACGCTCGTCGGGCACGCCGACGGCGGCCTCGTCTGCTGGGCGACGGCCACCCTGCATCCGCGGGTGGTGAACCGGATCGCCGTCATCGCGTCACCACACCCGCGTGCGCTGCGTCGGGGTGTGCTGCGCGACCGCCGCCAACGATCGGCCTTTCTCACCGGCTTCCTGCGAAATCAGTTGCCGCGAACCGGCGAACGACGACTGACACGACGCGACGGTGCCTACATCGAGCAGTACTTCCGCGAGCGCGCCGCCGACACCTGGCAGCAGACCGACGAGTTCGCGGAGGCCGTCGAACGGAACCGGTCGGCGGTCCAGATCCCCTACGTCGCGCACTGCAGCCTGGAGTACCAGCGTTGGGCGTTCCGGTCGCAGTTCCGTCCCGACGGCGTGCGTTTCATGGACCTGATGAATCAGCGGCTGCACATTCCAGTTCTCGCGCTGCGCGGCCGGGAGGATCCGTACATCCTCGATCACCTGATGACCGCCAGCGGCCGATGGGCCGCGCACATGGACTACCGGCACATCGACGACAGCGGCCACTTCGCGCACCAGGAACGACCAGATCAGGTCAACGAGCGGCTGGTGGAGTTGCTCACGCGCGACCTCGGGTGACCGTCCACCGGCGCGCGGTGAGCGGGCGGTCCGTCACGCGTGGACGCAGGACTCGGTGCTCACCCGCGACGACCGGTTCTCCGAGTCGGTGAAATTCGACTGAACCTGCTTGGCGGTCAACACGAACCCGGTCTGGTCCGCGGTGTCCTCGGCAGCGCCGAAGACGACGCCGAGCACCTCGCCCTCCGAGTTGATCATCGGGCCGCCCGAATTTCCCTGACGGATCTGACCGCGGACGGTGTAGACCTCACGCAGGATCCTTCCGGTTCGGTAGATGTCGGGACCGGACAGGTTGATGACCTCGCGCACCCGCACGGGGTTCACCGCGAACGGTCCCGCCTCGGGATAGCCCAGCACGATCGCATCGTCGCCGGGCGAGGCCTCCTTGTCGGTGAATTTCAGTGCAGGCGCGGTCAATCCCGGGACGTCGAGTACCGCGATGTCGTTGCTGCTGTCGAAGAGCACCACCCGGGCGGGCAATTGCTGTCCGCTCGGGGCGGAGACACTGAGACGGCGCGTGCCCGCGACCACGTGGGCGTTGGTCATCACACGTTCCGGCGACACCACGAATCCACTGCCCTCGAGGGCCTGTCGACAACTCGGTGCGGTCCCTTCGATCTTCATCACGCTGGGACGCGTCTGGTTCACGACGGGCAGCTGCACCACAGAGGGATCGGGTGGACCGACGTTGACGACGGGAGTCCGTCCGAACGGTCCGATCACCTGCGGCAAACCGGAATTGTCCAGCAGCGCACTGAAGTCCCTCGGCAGATCACGCAGCCACTGCGGCGCGAACACGTCGACGCCACCGAGCACCTTGGAACCGCGGACGGCCGTCGAGAGCTGGGTCTCGGTGGAACTGCTCAACGGGATCGCGAGCAGCCATGCTGCGACCAGGACGGCGATCACCTGGAGAACCGAGCCGATGACGCTGTCGACGCGGCGTACGCCGCGCGACCGGATGCCGCTGCGCGCCGCCCGGCCGAGGACCATTCCCGACACCTCGCCGACGATGATCAACGCGACCAGCAGGACCACGCCGACCAAGAGTCGCATAGTGCTGTCGTCGAACCTCGAGATGATGTGCGGCGCAAGCAGGATGCCTGCGACCGCACCCAGGATCACTCCCAGGAACGCCAGCGCCGAGGCGACCGCGCCCTGGCGGTACCCACTGGCCGCAGCCAACAGGGCGATCACCACGACGATGAGATCAACCCATCCGGATCCGCTCACCGATGCCCACTCTCACCGCGATCGGGGTCGCCGATCGCCTGATGCATCGCCTCCGGCAACACCGCCGAGAACCCCGTCGTCTGGGGACTTCCCGCGGCCTCAATCGCCTCGTCCAGAGGACGGACATCCTCCTTGTCCCATGGCACATCCCACCCCGACACCTCGCTGATGGCCGCGATCAACCCGCCGGTGAACCCCCACACCAGCAGCCCGTCGACCATGAACGCCGGTCCGCGGTAGGCACGCGCCCCGAGCACGTTCCGTTGCACCTGAAAACGACTCTCCGGCGCGAGAAGCGCACGCAGGTTGACCCTCGCGACCCTCGACGTCTCTGCGGTGTCCATCACCTGGACGTCGCCTGGACGCTGCCAGTGGGCCAGAACGGGGATGACGTCGAACGCCGACACCGGGACGGGGAACGACGGGAGGTTGGCGACCACGTGGACGCCCTCGGCGACCAGACCGGTCTCCTCGTTCGCCTCGCGCAATGCGGTGCCCACCGGGTAGTCGTCACCCGGATCCATGGCACCGCCCGGGAAGGCGACCTGTCCGCTGTGCTGCCGGAGGGTCGGTGCGCGTTCGGTGAGCAGGATCTCGGCGTCGGCAGGAAGCCCGCCCGGATGGTCGGCGGCGGCATCCCAGCTGCCGGAGACCAGCACCAGGACTGCCGCGGCACGGCGATCCCGGCCGAGCATCGACGCCCAGCGAGTGCGATCTCCGCCGCGATTGAGCACCGCGTCGGTGACGGCACCGACGTTGCCGGTCACCGTTCGCAGCCATGGTGGGATCTGTCCGGTCGGCACCAGCGGTCCGACCGGTGAGATCTGCTCCCCGTCACGCGCATGGTCGGACGTCATGTCGTCACCCCCAGGTACTCACGGACCGCGACGGCGATCTGATCGGGATCGTCGAAGACCTGCGGCAGGATCTTGGCGACCGTGCCGTCGGCGCGCACCAGGATCGTCGACGGGAAGACCCGCGGCGCCTTCAGCGCTCCGGCGATCCGGGCGTCGGTGTCCATGACCACCGGCAGGTGGACATTGTTCTCGGTGAGGAAACGCAACGCCAGATACGGGTTCCGCGCACCTTCCTGGGCGTGCACCGCCAGCACCGTCACCTGATCTCCCGCGCGCTGTGCATAGTCGGCCATCTGCGGTAGCTCCCGACGACACGGCAGGCACCACACCGCCCACATGTTGACGACCATCGGTTTTCCGGCGGTGCCCGCCCCGACGTCGTACGGCTTGCCGTCCGCGAGACATGGCGCGGTCACGCCTGCGAGCACCGACGCCTGGCCCATCGCAAGACCGGTCTGGGGACAGGGCGCGAGCGCGGCGTCCCGTCGGGCCTGGGCCAACTGGCCCTCGTCGACCTGCGCGTCGGTCGCCCTGGGGCCGGTCGCGGTCGCCGGGTCGGACACGCTCGCCGTCTCGTCGTCGCCGCGCGGCCAGATCGCCACCACCAATGCGATCATCACGACGATGAAGACCAGCGTCCATCGGGCGGAGGCCGGGAAGCGGCGGCGTGGGGGACGGGACGGTTCCGGTGAGCCGGGCTCGGCAGGACTCGGGCTCACTGTGGACGGTGTGTCGTTCACTGCGCTGTGATCCCCGCCAACTGCAGCAGGTGATCTGTCTCGGGTCCCTTGACCAGCCGGGCGGCCTCGGCCTTGTCCATCGGACCGGTGCCGGCGGCCGGACAGTCGGCGGCCAGGACGCAGATCCCGCACGCCGGTTTGCGCGCGTGACACACCCGCCGGCCGTGGAAGATCACGCGATGCGAGAGGTCGGTCCATTCCTTGCGTTCGATGAGCTCACCGACCGCCCGCTCGATCTTGACCGGATCGGTCTCGGTGGTCCATCCCCACCGGCCGACCAGCCGGGCGAAGTGGGTGTCCACGGTGATGCCGGGCACCCCGAAAGCATTCCCGAGGACCACGTTCGCGGTCTTGCGACCGAACCCGGGGAGCGTGACGAGGTCCTTCAGCGTGTTCGGGACCTCGCCGTCGAACCGCTCGACGAGCGCCTGCCCGAGTCCGATGATCGAGTTCGCCTTGTTCCGGTAGAAGCCCGTGGAGCGGATCATCTCCTCGAGCTCGGTGCGGTCGGCCTCCGCGTACGACACGGCGGTCGGATATTTCGCGAAAAGCGCAGGGGTGACCATGTTGACGCGGACGTCGGTGCACTGGGCCGACAGGATCGTGGCGACCGACAGTTCGAGTGGCGTGGTGAAGTCGAGCTCGCAGTAGACATGCGGGAAGGCGACCTTGAGGGTTCGGTTCATCCGCCGGGCGCGCCGCACCAGCCCCAGGCGCGTTTCCGCTCCGGCGCTCTTTCGTGGACGGGCCCGCGTTGCCGGCGCCGCCGAGTCGGGGGTCTTGCGTGCACTCACCGATTCAGGTTAGCCAGATCGTCGCGGTGGGACCCACAGAGACCGTGCGCATCGCCGGAATCGGCGCCCCACGACGGTGCTACGCATTGGTAACAAGTCAGTGAAGGCCGCCACTCTGGTTGGCGGGGGACTGACCGGATTGTGTTTACTGGTCCCCATGCAAGGACTCGCGGCGCTGCTGTTCCCAGCTGTCCTCATGCTTTTCGCGCTGGCGATGGAGAAGGTGCAGAGTCGGATCGACCGCCTCGCCGTGTCCCGCGACCACGTGGACGAACTCCTCGGATCGGCGCACGCCGCGCATGCGGATCCGCTGGCCACGGACGGTTTTCCCGCTGCGCTCGACGAATTCCGCAGTCGCCGTGGAATCGGTGAACCGACGCTGCCGACCTCGGGTTCGATGATCTCGTCGTCGCCCAAGCGCGCCAGCTGACCCGCGTAACCGCCATAACCGACGAAGCCGACTCGCCGCAATGGTCAGGTCCGTGACCCATTCAACACTTATGCTTGGGGCGAGAGTAGCGTTGCACGGGGCAACGCGTCGGCGGGGCGGTATTCACGTGCTTGTGAACGTCGGTGACCAATTGCCACGCGAGTGTGGTTTGGACGAGAAAGGTTCCTAGGTGGAGGACGTACTGGCGCGGGCTGGCATATTCCAGGGTGTCGAGCCCTCGGCCGTCGCAGCGCTGACCAAGCAGCTTCAACCGGTCGATTTCCCTCGCGGCCACGTGATCTTCCACGAGGGTGAGCCGGGCGATCGGCTCTACATCATCCTGTCGGGCAAGGTGAAGGTCGGGCGTCGCTCTCCTGATGGTCGCGAGAACCTGCTGACGATCATGGGGCCGTCGGACATGTTCGGCGAGCTGTCGATCTTCGACCCGGGGCCGCGGACGTCGTCCGCCACCACGGTCACGGAGGTCCGCGCGGTCTCGATGGACCGCGACGCCCTGCGCGCGTGGATCAAGGACCGCCCCGAGATCGCCGAGCAGCTTCTGCGCGTGCTCGCACGCCGCCTCCGCCGGACCAACAACAACCTCGCGGACCTCATCTTCACCGATGTCCCGGGACGTGTGGCCAAACAGCTCCTGCAGCTCGCGCAGCGCTTCGGCACCCAGGAGGGCGGCGCACTGCGCGTCACCCACGACCTCACGCAGGAAGAGATCGCGCAGCTCGTCGGCGCGTCCCGCGAGACGGTCAACAAGGCGCTCGCAGACTTCGCACAGCGCGGCTGGCTCCGCCTCGAGGGCAAGAGCGTGCTCATCGCCGACTCCGAGCGTCTGGCGCGTCGCGCGCGGTGATCTCTCGGCGCCCTTCGTGACGCTCGCTTCGCTCCCTCCTCAGGGAGCAGTAGGTGCCGCCGCTCACTCCTCAGGGAGCAGTCACTCCCGTCCCCTGAGGTGCGAGCGAAGCGAGCCACGAAGGGTCACCGCCCCCGCAGATACTCCAACTGCGCCTTGACCGACATCCGTGCGGCCGGCCACAGCTTCTTGTCGACGTCGGCGTAGACCTTGCGGACCACCTTCATCGGCTTGGCGTCCTTGGCCGATACACCGAGCTCATCGAGCGCGGCCACGATCTGATCGATCCGTTCTTCGCGGTGCGCCTTGTAGTAGCGCGCCACCGGACCAACCTGGGGATGGTCGGGGCCGTGCGCGGGAAGCAAGACGGCGTCCTCTCCCTCGACGATGATCCGGTTGAGAGAGTTCAGATAGTCCCGCAGCGTGCCGTCGGACGGATCGATGACGGTGGTACCACTGCCGAGGATGGTGTCGCCGGTGAGAAGGGCGCGCTGGCCGTCGCACTCGACGAGGAAACTCACCGAATCGCCGGTGTGACCCGGTGTGTCGAGCACGGTGATCCGCACCCCCGCCACCTCGATGACCTCCCGGTCGGCCAGCGCAGGGGCCCCGTGGGAGAACTTCGACGACCGCGCCCGCACCGGTGCGTCGACACGTTTCCGCAGACGCTTGATGGCCCCGGTGTGGTCGAAATGTCGGTGCGAGATCAACACCAATGCGATACCCGGCTGCTCGGCAATGCGTTTGACGTGGCCCTTCTTGTTCGGCGGGCCCGGGTCGACAACAACACACTCGGCATGTCCGGGTGCCCGCAGAATCCACGTGTTGGTGCCGTCGAGCTCCATGTTTCCCGGGTTGTTGCACAGCAGCACCGACGCGAACGGGGTGACCTCCCGAACCACGCCGTAGGCGGGGTGGGCCGGCGCCGGCCCCGTGTCGTCACTTCCGTTGTCGGTCATGTCATCCGACACTACCCACAGCGTCGCCGACGGCAGTGGTCCAGGTCACCGAGCACGATCTCGGTGACGTCGGGGGCTACGCCGACCGATCGACGTCCTCGACGATCTGGGGCGCGAACTCGCTCTGGAGGCTCTTCAGCAGCGAAGCTCCCTGCGTGACGACGCCGGTCATCAGTTCGTTCACGCCTTCGGCACCGTTGAAGACGGTGAGATTCGACGCGCCGATACCCTTGGCGACCTCGCCGACCAGGGCCGGCAGTTGCTCGATGAGCTGCTGATCGAGCGCGATGCGGTTGTGCTTGGCGGCCGCCGCCGAACTGATCTCGACGGCCCGCGCCTGTGCCTCCGCGATGATCTGGGTGCGACGTGCCTCGGCCTCCGCCGGCTTCACCACCTCGGAGATCAGCTGCTGCTCGCGTAGATCGGCCTGGGCGTTCGCCAGCAGCGACTGCTCGCGGATGATCTCCTGGTTCACCCGGGCCTCGGCCAGCGGACCCGCCTGGGCTGCCTCGGCATCGGCCTTGTCGGTCTCGGCTTTGATCTGCGCCCGCTTGATGGCGGTCTCACGCTCGTAGTCGGCCTGGTTCCGCAGCGATTCCTGCTGAGCCTTCGACGCTTCCTGATCGGCCCGTGCGCGCTCGACCGCCGCCTCCCGTTGCACCTTCGCGATGTTCGGAGCCGCGAGCGCATCGATGTAACCCGAGTCCATGTCGTCGATGGACTGGATCTGGAACGAGTCGACGACGAGACCGATCGAACCCATCTCCCGCTTCGAGGCCTCGAGCACCTGCCGTGCCAGCGTGTCGCGTTCCCGGATGATCTGCTCGACGGTCATCGACCCGACGATCGAGCGCAGATGCCCGGAAAACACCTGTCCGGTGAGCTGATTCATCTCGTCCTCCTGCTCCGAGATGAACCGCTGTCCGGCATTGACGATCGACGGGACATCGCTCCCGACCTTGTGCGCGATCACCGCACGCACGTTGAGCTGAATGCCCTGGGTGGTGACACAGACCTCCCGGATCTGCGCCTCATGCAACGCCATCGAGAGGAACCGCACCTTGCGCAGGACCGGCATCACCCATTTGCCGTGGCCGACCACGACGTCGAACGGCGCACCGTCTAGTTGGGCCTTCTTACCCGAGATCAGCATCGCCTCATCGGGTTCGGGAACGTGGTAGCCGAGCATGGTGGCCCTCCTCAGTCGTCGTGACACCCGATGCGTCTGTGCGCGCACGGTGTTCACAGCTTGGACGGCTCATGCTACGGCGCGGTTCCGACGTGTCGTTCGCCTGGACGACAGGAGGTGGAAAGCCGCCGCGGACCCGGTCAGGTCGGCATCGGCAGCCAGCGCTCGACGTCGAGCACGCGACCCGGCCGGACGCCGATCACCAAGATCGTCTCGTCCACGTCGAGAGGCATCGCAGCTACGGCGAGAAAGCGTTCGGTGCCACCGGCCGACGCGAGTTCCACCTCGCCGAGCGACTCCCCGCCCCGATGGCGAGGGTGACCACCCCTGTCGTCCCGATCACGTGCACCCCCTTGTCGCCCGCAGACAGTCGCCCCCGCAACAGTCGTGCCCCGCAAACAGTCACTGCCACAAGCAGTCATCGCCGCAACCGTCGCCACGGGTAGCTGTCACCGTACACAGCCTCGGCGTGAGCGGGCGCTCACGACAATAATCGTCGCGACGCCCCGCTCACACTGCAGTCGAGTACGAAGGTGTCAATCAGCGACCAGGTCATATCCGAGCTTGGCGACCATCACCACCACCACTGCCAGCAGCACCCACCGGACAAACGCACTCCCTCGGCCGATCGCCATGCGTGCGCCGATCTGTGCGCCCGCGATGTTCGCGACGGCGAGGCCGATTCCCAACAGCCACATGACGTTTCCCTGCCACGCGAAGACCGCCAGAGCGCCGAGATTGGTGCCGGTGTTGATCACCTTGGCCATTGCCGAGCTCTCCAGGAAACCTGTCCCCACCAGCGCGGTGAGGGTGATGATCAGAAAGGTCCCGGTCCCCGGACCCATCACGCCGTCGTAGAAGGCGATCACCACACCGGCGAGCACCAGCCCGAGGATCACCGACCACCGCGGCCGAGAGACCCCGAGACCCGAACCGAACCCGGGGTTGAGGGCGACGAACAGCCCGACCACGACCAGCAGGCCGAGCACGATCGGCGTGAACACGGCCTCCGGCAGTCGACTGGCCGTGTACGCGCCGAGCGCCGAGAACGCCAGTGCACTCACGAAGACGGGGACGAGGCGACCGACGTCGATACGCAGCCGACGGACATAGGCCACCGCCGCCGACGCGGTCCCGCACACCGCCGCCAGCTTGTTGGTGCCCAGCGCGGTCGCCGGGGCCAGCCCCGGGAACACGATGAGCATCGCCGGTATGAGGACGAGGCCACCGCCCCCGACCACGGCGTCCACCCAGCCGGCCGCGGCAGCCGCCGCGATCAGGACGGCGACGTCCACCAGCGGACCGAGCCGACACAAGCGAAATCGATCCGGCGGGTCACCGGATCAGGCGACCTCGACGATGAGCTCGACCTCGACGGGCGCGCCCATCGGCAACTCGGCCACACCGACAGCCGAACGCGCATGGACACCCATCTCGCCGAAGATCTCGCCGAGGAGGTCGGACGCGCCGTTGATCACGCCGGGCTGACCGGTGAAACCGTGCGCGGAGGCGACAAAACCCACGACCTTCACGATGCGCACCACCGAGTCGATGCCGACGAGACCGTCGACGGCGGCCAGCGCGTTCAGAGCGCACTGACGTGCGGCGGCGTTGGCCTGCTCGGGACTGACGACACCCTCGGCACCCTCGTGAACCTTGCCCGCGACGTCGAGCTCACCTGCGACGATCGGTAGCTGACCTGCGGTGTAGACGAGGTTCCCGGTCCGGACGGCCGGTACGTAGCTCGCCACCGGAGACACCACCGGAGGCAGTTCGACGCCGAGCTCGGCAAGACGCTGCGTCCATGTACCTGCCATCGGCGTCAACCCTTCGGACGCTTCAGGTAGGCGACGTGCTGCTCACCGGTCGGACCGGCCAGCACACTGACCAACTCCCAGCCGTCGGCGCCCCACTGATCCAGGATCTGCTTGGTGGCGTGCGTCAGCAATGGCACGGTCACGTACTCCCACGCGGTCACTTCACTCATGGACCCACCCTAACGGGTTGAGTGTTGTCGATATGGTGATGCGGTGGTGAACGAAACACCGTCCGACGACGCCGGGCACGCGAACGAATGGCCAGAGTCCGCCGAGCGCGCCCGCCTGCACTTCGTGTCCGGTAAGGGAGGTACCGGCAAGACCACCGTCGCTGCCGCCCTCGCCCTCGCCCTGGCCGCCGACGGCAAGAAGGTCCTCCTCGTCGAATGCGAAGGCCGACAAGGCATCGCGCAACTCTTCGACATTCCTCCCCTGCCGCCGAACGACACCCGCATCGCCACCGCCTCGGGCGGCGGCGAGGTCTCGGCGCTGGCCCTCGACATCGAGCACGCCCTGCTCGAGTACCTCGACATGTTCTACAACCTCGGGTTCGCCGGCCGTGCGATGAAGCGCATCGGTGCGATCGACTTCGTCACCACCGTCGCCCCGGGTCTCCGGGACGTTCTCATCACCGGCAAGATCAAAGAGCGGATCATCCACACGGACAAGCAGGGCAAACGCGTCTATGACGCGGTCGTCGTCGACGCCCCGCCGACCGGTCGGATCGGCAACTTCCTCGACGTCACCAAGGCGATGGCCGACATCGCCAAGACCGGCCCCATCCGCAACCAGAGCGACGGCGTGGTGAAACTGCTCCACTCCGAGGACACGGTGATCCATCTGGTCACGCTGCTCGAGGCGATGCCCATCCAGGAGACGGTCGAGGCGGTGGACGAACTCCGTGAGAAGAACCTCACCATCGGCACGCTGATCATCAACCGCGTCAGCAAGACCCACCTGCCTGCCGGGTACATCGACGAGATCGCCGAGGGCCGGATCGACGCGCCGCGCGTGCTCGAACACCTGTCCGAGGCCGGCATGCACGCCTCCGACGAGGACCTTGCCGGTCTACTCACCGAGACGATCGAGCACGCGACCAGGCTGCAGGCACAGCAGATTGCCAAGGCGCAGCTCGACGACGTCGAACTGCCCACCCTGGAATTGCCGACCCTCGGCGACGGCATCGACCTCGGGGCGATCTACGAGCTCGCCAACCTCTTGCAGAAGGCAGGTGCCTAGATGCCGCTGGATCTGAAGATGGGCTCGGTGCTCACCGATCCCGCCACCCGTGTGGTCATCTGCTGCGGCGCCGGCGGGGTCGGCAAGACCACCACCGCAGCCGCCATGGCCCTGTATGCCGCCGAACAGGGCCGGACGGTCGCGGTGCTCACCATCGACCCGGCTCGCCGACTGGCCCAGTCACTGGGCATGTCCGAGCTCACCAACGACCCGCAGCCGGTGGACATCGGGGCCGCGAACGGTTCGGGCCGCCAGGCCACCGGCTCGCTCGACGCAATGATGCTCGACATGCGACGCACCTTCGACGAGATGGTGCTGGAGTACTCCTCGCCCGATCGCGCGGCGGCGATCATGGAGAACTCCTTCTATCAGACGATGGCGTCGTCGTTCTCCGGGACGCAGGAGTACATGGCGATGGAGAAGCTCGGCAAACTGCTCGAGCGGAACCACTGGGACCTCATCATCGTGGACACCCCACCGTCGCGGAACGCACTCGACTTCCTCGACGCACCGCAGCGGCTCGGGTCGTTCCTGTCCGGTCGCTTGATGAAGGTGCTCGTCGGCGGTGGTCGCGGGGTCGGCCGGATGGTGACCGGCGCGATGAGCCTGGCGATGCGCGGCGTCTCCACCATCATCGGCGGCGACATGCTGCGCGACGTCGCGACGTTCGTGCAATCGCTCGACTCGATGTTCGGCGGCTTCCAGGATCGGGCGCTCAGGACCTACGAGCTGCTCAAGCAGCCGGGCACCCAGTTCGCGGTGGTCGCGGCGGCCGAACCGGACGCATTGCGTGAGGCGGCATTCTTCGTCGACCGACTGTCGGAGGAGTCGATGCCTCTCGCGGGATTGATCCTCAACCGCACCCATCCGAATCTGACGTCGATCTCGGAGTCGTCTGCCCGGGCGGCCCTCGAGACCGTCGAGGACGAACTGACCCGCGGGGTCCTCGAGATCCACTCCGAGCGCGCGGCGACGGGCAAGCGGGAACTCCATCTGTTGCAGCGGTTCACCGCGTCGCATCCGGCCGTGCCGATCGTCGGCGTCCCGTCGCTGCCCTTCGAGGTTGCCGACGCGACCGCGCTGCGTGCCGTCGCCGAACAGATCGTCAGCCGCGGCTGACACACACGGCTGCGCGCACAGCGGATCTCCCGAACACGACGATCACCAACACGACGATCACGAACACGACGATCACGAACACGACGATGGCCGGCCCCGAAGGGCCGGCCATCAGTTGTCGTGCGACTGTTGTCCGTCGGTGGGTCACACCGCGTCGGCGCGCTGCCGACGTCGTTGGGCGTCGAAAAAGGCCGCCCAGGACGTGACCTCGGGATGCTGCCGTAGCAGTGCCCGCCGCTGCCGCTCGGTCATGCCGCCCCAGACTCCGAACTCGACCCGGTTGTCGAGGGCATCGGCACCACATTCGAGCTGCACCGGGCAGTGCCGGCAGATCGTTGCGGCCTTGCGCTGGGCCGCTCCGCGGACGAACAGGTCGTCGGGGTTTCCTCCCCGGCATCGAGCTTGTGACACCCACATCAACCGAGCGTCATCTCCGGTGGAAACTGCCGCAATCGCCATCCGCCGACCCCTGTCTGTCGTTGTGTCCCGCCGGGTCGTCACTGCGCTTCTTGCCGCGACTCCGACGTCCCTGACCGTGAATGTGGCCCTCCAGCAGGAGCATTTGCACTGATCAGGGCTCCTGCAACGCGGCTGCGCTTCACATCCCCACGGGAATGTTAAGTGAGTCACATTCTGCACTCAATTTAAGGATCTGTGCATGGGAGCGCAACCCCTGGAGCAAAGAAAATGGCACCATCGTCCAAACAAGTGATATCTGTGCAGGTCACCTGCGCCGCTCGCCGCGCGCGACCCCCCGTGCGCGACGGTCGGACGTTGTTCTGCGCATCACACGTATCCTGTCCGTGTGTCGATCTCGAAGAAGCTGTGGCCGCTCGCCGGAGCCTGCCTGTTGGCCGGTGTCTTGGTGGCAGGCCTGCTGTACCCGGTCGCCAGCGGTATGGGCGTGGTCTCCAACCGCGCCGCCTCCGCCGTCGAAAATGTCTCATCGGAGCTGCTCAACGGCACCCTCCCGGAGGTCACCACGATGACCGACGCGGCGGGGACGCCGATCGCGGTGCTCTACGACCAGTACCGCTATCAGGTCGGCTACAACGACATCTCGCCCGACATGATCCGCGCGATCATCTCGATCGAGGACCGTCGCTTCCTCGAACACGACGGCGTCGACTGGAAGGGCACCATCCGCGCCGCCCTCAAGAACTCGTCGTCGGGCGAGGTCCAGCAGGGCGCATCGACGCTCGACCAGCAGTACATCAAGAACTATCAACTCCTGGTGCTCGCACGCACCGAGGCCGACCGCCAGGCGGCGATCGAGACCACTCCGGCACGCAAGCTGCGCGAGGTCCGGATGGCGCTGACGATGGAACAGTCGCTGACCGATCAGGCAAAGCGCGACAAGGGCCTCGACGACGCGGCGGCCAAACAGGAGGCCAAGAAGCAGATCGTCACCCGGTACCTCAATGTGGTGCCCTTCGGCAACAACGCGTATGGCATCGAGGCCGCCGCACAGACCTACTTCGGCAAGCACGCCAAGGATCTGAATGTCGAGCAGTCGGCGATGCTGGCCGGCATGGTGCAGTCGAGCTCCGCGCTCGACCCGTACACCAACCCGGAGGCCGCCACCAAGCGCCGGAACACCGTCCTCGACACCATGATCGACAACTTCCCCGAGCGACGGGCCGAGCTCGTGGCCGCCAAGGCTAAGCCACTGGGCGTGGTGCCCAACCCGCAGACCCCCACCCAGGGCTGCATCGCGGCGAACAACGACGGTTTCTTCTGCGACTACGCATTGCAGTTCCTCGCCGAGAACGGGATGTCCCGTGACTCGGTGAAGCGCGGCGGCTATGTGATCCGCACGACGCTCGACCCGGATGTGCAGCGCTCGACGCTACGGGCCGTCAAAGCACAGGCGAACCCGGATTCCGACGGCGTCGCCGACGTGATGAGCGCGATCCGGCCCGGCAAGAAATCCCACGACATCTTGGCGATGGCTTCCAGTCGCGACTACGGACTCGACCTGAAGAAGGGCGAGACCGTGCAACCGCAGCCGTTCTCGATGGTCGGCGACGGCGCCGGATCGGTGTTCAAGATCTTCACCACCGCGGCCGCCATGGAAAAGGGTCTCGGCGTCGGCTCCAACATCCCGGTGCCGGGCTTCGTGGCCGTCGAGGGCATGGGTAACAGCAGCGGCACCAACGGCTGCCCGGCCAATTCGTACTGCGTCAAGAACGACGGCAAGTACCCCGCCTCGATGTCGGTGACGCAGGCCCTCGCCCAGTCCCCCAACACGGCGTTCGTGAAGCTCCTGCAGCAGGTCGGGGTGAAGCCCGCGGTCGACATGGCGGTGCGTCTGGGGTTGCGGTCCTACACGGTGCCCGGTTCGTCGGGCTACGGCGACAAGAGCATGGCCACCTACGTGAAGGAAGGCAACTTCGGTTCGTTCACGCTGGGGCCGCTGCCCATCAACGGGCTCGAGCTCTCGAATGTGGCGGCCACCCTCGCGTCCGGCGGCACGTGGTGCCCGCCGAACCCGATCGCCTCGATCAGCCGTATCAAGCGCGACCAGTACGGGAATCCGGTGCTGGGCCCCGACGGGAAGCCGGCGTTGACCGCTGTCCCGTTCACCCCTCCGTCCTGTGAGCAGGCCGTCGAGGAAGGCCTCGCGAACACCCTCGCGAACGGTCTCAGCCAGGACGACAAGGGCGGCGGCACGTCCGCCGGTGCGGCCGGGTCGGCGGGCTGGACGTTGCCGGTCTCCGGCAAGACCGGTACCACCGAGGCCCACCGCTCCTCGGCGTTCCTCGGCTTCACCAACAACATCGCCGGGTCGTCCTACGTCTACAACGACGGCCCGAACCCGACCGGCATCTGCAGCAGCCCGCTGCGGCAGTGCTACGACGGCAACCTCTACGGCGGCATGGAACCCGCCCGGACCTGGTACCAGGCGATAAAGCCGGTGGCCACCAAGTTCGGACCGGTGCGTCTGCCTCCGACCGATCCGCGATTCATGGCGGGCAACGACCGCGGCCGGATCCCGTCGGTCAGTGGCCTCCCGGCGAGCGCCGCGACATCCCGACTGCAGCAGGCCGGGTTCAAGGTGAACCAGCTCGATGTCGACAGCAACCGGCCCCAGGGCACGGTGGTCTTCACCGCGCCGTCGGATTCGGCCATGCCGGGCAGCGTGGTGACGATCTACGTCAGCAACGGCCGTCGCGACGAGGACGACCGGGGTCCCACGGAGACGACGGTGCAGGTCCCGGGTGTCGGGCCGGTGGTGATCCAGCTGCCGGGGTGAGCGGCCCTGGAACCCGGCGAAAACCCGTGGACGCCGCGGGCGTGCAACTGCGTATCCTGAGTTAATGGTTCACGTCGACAACGCCCTCGCGGGCCGGATCACCTCAGCGGGCCTGACCTCCGCCGCGGCCGTACGCGCGGCCGGTGGCCTGGCCGGCCTGGCCGCCGCGGGTCTCTTCTATTCGACGGTGGTCGAACGCAATGCGTTCACACTCCGCCACAGCACCCTTTCGGTGCTCGAGCCCGGGGCCGCACCGCTGCGTGTGCTGCACATCAGCGATCTGCACATGACCCCTGGCCAGCGACTCAAGCAGGCATGGGTGTCCGAGCTCGAGGCTCTGGAACCGGACCTGGTGATCAACACCGGCGACAATCTCGCACATCCGCAGGCGGTTCCGGCGGTCATCCAGTCGCTGGGTGGGCTGCTGTCGCGCCCGGGCATGTTCGTGTTCGGCTCCAACGACTACTTCGGTCCGCGCCTGAAGAACCCCTTCCAGTACTTCCGGAGCGACCACACCCGGAGCTTCGGCGATCCGCTGCCGTGGCAGGATCTGCGTGCGGCGTTCATCGAGCGCGGCTGGCTGGATGCCACCCACACCATCCGCGAACTCGAGGTCAGCGGAGTGCGCGTGGTGGCCGCGGGCGTCGACGACCCACATATCGAACGCGACCGCTACGAGACCATCGCCGGGCGGCCGAATCCACTCGCCCACCTGCGGTTGGGGCTCACCCACTCCCCGGAGCCCCGGGTGCTGGACCGCTTCGCCGACGACGGCTACGACCTGGTGATGGCAGGTCACACGCACGGCGGCCAGCTCTGCCTTCCGTTCTTCGGGGCGCTCGTCACCAACTGTGAACTCGATCGTTCGCGCGTCAAGGGCGTGTCCAGCTGGGGCTCCGCGATGAAGTTGCATGTCAGCGCCGGGCTCGGCACCTCGCCGTATGCGCCTGCCCGGTTCTGCTGCCGACCCGAGGCGAGCCTGCTGACCTTGACGCCGGTCTCCAACGGCGACGCCGAGTTCGACGAGGACCACTCGCTGCCGCAGTTGGCGTCGGAGATCGGCTGAGCACCGACGTCCCCCGCGGGTTGAAGGTCCTCGCCTTCGACACCTTCGGCACGGTCACCGACTGGTTCACCGGGATCTCCGGTGTGGTCGGTGACGTCGTAGCGGGCGTCGATGCGGGCGACTTCGCACGCGAATGGCGCCGACGATACGGTCCGATCCTCGCGCGGGTGGAGTCGGGAGAGCTGCCGTGGCGGCGTCTCGACGACCTGCAGACCCAGACCGTGCACGAGGTCGCGTCGTCGTTCGGTTGCACACTCGACCCTGATCAGGCGATCCGGCTGGTCCGCGCGTGGCGCACCATCCCGGGGTGGCCGGACGCCGCCGACGGAATCCGTCGCCTCCGGAGCGAATTCGTCGTGTGCGCGCTGAGCAACGGTACCGTCGCGTTGCTCACGGACATGGCCAGACACAACGGTTTTCAGTGGGATGTGGTCGGCGGGTCCGATCTCTGGCGACACTACAAGCCGGCCCGCGAGACCTACTGCGGGCTGGCCGATCTACTCGAGGTCGACCCGGCTCAGGTGATGATGGTGGCCACTCATCAGCACGATCTCGACGCGGCCCGCTCATTCGGCCTCCGAACCGCTTTCATCGAACGGCCGATGGAATGGGGCGGTGCTCCGAAGGACGACTCGGGCTCGGAACTCAACGACATCCACGCCACCGACATCCTCGACCTGGCACGGCAACTCGGCTGCTGACCTGACTCATCGAGCACCATTTCCCGTTCAGCTCAAGGTCAGTCGGACCAGCGGCACGTCATCGATCGACAGACCGGTGGATTCTTCGATGATCCCGGCCAATTCGCCGTAGGCGCGTGCGTGGGCCGTGCGATACCGGTCCATGACGGCGGTGGCGTCACCGTCGTCGAGCACCTCGGCCACCGCAGGCCGCCCCGACGACCGACCGATCGAGACGCGGCAACGGGGATCGGCCTGAAGATTCTTGAACCACTGGGCACGTCGTCCGAATCCCGACGCGATCACGACTTGTGTCGGCGTGGATCGCTCGACCGTCTCGAGAACCACGTAACGTGTCTCCCCGGTGGTACGTCCGGTGTGCTCGAGCAACAACAGGCGACCACCGAACAGAAAGCCGAGGCGTGCTCGGAAAAGGATGATCGGTGCGCGCACCAGCCACCGTGTCTGCAGCATTCGGGCGGCAATGCTCATTCTGGACCTCCTCGTCGCCCGCGGACGTCTACCGGGGCACCTTACCGCCGCGCAATCATCCGCTACGGAGGATGCGCGCAGCGGGCGGGGTCCGTGACCATGCGGTAGAGGTGACGCGACAAGGCTTCCGGCACCCCATCTGAGAGAAAGGTTGCCATGACCACACCACAGTACGAGGACCACCGACTACAGCAGGGCTTCGCGGGCGGCGCGACGATCGCCGCCGCGATACTGCTGCTCACCGGCGGTATCATCGGTCTCCTGCAGGGCATCTCGGCGGTGGCCAAGGACGATCTGTTCGTCGTCGGCCAGGAGTACATCTACAAGATGGACGTCACCGCCTGGGGATGGATCCACATCGTCGTCTCGATCATCGCCATCGGCATCGCGATCGGGATGTTCACCGGCGCGACGTGGGCGCGGATCGGGGCCATCGTGATCGCCGCGCTCTCGATCATCCTGAACTTCCTGTGGCTGCCCTATTACCCCTGGTGGTCGGTCTTGGTGATCGCGATCGATCTCGTGATCATCTGGGCGGTCGCCACCTGGAGAACCGTCTGAACCTGCATCTGCCGCCTCATCATCAGGCCCGGTCCGTGTCCGCCACATCGGCGGGCGCCGGCCGGGCCTGCGCAACACCATGGCGGCCCGCACCGTCGGCAAATCGTCGGGCGCCGGCCAGCGTGTCGACGGCCAGTGACGCCCTGCCGTGCGTGAGTTCGTTGGCGATGGCGGCCCGCTCGTCGAGGCCCTCCTGCTCCAGCATCGACAATCGGTCGTGGCGCAGGCACGTCTGGGGCAGTCCGGCGAGCTCGGCGGCCAGACGGATCGCGGCGTCGAGCGATGTTCCCGCCGGGACAACACGATTGGCCAGCCCGATGTCGAGCGCCTCCGAGGCACCGACGGCCCGCCCCGTCAGGACGAGGTCCATCGCCCGGCTCGCCCCGATGAGTCTCGGCAATCGCACCGTTCCGCCGTCGATGAGCGGCACACCCCATCGACGACAGAACACCCCGAACACCGCATCGTCGTCCACCACCCGCAGGTCGGCCCACAGAGCGAGCTCCAGGCCGCCCGCCACCGCATGACCCGACACCGCCGCGATCACCGGCTTGCTCAAACGCATCCGGGTCGGACCCATCGGGCCGTCGCCGTCGTCGGCCACGCGGTTCGGTTCACCTTCGGCGATCGCCTTGAGATCGGCTCCCGCACAGAATGTCCCACCTTCGCCGTACAGGACGGCCACCGCCACCGCATCGTCGGTGTCGAAACGTCGGAAGGCGTCCGCCAGCGCATCGGCTGTCGCCCGGTCCACCGCATTACGACGATCGGGGCGGTTGACGCCGATGATCCGCACATGTCCCTCGGTGCGTTCGATGATCGTCGACGTGGTCATCGGCCGTCCATCCCCGATCGCTTCCAGTCGCCGAAGGGCTCATCCCGCTCACGCACCGCCTCGCGGAATCCTCTGTCGGCCGCGCGGGCCGCAAAGGCGTACCCCTCGCTGGTATGCCGGGAGATTCCGTCGAACACGGTACTGATCATGCCCGAGTTGGCGACTCCCTGATTCTGCAGCGCGGAATTGAGTGCGAGCTTCACCATCATCAGCTGGTTGATCGGCATCCGCGCGATCCTGGCGACCAGGTCTTCTGTGCGGGCGTCCAATTCGTCGGCGGGAGCGGACTCGACGGCCAGTCCCCAGTCGGCGGCCTGCCTGCCCGAGATGCAATCACCGGTGAGCAGCAGCCGTTTCGCTCGTTGGTCGCCGAGGCGATGCGCCCACATCCCCGCGGCCGGCACACCCCACACCCGAGTGGGCGGATAGCCGATCTTGGTGTCGTCGGCGCAGATGATCTGGTCGGCGAACAACGCGATGTCGGTGCCGCCGGCGATCGCGAACCCGTGCAACTTGGCGACGGTCGGCTTGTTGGCGTGCATGAGGCTCGCGAACCCCCGATTGAACCGGCTCATCATCGCGTAGTCGATCATCGGATCCCAGACCGATCCCGGGTCGTGGTTGCGGGCCTGCACGATCGGGTCGATGACCGTGCCCTCCGGCGAGTCGGCACCGTTGTCGCCACCGGCCCCCTCGGCGAAGATCGACAGGTCGTAACCACCGCAGAATCCTTTTCCGTTGCCGGACAACAAGATCACGTGGACTTCGGGGTCGAGGTCGGCCCGCTCTACCGCTGCGGCGAGGTCGACCGGGGTGTCGGCGGTGATCGCGTTGCCGCGCTCCGGACGATCGAAGGTGATCCGCGCGATGCGTCCGGTCACCTCATAGGTCAGCGTGCGGTACGTCCGCTCGGAGGCCGCACGGTGTCGTCCGCGGAACTTGCTGTCGGCGCCGGCGGTCTGGCCGGCGTACCAGGGTGCGGCGGCGGTGTCGGTCGGTTCGTCGGTCATGGCTTGTGCTCCACTCAGCCGATCTTCGGGGTGACACGGTCCAGTATCGTCGCGATGTCGAGACCGGCCGGCAGTGCACCGAACACATCACCACGGACCGCCCCCAGCCGAGTGGCCGAGAAGGCCTCGGCCACAGCGGGATGGCCGTGGCGGTGCAGGAGGGAGCCTTGCAACACCAACGCCATCTCACCGACGATCTGACGTGCCGCGAACTGCGCCGCGCCCGCGTCGTCGATGTCGGCGAACCGGTGGCGCAGTCGGTCGATCGCGGCATCGAGTGCGGCGGACTGCCCGCGGCCCGACTCCACCTCCGCGAAGAAGACGTCGAGAGTCTCCGGCTGTCGCACGATCGCGCGCAGCACGTCCAGCGCCGCAACGTTTCCGGAACCCTCCCACACCGACATCAACGGCGCCTCACGGTACAACCTCGGCATCCGGGATTCCTCCACGTATCCGTTGCCGCCCAGGCACTCCAGGGATTCTGCCGCATGCGCGGGACCGCGTTTGCACACGTAGTACTTGCTGACGGCGAGTGCTATCCGCCGCAGCGCGTCCGCCTCGTCGTCACCCGCGACGGCACGGTCGGTCACCTCTGCCAGCCACAAGGCCACGACCGTCGACGCCTCGGCCTCCACGGCCAGGTCGGCGATCACGTTCCGCATCAACGGCTGATCGATCAGCGTCAGGCCGAACGCGCTGCGGTGTGCAGCGTGATGGGCGGCGGTCATCACGCCTGTGCGCATCGACGTGGCGCTTCCCAGGGTGCAGTCCAGCCTCGTCAGGTTGACCATCTCGATGATGGTGCGCACGCCGCGGCCCTCATCGCCGACGAGCCATCCGATGGTGTTCTCGTATTCCACCTCGCCGCTGGCGTTGGACCGGTTTCCGAGCTTGTCCTTGAGCCGTTGCAGTGCAAAGGGATTGCGCGAACCATCGGGAAGCACACGGGGGACAAAGAAGCACGAGAGGCCGCCGGGTGCCTGCGCGAGGACGAGGAACACATCGGACATCGGCGCCGAGGTGAACCACTTGTGCCCGGTGATGCGGTAGGTGCCGTCCCCGATGGGAACCGCCGTCGTGGTGTTGGCCCGCACATCGGAGCCGCCCTGCTTCTCGGTCATCGACATGCCGGCGATGAGACCAGCCTTCGACAACGGGTTACGCAAACCGGGATCGTAGACGGGCGCGGTGAGCAGCGGCTCGTACCGCGCGGCGAGGTCGGCGTCAGCCCGCAACGCCGGGACGACCGCATAGGTCATCGAGATCGGACAGAGGTGTCCGGCGTCCGTCGGACCCCACACGCTCATCTTCGCCGCCCGGACCAGATGCGGGTTCGGTGAGGTGTCGGCCCACGGGGCACCGTGGAGACCGAATCCGACTGCGCGGCGCATCAGTTCGTGGTACGCCGGGTCGTAATCGACCTCGTCGACGCGGTTGCCGAATCGGTCGTGGGTGCGCAGCTGGGGCGGATGGGCCTCCGCGCGATCAGCGAGATCGGCCACTTCCGCAGAACCGGCCTGCCGACCGATCTCGTGCAGGTCGTCGAGGGCGTACCCGGCATGGGCGCGGGCCATCGCCTCCAGGACCACGGGTTGCTCGGCGAGGTCGTGATCGACGAGAGCGGGAGCTTGATTGGTGACTACGTGTGTTGCCGGCATGCGACGCCTCCTCGAGATGCCGATGACCCGAGAACGGGCCACCCATGTCGCACCACTATTACATAATCGGCGCGCGGGAATCGAGAGTGTAATGGCCGCGCCGGGTTGGATCAGCCGTGCGCGCGGTCGAGGACCCGCGCGACGTGCGCGCCGAATTCGTCGCGAAACCGCTCGTAACCTGTGCGGATCCGGGCACCCGGCCACGGCGTGGGCAGTAGGGGCTCCGGCAGCAGCGGATCGCGCATGATGTGCCGCACGACCTGCGCGGCGACCTCGAACCGGTCCCGCAGCTCGACGGCGCCGTCGAGCGAGGCGATCAGCTCCTCGGCCCGCTCGGCCCATCGTGTCGGTCCGAACAGACGATCCGCGAGCTCGACGGCAGGTTCGTCGGGTTCCGCATCGAACAGGGTCACGCGTCCCGCGACGGCCGGGTCGTCGTCGAGAATCACGTCGAGGTTGGCCGGGCGCGTCCACACGCCCTCGCGGAGTTCGCCGAAACGCGCCCCGGCCAGAGCGGCCCTCGTCGCATTCCGCGCACCTGCGTCATCGGCCGGCACGCTCACCACCACGAGCCGCCAGCAACCGTTCCACTTCCGGAGCCCCGGATGGATGGACGCGTCCTGTCTCCGCTGACGTTCCACGAGCCGATCACTCAGCCGATACAGCCCGTCGACGCGCTCGAGATCGCCACCCGCGACCATCCGGGTCAGCGCGACCCGCACCGCCGACTCACCGAGCCCGAGTTCGGCGGCGATCGCCAGGATGCCCGCCGGTGTGGCCTGCCCAGGATGGGCTCCCAGCAGAGTGCTGAGAATGGCCGACCGGGCCGAGAGTCGCTGTGGTCCGGTCGCGCGGGGCATGGCGTGATGCTATCCCGGGGGCCGGAGTGCCCGGCGCCGGTCGAGGCCGCGGACCACCTCGGAAGGGTTGACGCCGTATCGCCGACGATCTGCGGCCTACGCGCCCCACGAGCAGCCGCCCCGGACCAAGAGATCGTGTCCAGGTATGGCAGGGAGTCCGGCTCGGGAAGGCTGCTCGGGCATAGGCGCGGGCAGGACTGTTCGGCGTCACAGTCGCTACGCGCGAGTCTCCCAGGACAGAAAGACCCCCATCACGCCAGCTTAATGAACGATCGTTCGTCTTTCAGGCCACGCCGTCTACGCCATGAGTCCCGCTCGCCCAAGAGGCACTTGATCTCGATCTCAAGGTTCCTATACTGTGTTCGAAGCCACAGCATCGACCCAATTTGTCGCCACAGACCCCAGGCGTGCATTGAGGAAATTGTACGAACAGGCGTTCGTGTTATGCGTTGGCCCGACAGGGGCTGCGACATACAGAACGGGCGTTCGCGCGAGGCGATTGTGCGGCGCAGTACCCCATCGGCTGGTATCGGCCGTGGCTTCTCTGGCATGTGAATCCAGAACTCCAGACAGGAATTCCGCTATGGACACCAACCGCTCGGCGACAGCGACAGCGAATCGCGATCGCGCGACTGCCCCCACGGGTGCCACCACGCCCTCTGAGCGCAAGCTCCTCGGACACCCCCGTGCACTCGCGTACCTCGTCTCTCTCGAGTTTTGGGAGCGGTTCTCGTACTACGGGATGCAGTCGATCCTCGCGCTGTACATCTATTACTCGGTGACAGACGGGGGGCTTGGCCTGTCCGAGGCGGTGGCGATCGGTGTCGTCGGCTCCTATGGAGCGAGCGTCTATTTCGCCACGGTGGCGGGCGCATGGCTGGCCGACCGGGTGGTAGGCGCTGAGCGACTCATGTTCGCGTCCGGGTTCACCATCATGTGCGGCCATATCGCACTGGCCCTCGTCCCGGGCGTACCTGGCCTCGCGCTCGGACTCATCCTCATCGCCCTCGGTTCAGGTGGCCTGATTGCCAACGCGACCGGCATCCTCGGTGGGCTGTATCGCGAAGGCGACCCGATGAGGGAAGCCGGCTTCAACCTCTTCTATGCGGGGCTCACCTCAGGGGTCGCGTTGGGCCCCATCCTCACCGGATTCATGCAGACCACTTGGGGGTTCCACGCCGGATTCGGCTGCGCCGCGGTTGGTATGGCGATCGGACTGATCCTCTATGCCTTCGGTCGGTCAAGTCTCCCCGCGTCAGTCAACATCGTCCCGAACGCGTGCTCGAGCCGCACTCGCACGGCCGTCACCATCAGCGTTGTTGCCGTCGTCGCTGTGGTCTTGTTTGCCTTCGCGCTCGGCATCCTGACTCTGGACAACATCTCCTACTGGTTCACAGGAGCGATCGGCGTGACACTCGTGGCCTACCTGATCACGATCCTGCGCTCTGATCGCATCACGCCGGTCGAGCGCGACCGCGTGTACTCGTCACTGCCCCAACTGTTCTCGAACGTCGTGTTCTACAGCCTGCTGATGCAGGTCTTCGGCGCAATCGCCGTCTACGCCGACCAGAACGTGAACCGGTGGATCGGCAGTTGGGAAATGCCCGTCGCCTGGATCATCGGTTTGTCGTCGGGCGTGACCCTGGTCGTATCACTCCTGGCCACCACGCTGTGGACCAAGATGGGTGATCGGCAGCCGTCCACTCCCACGAAGATGGGCATCGGACTACCGCTCATCGGCTGCTCGTTCCTGATGTTCATCCCCTTCACCAACTCCGATTCCACGCCGCTCCTATATGTTTTCCTACTACTGCTCATCATGGCGTTCGGCGAGATCATCTTCGCGCCGACTGGAATCAGCATGTCGACGAAGCTTGCTCCCGCGGCCTACCGAACCCAGATGATCGCGGTCTACTACCTGTCCATCGGTCTCGGCACGAGCCTCGCAGGCGTCTTCGGGCAGTACTACAGCAATGTGACCGCCTACTGGGCCGTTCTCGGCGGCGTCGCGATCACGGCCGGCATCGTCCAGTTGTGCCTCGGCGGGTGGGTACGGCAACGCATGCATGGCGTCTTGTAAACGCTCCGCAGGCATGTCGCCCGCGTTGCCGGCAGTTCTCTCGCCTGCAACGCGGGCGAACGTGCAGGTGCCTCGATTCCGCGGCAGTCGCCGGGTTCGGAGCCACCCCCGCACGACCCCAAGCGGCCGGCGGACCACATGGGGCGCGATCTCAATGGTCCACAGACCTTGCCAATGAGCCACGCACTGTGGCCACAACAGAGATTGGATGACATGAAACGAACCTCGATGGTCGCGACTCTCGCTGCCGCACTATTGGTCGGGGGTTGCAGTACCTCCACGGAGTCTGCCGACTCCTCACCCGCACGCGACTCCGCGGCGCCGACGACCGGCCTCAACATCCTGCTCACGAACGACGATGGATGGGATGCCGACGGCATCCGCGCAGTCTATGCCGCTCTGCGCGCAGAAGGACATACCGTCACCGTCTCCGCCCCAGCCGTCAACCAGTCCGGGGTCGGGGGGCTGAAGACATTCTGGGGGCCGGTCGGCGTGGTCCGGCCCGACCTCGCCACACACCCCGAGTACGCCGGGGCCGACGTCTGGGCTGTAGGCCCCAGTGAGGCCAATCCGCGGGGGGCACCCCGTCCGACAGTGTGCACTTCGGACTGTCACATCTGTTCAAAGGCAAGGCACCAGACCTCGTCGTGTCCGGCGCCAATCACGGCATCAACACCGGTGGCGCCGCGAACAATTCGGGCACGGTCAATGCGGCGATCGAAGCACTCGAGCAGGGTGTTCCGGCGATTGCGATCAGCACCGAGGACCCGGCCGAATGCGATCCCGAGACAACGGCACCCCCCCTGGATTTCACCGAAACAGCCTCGTACACCAGCGAGCTGGTGGCTGCGATCGCCAGTCACCGCGATGGCGAAGGTCCTCTGCTCCCGGCGGGTGTTGGGTTGAACGTCACGTACCCGGCGGGTAAAGCCAAGGGAACCAAACTGACCGCGGCCGACGTGGACCCGGCCCAGGTCGACTATGTGGAGACCACCCCCGGTCAGTTCGAGGCAGTCCCCTCATGCGCAGGTACGGCCGACGACCCTGCAACCGACTTCGGAGCCATGCGGGCCGGGTACGTCGCCATCACCCAACTCGAGGCCCCACAGAAGCAAGGCGGCGTCGCCGACGACCTGGACTATCTTGCCGAGCTGAAATAGCCGGCCAGCCACGCTGTCCGCGGGGCTGACGCCGTACACAATCGAACGAGGCGGCGACTCGATCTTCTCGAGTCGCCGCCTCACCCGGGCGGATCTCGTCAGCCCTACGTGAACCTCAGCGCGGAGTCGCCAACGCGATTACTCCAGGCGGCGGGTTGCACTGCGATCGAGGTACCGGTCGATCACATGAAATGCCATCGCACTGTCGACCCGGAGGATCGGAAGCTGCGCGAGGCGATTCGCGATCCGTCCCGAGATCGGGATGCCGACGCTGTCCGCGTTGAAGGCGATGTCAGCTGAACCTCGCCACCCCTGGTCGTAGGTGTTGCCCTGCGTGACGATCGTCGGGTAGCTCGCATCCGGTTCGGCAACCGCCCCTTCCAGCGGTGTTCCGGGAACATGCTTCCATCCCAGCCAATGCCAGGTCGAGGACTCCGCGCTTGCGTAGTCGACGACCTCCTGCGCCATGGGTTCCATGTCGGAGAAGGTGATGCCGAGCAACTCGGTTCCATACAGCGAGCAGCTCACCCGGAACGCCGACTCCCCCACCGCCACCTCTGGGATGTCGGCATAGAGCTTGGGAATTCCAAGGTAGTCCCGACCGGCGATGATCGAATGACAGTCGTCCTCCCAGACGACCGACGCGAAAGGACCCGCAATCGTCTGCTGCTCGCCTCGATAGACGACAGGGATATTGACGGCGAGCAGGCTGTAACTGCGGCCACCGAGCCAGTCGACCTCGTCCAACCGCGCGTAACTGAGTTGCACTGTCGGGGTCTCGGTGAGTTCGTAGAAGGGCGGCAGTAGGTCTGCGAGCGCCTCACGTTCGGTCTCGAACGACACCCCCGCAACCCACCCGGTGCCACCCCGGCTCACAGCAGGCATCGCCGACGGTCCGAAGCTGGCCGGCATGTCAACCCGTAAGTCGTACGTCATCTGAATTCTCCTCGAGCCCGCGGACGGGTCAGTCGTTACCGCGCCGGCCGGACGATGATCTTTCGCAGCGTCTCGTGGACGGTCCAGCGGGTGGAATCCTTCTCGAAGAAGACGCCGACCGATCCGGGCCCGATCTCGCTGACGCGTCCGTCCTCGAACTCGATGGTCGCCCGACCGCTGATGACGATGAAGGTCTCCTCGGCCTTCACACCCTCGAGCACGCCGGGTGTCATCTGCCACACAGCACCGAGCTCGTTGCCTCCCTCGCGATCCCAGAGCACATTCGCAGTCGCCTCGGTGCCGGGAGTGATCCGCTCGGGCTCTACCGGGTACGGGTGCATGTCGACGACGGTGGGGTCGATCACGAGACTTGTCACTTGGCTCCAGCCCTTTCGATGGGTGAAAACGCTATAACAATGCGTTCGTTCGTTAACATACTTGTAGTTCAGTGACTCACGCAACATCGACCGCGCAGAATCGGTCGAGGTCCTCGTCACCAAGCACAGGAGCGATGCCATGGGAAGCGTTCTCGTCGACGGTTCGCAGAACGACCTCGAGCGGGAACGCCTGCACCGCAAACAGATTCTGGCCGCGTCCTTCCGGATCTTCGGGCGTTTCGGATTCAGCGAAGGAGTCGCCGGCCACATCACTGCTCGCGATCCGCTGCGCCGCGACTGCTTCTGGGTCAATCCGTTCGGTATGCACTTCAGTCGCATCACCGTGAGCGACCTCATCCTCGTCGACCATGACGGTGAAGTCGTACAGGGCGATCGTCCCGTCAATCGAGCGGCATTTGCCATCCACTCCCAGATCCACGCCGCCAGACCCGATGTCGTCGCTGCGAGTCATTCGCATTCCGTCCATGGAAAAGCGCTGTCCGCGTTGCGCGTCGAATTACTGCCGTTGACACAGGACGCCTGCGCGTTCTTCCAGGACCACGCGGTGTTCAACGACTGCACGGGTGTCGTGCACGAGACCGGTGAGGGTCGTCGTATCGCCGAAACTCTCGGCGCGCGAAAAGCCGTGGTCCTGGCGAACCACGGATTGCTCACCGTCGGACGTACCGTGGAATCGGCAGCATGGTGGTTCATCACGATGGAGCGCTCGTGCCAGGCGCAGCTCTTGGCGATGGCGGCGGGCGACCCGGTACTCATCGACCCGATCACCGCCAAGCTGACCTACGAGCAGGTGGGCCTGGAATCGACCGGCGAGCTACAGTTCAACCCGCTTCTGGAATGGATCGTCGCGGATCAACCGGAGTTGTTGACCTGACCACACTCTCGAAGTTCGGCATAGCCGAGGCCGGCCGGTCCGTCCACATCAGAACCGACCGGCAGTCAACTCGAGAGGTCGACGGCCCTGACCTTCGTCGGCGTGAGATCAAACCGGATGGTACGCCCGATATTGACAGTCGAAACGTACGCGTCGAGGGTCGCCGGGTCGAGGTAGCGCGCAGAGACCGACCGGACATCGTCTGCTGAAGCGGGGCGCTCCGTGACCGCCCCCTCGATGCCGACGTAGCTGTATGGCATGGTCGTTCGCTGAACCAGGAACGACACCCGCCCGGTCCGCCGGATCAGTCGGGTCTTGAGTGTCTCTTCCTCGGTACAGAAGAAGATGTTGCCACTCTGCTCGACGCCGTACCACATCGGTACCATCAGCGGCGGTTTCGTGGCGCGCTCGATTGCCAGCACCGCCACGTGTGGTTCATGCAGGAGGTTCTGCATCTCCGGAGTGTCCATCGTCGCCATTGTTGTAGCCTCGCCCTCTCGACCAGAAACCCTTGAATACGAACTCCGCCGGGTGGATCCGACTCGCCCCGACTACACCCGCCCCGCGAGTTGCCGGGCGCCTCGTTGGTCACCAGCGGTTATGATGCAACACGTCCGCCAGTGGCCTGCGTCCCGCCGGCCTGAAGTCGGTCCCCTTCGTGTACGCGACAGGCATCAGTACGCCCTGGTGCACACCGTCAGGAATGCCGAGCAACTGTGAGATCTCTCGCTCGTAGGCCAGATGCAGTGTGGTCCAGGCTGATCCGAGACCACGTGCGCGCAGGGCCAACGCGAGACTCCAGGCGCCGGGCAGTAGCGAACCCCAGATACTGCTCTGATTGCCCGCAGGGAGTTCACCGCCGATGTCGATCGCGCCGATCACCAGGACAGGGACCTCGGCCATCGTATCTGCGAGATACTGCGAACTCGCTCCTACGCGACGAGCCGTTTCGTCAACCCGCTCCCGGTTGGCCGAATACAGTTCGTAGGAGCGTGAGTACAACTCGGCCACACGCCTTTTCGTATCCTCGTCGGTGAGAACGATCCAGTGCCAACTCTGCAAGTTGCTACCCGACGGGGCCTGCAGCGCGACCGTCAACGCTTCCTCGACCAATTCCAACGGAACCGGACGCTCGAGGTCCAAGCGCTTCCGCACCGAGCGGGTCGTGGTCAACAGCTGGTCAGGGCCGAGATCGAGGAGGGACACCATAGGCGGCGATATTATCACGAATGTTCGTTCATGCAGTGGCGTTGGTTGTGAAACGCGATACGAATCCCTGCTCACCACGTCCAGCTACATCGCCGGCCGGCGGAAATGAGAGTCCAGCACTGACCGAACGTATCCTGACCAGACACGGTCTTCCCGTGCGCTTCGCCGCCGGAGAAGGCTATGCAGATCCCGACCTCGACCCTCGTGGGCACGAGCAGGCCGAACGGCTCGCGGAATACTTGCAGACCGAGCCGATCTCGGGCCACGGAGTGGCCCGACTGTTACGAGCCCCTCGACACTTTTCACGAACGCATCGTCACCGCGATCGACGCCATGGTCGCCCGTCATCCCAAGCAGGTGGTCGCGGTGTTCTGCCACCGTGGCGTGATCGCCCGGTACACGGCCGCGGTGCTCAAACTTCCATGGGAACAGTCCGGCTTCTTCTACCCGTTGTACACGTCCATCACGCGTATCGGAGGAAGTGCCAGCGGTCGAATCATCCTCACTCTCAACGAGACTCCCCAATCTTCGTGGCACCGGCCTGCCTACGGGCGCCATCTTCTGACCGATAGCGTCCGTCCGTGCATGGGACGGGGCTTCGAGAAAGACGCGCTACGGGAGACAAGAGTCGCTACTCGAGGCTCGCGCCGCTGTCGGCGACTTCAAACCACCGACACCGACGATCAGCACTGGGCTACCGGACCAGGCCGCTACACTGCTGGGTACACCCCGCCATGCAGGAACTGCCTCTGGAACCGCCTGGCCCGCTATTGGGACCTGCCACTCACATTGCCCTGCAGACTGATCGGCGATCCGATGGTTGTCGGTGACGGGCGTGGTGATTCGCGAGACCGGAGTCAGCGCGTCGGTCCGTCACCTTTGAAGGTGAGCACCTTGCGATCGGCCAGGAGCGGATTGATCAGCGCCTTGCCGAGGACAGCGAAGTGCGCGGACGCCAAATGGACGCTGAAGTCGGCCTCGGTTACGTATCGTTCGACGATCAGGATATGGCGCGGATTCTCGACACTCTGGAAGTAGTCGTATCCAATGCTGCCCGGCTCAATTCGGGTGGCCAAGGCCAGCTCCGCGAGATGTCCGAGCACCTCAGTTTCGCAGCCGGGAAGGACGCTGCACTCGGTCATGACATTGAAGTGCGAGCGGCGGCTCACTGGACCAGCCAACTTCACAGATTCTTCCTCCACTGTGTCGAACCCGAGGCTGTATGGCGACTACGGGCAGGTTCTTGAATACTGGTGCGGTTGCAATCGGGACTGCGTCGTTCGAACCGTCGACCGGACGGCTGTGCTCAGCCGGCCGTCCGTCGGTTCGTATTACGGATCACGTACCCGTGGACGCCTGGGGGGCGAAGCGCAGACTGCAGGCCGAGCGAGAACATCGCTCGGCCTGCAGTTGCAGTCTGTGCCCAGTCGACCTCGGACGTCACGTCACCCCGGTCAGCCCGCCAGGAGCCCGCCGTCCACTGTGAAGATCCCGCCCGTGGAATACGACGACAGATCGCTGGCCAGGAAAATCACCATCT
The DNA here is from genome assembly GCF_009862785.1 of Gordonia sp. SID5947. NCBI lineage: Bacteria > Bacillati > Actinomycetota > Actinomycetes > Mycobacteriales > Gordoniaceae > Gordonia > Gordonia sp. SID5947. The sequence goes on along the minus strand of NZ_WWHU01000001.1, from coordinate 3,863,531 downwards.
TGGAGACCTCTTCCGGTTTGGCGATTCGGCTGATCGGCTGGGCACTGAGCCAGTCGTCGAAGCTGAACAGCTCATTCTGCTTGAAGTGTTCCATCTCTTTTTCGAACATCGCGGTGTCGACCACTGACGGTGCGATTGCGTTGACACGGATGTTGTCATACGAATGGGTCAGGGCGACGGACCGAGTGATACCCAGTACGGCCGCCTTGCTCGTCTGGTACGCAAGGTAGCCGAACGTACCCCTGATCGCCTGGACCGAAGCGGTGTTCACGATGGTGCCGCCGCCGTTTCGCTTCATGATCGGGACAACGGCCCGACACCCGCGAAAGACGCCGCCCGCGTTGGTGTCGAGGACGTCGTGCCACTCCTCATCCGACGTCTCCTCGACGGTCGACAACTCGCAGATTCCCGCGTTGTTGACCAGTACGTCGATGGCTCCCCACCGCACGGCGATGTCCTCGGTCACGCTCGCCCACTGAGCCGTGTCGCGGACGTCCAGACGGACGTACTCCGCGAGCCCACCTCCATCGACGATCTTCTCAGCAGTCGCCTTGCCCTCGTCGTCGAGGACGTCGGTGACGATGACTCGTGCACCCTCATCGGCGAGGTGCCGAGCATGGGAGGCGCCCTGTCCGCGCGCACCGCCGGTCACCAGAGCAACTTTGTTCTCGAGCAGCATGGGTCTCATCTCTTTTCATCCGAGGTCGGGAAGTCGATCCAGACGCGCCTCCGGCATGGATTGCACGACGACACTCGCGTTCACTGGGCATGTCTCCGACCCAGTCCGGTAGCAAAACGAACATTCGATCAAACTGGCGGCCGAGCTTCTTGTGCACACGCGAGTGAGGGTTGCCGTTGAACCAATTCTAGAATATCGTTCTGCTCGCGGCAAGGGCTCCTCGTGGGCCGATGGGTTCACAACCGATTCGGTAGACGAAGACGTCACGTCGCCTGATCCCGATTCAACTCCGGAGGTTCAGTGAAGATTGTCGCCCTCTGCGGTGCTGGCGGGATGGGTGTCCATTTTTTCGACCAGTTGGTCGTAACCGGCCATACCGCGGTTGTGGCACGACCCGGCCGGTCTCCATTGCAATCGGAAGGCCGCCAATCGTATGGAAAGCACTGGCCCGCGGCAACTCTCGAGCGCCGAGAACTTTCGGTAGCTCCTGTCACCAATCACAATTCATGTCGTCTCAGCCCTTCTGGAACCGAACACGGGGACCGTCGACGACCACGAGAACGGAGAAGTTGATGACCGACGTCGCTGTGCTGGGTATGGGCAGGATGGGAGCGGCGATCGCCTCTCATCTGCTGGCTTCCGGGTCAACGGTGACGGTATGGAACCGGACCGGGTCGAAGACCGACGATCTCGTCGCGCAGGGCGCCGTCAGGGCAGACACCGCACTGGACGCGATCGCGTCGAGTCCGATCGTCATCACTGTCCTGGTCGGTTATGACACCGTGGCCGCCCTTCTCCCGCAGGATTCCCTGGTCGGCCGAGCCGTGGTCAACTTCTCGACAGGCGCACCGGAGGAGGCCGTACGGCTCGCCGGCGTGGTCGAGAAACTCGGCGGGGAGTACCTCGACGGCGTGATCCTGAACTACCCGAACCAGATCGGCACCCCGGAAGGCAGTATCCAGTACTCCGGGTCGGAGTCCGCGTGGGACCGACACGGTGAGTTGCTCGCCGGGATGTCCGGCGACACCCAGTACTGGGGTTCAGAGCCCGGCTGGGCGTGCGTGATGGACCATATCGGACTGGCCTTCAGCACCCCGTTGCTCGTTGCCGCAATGGAGGCCGCGGCGTACGCAGCCAGTCACGGCATCCCTGCGAAAGACACGATTGCAGGCTTCGCACTGGGCTTTCCGACAATCGCGCAGATGCTCGAATCACTGGCGGCGAGCGTCGGTGACAGCGACTATTCCGCCAGACTCGCAGCGCTCGACGTCTACCATGCCGGAATTCAGGGCGTACACACTGCCATGACGGCAGCCGGCGTCGACGCGCTGGCTGTCGGTGCGGCCGCCCGCCAACTCGGCTCCGCCATGGAAGATTTCGGAACCGATGCAGATCTGGCGGCCGTGTACGGGCGGCTTCGCGGCCCGATGGCCTCCGCTGAAATCTCTGAGACCGACCGGCCCTGAGCCAGCCGGTGAAAGTACATTTGTACGCATGCAGTGTACGAGTCGGGCCTCGGGAATCATCCGGTGACGGTGACGGGAGAGAGTCCGCGTCGACGTCGCGACCCGGAAGCCCGTCGGCGCGACATCATCGAGGCCGCGGCCACGCTGATCACCGAGATAGGTTCGGGTGGTCTGACTCATCGGCTCGTGGCGAAACGTGCAGGAGTCGCCGTCGGGTCGACGACACAGTACTTCGCCACTCTGGATGATCTCCGTCAGGCGGCTCTCGGTCACCTGGCCGACGACATCGACGAAGCGCTCGCCGCAATCGCGCAGAGCTTGACCGACAACGGCGCCTCGCCCGATGCCTTCGCCGAAGCGTTGCACGACTACCTCTCGACTCCCAGACTCCTCCGCGCCGACATGGCATTGTTGTCGGCAGCCATGGTGGATCCTGCAATTCGTCCACTCGCCCGTCGCTGGTCTGATGGATTGGTCGAGCTGCTCACGCCGTTCGTCGGCGAGCGTTCCGCACGCGCCATCACTGCATACATCGACGGCGCCTCGGTGCACGCCCTGTTCTACGAACCCCCGATGACCGTCGACGAACTCTCCGCCGCGCTGACTGCGCTCATCGATTACGGCCGGACTCCCTGAGACCGTCTCGATGGTCTGTTCTACCTCCGCAGCCGGTCCATCATGACATGCGCGGAAGGTGCCGAACCGCGGCACGGACCTCGGCGCGTGTCGATTCCGACAGTGTGAGGTATTCGGTGGCATCGCTGAACCACAGGCCGACTGCGGCCAGGATCGCCACCTGCTCCCATACGGTTGTCGCCTCGTCGGAGACCCACCTGGACCGCAGATGTTCCCACGCCGGATGCCTCGACTCGCCCGCCATGGTCTCGGCTGCGAGCACGAGCTCCGACGATGTCCTCTTCCCGCTGAGCAATGTCTGCAGATAGGCCGTCACGCGTTCGGCAGACGACGATTCCTCGAACGAGTCGGTCAAGTATCCAGAGGCTTCCTCGTCCCATTCACGGGTCACCTTGTCGACGACCGCAGCCAGCAGCTCGTCTTTGGTCGGAAAATGGTACACAATGCCGGCTTTTGTCAAAGCTGCCTGCTCGGCGATCATCTCGTAGGTGAGCGCTCCGACCCCCTGCTCACCGATCACCCGCAGCGCCTGGTCGACGATCATCTCCCGCTTGCTGGGGCGCATCCGACTCACTCTCTTCACATGCCCTGCGGGCGTCGTTGGCTTCGTCCCCTCCAGGAGGGGTGCATCACATCTTCTGGCGCGCCAATCGTATCTATAACTATACTGTTAGTATAGTTCAAAAGCGAGTCGAGAGGTTCAGGATGAAAATATTGGTGGTCGGCGGCGGAATCGCAGGCAGCGCATCTGCATACTGGCTCAATGACATGGGCCACGAGGTGGTTCTCGTCGACGGAGCACCGGCCATACCCAGCGGTGGCTACCTGATCCAACTCGACCGTACTGCGCAGTCGCTCCTCACCGAGATGGGGGCCGGGGCGATGGTCGACAGCATGAGCGTACCGGCGCCGCAGGTGTCGGTCCGAGGTCCCCGCCAACCGAGATTCGAACTACGCACCCCTGGTTTCAGATTGGCCCGGAGAAGCGACCTCGTCGGCGCTGTTCTCCGACACACCGCGGAACGTGTGCCCCTACAGCTCGGTCGCGAGCTCGTCGGGATCGAGCAGGATGCCGACCACGTGACAGCCCGGTTCCGCGACGGAGGCAACGAGGACTTCGACCTGCTGGTCGGCGCTGACGGACTGCGATCAACGGTCCGACGCCAGATCCTGGGCCCGGACGATCGGCTGGTGTACGAGAACGGGAGAACCAACGTCTGGATCGATGTCCCGGGCCTCAGCGACCACGGCGATGCCGCGGTCTTGACGGGCAACGAGTATGTCGCTCAAGTTTTTCCGTACCCAAACGCCGACCGCTCACTGGTGGTGGCCTCCACGTTCACCGGAAGCAGTCGGCCTGACGTGGAGGTCCTACGTCATGGTGCGGTGGCCCTGCTGCGACAACACGGACCAGACTTCGCACATCTCGCCGACGCTGCGGTCGAGGCGGACGCCGAGACGATTCGCCTCACGCGCTTCGCCCAGGTGCGCGCGCCGCGTTGGCACAACGGTCGGGTGGTACTCGTCGGGGATGCCGCGCATTGTGTCGATCCCTTGTCCGGACTAGGTGCCCATGCCGGATTGCTGGGCGCCCAGTTGCTCACGACACAACTGACCCGATCCGCAGACCTCGGCCGTGGACTGCACCGGTACGAGCGCGAGATGAAGCCGTTTGTGAAACTGGCCCAGTTCACTACCGCGGCACTCGTCGAAGGAACTACACCACACAACCTCCGACATCGGATATCGTCAGTCGCTTCATTTCTCAAGGCCACGGCGCATGCGATCCCCGCCGCCGTGGATGCGTGGCGGCACCGGTCGCTGACGACGGGCGTGGCGCCTGCGGCTGCCTGACAAGAGGTCCACGGCCGCCGGCTTGCACAGCGACCGCGGACCTCTGTCCGGTGGAGCAGTCAGATCAACCGAGAGAGAACGGCTTACCCCAGATGGTCACCTGACCCTTGACCGTGTCGGTATCGACCTGAACGGTCATCCTGGCGCGGGCCTGCGCGTATCCGGCACACCCGTCGACGTTGAATGTCTGCTGGCTGTACGCGACACCGCCGGTCCTGCCACTGAAGGTGAAATCGTTGATGCGGTACTTGTCATACGCCGTGTTCGTGCCGGACGTGGTGTCGACGATCGGGGCGTAGAACGCCTCACCGGGCGCAAGCTGGAACCCGCCGCCCGCCGACCCATCGGGCTGCAGCTGCTGCGTTGCCCCGGTCTCATCCGTGTAAGGCCCCGCGCCGACGCCGCCCTCGGCCCCCGCGCCGAAGAAGACCTGACACCCGACGACGTAGCCGCCCTTCACCGAGGCTCCCTTGGCCGGCCCACTGGTCGACACCTTGATCTTTCCGGAGACCCAGACCTCGCGGCTCGTGGGCACATTGGTGACCGGACGTTGGATGGTGGCGGACTCGTCGTACAGGTGGACCTTGACATGAGAGCCGTCCACAAAAGTCTTCTGGGCAAATCCACCGGGCAGCCGCATCGCCTCGGCAGACGGCGACACCATCACCTGGGTTCCCATCGCCGTGACGCCGACCGCGATTGCCACCGCCGCCCGCTTGATGTTCTTGTTCATTGTTGTCCTTTGCAAGATGTGTGATCCGGCCGGCAGGCCGTGAAGTTCAGGGGAACGCCGAGTACGTCAGTTGAGACTGAAAGGCTTGCCGTAGAGGTAGGACTGGACCAGGCCACTCTTGCCGCTGGCAGTACCGTTGGCGGTGTCGAGGTCCTCGGCGGCGAACACCACGGCAACCGAGCGTGCCGACGCATACCCACCGCACTGCTGGACATCGATCTCCTGTCGGTCCCACTGGACGCTGGCGCCGAGGTAGAAGTCTTTGTCGAACAGCGGAACATACTTGACCTGACCGGGATTCAGCGGCACGGTCAGCGACCCACTGACCGTCGGGCCGGCCGGAGCGATGCTGCCGGACAGTCCACCGGAGAACCCGGTGATGTCCACCTGGCAACCGACGAGGTAGCCGACCGACAGATTGCCCGAACCTTTGCTCACCTGGGTGCTGAACGTTCCACTGACCACCGCCGAACGACCAGCACCGTTGGCCGCCATCGACATTGCCGGACTAGCGGATTCGCCGGTGCGCCAGACCTGCACAACCTGCCCATCGATACCGACGGTCTTCTTGTAGCCGTTCGGCAATGACGCTGCAGAGGCGGATGCGTCGGCCGACATCGCAAGGCCGGCAACGGTTGCCACTGCCAGCGCGCTCACGCCGAGCCGCCTGCGCACGGCACGGAGGGTGGACTGCTTCATCTGATCCCTTTCATCGGGGTGGGTCCCGCTCGATGTCCGGAACGATCCATCGTCCGGACGTGGGCCCACTGAAAACGTTGCACGCCACCCCGCGAGAGCGACGACGACGGCGACGTGGAGCGAACACTGGATGTCGGCACCCGGACCGGGGCGGATCATGGCGCCGACGCCAGCCCAGTATGAGGTGGATCACCCCGCACAGTCAAGAGGCGATTTGTCACGTCTCGACCTTAAACTTGTTGTCGATCAACATGTTTCGTGGCCTCCCCGGAAAACGGCACAACACACCACCGTCGGTCGCACCGACGGTGGTGTGTTGCGTTCAGCCGGGTCCCCCGATACCGGCCGGTGTGCCCGGACTCCTGCGAGAGGAAACGGTGTCATCCGGGCGAGTCGAGATTCAGTTGTCGGATCGCCACTGGATCAATGCATCCAGGGCGAGCACCTCACTTCCGTTCACGACCAGAGGATTGATCTCGAGCGACTCCAACCTGTCCCCCAATCGATAAGCAACAGAAGCTATATCGGCGATCACGCGAGCCAGCGTGTCCAGATCTGCCTTCGTGGTTCCACGAAGGCCTTCGAGGAGCCGGAAACCCCGCAGCGACCGCAGGGCGTCCCCCACCTGATCCGGCGTGGCGGGCAGGCGTATCAGGGATGTGTCCCGGAGGACCTCCACCCACACACCACCGAGGCCGACCGCGAGCACCGGGCCCCACATCGGGTCACGGACGGTCCCGATGAGCAGTTCCACCCCGCCGGACACCTGGGGCTGGACGAGGACCCCGTCCATGTTCACCTTCGCAGCATTCCCCGCATCGACCATCTCGCGGAATGTCTGGCGCACCGCTTCGGCATCCGCCACGCCCAGCCGGACTCCGCCGATGTCGCTCTTGTGCTCGACGTCGGCCGCCATCTTGATCACGACCGGATAGCCGAAGCCCTCGGCAGCCTGCACCGCCTCGTCCTCCAAAGTCGCGAGAACGCTGGGGGACATCGGAACTCCCTGCGCGGCAAGGAACTCCGAGGCGCGGTGTTCGGTCCAGACCGACTCGTCGGGAGCGAGCGCCGCGAGCTCTCCGTAGACGGGGAGCTCGTCCGTCCGGCTGCTCGTCGCAGCTCGCCGGCGTTCTGACCATCGCACCGCGTGGCCCAACGCCGTGAGGGTGTGTTCGATCCCGCCGAACACCGGTGGGAAACCGGTCGATCTCGCGACCTCACGGCCGTACTCGGTGATGTCGTTGAGTGTCTCGGTCAGGGTGAGCACGGGCTTCGGCGAAGACTTGATGACCTCTGCCATCATCCGGTACTGCCCGATCCACGCATCCTCGTACTCCGGCGGAGGGGCCTGCCCCGGCAGGTCGTAGAGCAGCACCGTCAGATCGATGGCTGGATCGGCCTGGACCGCTTTCACCGCATGCGCCAGCAGATCTGGACGGACCATGATGTATCCGGTCACGTCCACGGGGTTCTGCGCCGACGCGAAATCGGGAAGCATCGGTTCGAGCTGCCGAAGGGTCTCTTCGGTGAACTCGGGTAGCTCGAGCCCCTCGGCTTCGGCACGGTCGGCGATGATCCCACATGCGCCGCCCGAAGCCGTCACCACTCCGATCCGCTTACCGGCGAGCCCACCGCACCGCGCGAGAAGGTCTGACGTCGTGACGAGGTCCTCCAGTGCGCGGACACGAATGACGCCGTTGGCCCGGAAGACCGCGTCGACCACTGCGTCATCGCCTACCAGTGAACCGGTGTGCGCCATGGCGACACGTGCACTCGCCTGACTGCTGCCGACCTTCAGCGCGACGACCGGCTTGCCGGCCTCGAAGGCAAGCTGCAGCGCGCGCAGGAACTCCTCCGGATCGCGAATCGACTCGACGAACAGCGCTATCACCTTGGTATCCGGATCGGCGACGAGATACCTGACCACATCACTGAGTGACATCATCAGTTCGTTGCCCATGGAAACCAGGACGCTGATGCCCACGGCTCGCGAGTGCATGTGTTTGAGCACCGCACTGGCGAGGCCGCCGCTCTGGAGGACGACGCCCACGGACCCGGCTTCGAGCGTCGCAGGGATGCCGAGACCGAACGGGGTGATGTTGTCACTCGCGTTCACGTACCCGTTGCCGTTCGGCCCCAGGATGAGCATTCCGCTCTCGGTCGCGAAGTCGTGCACCTCACGTTCGAGCTTGCGTCCCTCCTCGCCGGCTTCGCCGAAGCCTGCGGTCAGGATCACGGCGTTACGGATGTCGCGCAACGCCAGGTCGCGCAGCACCGGGAGCACATTCGCGACCGACACCATGATGTATGCCAGGTCAACTCCGTCCGGCAGATCCGCGATGGACGCGAACGACTGACGGCCGTGGACCACGTTCCCTCGTGGGTTCACCAGGTGGACGTCTCCGTCGAACCCGCGGCTCACCAGGTTGGAGAACGTCACGGCAGACCACTCGGACTTGTCGGTGGCGCCGATGAGCGCGATCGAGCGCGGGTGGAACAGCGAGTGCACTCGGTCCGGCTCGACACGGTTGCGCTGGGACGCGGCAACAGTCGTCATGATCAGCTACCGACTTCGCCGAGCTTCGCGTAGCCACGAAGAAGGTTGCGGGCGATCGTACGACGCTGGATCTCGTCGGTGCCTTCGTAGATACGCAGCAAACGCAACTCGCGGTACCAGCGCTCGATCGGCAGTTCCTTGGTGTAACCCATACCGCCGTGGATCTGCAGCACCCGGTCGACGACCTCGTTGGCCATGATCGCGCCGGTCAGCTTCGCGACCGAGGCACTGTGGCGGCTGTCGATGCCGTTCTCCAACTGCCATGCCGACAGCAGCGTGAGCCACTTTGCCGATTCGATCTGCACGTAGGAGTCCGCGATCTGCCACTGGATCGCCTGGTAGTCGGCGATCGGACGGCCCATGGAGACACGGTTCTTGGACTGCTCGATGGCCATCGACAGCAGACGCTCCGCGGCACCGACCGCCCCGGCCGGGATAAGGTAGCGGCCGGCGCCGATCCACTGCATGGCCAGCTCGAATCCTCGATCGACCTCTCCGAGAATATTCGTCTCGGGGACCCGCACGTCCTCGAACACCAGCGATGCCGGACCCCACTCACCCATGGTGGAGATGGGTTCGGACTTCCAGCCCATGTCGCGGTCCACGAGGAAGCAGGTCACGCCTTCACCGGCGGACGCGTCGGGATTGGTGACGGCGAAGACCATCACGAAGTCGGCCTCGTTGCCGTTGGTGATGAAGATCTTCTCGCCGCGGATGATCCAGTCCGATCCGTCACGGATGGCACGGGTCCTGATGTTGCGCGCATCCGAGCCCGCGCCGGGCTCGGTGATCGCGAAGCAGGAGCGCCGTTCACCCTCGATCGTCGGGAGTAGGTACTCCTGCTTCTGCTTCTCGTTGCAGGCATACAGAATGTTGTCGGCCTCGCCGCCGAAGCCGAAGGGCACGAAGGTGCGACCGACCTCCATCGCGATGATGGCCGACATCACCGGGCCGAGATTGATGCCGCCGTACTCTTCCGGGGTGTTGATGCCCCAGTAGCCGGCCTTCTTCGCCTTGAGCTGCAGTTCCCGGATGGCTCCGTCCTCGAGGCCGGGCCGGCCTGCGCGCTCGTTGCGCAGGACATCCTGCTCCAGCGGCATTACCTCTTTTTCGATGAAGCTGCGGATCGTGTCACGAACCTGCTTCTCCTCGTAGCTCAACGAGAAGTCAACCATGTCAATTCCTTTCGAGAAATGATGTCTGTGTGTGTGGCGGCCGCGACGCTCAGTCGGGCGAGCCGCTCACGTAAATGACCTGCCCGGTGACATACGACGCGTCGTCGCCGGCCAGGAAGGCGACCACGTTTGCGATGTCCTCCGGTCGACCCACGCGACGAACGGCGATCTCCTTCTCGGCGGCCGCCTTCATGTCGTCGAAGTCGACCCCCGTCCGTTCTGCCACCGAGCGGGTCATCTCCGTCTCGATGAAGCCCGGTGCAACGGCGTTCGCAGTGATGCCATAGCGGCCGAGTTCGATCGCGAGCGTCCTCGTGAAGCCCTGGATGCCTGCCTTCGCAGCGGCGTAATTGGCTTGGCCGCGACTGCCTTTCGCGGAGGTGCTGCTGAGGTTGATGATCCGCCCCCACTTGCGCTCCACCATGTGGCTCTGGACCGCCTTGCTGCACAGGAAATTCCCGCGAAGGTGCGTGTTCATCACCGCATCCCAGTCGTTCACCGACATCTTGAAGAGCAGGTCGTCGCGAATGATCCCGGCGTTGTTCACCAAGATGTCCACCGAACCCAGCTCACCCACGACCGTTTCGACCATGGACTCGACTGCCGACGGGTCCGTGACGTCGCAGGCCACAAAAGTCGCTTTGCCACCGTTCCGTGAGATGTCCTCTGCCACCGCAGATCCGGCAAGATCGACCACCGCCACCGCTGCGCCCATTCCGGCCAGCTTCCGGGCCGTTGCCGCACCGATCCCCCGGCCGGCTCCGGTCACCACAGCGACCTTGCCCTCAAACTCGTTCATTCTTGTCGTGCACTCCTCTTCACCCCTGATCCAGAACCTCCGAATCCGATTCTAGAATTAGTTTTAGGTACGGCGCCTCATGTGTCAAGGGCCACATCGGCACGAAACGACTCGGCCCTCGCGATTTCCGCCCGAGTCAGCGGACGACTGGCACCGCCGTACGGCATGAACGCGACAATCGTTGTGCGACAAGTTGCCACGACCAACCCATCAGGATTGGTCATCTCTTCGTGAAGCGTGAGGCTCGACGTCCCGATTCGCTGGACGCGGATACAGACCGTCAACTCTCGGTCGGCACGCGTGACCTCACGCCGGTAAGTGATGTCCAGATTTGCGACAACGTACTGCTCGACCAGATCAGCTGATACGAAGCGGTGCAGCCACGCAACCCGCGCGATGTCCAGCAGTTCGACGGTCACCGCGTGATAGAGGTGTCCGGACCCGCCGATGTCGCGTTCTCGCAGCGCCACGCGAACGGCACCTTCCGACACCGAGGTGACCGCCACGTCAGGAGAGCCGTTCCACGAGCATCGCCATGCCCTGCCCGCCACCGACACACATGGTCTCGATGCCGAATCGGGCGTCTCGCTCGGCCATGTTGTTCAGCAACGTCGCGGTGATTCTCGCTCCGGTCATGCCGAAGGGATGTCCGAGGGCAATGGCGCCGCCCGACACGTTGACGCGGTCCTCGTCGATCTTCAGACGCCGGATCGACCCGAGCACCTGAGAGGCAAACGCCTCGTTGATCTCGAACAGGTCGATGTCTGCGACCGAGAGGCCTGCGGAAGCGAGCACAGCCTCGACAGCGCCAACCGGTCCGAGCCCCATGATCTCCGGGGACAGGCCGGTCACCGACGTCGCGACGATGCGCGCCAAGGGAGTGATACCCAGTTCTGCCGCCTTGGTGTCCGACATGACGACGACCGCGGCCGCCCCATCGTTGAGCGGACACGCGTTACCGGCTGTGACCGTGCCGTTCTCGCGAAACGCCGGATTCAGGCCGGCCAGACCCTCGAGCGTCGTCGACGGACGTGGGCTGTCATCTGCCTCGACGACCGAACCGTCGGCGAGGGTGAGGGGGCTGATCTCCCGGGCATAGAACCCGCGTTCGATGGCCTCCTTGGTCCGTCGCTGCGACCGCTCGGCCCACGCGTCCTGATCGGCGCGGGAGATGCCATCGAGTTCGGCGACGTTCTCTGCGGTCAGACCCATTCCGATGTAGACATCCGGCAGACGTCCGGAAACTCGGGGATCGACCCACTTATCGCCGGAAGCCGCGCGCTCGGCACTGCGCGCCATCGCCTCGGAGAAGAGGGGGTTCTCGGTGCCCGGAATGTCGGTTGGGCCGAGCGCCGCCGATGAAACCGATTCGACCCCTGCCGAGATGTATACGTCGCCTTCGCCGGCGCGGATCGCATGCATGGCCATGCGGGTCGTCTGCAACGACGACGCGCAATACCTGTTCACGGTCGTGCCGGGCAGGCCGTCCTGGTCCAGGAGCACCGAGATGACCCGCCCCATGTTGAAGCCGGACGGTCCGGCAGGTCCCGCGTTTCCGACGATCAGATCGTTCACGTCACCGACGGCAAGTTCGGGCACCTTCGCCAGGGCGGCGGTGACCATCTGTGCGGCCATGTCATCCGGGCGCATCTCCCGCAACGATCCCTTGAATGCGCGTCCGATCGGGGAACGGGCGTATGACGCAATGACAGCTTCGGTCATGTGAACCTCCTGGTGTGGGGTGTAACTGGTGTCTGGGTGAACTCGTGGGGGTGAACTCGCTCGGACGAGCAAGCAGGATCAGTTGCCGCGGATGGCATCTGCCGCCACGTACCGGATGATCGAGCGGACGTAGACCTCCGCGTCGAAGCGCTTCTCATCGTCGATTCCCGGGTATAGCGCGGCGAGGATCTCGTCGACGGTCGTGATCCCGCGACGGTTCAATTCTTTGACCTGGTCGATCCGGTGTTGTCGCCGAGCCCGCGCATCCGCGAGCGCCGATGTCGGTTCGTCGATCACCGGGCCGTGGCCCGGTAGGAAGATCGCATCCCTACCGGCCGACAGACTGTGCAGGACGTCCAGCGTGCGCATGTAGTCATCGAGGCGGCCGTACACGGCCGACGGACGACCGTTCAGCAACGTGTCGCCGGTCAGCAGGCAGTCGGTGCCGACGATGGAGAAAGAGATCGAATCGTCCGAATGACCAGGCGTGTGGATGACCTCGACCTCGATATCACCCAGCGGGATGCGATCGCCGTCCAAGACCGGATCGGCGACCCCTGTGCCCTCGAAAGTCAGCAGACGGGCCCCGGTCATCGCCGCGAGCTCAGCGGCCCCGTCGAGGTGGTCTTCGTGATCGTGCGTCACCGAGACCCACTTGATGGTCCAACCATGATCGTCGGCCGCCTGCACGATGGCGCTGAGATGCGCGGCCTCCGCCGAGCCGGGGTCGACTACAAGGCAGTCCGACCCGGTCGACTCGGAACCGACGATCCAGGTGTTGGTGCCCTCATAAGACCACCAGGTCGCGTTCGGCGCCAACAGCAAAAGGCAATTCGGAGCAACCGCCCACGGGGCCTCGCCAGGTGGCGGCCATGTCTCAACTCGTCTGCCCTTCATCGACCTTCCTTCTGATATCTGACGAGAGCGGTGCTCGACCAAGCGGCACGGCGGGCCCGGCTCGTCGCCACTGCGAGCAACACACCGATCAGGGCGACCGCAATCATCATTGAGAACCCGACGACATAGGCCGTCACGACCTCGTCCCCGGCTGGACCGTCGTGACCGATCGGCATACCTGCGAACAGGTCGGTTCGGAGCGCAGGGGACAGCGGGGCGGTCAGTACCACCAATCCGACAGCCGATCCGAGCAGGTACGCGATGTTCTGCGCGGTCATCCGGATCGCATTGATCGTGCCCATGCGCGACGCCGGAACACCGGTGAGGATGACGGTGATGTTGGCGGGCAGGAAGGCGCCGCCGCCGAGTCCGGCCACGAATGAGGCCGCCATGAGGACCGCGGGCGGCTGGTGATCTGCGATCGAAAAGGTCAGTGCGATCAGCCCGACGGTGCTGACGACCGCCGCCCATACGGCGACCGAATCAGCCCACCACCGCCTCAAGACGAGGCCCACCAGAAGCGAACCGACGAGTGTCCCGCCGGCAAGCGGGAGAGCTGCGAGGCCCGCGTGGAACGCCGACATACCGGACATGGCCTGGAAGTAGAGCGCCAGTGCCACCACCACCGCGGCGACCGAGCTGACGTTGGCAACCGACGAGATGTTGGCGAGTGAGAAGACCTTGTCGCGGAAGACCGACAGATCCAGCAGTGGGTCGTCGATCCTCCGCTCGTACCAGACGAACAACGGGAAACAGACCACGAAGATCGCGAACGCCCCCAACACCAGTGGATCGCCCCATCCACGTCCGTTCGCCTCCGAGAGCCCGGCCACCAAGCCGCTCACCGTGCCGATGAACAGCACGTTGCCCACGATGTCCAAGGAACGAGGTCGACGAACCGTCTTCTCTCCGCGCCGGAGCAGCAGAGCTGCGGCGACGACACAGATGATCCCGATGGGCACGTTGAACCAGAAGATCCAGCGCCATCCGACCGTTGTCGCGATGAGACCTCCGACAGTGGGTCCGACTAGCTCTGCCCCCGACCACGCGGCCAGATAGAGACCCATCGCGGACCCGAGAAGGCGAGGCGGCATCGCGGCACCGATGATCGCAGCGCTGTTCGCGAGCAACATCGCGGTCGCTGCGGACTGCAGGATGCGGAGGACGATGAGCACCTCGATGCTCGGGGAGAAACCGGATGCCAACGCTGTGATGGCGTACAACCCCATGGCCGCGATGAATACCGCTCGCCGCCCGTACTGGTCTGAGATCCGACCGCAGAAGAGCAGCAACGCGGTGCTGATCAACGCCGGGCTCAGAACCGTCCAGCTCGCAGCGGCCGGGCCGGCATCGAAATAGCGGACCACCACGGGAAGCGCCGTGGTGAGGGTGCTCATGTTCAGCCCCGCCATGATCGCGGCCAGGCTGACCACGGCCACCATGGTCCAGCCGTACCTGGCGTCGCGGTTCTCGAGATCCTCGAGTTCGTCCAGCTCCTTGAGTGGAGACGCGACGTCTGTCATCGAACAGAACCCTTCATCTGGCGGCCCGACGGGAGGATCGAACGCAATTCTAGAATTAGCTGACGCAATTGTGCCTAAGATGGAATGTCAAATGCAACTCCGCCGCCGACGCCGTCGAGACGTCGTGCCAGACCGACCAGGATGTGACTGCCATGCGACCCGATGCCGGCGCCAAGCCCGATGACAGGTCCCGCAGGGACTGGACATGGAAGCGGACATCGCAGACTCGACTCGCTCTCTTGAACGCCGCACGCGACTCCTTCGTCGAGGTCGGCTTCACCCGCTCGAGCATCGCCGATGTCGTCGAGCGCGCGGGATCGAGCGTCGGCAGCATCTACCACCACTTCGGCGGTAAGGCCGAACTCTTCGTGGCATTGTTCGAGGACTTCGACCGACGCACCACGGCCGTGGCGGACGCGGCAACCGACGACGCCCGCGCCCAGGGGATCACCGATCCAGTGGAACTGTTCGTCGCCGGTGCGCGTGCCTACCTCGAGTACACCCGGGACAACCTCGCCGAGTCCCGGCTTTTTGCATCGAGCAGCGACGTTCCGCCTGGCTTCGACATCCTGATCAACAAGGACAGTCGTGTATGGCAACGACGGACCCAGGGACTTCTCTCGGCCATGCAGGACGACGATGTCGAGAGCGCGATGCTACCGACCGTGCTGACGGCCATCGTCGTCGCCGGGGTCCAGGAACTGATCACGACCGAGTCCGTCGCCGACACCGCCCATTCGGAACGAATCATCGATACCACCATCGCCTACGTCCGCCGGGCCGGAACGCGCCCGGACTGAGCTCACCGGAGTGTCGTCTTGCGGTCCGGGACCAGCTCTCGCGCGACGGCTCAGTTTGTCGACCGCCATTGCAGGCGACTTTAAAGGCGCTATGCTTAGACCATGAAAACGGTGACGGCCTTCGATCCGCGCTCCGGCGCGGCGTGCGGCGAATTCGCCACGAGCGGTGTGGACGATGTGCGGGAGGCGGCGCGGGCCGCGGCGCAGGCTTTCGAGAGCACAGAGTTCGGCGACACACTTCGGCGTGCCCGGTTCCTCGATCTGATCGCAGATCGGGTGCGACAGCGTGCGTCCGAGATCATCGAGATCTGCTCCCGTGAAACCGGTCTGCCACTCCAGCGGCTGACGGTAGAGGTGGAACGCACCAGTCGTCAGCTGTCGATGTTCGCGGAAATGGTGCGCGCCGGACGTCACCTCGATGCGGTTATCGACACCGCGGACCCGGACCTCACACCGGTCCCGCGCCCGGATATGCGCCGGATGAATGTACCCATCGGACCCGTCGCGGTTTTTGGCGCCAGCAATATGCCTTTGGCCTTCGGAGTTCTCGGCGGCGACACCGCATCGGCCTTGGCCGCCGGATGCCCGGTGGTCATCAAAGGCCACCCCGCCCATCCCGGAACGGGTCGGCTCCTTGCCGTCATCGCCGCCGAATGTGTCGCTGAGGCCGGGCTCCCCGCCGGCGTTTTCTCCTACTGCCTCGCGGCTGATTTCGAGGTGGGGGCGGCGCTCGCCCAAGCGCCGGAGATCACCGCGGTGGGTTTCACCGGCTCCCTGGGAGGCGGCCGCGCGCTCTCGGACATCGCCGCAGCCCGCCCGGTGCCGATCCCGGTCTACGCCGAGATGGGCTCCCTCAATCCCGTTGTGATCACCGAGGCAGCGCTGCGCTCGCGCTCAACAGACATCGCCGACACGATCATCGGCAACGTCACTGCCGCATCCGGCCAGTACTGCACCAAGCCCGGTCTGTTGTTCGTGCCGGCCGGCACGGCCGGCGACGCTCTGGTACAGACCGTCGCCGACCGCCTACGGCAGGCGCAACCGTGTCCGCTGCTCTCGGAGCCGGTGAAGGTCCGGCTGACCGCCGCGATGGAGCAGTTGGCGTCGTCAGGTGACGGAACTCCGGTCGGAGAATCGACACCACCGTCGGATGTGGGCTATTTCGTCTCTCCCGCTGTCTATGTCGTCGGGGACGGTCCGTTGGACGCAATGCCGAGCGCCATCGAGGAGTACTTCGGTCCAATCGTGCTGATCAGGCGATACGATTCGACTGATGCTGTACTGGAAGACATCTCGCGGCTGGCCGGCCAGCTCACCGGGACCGTGTACAGCGACCCCGGCGACGATGTCTCACGAATCGTGACAGCGCTGTGCCGGCGGGTCGGACGCATGGTGTTCGACAGCTCCCCCGTCTCGGTGGTCGTCACCGATGCCCAGCAGCACGGCGGGCCCTACCCGGCATCCACGGCGGCATGGTCCACGTCGGTCGGATCGCAGGCGATCTTCCGCTTCTTGCGTCCCGTCGTCTTCCAGAATGCGCCTCAGGGGCTGTTGCCCGCAGCCCTGCGTGATGACAATCGACGATCTGTTGAACGTCACCGCAACAGTCGATGAGCTCGAGCTTTGAGCCACTGCCAGAACAGAGCTCGTGCTCCAAATGACATTCCGTGTCGGCCGAGCCCCAACAGCCAGATAAGGACTACTCTTTAGTACTCAACACCCAGCGACGAGGAGACACCTTGACCACCGGCTATATCTGGCACGAGATCATGTTCTGGCACGACACCGGACGCGGGGCCGGCTCGCTGCCCAGCGGCGGTTGGTTGCAGCCCGGTGAGAGTTCGGACAGTGAAGAGCCGAAACGCCGGGTGCACAATCTGATCATGGCGAGCGAGTACATCGATGAGCTGGTCGAGATGCGCGCGCCTGTCGCATCGCGGGAGGCGCTGGAGCGCGTGCACACGACGGCCTATCTGGATCGTGTGGAGGCATTGTCGCAGACCACCGGCGGTGATGCCGGAGACGGATCGACCCCGTTCACCGTCGGCGGATACGACATAGCGCGACGCGCCGCGGGCGCGGCCATCGCCGGCACCGACGCCGTGCTGTCGGGTACAGTCGCCACTGCATATGCACTGTCGCGTCCACCGGGGCACCATGCCGAGCCCGACGCGGGAATGGGCTACTGCATTTTCAACAACATCGCGATCGCGGTCGAACACGCCCGCGCCGTGCGCGGCGTGCGCCGGATCGCGGTCATCGACTGGGATGTCCATCATGGCAACGGGACCGAGACAATCTTCTACGAAGACCCCGATGTCCTCACCATCTCGTTCCATCAGGAGCACTCCTATCCCAAAGGCCGCGGCGAGGCATCGGACCGCGGGTGCGGGGCGGGCGAAGGGTACAACGTCAACATCCCGCTGCCACCCGGAAGCGGCACCGGTGCTTATGAATACGCCATGGCTCACCTGGTCGATCCGTTGATCCGTCGATTCGCCCCGGAGTTGATCTTCGTCGCCTCCGGCTACGACGCATCCGCCGCCGACCCACTCGGGCGCATGATGCTGCACTCCGACGGCTACCGATCGTTGACCACATCGGTGAAATCGCTCGCGACCGACACCGGCGCCAAACTGGTTGTGGTACACGAAGGCGGCTACTCGAGTTGGTACGCGCCGATGTGCGCGTTGGCCGTGATCGAAGCGCTCCGAGGGACTCGGTCCGTGGTGACCGACCCGTATCTGCAGGGGTACGCCGAGGCTCCGGGCCAGGCCCTACAGGACCGTCAGCGCGCGATCGTCGACGCGATGGCCGAGAACCTGCCCGAGTGGGCAAGGGCCGAGTAGCCGCCGACCGTGGCCGTCGTGCATAGCCGGTGCACGACGGCCACAAGGGTCACGCCACGAAGTAGGTGTCCCGGAAGTTGTGCATTCCCAGCGACGCCGACTGCGCGGTCTCACCGATACCGGAGAGATCGGTCGATACGGCGTCGAAAACGTACTGAGCCCCCCAGTTGATGTAACCACCCCGCTCCCACTCGAGACGCATGCAGTCGTGCACGGCCTGGCGACGCTTGGCTTCGTCCGGCGAGCTCAGCGCGACAGACCACGCCTGCGCCCAGTCCTTGTCGGCGAAATGGGTCTCGTTGAAAGGAACGCCCGGAGGCGGCGCCAACGTCGTGTCGGCCTGAGCGTAGTACGACAGCCTGGTCCAGTAGTCCGACGACAAATTCCGGTTGGAAGCGTCACCGGAGTAGAACTGGCCGGTGTCGAGTTGCCTTACGCGAACGTCGACGCCGGCCGCCTTGGCCTGCGCGGCAAACACTTCCGCCGTGCCGATCGCTTCGGCGACAAAAGGAGCGGTGACCAACTCGACCTGGAATCCTTCGTGACCCGCCGCTTTGAGCAAGGATTTGGCCTTGTC
The DNA here is from genome assembly GCF_009862785.1 of Gordonia sp. SID5947. Taxonomy (NCBI): domain Bacteria; kingdom Bacillati; phylum Actinomycetota; class Actinomycetes; order Mycobacteriales; family Gordoniaceae; genus Gordonia; species Gordonia sp. SID5947. The sequence continues at coordinate 3,844,565 of NZ_WWHU01000001.1, read as the reverse complement.
CACATCGAGACTGCGCTGTGGAATACCGGGATCGCCGTACAGACCCGGGTAGACGAGCTGATAGTCGTTCTCGATCTCGCCGTGGCCACCGAACACCTGCTTGACCATCTGATCGCGATCGACCAACAGCTTCATCGCTTCCCGGACCCGCGGGTCGGTGAACGGTTCGAGATCGACACGCATGAAGACCGGTATCCACTGGTCGGGGTTCACGCCTCGGAGCACGAGAACCTCGGGGTTCTGTGAAAGCTGGGGAACCGCGGACAGACTGACGGCCTCGATGGCGTCGATTTGACCACTCATCATGGAATTGACGAGGGCGGTCGAGTCGGGGAACGACAGAATGCGGACCTCGTCGACGTAGGGCCGGCCCTCGATCCGGTAGTTGTCGAAACGCGGGAACACACTCTCCCGGCCCGCGGTGAAACTCCCGAACCGAAACGGCCCCGTACCAACCGGCTTGAGTGGGTCATAACCGACCGGGACCACCCGAGCGGTGAAGTCGTTGAGCATGTCCGGGACGGGAAAGAACGGTTGGCGGGTGCGAAACCGCAGAGTCCGCTTGTCCAGCATCTGGTAGCTGTTGTCGTCGATGAGCGTCTTGAACAGCTGCGAACCGCCTGCGGTCGAGGCCTTGATCCGGCCGAACGTGAACCGGACATCCTCGGCATCAAGGGTTTTGCCGTTGTGGAACTCGATCCCGTCCTTGACCCGGATCGTCCACTCGTCACCCGTGGCGTTCGGCTCCACGGATTCTGCCAAGACGTTCTCATACCCGGTGGCATCCGGCTTCAACTGCATCAACGGTTCGTAGAGCTGAGCCAACCGGGTCCCATCGATCCGGCTGTAGTAGACCTGGGCATCGATCGTCTCCGACGACCCGCCGCCGACCAATCCCACCTTCAACGATCCGCCTCGACGCGGGGTACCCGAAGCCGGTGCTGCGCTGGCGAAGCGTTGGCTCTGTCCGGTCTGGTCACCGCCGCACGCGCCGAGCAGTGGCACAGCACCCGCAGCGAGGCCCGCCACCGCCAATCCCCGCAACATCTGTCGTCGTGTGAGCGCCTTGTGAGAAAGATCCATCTGCGTCCTTACTCGGTAGTGTCAAGTGCCAGGCCACGGCGTCGTTGCCGCGCATGATGCCGGTCGTGTCCGAATCATTTGATGAAATAGGTCTTCACATAGTTGTGCCCGCCCATCGGCTCGCCGTCCGAGGTCTCCCCCAGTCCGGAGAGGTTGGTCGACACCGCGTCGAAGACATACTCGGCCCCCCAGTTGATATATCCGCCCCGTTCCCATTCCAGCCGCATGCACTCATGCACAGCGTCTTTCCGTGCGGCCTCGTCGCGCGAACTCAGGGCTGCCGACCACGCTCGCGACCAGTCCTGGTCGACGAAGTGGGTCTCGTTGAACGGCTCGCCCGGCCGTGGGACCAGCGTCGCGTCGGCCTGGGCGTAGTAGGACAGCTTTGTCCAGTAGTTCGACGAGAGCGTACGACCACCGGCATCACCGGAATAGAACTGACCGGTGTCGAGCTGCCGCACGCGCACGTCGATCCCGGCTGCTTTGGCTTGGGTGGCGAACACCTCTGCCGTCGATATCGCCTCCGGAACGAAAGGTGCAGTGACGAGTTCTGCCTGCAACCCTTCACGGCCCGCCGCCTTGAGCAGCGACTTGGCCTTGTCGAGATCCAGGCTGCGCTGCGGGATTCCCGGATTGCCGTACAGAGCCTCGTAGGTCAACTGGTAGTCGTTGGCCACGTCGCCCAGTCCGCCGAACACCTGCTTGACCATCTGCTCCCGGTCCACCAACAGCTTCATGGCTTCCCGCACCCGCACATCGCTCCACGGCTCGGCATCGATCCGCATCTGTATCGGAACCCACTGCACCGGTGACACGGACCGCAGGACCTGTACCGCTGAGTTGCTCCGGAGCTGGCTGACGGCGGTCAACGGGACAACTTCGACGACGTCCATCTGACCGCTCATCATTGCGTTGACCAGTCCGTCGGTGTCCGCGAACGACACGATACGGATTTCGTCGAGATAGGGCCGTCCCTCGATCCGGTAGTTGTCGAAACGCGGGAACACACTCTCCCTGCCCGCGGTAAATCTCCCGAACCGAAACGGCCCCGTCCCAACAGGTTTGCGCGGATCGTAACCGACTGGGACGATCCGAGCGGTGTAGCCGTACAGCATGTCCGGGACCGGAAAGTACGGTTGGCGGGTGCGGAACCGCAGAGTCCGCTTGTCCAGCATCTGGTAGCTGTTGTCGTCGATGAGCGACTTGAACAGCTCCGATCCACCGGCAGCCGAGTCCTTGATCCGACCGAACGTGAACCGGACGTCCTCGGCATCAAGGGTCTTGCCGTTGTGGAACTCGACACCGTCCTTGACCCTGATCGTCCACTCGTCACCGGTGGCGTTCGGCTCTACGGATTCGGCCAGCACGTTCTCATATCCGGAGGCATCTGGCTTCAGCTGCATCAACGGCTCGTAGAGCTGATACAACCGCGTCCCATCGATCGGGCCGTAGTAGGCCTGCGCGTCGATGGACTCCGAAGCGCCGCTGCCCATCACGCCCACTCGAAGCGTCCCTCCGCGGCGTGGCTTGCCGGCGTCGGGAGCAGCGGCGGGAAACAGGGTGCCTGCCGTGTCCGGGCCCGGACTCGAGCTCCCGCAGGCGCCCAGCAGCGTCATCGATCCCGCTGCGAGGCCGCCGACCACCATCCCTCTCAGTAGTTGTCTGCGCGACAACAGGTTTTGTTCCAGAAACAAGTCAGGCGACCTTTCACTGCGGATGGAGAGCCGTTGATTGATCTGCTGTCGCGCCGATACGGCTATCAGATGCTCGATATCTCGAACTGACGACCTGTCGGGTTGTTGGTTGCCTGCCACAGGCTCGGCGTGTCGGCGAGCAACTGCCGTGTGTAGTCGGCTGCGGGATCGGCGAAGAGTTGCTCGCACACACCGGCATCCACCACTCGTCCCTGCTTGAGCACGAAGACACGGTCAGCGATACTCCGAACCAACGCCAAGTCGTGGGTTACGAACAGGATCGACAGACCTTGTTCCTCGATGAGTCCCTGAAGCAAGGTCACGATCGTCGCCTGCACGGAAACATCCAGCGCCGAGGTGATCTCATCGCATATCAGTACGTCTGGTTCGCAAACAAGTGCACGCGCAATGGCCGCACGTTGCCGCTCTCCACCGGACAGTTCCGACGGCCAGGCATCATAAACTGATGACGGAAGCGCGACGCGCTCGAGCGTTTCGCGCACCGCGGTACGCCGCGCTGTCGCACTCAGGTCGGTGAACTCGCGCAGCGGGACCTCGATGCTGGCACCGACGGTTCGCCGAGGATTCAGTGCGCTGTTCGCGTTCTGGAAAACGTACTGCAGCTTTCTGCGGACGTCACCCGGTCTGCGCCGCGCCACTGGATCCACCTTGTCACCGTCGACGAGAATGTCGCCGGTCTGTTGGCCCGAGAGTCCGATGATCGCACGTGACAGTGTGGTCTTACCGCTCCCGGATTCACCCACCAAGGCGACACATTCACGCTGTCGCAGCGAGATCGAGACATCCTGCAGCACAACCAATTCCGCGTATGACACGCTGAGCTCGCGCACCTCGACCTTGACCGGAGCCTCGCTTTGCGCCGGCTGTTCCTGCCGAGCTTCCACGGCCGGACGCACCGAACTCGCCTCGGCATCAGCCCGGATGCACCGGGCGCCGTGGCCGTCGCCGAACTCGAGGATGACAGGTTCATCCGACTCGCATTCTGGCAGCACATCGGGACACCGGGGCGCGAAGAAACAACCACTCGGGCGGCTGCCTGGTGCCGGTGCGCGGCCGGGGATCGGCCGGAGCCGCGTTGGCGCGTTCACGTCCGGGATCGCCTGGAGCAACAGTCGAGTGTACGGATGGGCTGGAACGCTGAAAACCTGATCCCGCGAACCGACTTCGGCGACCCGACCCGCATACAAGACGAGGACGTTGTGCGCGATATCTGACACAACGGCCAGGTCGTGGGAAATGTAGAGCCCGGCGATTCCATACGCCTCGCACAGCGCCTTCACCGTCTCGAGCAAACCAGCTTGGGTCGTCACATCGAGACCGGTCGTCGGCTCGTCCATCACCACGACCTTGGGTCGACAGATCAGCGCGATGGCAATGGTCACCCGCTGTTGCTGGCCACCGGAAAGCTGATGCGGGTAACGGCGTTGGAAACCGACATCGCTCGGCAGGCCGACGCCCCGCAAGGCCTCGGCGACCCGGTCCGCGATCTCGGCCTTGTCGTGGTGGCGTTGATGCGCGCGCAGCGTCTCGCTCAGCTGCGGCCCGATTCTCAGCGCCGGATTCAACGAAGCCGAGGGATCCTGTGGCACATAGGCCACCGTGCTGCCCCGCAGTTGCCGGAGCTCCTCACCGGTCATAGTCCGAACGTCTCGGCCGTCGACCAGTATCTCACCATCGATGATCCGGGCACCGTCGCGGCAGTATCCGAGCAGTGCGCTGCCGATCGTGGACTTTCCGCTACCGGACTCCCCGACCACGCCCAGCAGCTGTCCGGCTTCGATGGTGAAACTGACACCGTCCACAATGTCGACACCAGTTCGTGCGGTCTCGATTCGCAGGTTCCGAACGTCGATGACGGTCATGCCGCCACCCCTGAATCATTACGACGGGCGATTGCTCGCGAATAGCCTTCGGACATCAGGTTGATGCCAATAGCGAACAGCGCGATCAGTAGTACCGGGACAACCACCGCCCAAGGTTGGGTCGCCAACCCACCTCTGTTCTGTTGAATCATCAGACCCCAATCGACGTCAGGCGGTTGGACCCCCAGGCCCAGGAAGCTGATACTGGCGATCAGGCCGATCGACCAGGCCATGCGCACGCCGACCTCGACCAGAAGTGGCGTCGAGATGTTCGGCAGGATCTCCTGAAGCAGGATCCGCCAGCGCGGCTCGCCCAAGACCTCACTCGCCTCGATGTACTCGCGGGTGGACACCTGCGTCGTCGTGGCCCGAGCCAACCGGGCCACCCGGGGTGCGTGTGACAGCGCGACGAGCAACACGATGAGCCAGAGCGACGGCTGCAACATCGAGATCACCATGAGCGGCAACACGAACTGAGGAAAGGCCAGGACCAAGTCCATCAACCACATCAGCACCGAGTCGACACGACCCTTGGCATATCCGGCGATCAAGCCTATGAGGGTCCCTACGACCATGCCGATGGCTGTCGCGGCCGTCGCCATCCAGACCACCGTCCAGCCGCCATGCAATACCGACGACAACACATCGTGGCCGAGATAATCGGTACCGAGCGGGGTACCGGGCGCCGGCCCCGAGAGCGGGAAAGCCACCAGATCTGAGGCACTGTGGGGCGCAACGAGCGGACCGATCACCGCGATTCCCACCACCAGTAAGGTGATCGCGGCGCCGATACGCGTACCCCAGCTCTGAAAAGCGCGCCGCAGTGCACCCTTTCTCCTCGGCGCAGCACCCGCCGGTTCGACGGGATCGATGGGTTCGGCGGTCATCGGATCGAGCCTGGTGGTCATCGACGGCCTCCGGTGCGTAGTCGCGGGGTGGTCAGGACCGTGAGTACATCAGCGAGCAGGTTGGCGGCGATCGTCACCGCGGCCAGCACGAGTGTCACCGACTGGATCAGCGGTAGGTCACGCGTTGTGACGGATTTCTGCATTGCGCTTCCCAAGCCGGGCACGTTGAACAAGAACTCGATGATCACCAGGCTGCCGGCCAGCCACGCGACGGTGAGCGCCACCGCCTGGAGCAGCGGAGCCCAAGTGTTCGACAACGCGTGCAGATAGACGATCCTGCGCTCGGAAAGCCCTTTCAAACGCGCAAACACGATGTAATCGCTGTCGAGGGCCTCGCACAGCGCCGAACGGATGGTCAGCACCAGATACGGAAGCGTGACCAGGGTCAGGGCCGCGACCGGCAGCACGAGCTGGTCGGCATAGTTCAACGCCAATTGGTCGGGCGGAATCAGGGCCACCGCAGGCAGAATCGGAAACACCACGGTGGCGAAGAGAATGACCAGCACCATGCCGATGACGAACTCCGGGATCACCGAGAAGATCATCGAGGCCGACAGCAGCACGCGATCCACTCGGCCGTTTCGGTGCACGGCCGCATAACAGCCGATCGCCAGAGCCAGCGGGACACAGACCAGGAGGGTGAGTCCGATGAGGACCGCCGAGTTGATGGCCGCCGGGACGACGATGCTACTGACCGGCTGCCGCGAGGTGAGCGACGTACCCAGGTCACCGGTGAAGAAGCCTTGCAGCCAACTCAGATACTGCTCTACCGGCGGCCGGGTCAGGCCCAACTGCTCACGCAACGCGGCCAGCTCTTGGGGTTTGGCGCTCTTGCCCAGGATTGCTTGGGCAGCGTCCCCCGGCAGCATCGTGGTGGCCAAGAAGATGAGCACCGAGACAACTGCCAAGGCCAGGAAACCCAACAAGATACGTCGAAAGATCCAGAAACCGAGATGACCGGACTTCGGCCCACGTCTCTTTCCCGAGGCCGCCGCCGCGTTCTCGACACCCTCTGCGTTTTCGGCGCTCTCTGCCTCGACTGCTGTCGTCATGCGACCTCCTTGTCGACGTCGAGTCTGCGGCTGGACGACAGCTCCGAATCCCGACCTGACGACGAACTCGATGCGGAAGTGCCAATCGGAGTGATCGGCCAATCGAAGTGATCCAACACTTGGATCGCCTCCGAAGTGATCGGCATCACCAGTATTAATGGATTGTAATATGATCCTTCTGAGGTGTCCAGTGAAACCTCGGGTGATATCGTTCGGCCGCGAATTGCGTCTGCTAGCTGCGCAAATATGGCCGCCGATATGACGATCCGCGTGTGGATGAGAATCGGACGGCTGGGCAAGAACTCATTTAAAGGTCATTCTAATAGTCCTTGAACGACCCGCTGCAGGTTCCTGCGAGCGGTCCCTACAGGCCGTCCGCGCCCGCTTCGGTCGCGCCGCGCAAGTGTGGCCATCCGGTCAGAACCGTCAGGGCAGCACCGACGGCGAGTGCGAGTGTCACCGCGGCGGCACCTGCCGGTCCCCCCTTGTCGACCGCCATGCCTGCGACCGCCGCGCCGACGGCGCTGCCCACCATGAGTGCCGAACTCAGCCAGGCAAAGGACTCGGTCAGCGAGTTCCCCGAGGCGAGTTCGCCCACCAGCGCGTACGCGCTGCCCAACGCCGGCGCAACCGGCAGACCCGCTATTGCCATCGCGACCAACAGAACCCACTGACCGTCGAGGATCAAGAGGGGAAACAGAGCCACCGCATGCATCGACAGCGCCCAGAGAAGTCTGTTCCTCAGACGTCCGGGAGCTGCGGGCGTCGAAGAGGCCCACAGACCACCGAGGAGTGATCCGACCGACAGCGCGGCCATCGCGTACCCGGGCATGGCCGCGGGATACCCAGGGTGGTCACCAAGGGCGGTGAACACCAACATCACTGCGTTGAACGCTCCGCCGATGAAGAAGAAGGCGATCGCGACGGTGCGCACCGAACTGAGTCGCCACGGAGAGGTTCCTGCGACCTGGCCGCCTTTCCTGCCCACTCGCTGCCCCCGACGTGACCGCGCCGCCCTGGACAGAGCGAAGACCAGTGTGCCCAGCCCTCCACTCGCGGCGGACACATAGATCGCGCCGGTCGGTCCCATGGCGGCGTTCGCGGCCACGACGATCAGCGGAGCCCCGAGGAAGATGATTTCCTGGAGCAAGGCATCGAGCGTCAGCGCACGTTCGCGCAGCGACTGCGAACCCAACAAGGCCGGCCACGCGGTCCGCACACACGCCGGAATAGGAGGGAAGAGGGCGCCCCCAACGCCGCCACCACTGCCGTCATCACGAACATGTGGCGGTCGGCGAACGGGATGATCAGCAACGAGGCGACCGGCGATGCGATTGCCAGCGGCAGCAAGACCGGCGTCTGCCCGAACCTGTCGATGATGCGGGCCAGCACCGGGCCCATCAGCGCGGCGCACGTTGTGCTGATCGCGACGATGGATCCGATCTCCAGATAGCCGAACCCGCTGGCTCGCAGGAACAGCACGACCACCAGGCCAGCCGTGCCGAGTGGGATGCGCCCCACCAGTCCCGCGAGAACCGGCACAATTGCGCCATCGGCTGACAACGGTTCGAGTTGTGCTCTGGCGCGCGCCCGCAATCCTATTGAGAGCTCACCGGTCGACACCATCTGATCGCATTCCTCACCGCATCGGAGAGCATCGAGTGACGCCCTACCGGCAGCAGTTTCCAGTGGATTGAACTCGGGTGTGTCTCCCGTGCCTACAGATCGTCGCGACTCGCGAGATCACGCGGCAGAAACATCATTGGGAGACGACACAACTCAGCGGTCGGCCAGCAAGGCCTTCGTCTCGAGGAATTCCTCCAGGCCGTACACGCCGTTCTCACGTCCATTCCCGGATTGCCGATAGCCCCCGAACGGCACGCCGGTCCCATAGCCGCTGCCGTTGATACGCACCATGCCGACCCGCAGCCGGCGTGCCACCCGTTCCGCTCGCTGGGCGTCCGCCGACCACACGCCGCCGGCGAGCCCGTAGACAGAGTCGTTTGCGATCTCGATCGCTTCGGCCTCGGTGTCGTAGGGAAGGATTGACAGCACCGGGCCGAAGATCTCCTCCTGAGCGATCGACATGCCCGTCTGTACATCCGAAAACACCGTGGGCGCAACAAAATACCCGCGATCAAAGCCCTCGGGCCGGTCCGCGCCGCCGATGAGCAGCCGAGCGCCTTCCTCGACACCCATGCGGATGTAGTGCCGGACACGCTCGTACTGCCTGCTGGTGACGATCGGGCCCACGCTGATCCCGTCGCCGTCCTCGAGCGGCCGCACGACGTTGACCTGCTCCACAGCCTCCTTGGCAATGCGTTCCGCCTCGGGCAACACCGCACGGGGCACCAGCATGCGCGTCAACGCGCTACAGGTCTGCCCGGTGTTGTAGAAGGCATCCGCGACACCGTCGCGCACCGCTGTCTCCAGGTCTGCGTCGTCGAGGATCACATTGGGCGACTTACCGCCCAACTCGAGTGTCACGCGCTTGACCGTCTTGCTCGCCAGCTCGCTGACTCGCGTCCCGGCCCTGGTCGAGCCGGTGAAGGTGACCATGTCGACATCCGGGTGCCCGGCCAGCGCCTCGCCGATCTCCGGTCCGTAGCCACTGACCAGGTTGAACACCCCAGCCGGCAGACCGATATCGGTACACACCTCTGCCAGGATGTACAGACTCAGCGGAGCCACCTCGCTGGGCTTCACCACGATCGTGCATCCCGCAGCGAGCGCCGGCGCGACCTTGAAAGCCACCTGGCTGAGGGGGAAGTTCCACGGGGTGATGGCGCCCACCACCCCGATCGCTTCCCGGGCCACGACAGCAGCCCCGATGTCGGAGTCGAACTCATAGTCCCGAACGAGCTCGGCGGCGTCGCGGAACTGCTGAATCGATCCGCCCACCTGGGAACCGATGGACTGCCTCATCGGCGTCCCCACCTCGCGCGAGATGAGCAACGCGAGCTCGTCGGTCCGGGCCTCTAGCCCATCGGCGATCGCCGCCAGGTAGTCCGCCCGGCGCCCTGCGTCAGTGGCCGACCAGTCCGCGAATGCTGCGCGGGCGGCCCGCACCGCTCTGTCCACGTCGTCCCGATCGCCTTCGGCGACGGTACCGATCGTCTCCTCGGTCGTCGGATCGATGACATCGATGGTGCCATCACCGGCAGAAGCGCACCACTGCCCGGCGATGTAGAGGTTGTTACGGTCGATCACGGATCTCACACCAGCTTGTGCGATGCTCATTACTCGTCCTCGATTACAGACTCGATTGTCCGCGTTGGGTTTTCAATGTGTGAAGGGAGTCGAACATGGCCAGTTCGAAGAACTCGATCTGGGCGCAGTCCAGCAACCTGGATGCCGCGATCGCCGCTTCGGTCTGCGTCAACGGATCCTCGTCACGGAACGGCTGCAGCTCTGGATGGTCCTCCAGGACCGCCGCATAGTCCCGCAACGCGCGAACCAACGCATCCTGCACGGCAACCGGATCGAGGATCTGGCCCTCGGATGATCTGTTCTCAGCTGACATAGATGTCATCACCGTCATAGTTCGCCTCGATGCGCCGCAGCCGATACTTCGGATCGGCGGCACACACGCCGTCTTCGATCTTGAACTCGACTCCGTGCCAGGGGCACACGATCCGCCATTCGTTCTTGTCGAAGCGTTCCTCGATGACCGCCCCGTCGCTGTCGAGAACCGCCTCGACACGAGGCGCTAGCTTCCCCTCGCACACCGGTCCACCCATGTGCGGGCACAAGTTCTCGAAGCCGTACAACCGACCGCGATGCTCGAAGACCACGATCTCCCGACCGTCGACATGCGCCATGATCCGCTTGTTGTCGGCAACCTCGGCGCGTACACCGACCCGGGTGCGCTGACTCACAATGCTCACCAGTCCCACCTATCCCTTAGTGCTCAAACCGACAGAATCCGGGGCCGGCGGCTGCGTCATGGTGTCCGGAATCGGCAGATTGAACACACGGCTTGCGTTGTACCCCAAAATATTCCGCTTCTCGGCCTCGTCCAGGAACGGCAGATCCCAGATCCGTGACGGCGGATCCCAGTCCCAGTGCGGCCAGTCCGAGGCGTACAACACCTGCGTCTTGGCGTTGATCATGTCGAACGTCATCTCCAGATAGTCCAGGTTCGCCGCCTCCAGCGGCTGCGTGGTGTAGAAGAACTCACGCATGTACTCGCTGGGCAGCCGTTTGAGCAGCGGCGCCTCCGACTGGCGCATCAGGTACTCGTGATCCAGCCGCTGCATCAGGAACGGCACCCACGCCAGCCCGCCCTCGATCATCAGGATCTTCAGGTTCGGGTACCGCTCCGGCATACCGTTGATGACCCAGTTGGTCGTCTGGATGATCTGGAAGAGCGGGAACCCTACCGAGTGCACCGAGATGAACTTGTTCAGCTGACGTACCGGGCGATCCTGCGTCGTGAAGCTGGCGTGGAAGCCGAGCAGCTTCCCGCGCTCCTCGATCGCGCGCCACAACTTCGCATACGGCTTCGTGTAGAGCGGGTCGTACCGCAGGCTTGTCACCATGAATCCCTGCACGCCCGGCTTGTCCGCGAACTCTTCTACGAGTTTCAGGGCCTCGTCGGGGCTGCCGAGCGGGAGCGGGAGCAAGGTCACGATCCGCGGATCCGCCGGCAGGACCCGCTCGGTCGCCCAGCGTGCCCACGCTCGCGCCAGCGGTACCTCCAGGTCGTAACCGAACGTCCCGAGATCGAGCAACCAGCCGGGGAAGAACGACAGGAAGTTGCTCCCCATCGAATCCATCGCTTCCCGGCACAATTGCACATCACGCTGCGAAGCGGTGAGTTCGTTGCGCGAATCCGCCCACGACTGCGCCGGGTGGATACGACCGGCGACCTCCTGGATGACGCCGCCGTCGGGCAGGCCTGGAATCCACATCTGTCCGCGGCCGCCCGCTTTCAGAAAATGCTGCAGCACATCGCTTTCAACGTACTCCAGGATCTCCGCCCACGATCGTCGCTCGGTGTGGTGAAAATCCGCGTCCACGATGAAGACATCATCGAATCCGCGCTGCTGCGCCTGCGTTCCTGCGTGACGCAGCAGATCCGCATGATCCAGGTTCGTCCCGATCAGCGGTTCGGGCCCTTCGTACCGTGTATCCATAGCCACCGTTTCCAGCTCCAGAATCTATTCGATGCGATCACTAAGGATCACTGTTTAGACCTTAATGTGGGTCAGCCCACATGTCAATGAGAATCCACCTGCGACCACATTGCGTCGGGCATCGATGTGCGGCCTCTCCCGCCACTCCCGACAATTCGCACTCACTTCGCCGAGCCGATTGCCGCCGCCCAGGGCGCACCGTTGAAATACGGCGAACTCAGGGCTGCTCCGGCCAACCGATTGTTCACGAACGTATTGGAGTTCAGCATGAACAGCGGGATGGTGACGGCCTCGTCTGCCATCTTGGTGAAGATCGGCGTGACGCTGCGCGCCAGCTCCGCCGGGTCGGTCGTACCCACCGCTTTGGCGAGGTTCGCATCCACGTCCGGGTCCGAGAAGCCGAGCATGTTGACAGTGGCGGTCGGTCCGACGAAGGCCGGTAGCAGGCCGAGCGGAGACGTGTTCGTGAAACCGTCGAGATCCCACAGCAGATCGATTCCCGCACGTGACTTCTCGTCGTAGAACATGGTGTTCATCGCCGCCTGCGTAGCAGTCCTGATCTCGAGATCCACACCGATCGACCGCGCGGCCGCTTGGATGATCGTCGCTACCCTGCGATCGGTGTCGGAGTCCTCACCGATGGCCAGGACCAGCGGCCGGTTCGGAACGCCGGCTTGCTGGACCAGCTTTTTCGCCTCGTCGAGGCTTCCTGATTGGACTTGATCCAACCCATCCTGGTAGATGCGAGCGACATCGTCGGAGACCACCGGCGGCGTCATGGCGGCGTCCGGCAGCATCCATTTCATCGGAGTCGCCAGGCCGGGGAGCACAGCCTTGACCAGCGCGTCCCGGTCGATGGCCATACTGAGTGCCCGTCGCAGCCGGACGTCGGCCATCGGCCCTGTCTTTCCGGCCGGTACGAGCTGCACAAACGACAATGACGCCGTCGAGCTGAAGAACTTGCCGTTCGAGGCTTCTCGCAAGGATGGCGCCGTCGCGGCGGGGATCATGAACGAGCCGTCGACCTCACCTTGGGAGAGCGCCCGAGACAACGTGTTGCCGTTCGTGATGAAGGTGAATCGCACCGATCCGCTGTGCGCTCGGTACTCCGGGTCCCAGTAGTCCGGATTTCGCTCCATGTCGATCTCTTTCCCGGGAATCCACTTCGTGAACTTGAACGGACCCGTGCACATCAGACCACCGGATGCAGTCCCGTACGCCGTACCCTTCTCCCGGGCGAACGACGCTTCGGATACGACCGCTCCATTCCCGGCGAGGTACTGCAGGAAGATCGTGCTGGGCACCTTCATCTTGATGGTGACCTCGAGTGGACCGGTGGCCGTGATGCTCTTGACGTCCTGGTAGGCCAATTCGTAGTACGAGGCAACATTCGGGTCGATATTCTGACCGAGGCTGTAAGCCACGTCCTCGGCTGTCAGCGGCGCACCATCCCAGAACTTCACCCCCTCGCGGATCTTGAACACGTAGGTCAGCGGATCTGGATTGGTATAGCTCTCGGCGAGCGCCGGCTCCATCGTGAGGTCTGGCTTGAATCGCATCAGGCCCTCACACATACTCGAGTTCACGGTGTTCGGGCTGTAGTCGTAGGTGTGCGGCGGATAGAGGGTCGCCGGCTCGCCGGTCGGCAGATTCCACGTGAAGGTCGGGATGTCGCCACGTGCGGCGGGCATGGTCAGCAACCGTTCCGCCTGCATGGACGAGGCTGTCTCGCCGCTGCTGTTGCCGCATGCCGTGACGACAGATGCCGCCGCCACCGCGACCGCCGCCACACGCACGAGCCTCGACGTGTTCCCACGCCGGGTCCCGGAACAATGCTTGTACTTCAGTCCCTTGGGCATTGATCTCTCCAGATGGTGTCAGTTTTCGTGAATCCGCCAACGGCGATGGCATGTCGAGCGGGGTGGAACAACGGTCCAGGAAGTGGATTACATTGCGGCCAAGGATTTCCCGATGCGCCTAACGATTCCCTCATGTCGCTACGACCACCGGCTCACTCGCGGTGAGTCGGTCGTCTCGGTAGCGAGGGCCGCCCCCAGCTGCTGTTCCCGACTGCATCAAGGCGTTCCCGGCTCAGCCACGGCGTCCGCGTGACATGTCGTCCGCGATCCGGTGATGGAAGGTCCCAGTAGCTGAACATAATTCTAGAAAGAAACTCTGGATTCCGGACGGGATTCGGCAAAGCACTTATCGGGAGTTCTGCACCCCGTGCAGCGCGCTTCCGGGGCGAAGCTGATGCTCATCCGCCGGCCGGTCGGATACCGATGCTCCGGCGGAAGACATCATTCGGGTCCCAGACCGCCTTGAGCTGTTGCAACCGACGGTAAGAGTGGTCACCGAAGATCTCCCGGACGGTCTCCGTGGTCAGTTCCGATGTCCAGTTCGGCGCCGTGAGGTTCATCCCGCCCCTGGTCAATCCCGCCGCGACCAATCGTGTGATGCCGGTGTCGGCGAATCGTTTCTGGATATCGTCCTGCGCGGCATCTGTGTAGTAGACCTGGATGAGCAAGGAGTAGCCGTCGCTCTTGGGGTAGACGCTCGGCGGGCTGACCTCCCGGCTGACGCCGAAGGCCTTGCTCCCGAACTCGACCATGCGGCCACTGCGTACGGCATCGGGCGCCTTGTCCATCTCGCCGGCCAGATCGAGCAGGATATCCGCCAATCCGGGGGCGCTGATGGTGTCGAACTCGCATCCGGCCAGGTATGCCCGCGAGTACGTGGTGGATACCGCGAGCCCATCTGGTCCGGTGTTCGGGGACGAGTCATCGGGATGGAACAACTCGGGGTATGTGCACGACCGGTGTTGCTGGGTGAGGGGCACACCGATGGAACTCAGTAGATCGAGGTCCAACTCGTACTGGTCTGCGCTGCCGACGTGCGTGTACTCGACCACGAACTCGGTCTGCCCACCAGGCGGCGCCATGAGCAGCCCGTGCCACATGCAGTCTTCGGAGATCTGCCGGTCCCGTGCTTCCAGGCGAGCGACGACCTGCGGCAGCGTCTCGACAGCGAATGTGAACGACCCGGTGTGCACGACCTCCGGAATCGGATGCAGCGCAACCTCGAACGAGGTGATTACCCCGAATGAGTCCCCTGCGCCACGCAGCGCCCAGAACAGGTCGGGGTCGGATGTCGCCGAAACGGTCAGCTGCTCACCTGTCGCCAGCATCAGGTCTGCGGACAGCACGTTGTCACATGCGTGTCCGTGCCGGCGAGACAGCGGTCCCCGCCCGCTGACGCTGGCGAGGCCACCGAATCCGACGTCTGCCAGCGACCCGGTGACCGCTGCGAGTCCGTAACGCTCAGTGGCCCGGGCGATGTCGCCCAACCTGGCTCCCGGCCTGATCCGCGCGGTACGGCGGGCCGCATCGACATGGACGTCGCGCAGCTGGGACACATCGATGACGACGCCGTCATCCACTGTCGACAAACCGCGGAAACTGTGTCCGCCGCTGCGCACCGCGACCGGCAGCGCCGCGGTCCGCGCGTAACGCAGTGCGTCGCCGACGTCGGCGACCGAAGCACACTCGGCTATGAGCGCCGGCGTGCAGTCATGCCGTCGATCGACCAGCAGACGCCGTTCGGCGAAGTCCTCGTCATCCGGACCGAGGAGCCGGCCCTGGAAGTATTCAAGTGCCGGAACAGCTTCGGTGAGTTCTCGTGCGTCCGCCCGGGTACACGTATCGGATTGCATGGTCAATGGACATGTCTCCTCTGTGGAGTCCCGTAGGTCGGTCATGTCGCGGGTGGCGGGACTTCGCCCTCGACAAGGAAATGGCCGAACGACAGCGGATGGAAACTGACGAAGGGCTGTGTGGTGGGGACATGCATGTGCTCGCTGAGGACACGCCCGACTTCATGCAGGAGTGCCGCGACCGCCTCCTGCTCCTTCGGGGCCGACTCGATGCGCACCACTGGGGCGTGGGTGTGGTCTGTTCGCTCGGCGAGGGTGAGACCGTACTCCAGGTGCTCGGCCGGTTCGATCCAGAACGTCGTGACGTCGCGCGCTTCATAGCCCAGACCAGCGCCGACCACCTCCGCAATGGCTCGTATTGTCGCGGCCGTCGCACCACCGGCGGGACGTCGACCGATGACTGTGACGATGGGCATTGATCCTCCTGGAGCTCGAATGCTGAGCGCCCGGTCGCCGGCCACCATGGATGCGCGAGAAGTCATCTACGCATCGAGGCTCATCCACGGCATTCCGGGACCGCATGGAACGGGTCGGGCATGAGATTGAGCGAACATCGCGATCTTTAACTACTATTTAGTAGTCCTTTTTGTTCGACCAGTCAAGACAACCTCGGCCACGGTCTTCACCGATCGACGGACACCCTCCGGGCTCGAGATGCGAACACCGACAACATCAACGCCAACACCGAGATACCGGCCATCACCCCGAAGCCGCCGACGTAGGCGTCAACCAGCTGAGCGCCGGTCGAGCCCCCGCGATCCTGGGGCACGCCGGCGAAGAAGGCGTCTCTGGCACCTGCACCGAGCGAGGCCGTCAGCGCAACCAGTCCGATGGCCGAACCCAGCAGGTACGCGATGTTCTGCAGTGTCAGTCGGATTGCGTTGAGCGAGCCGAGCTGCCCGGGGTCTGCTCGGGCGAGGATGATCGTCACATTTGCCGGCAGGAAGGCACCCGACCCGAGACCCACCATGAAGGTGCACAGGCCGACGACAGCAGCGGGCTGATCCGTCGCGATGGCTGCCAGCACCGCTACCAGGCCCAGAGCGGTTGCCCCGCAAGCCCAGATCGCAATGACGTCGGCCCACCATCGGCGAGTGAGGAACCCGACGAGCAACGAGCCGGCGAGCGTCCCGACGGCAAGCGGCAACACCGACATGCCTGCGTGTAGGGGTGACATCCCTTCGAGTACCTGGAAATAGAGCGACAACGCGATCACGACCGCGCTCACCGACCCGACCGCGGCCATCCCGGCGAGGTTGGCCAGAGAGAAGGTCCTGCTGCGGAACACCCCGAGGTTCAGTATCGGGTCTTCCGCACGTCTTTCCCACACCACGAAGAACACACCGGCGACCGCGAAGACGACCACCGCGCACATGACAACCGGGTCCGACCAACCACGCCCGTTGCCCTCGGACAGTGCAGTCACCAGACCACAGATGGCAACGACGAACAGCATGGTCCCCGGTATGTCGAATGAGCGCTTCTGAGCGGGGCCACGGGGCAGATGCAGGATGGGAAATGCCACCATCAGACAGATCGCAGCGGCGGGCACGTTGGCCCAGAAGACCCACTGCCACCCAAACGCCGTGGTGATCAGCCCACCGATGGTCGGGCCCACCAACTCGGCCCCCGTCCAGCATGCCAGGTAGACACCCATGCCGAGGCCCAGCGATCGTGCCGACAGCACAGATCCGACGATGGCCGCGCTGTTGGAGACCAGCATGGCCGTGGCAACGGCCTGCAGTAGCCGCAGACCCACGAGGACCTCGATCGAATGCGCGAATCCCTGCGCCAGCGAGGTCATCGTGAACAAAGCCATCGACAGCAGGAACATCCCGCGCCGCCCGACGCGATCGGAGATCCTGCCGCAGACCAGCATCAGCGAGGTGCTGGTCATGATCGGGCCGAGTACCGTCCACGTCGCGGCGGCCGAACCCGCACCGAAATACCGCACCACTGCGGGAAGGGCAGTGCTCAGGCCGGTCAGGCTCAGGCCGGCCATCACGGCGGCGAGACTGACCAACGCGACGACTGACCAGTTGTCGCGTTCGGTGGGCTTCTCGCATTCCTGTTCGGGGCGCGCGACCTCGGTCATCGGTGAAGCGCCTTTCTGTCTCGAACCGCCCCAGATTGACAGAATATGATTCTAGAAACTTATACGGATTGTGCCGTCGAACCCCATCCGCGTCAATCGCAGCACCGGGTCAACCGCAGCACCGGGTCAACGGAGCACAGTGCGGTGAGGCAGCGCAGAACAACTCCGCGAATCATCGGCGGCATGGGCGGCTGAAGCATCGAGTCGGCATCGACCCATCCGACGCGAGCTAGCGGGGCGTCAGGCCGCCACCATTCCAGAACTCGGATCGCCACCACACCAACGGATGGCCATCGCGGCCACGCGCCGACGTCACTGTCGAATAGAAAAGGGTGAAACCACCGATCGAATGCCGCTCCGTCACGTCGAGTTCATATGCGGCGAGGACATCGGGCAGCATCGGCGCACCATTGGCACCGGACTGCCAGTCGATGCCCGCGAATCGGTCTATCCCATGCGTCGCGAACTGACCCGCCAGCGCCTTCTGGTCGGCACCGAGCACCGACAGTCCGATCACGGTGCTGGCATAGAGCCGATCGTGAATGGACGCATCCTCGAGCACCCACATCGCGACGTGGTTCGCCCCCAGGGCGGTGAAAGCCGAGACGGTGGTGCCGAACGGAACGCCGTCCGCAATACCCGTCACGATCGTGACCCCGGTCGGGAAGCTGCCCTTGGCGGCAGCTGACGTTGCTCTGCCCTCAGCGGTGTCCGTGCTCATGGTTCGTTCGCCTCTCTTCAGGTGTTGTTCTGTGTTGCTCGCCAGGCTTTGTCGTCTTGTCGGTCAAAGCTCGGTCTGCGCTGCTCCATCGGCAATCGAGGAGTCGACCGGTGGCCTGTGCTGCACCTCGGTGTAGTTGAGGTAGCTCCCCCGCCCGATCTCGACCACCACCAGGATCGATGGTTCGGTCAGCTTCGACGGGTATGGGGCCCCGGTGTATTTCACCGCCACTCGGTCAAGCCACTCCGCCGGAGCCGCCCCGTCGCGGATCTCGCGGACACGTCCGCGGACCTGTGCGCACTCGTACGGGTTGTCCGTGTTGTGGATCGATATGGCCACTCGCGGATCGGCTCGCAGATTCCGTGCCGCAACTGAATCGGCAGCTTTGAGAAAGACCAGATCGTCCCCCTCGACGTCGATCCACACCGGCGTCGAATGTGGAGCTCCGGCCTGGGAGACCGTCGCCACATGCGCATAGTTCGGGCCCGCGAAAAGAGCGCGCACGTCAGGATTCATGCCTAGTCCCACCGATACTGTGTCGGCGACCGGAGAATCAGGGCTCTCGGTTCGGTCTCGATCAACCAGCGTCTCATCTTGTGGAATATACCTTAGTCCAATAACTACCGCCATCAGGAGCGCCCGTCATTCCCATTGCTGTAGCGCTGGCCGCGAAATATCCAGTCCGCACATGGAAATGCGAGTTCAAGGGTCGGCAGAGCTGCGCGATGTCGCACCGCAGGCCGAGATCATCGGCTCACCGATAAAGGCATACATCAAAGTCATTCAAAGTTCGCCGCCCGCCGGTCATCCGAGGTCGGGCGATCAGCGTCACGCACGATGCAGTCCGGCCAACCCTCGCATGAGGTCGACCCGCCGATAGGTCTCGCAGACCGCGCCTCGACGCTGGGCGGACCGGCGTCGCAGAGTCAATGCGAGACGAACACTCGCATCGACCTCGTCCAATCTCGCGCGGCGACGCGCGAGCCATTCCGCGTCGTTCTCCTTCGGGCTCGGCGTCGCCCGGCCACCCGCCGCCGCTCGGCGCCCGGTTTCCCGCTCCCCACCGACTGTCCGCAGAACCGTTTCCCGGTCCAGGGTCAGCGTGACGTTCGCCTCGGATCGACCGTCCCTCCCGCAGATGGAGATGTCGCCGTCGACCACGTCGCCGACCGGCGAGTAGAGGAACGCGTCCGTCATGCGGTCGACCGCCGAGTTCACATCTTTGACGTGGAGAGCCGCCGCCACCGGCGGGCGATCAGGCACTGCCACGCGGGTGATGGCGCGATCATTGAGTGCGTCGAGTACCTGCTGCGGGCCACCCGAGACGAAGACCTCCTTGCGTGCCGGCCACATGTCATACGCACTGAAATCGCCGAACCGGCCGTTCACGTGAAAGACGTAGACCTCTGGATACTGCGCCAGTTCGTCTCGGCGCGACTGTCGCGCTTCGTAATACGCAACCATTGCCAGCTGCATCAGATGACTCGCACCCACCGCGCCGAAGGGTTCCACCACGATGATTCCCAGCCTGTCGTGAGGGTGCCAGGCGGGGAAGACGTCCTCGAGGCGACCGGGCCTGCCATCGATCGCGATCCCGAAGAGCTCTCGGCGCAATTGTTTGATCACGTGCATGCGAGATGATCTCCGCGTGTGCAGCCGACGGTGACGTCAGCCACCCGACTTCCGGATACCGATACTCCGACGGAACATGTCGTCGGGATCGTACCGATCCTTCAAGAGGGTCAGACGTTTCATCGAATTGTCACCGAAGAACTCGCGCAACGCCTCGGGAGGCGTTTCCGACGTCCAGTTGGGCGGTCCGACGTTCATCCCGCCCCGCGTCACGCCCGCGTCGATCAAACGTTGCGCGACGCCGTCTGCGAACGACTTCTGCGCCGCATCGTGGACCGGGTCCGTGTAATAGACCTGTGACAGCAGGGAGAAGCCTGGCCGCTTGGGGAAGACGCTGGGCGGAACGACCTCTCGGCTCACGCCGAACGCCAGGGTGTCGATCTGGACCATGCGCCCGGCGCGCTCGGACTCCGTCGCGCTGTCCATCTGGCGCGCCGTATCCATCAGAACTGCCGCGACGGTCTCGTCATCGATGGTCGGCAGCTCACACCCCGCCAGATAACAGCGCGTATAGGACGCCGAGGCAGGCGCGGCGCCCGCCGTGTCCCTGGGTAGCGTCCGGGCGGGGTTGAAGAGGTCCAGGTAGCCGCACGTGGTGTGGACATCCTTGATCGGCTGTCCCACCGTCTGGAGGATTGCCACGTCACGTTCGCGTTGCTCGGGAGACCCGAGGTGGGTGTATTCGACCGTGAACTGGGTCGTCATCCCCGGCAAGGCGATCAAGAGCCCTGTCCAGCAGCAGTCCTCGGACAACTGCGTGTCGACCTGCGCCAATCGCTTCAGCACGCTCGGCACGTCGCTGACGGCGAACGAGAATCGACCGCAGCTCACCGTCTCGGGAATCGGATGCAGCATCACCTCGAACGCGGTGATCACGCCGAACGAGTCGCCCGCCCCGCGCACCGCCCAGAAGAGATCCGGGTGCGACACGGCCGAGATCGACAACACCTCGCCGGTCGCGGTCACCATCTCGACCGCGAGCACGTTGTCGCACGAGTGCCCGTGACGCCGCGACATCTTCCCACGGCCGCTCACCGCGGTCAGACCGCCGAAACCGACGGTGCTCTGGGTACCGGTGACCGCCGCCAGGCCGAAGCCGGCTGTTGCCCTGGCCACATCCCACAGACGCGCGCCCGGGCGTACTCGAGCGGTGCGCCCGACACGGTCGACATACACGTCACGCATCGCCGAGAGATCGATGACCAGACCGCCGTCGACCGTCGACAGCCCGCGAAAGCTGTGCCCGCCACTGCGAACCGCCACCGGTAGGCCGGCTGTGCGAGCCAGGTTCACCGCATCCTGCACATCCGCGACCGAGAGGCATTCCGCGATCGCCGCCGGGACGCTGTCGTACCGGTGATCGGTGAGTCGTCGACGTTCCTCGAAGCCCGGCACGCCTTCGGTCAGAAAACGCCCCTCGAAATGCGCGGGTGCCCGTAGAGACGTCATTCCCGACCTCGATCCGACCGGCCGAGTGCCCAGCGGACGGCCTGGTCGGCGCTGTGGATCGCACCGTCCACCCAGGTCTGCCACATCGACGTGGCAACATCTGCACCGGCGAAGACGATGCGATTCTCCGGTTCGCTCATGGCGGCGAGGAATGGCCGCACACCGCCGGGACCGTCGGTTCGCCACGTGCCCTTGTAGTTCGGATCGCGGTTCCAATCGTGCGAATCGAACGCCACCAGGTGCGCCTCCGGCAGGTACTCGTGCAGAGCGGCCAGCACCTGAGTGCGATCCGTGAGATCTATGTCGGTGAGATCGTGGGCTCCGAAGGCGGTCAGCAGCTGTCGGCCCGCGCCGACGTCGTCGACGGACAGCACCTCCAGGAACGGCACACCCCAGCCGCGGCAGGCGACGGTCTCGACGAGGTTCTCCACGACCATGTTGACCTTGAAGCCACGTCCGATGTGCGGCTGCGCCAGAGCCTCGCGCTTCTGCGGACTCAACGGTGGATCGAAGGTGATGTCACGGACGGCATTGGTGGGTACCGCCACGATGCAGACCGAGGCGCGGAAGGTGTCACCTGTCGCGGTGCAGACCGACACATCGTCGCCCGACGTCGTCACAGCGGTGACCGGTGACGACAACTCGGTGACGAATCCACCATCTGCGACGACGGTTTCGGCGATGGCGTTGATCCCGTGCGGGAACCGGTCCGCATCGGTGGAGATCCGGTCCTTCACGCCTCCTGCCGCGGCGGTGCGTCCGAGCAACTGCAGGATCGAGGCCGCACCCGAACCCATCTCGCCGGCGACATATCCGCGGAGCAGATCCAACAGTGGTGGAGAAAGACTCTCCGCGCCCGCATCCTTGAGCACGGTGTCCAGATCGGCGTCGAGGTCACCGATGTCCTGCCGGTGCCACGGCACCTCGGGGTCGATCCTGCCGATCAATTCGTCTGCGGCGCGACGCAGGGTCTCCGCATCGGCACGGATCGTGTCGTCCACCGTGATGCGTTGGCCGGCGACCAGGAGCACCGTGTGCGCCGCGTCCTGCTGGGGAACCGTCGGTATGCCGTACCTGTCGACCTCCCGCATCACGTAGGGCTGCAGATCGGGATGAATCCATGTCCCGCCCACCTCTGCGAGGACATCGGTGCCGGGAACGGTCCGGGAGTACGTGCGGCCGCCGATCCGATCACTGGCCTCGAGCAGCACCGTGGACAGGCCTGCCGCTCTCAGGTCACGCGCGGCCACGGCTCCCGCGATCCCCCCTCCGACCACGATCGCATCGTAGTGTCGCTCTGTCATCAGTTCATCCTTTCCAGCCCGGCAATGGTGCGGCACTTCCGCAGCCGCACCGCCGTGCGCACAGACTTCTGTTCCGGAGACTCGAGATCTGGTCCGTCGCGCACCCATGGCGACCGGCGACGGTGTGGGTCAGCGGACGCAGACCCACCGGACGAAGTCGCGGATCGAGTACTTGGCCTTGGTCCCCTTCTCGAAGGATGCGATGTCGCCCGCGGTCAAGGTCTGTGGCTCCAAACCCTCTATCTCCATGACGATCTCGCCGTCGATCACGATGTAGGTGTCGTCAGCCGGAAAGACGTAATCCGGATCCTCATAGGGCCCGTTCCGGAAGTCCGAGAGCACGACACGGGCCCCGTGGTAGTCATCCCGACCATCAGGTCCGGGACGCACGACGTGAAACTCCGTGCCCCCGTCATCGGGCGCATCCGGCCCGGCCAGAACGAAGTCTGCGGTGTCAACTCTGCTGCGGTAGATGCGCGGCACGCTCGTCCTCCATCGGATTTGACAGGCTGTCGCCCGATCGCTGTGGCGATAGATTCACCGAACCGGTGAGATAACATCTAAAGAATATGCCTTTACTGGTGCGGTGGTCAAGACTCGGTGCTACCGTTCCCTTCATGATCGAGCGAACCGCACATCCGGTCGGCGACTTCTGTTTCGCCGAATTGTCGAGCAGTGACCAGGAGGGCTCAATTTCCTTCTACAGCAACCTGTTCGGCTGGGAACGTCGTGACGACCCCATCGGCGACGGGGTGGTCTTCTCGGACATGTTCGTCGATGGCCGTCAGGTCTGCGAGATCACGCCCCAGGACCCGGCCGCGCGGGCAGCCGGCGAACGGCCACAATGGAATTGCTATATCGCTGTCGACAGCGCAGACGATTCCGCTTCCCGCGCAACGCACTTCGGCGGAACCGTGGCGGTCTCGCCGAGGGACGTACCGGGCGCCGGCCGACTGGCCGTCATCGCGGATCCACAGGGCGCCTCTTTCCGGGTATGGGAAGCCAGAGGCCATATCGGCGCGAGCCTGCTCGACCATCCGGGGGCGATCGCCTGGTACAGCCTGGGTTCGCCGGATCCGGCCGGGGTGGCCGACTTCTATCGGGGTCTGTTCGGTTGGGAGCTGACCACATCCGACCACTCCGGCGAGACGCATGTCGACATTCGCAACAATGACCGCCTGCAAGGCTGTATTCGCTCGGTGGCAAGCGACCAGGATTCGGGATGGATCGTCAGTTTCGGTACCGCACAACTTGATTCGACGCTACAACGGGCCCGGCAACTCGGCGGCGACTGCCGGACCGATCCCACCTCGACCTCGCGGGGCGGATGGGCGCACCTCACCGACGCGCAGGGAACCAGATTCGATCTGCTCGGTATCTGACGTCGGTGCGGGGCGTCCCGCCGCCGACGTCAGTCGCCGGTCGCCACGACCGGTAGCGCCCGCCGGAAGACGTTGGCGGGATCGTAGCGATGTTTCAGCTGCGCGAGTCTGCAGCACACGTCGGCTCCGTATGCCCGCTCCATTCGGTGGAGGTCAGCAACACTGACCGCATTGAGGTAGGCCCGACCCATGCCTGCGGTCGCGGTGCGTAGATCCGCAACGCAACCGGTGACCCAGTCATCGAAGAAGGCATCCCGCGACGGATCGTCCCATCCCGCACAGACACTCAACGTCCAGCCAGGCGTCCGTTGTGCGAAGGATGCGGACACCGCCGAGTTGCGCACGAGCGCCTCGCGGTGTGGGTAGAGCTCCACCAGGCCGTGTTCGGCAGTGCCGAAGTCGGCGATGCGCTCGCTGTGCGCGGCGATCTGCCGACCCAGGTCCGCGGTCAGGCCTGCGCTGAAGTCTTCATCCCAGAATGTCCGCATGGGACGGGACAACGGATAGTCGTCGATCGCGAAATGCATGTCGCGGAAGTCCAACGACGTCATCTCGCTCGTCAACGCCGGCGGCGCGGCGGTACGGAAGGCGCCGAAGACTCGATCTGCCTCGTCCCTCCCGCCGAGGAACGAGAGGTTCACGCCGGCCATGACCCTGCCGGCGAAGTCGCCACTCTCCGGTCGGCGCATCACCAGCACCGACATGGTCACGCCGTCGCCGGCCTCACGACTCGTCTGGTCGAGAACCGGCAGCACCTCGCTCAGCGCATCCGGTTCATACATCAGGCGTGCTGCGATGTACTCGGTGGGAAGGGGATACAGACGCGTCACCAATCGGGTCACGACGCCGAATGCGCCGCCTGCACCGCGCAGCGCCCACATCAGGTCGGGATGGTCAGCATCGGAGACCTGCAGGATCTGACCGTCGGCGGTCACCAACTCGCCTTCCAGCACGCTGTCACACGCCCAGCCGTGTCTGTTGGACAATGCACCGATTCCACCATGCAGCGTGGCACCGACCACACCCGTGGGCGCAAAGACACCGGTGATGGCCCCGAGACCATGCCTCGACGCGGCCGACTGCAGGTCTCCGGTGGTCGCGCCGCCACCGAATGACGCTGTGCGGGCACGAGAATCGACCTGGACGTCCCGCATGGACGACAGGTCGATGACGATCCCACCATCATTGGTGGCGAAACCTGCCATGTGGAGTCCACCGCCACGCACCGACAGAGGGAGGCCCGCTTCGCGGGCAGCCCGAACCGCCACCGCGACGTCGGAAGTGTCACGGGGCCGCACGATGAATGCCGGCCGGCAGTCGAACCTCCGGTTGTGGATGAGTCGCGCCTCGTCATACGCGTCGTGTTCCGCGGTGATCACCTCACCGCGGAAGTCAGCATTCAATACTGTTGCCATGGAACTTATTTCGTGGCGTCTTTGCCAACGGTCTTGAGGTAGACCCAACGGAACGTCGAATCGACGATCAACGTGCAGTCGGTTCCGGCGGTGAGCACCACGATGTCTCCCTCGGCGACCCGCATCGGATCTCGGTCGGGAAACTGGACCGTCAGCTCGCCGGCCAGCCCGAGGATGAACTCATCCTCATCACAGTGGTACGGCGCATTGAAAGCCCCGCATTCCGCGATGCTCGCGTGCGTCATCGACGCACCGTCGGCGTCGCGGAAGGTGTGGTAGCTGACTCCGTGCTCGGTGCGTGTGTATTCGGTCGCGTCGGTCCGCGCGGTGTAGACGAGCGTCATGTCGTGCTCCATTCAAGTGTGTTGTTCGGTGATCACGAGCGGCAGCAATGGCGACCCGCACCCGCCGACACGTTGCCTCGGCGGGTGCGGGTCTCGGCGGGTGCGGGTCTCGCTCGATGCAGGCCCGACCCTGCGACAGGTCCGGGGCTATCCGCCGTCGCCGTCCACGGCCACCATGCAGGACAGGCGACGCATGTGGTCCTCGACGGTTCCGATCTCCCGTCCCAACGCCGTGAGCCGGCTGAAGTGATGACCCACGGTGTATTCCGCCGTGATACCGATACCACCGTGCATCTGCACGGATTGCTGTCCGATGAATCTGGCCGCCCGGCCCACCACGACCTTGGCCCGCGACACCGTCACGTCGTCGACGACACCGTCCTCCAGCGAAGCCGCCAGGTAGAAACACATGCTCCTGGCGGCTTCCAACGCAACGTACATGTCGACGGCGCGGTGGGTGAGCGCCTGGAACTGCGACAGTGTCTTGCCGAACTGCTTGCGCTGCTTGAGATAGTCGACGGTCAGTCGCAGCGACTCCTCCATGGAGCCGACCGCTTCGGCACACTGTGCAGAAACAGCGTAGGACTGGGCGATTCGGATGACTTCGGTCGCGTCGCCGCCGGCTCCGAGCGGCTCTGCGGTCACACCGGACAGAGTGATCTCTGCACCGCGGCGCCGATCGTAGGTGCGGTAGGGCGCCCGCGACACACCCGGCGCCGCGACATCGATGACGAACAATCCGACTCCGCCAGACTCCAGCGCGGCCGACACGATCAGGGTGTCGCAGCAATCACCGCCCGGCACAACCGATTTGGTGCCACTGATGGTGAACGTGCCGTCGCTTCCGCCGGCCTTGGTGGAGCACGCCAGGTCCGGCCAGCGCAGACCGGACTCCTCATGTGCGAACGCCACGAGCAGTTCGCCCTCTGCCAAACCGGGAAGGAAGCGGGCCTTCTGCTCGTCGCTGCCCCACCGACCGATGAGGAGTGCGGGCAAGAATGCGCAGTCCAGGTAGGGCTCGGGTGCCAGCCGGCGGCCGACCTCCAGCAGGATCGCGGCCATCTCCAGCGGTCCGGCGCCCAACCCGCCGTACCCTTCGTCGACCATCGCTCCGAGTACGCCCATCTCCGCAGCCTGCGACCACACCTCACGCCGCCAGCCGAGCTCGCTGCGCGCCGCGTCGTTGAGCACTTCCACACTCGGGTAGGCGCTGGCCAACAGATCGCCCACAGCGCCGCGGAACAGTTCTTGATCTTCGTTGAACTCGAGTTTCATCAGCCTGGCCTCACAGTCCCAGAATCGAGGAAGCCACGATGGTGCGCTGCACCTCGCTGGATCCGCCGTAGATCGACTTCTTGCGCATGTTGAAGTACCGACGTGCGGCATGCTGGGTCCAGACCTCGGTCCGCAGTCCGCCATCGGCGTAGATCGGGTCCGCGTCCCGTCCCGAGACATCCAGGAGCAGCTCGGTGACCTCTTGCTGGAGCTCGGAATCCAGAAGCTTCAGAACCGACGACGCCGAGCTCGGCTTGCCGTTTGATGATTCACCGACGACCCGCAACAACGTGATGTCCAGCGCGTCAATCCGGCACTCCAGATCGGCTATCCGAGCGGCGAAGTGCGGATCCTCCAGCAACGGACGTCCGCCCAGCAGTGTCGAGGCAGCGGCACGTTTGGCCTTCTCGATGTCCATTCGCAACGGGCGCACCGAACGGGCCGCGCCACGCTCGTTGCCCAGCAGGAACTTTGCGTAGTCCCAACCCTTGTTCTCCTCGCCGACCAGGTTCTCCGCCGGTACCCGCACGTTGTCGAAGAAGACCTCGTTGACCTCGTGATACCCGTCGATCAACTCGATGGGACGCACCGTTATCCCGGGCGTCTTCATGTCGACCAGTATGAAAGAAATGCCCTGCTGGCGCTTCGGAGCGTTCGGATCTGTGCGAACCAAACAGAAAATCCAGTCCGCCAGATGCGCTTCGCTCGTCCAGGTCTTCTGGCCGTTGAGCACATAGTCCGACCCGTCCCGAACCGCGCGCATCTTGACCGCGGCGAGATCAGAACCGGCTTCGGGTTCCGAAAACCCCTGAGCCCACCAGATGTCCAGGTTGGCGGTCGGTGGGATGAACTTCTCCTGCTGTTCCGGGCTACCGAACTCGATGAGGAGCGGCCCGACCAGCGTGGTGTTGAACGTGTTGGGCATCGGGCTCGATGCGCGGTGCAACTCGTCGAGCCAGATGTGGAACTGCAGCGGCGTCCAGTCCTTGCCGCCGAACTCGACCGACCAGTTCGGAGAGGCGAGTCCACCGTCGTTCAGGATCCGATGAGCCGCCACCATCTCGTCGCGGCTCAGCTCCACCCCGGCGCGCACCTTGTCCCGCAGTTGAATCGGCATCTCGGTGGTGAAAAAGGTTCGCAGCTCGTCGCGGAACTGCTGCTCTTCGGGAGTCAGCGTGAGCTTCATGATTGCCTCCAGGTGATGAGTGCATCCAGCGCCTCGATACGCTCGGCCGTGGCGGACAGCGGATTGATCTCCAGTGACTCGAGATCATCGCCCAGCCGGCAGGCAAGGTCGGCGACCTTGCCGATCACATTCGCCAGCGTGGTGATGTCGACGGGTGCACTACCTCGCACCCCCTCCAGCAACCGGTACGCGCGCAGTCGCTGCAATGCCTGGCGGATGTCCACCTCATCGACGGGGAGCACGAGATGTGAGACGTCCTTCAATATCTCGACCCAGATGCCCCCCATCCCGAGGACCATCGTCAAGCCCCAGCTCGGGTCGCGGACGACACCGACGATCAGTTCGACACCAGTCGACCGCATCGGCTGAACCAGGACCTGTCCACCCGCGTAGCCGCTCGCCGAAAGACCGCTCTGAATGACGTCGAATGCCGTCGTCACCTCGACCGCGTCCCGCAGATTCAACTGGACGCCACCGATATCGCTCTTGTGGCCCAGCCCTTCGGCGGCCGCCTTCAGCACCACCGGGAAGCCCATGCCCTCGGCGGCGGCAACAGCGTCGGCCGCACTACCCACCAACTCCGACGGGACCATCGGGATTCCTTGTGAGGCAAGAAGTCTGGCGGCGCGATGCTCGGCCCAGACACCGGTGGTCTCGCCGTCCAACACGATCGGTTCGTCGATGGTGGCGGAGACGCTGCGTTCCCGGGCGCGGGTTGTCAGTTGCTGCGCCCGCGCCACCGCACCGAAGGCCGTCATCGCATTGTCGATGCCTGCGACATAACGGAACCCGTACTTCGCCTGGACCTCCAGCCCCTGCTCGGTGGTGTCCCCGATGACGGTGGCGAGAATGGCGGAAGGAATCGGCGAACGGGCCATCATCGGCGCCAGCGGAGCCACGATCGCGTCGATCTCATCCCAGGCGGTCTTCGACGTGGACCGCGGGAAGCTGTTGAGCAATACCACCATGTCGTAACCACCGTCCTCGATCACCACCTCGTAGGCCCGGGCCAGCAACGTCGGGTCGACCGAGATGTACCCGGTGATGTCGAGGGGGTTCTGCGGCGTCGCGAAGTCCGGAAGGATCGCCCTGAGGCGCTGTACCGTCTCGGGTTTGAACGCCGGAAGCTGCACTCCCTCGTCCGCCGCCCGGTCGGCCATGATCTCCGAAGCACCTCCGGAGGGAGTCACGATGGCCATCCGGTCGCCCGCCGGCATACCGACCTCAGACAGCAGATAAGCGGTGTAGAGCAGGTCCTCCACACTGCGCACCCGGACGATGCCGAGCTGACGGAAGGCTGCGTCGGCCACCTGGTCATCACCGACGAGCGCGCCCGTATGCGCTTGTGCCGTATGGGCAGCGAGCTCGCTCGTCCCGATCTTCAGTACAACCACCGGCTTGCCCACCGCCGCCGCCCGCATCGCGACCTGACGGAACCGTTCGGGATCTCGGACAGTCTCGAGGAAGAGCGCGATGACCTTGGTTGCCGGGTCGTCGATCAGGTAGTCCATCACATCGGTGACGGTCAGCACGGTCTCGTTACCCATCGACGTCAGCAAGCTCAGGCCGACATTGTGCGCATGCGAGAAGTTCAGGAAGGCAGACGCCAGTGCGCCGCTCTGCAGGACGACGCCCACGCCTCCCGCGATGAGCGGGGTCGGCACCGGCAGACCGTATGGCGCGGTGTTCGCAGTCACGTTGATGTAGCCGACCCCGTTGGGTCCCAGGATCGTCAGTCCGTGTTCACGGGCGAGTTCGCGCAACTCGGCCTCGCGACGGTGGCCCTCTCCCCCGACCTCGCCGAATCCCGCCGTCAGCACGACGAAGTTCCGGATACCCAGGGCTGCGGCCTCGAGCAGCACCGCCGTCACAGCCGGTGTCGGGACCATCACGTAGACGACGTCGACCTTGACGCCGATCTCGGCGAGCGTCTGAAAAGCCTTCTGGCCCAGGATTGTTCCACCGCGGGGGTTGACGAGGTAGAGATCGCCGTCATAGCCGAATTCGGTCAGGTGGGAGACGATGTACTGTGCCCAGGTGGATTTCTCGGATGCGCCCACCAGAGCGATCGACCGGGGCTCGAAGAGCGCGCGCACGGATGCCGGATCCGCTCCGCTCTGACTGTTCATCGGGTCACCTTTCGGAAGCACGGGAGCGTGGGACCGTCATCGATCCCCAGGTCGGAGAAGACCACCTCTGCCCGATCACCGATCGCCACCTCGTCGGTGTCGATGATTCGGGTCATCATCCGCGGACCTTCTTCGAGATCCACCAAGGCGACGATGTAGGGAACCTGATCGGCGAATGCGCCCCACGTCCGGCGCACCACGGTGTAGGTGTACACGACACCGGAACCCGACGCGGTGAACCAGTCGAGCCGATCGGAATGACAGAACGGACAGAGCGCACGCGGGAAGAAGACCGCCTTGTCGCAGTCCGCGCATCGCTGCAAGCGGAGTTCGCCCTCCTGCACTCCGTCCCAGAACGGCACCGTTTCCGGGCTCGTGGCGAATTGTGACATCTGATCATCCCTTTCCGAGAATGACGGTGGACGTCGATGAGAGAGTGCCGCCGGTACCGTGCACCAGAGCCACGTCCGCATCGGATACCTGACGAAGACCTTCGCCGGCGTAATCGCCGCGCAACTGCCGGGTCGCCTCGATCAGCAGAAAGATCCCGTACATGCCCGGATGGGTGAACGAGAGACCACCGCCGTTCGTGTTGAGTGGGAATTCGCCACCAGGTGCGATCCGCCCGTTCTCGACGAACGATGCGGCTTCTCCTGGTTTGCAGAACCCGAGGGACTCCAGCGTCAACAAGACGGTGATGGTGAATGAGTCATAGACCTCGACGAGATCGATGTCCTCGAAGTGAACACCGGCCATCTGCATCGCCGCCGGCCCCGATACCGCGGCACCGGTCACGGTGATGTCGGGACTGTTCGCGATGCTCATGTGGGTCATCGACTCGCCGTAGCCGAGGATCTCGACAGGCTTCGTCGCGATCTCTGCCCAGCGCTCCTCTGCCGCAACCACGATCGCTCCGCCGCCGTCGGTCACCAGGCAGCAGTCCATCTTGTGCAACGGATCGGCGATCATGGTCGAGTTGAGCACATCATCGACGGTGATCGGTTCCCGCAGGTATGCCTCCGGATTCATCCCGGCCCAGGCGCGCGCAGCCACCGCGACCTCGGCAAGTTGGGCGCTCGTGGCACCGTAGGTGTGCATATAGCGTTGTGCCGCCATGGCATACGCACCGATCGGATCCGGGAATCCGTAGGGAAAGACGAATTGGCGCTCCATCACGTCTGCGGCATCCGCCCAGTTGGAGCCACCGGTCTTGGCCGTGCTTCCGTAGGTGATCAGCGCGACATCGATCATGCCTGCCTCGATGGCAGCCATCGCATGGCCCACGTGCGTCTCGAATGAGCATCCGCCGACGCTGGACGTGTCCATGTACTTGGGCTGGATGCCGAGATACTCGGCCAGCGACAGCGCGGGCGCCCACGACCACATGCCACTGGTGAACAGGGCGTCGACGTCGCCGAAGCCGAGTCCCGACTCATCGAGCGCTTTCTTGGCAGCCAGAGCCTGCTGCGACATGACGCTGAGGTGTGGCGTCTTCCCCAAGTCGGAGTGAGCGACGCCGACGACGGCGGCGCGACGACTTCTAGTCACGCTGTTCCTCTTTCGGATACTGTGATTGGCTTGTGTTTCAGACCACTGATGTGGCCATACGGCGCGAGCATTGTGGATTGTGATGCGCGCCGCATACTGGCGAGCGTAAAGGATTAGTTATCGATCCACAAGATCCGCACCTCGCCCCAACTCGGCAGCCTTCACATGCCCGTATCTGATGCAAAGGTCTAAGTAGTGATAGTTTCGAAGCGACCGCGCTCGCGCTGAGCCGGTCGTAGTCGAATCCAGATATCCAAGGAACAGGAGCAGTCATGGCGGGCGTTCTCGACGGAAAAGTGGTCATCGTCACCGGTGCAGGGCAGGGCATCGGTAGAGGTCATGCTCTGGAGTTCGCGCGGCACGGTGCCAAAGTGGTCGTCAACGACATCGGTGCCGACGTGCACGGTGTGGGCGGCTCCGAGCAGCCCGCGGCGGGTGTGGTCGAGGAAATCCGTTCTGCCGGTGGCGAAGCGGTGATCAACGGGGACGACGTCGCCGATTTCGACGGCGCGGGCCGCCTCGTCAACTCAGCCATCGAGCACTTCGGCCGGCTCGATGTCTTGGTCAACAACGCGGGCATCCTCCGAGACCGCATGCTGGTCAACATGACACCCGAAGAGTGGGACGCCGTCATCCGAGTGCATCTTCGAGGGACCTTCGCGCCCTTGCGCCATGCGGCCGACCATTGGCGCGCCCGGGCAAAGGCGGGCGAAGATGTCGACGCTCGCGTCATCAACACGACTTCGTCGTCCGGTATCTACGGGGCGGTCGGCCAGACGAACTACGGTGCCGCAAAGGCCGGTATCGCGGCCATGACCATCATCGCCGCCGACGAGTTGACCCGCTACGGTGTGCGCGTCAATGCCATCGCGCCGGGTGCGCTGACGCGGATGACCGAGGGACTGACTGCCGAACCGGATCCCGATCAGCCGTTCTTCTCTCGCGATCCGGAGAACATCGCCCCGATGGTCGTGTGGCTGGCAACTCCAGCCGCGGCGGCGATCACGGGTCGTGTTTTCAATGTCGCAGGCGGCACGATCAGTGTCGCAGAGGGCTGGCGTGCCGGACCTCGTGCCGACAAAGAGGGCCGATGGGCGGTTGAGGAGCTCGACGAGGTCGTTCCGGGCCTGGTCGCCGAGGCCAAGCCGAATGTCGAATGGACCGGTTACCCAGCCGGCGAGGAACATTGAGATGCCGCTGCGACTCAGCAGCGTCGGTGAGACATCAAGGGCGGTACAGGTTTCGTGGGTCGAGCGGGACACGTTGCTGTACGCGATCGGCGTCGGAGCGGGCATCGACGCTCCCGACCAGGAGTTGGCATTCACCACGGAGAACAGCAATGGTCTGACCCAGCAGGCCCTGCCGACGTTTGGCGTCATCGTCGCATCCGGCTACGACGACGTCGACGTCGGCCCCTACGACGATGCCCAACTGGTGCACGCCGAACAGTTCGTGGAACTGCATCGGCCCTTGCCGACGGCTGGAGAGCTGACTGTCACCATGACGATCGAGGGCATCTTCGACAAGGGTTCCGGCGCGCTGGTCCGTCGGCGAGTCGATGCCGTCGACCCGACGGACGGTGCCGCGGTGCTGACGTCGCGCAGCTCGATGTTCATCCGCGGCGAAGGCGGTTTCGGCGGTGATCGCGGGCCGGCCGACCAATGGGCGAGCCCGACCTCGGCACCCGATTCCGTGGTCACCTACCCGACCCGACCGGAACAGGCTCTGCTGTATCGCCTCAGCGGTGACCGTAACCCGTTGCATTCGGATCCCTGGTTCGCACTCAGAGGCGGTTTCGACCGGCCGATCCTGCACGGTCTGTGCAGCTATGGTGTCGCCGGTCGCGCGCTGTTACACCATGTGGCGGAATCGAATCCCGCACTCTTCGGATCGATGGGCGCCCGTTTCACATCGCCGGTCTATCCCGGAGACACCCTTTCGGTCGCGCTGTGGCCCATGCGGAGGGGGCATACTTCCGGGTCCACCGACAGGACGGAACGGTCGTGCTCGATCGTGGTGTCTTCACCTTCGCACCTGGCGCGACCGCTTAGCCCCGTCCAGGCCGGTTCCGAGCGCCGACGGCCGAGCATTCCCGGAGGCGCTCGGGATCGCCCGAAGCACGGATCTCGTAATGTCGTGCTCGTAGCCGCATCCAGGGTCCGCTCAGAGATCGAGCTGCTCGATCCGGTCTGGGCGCAGCGCACTTCCTGCCGTCACGTCGAAGAGACCCACGCCGAGGTCCGCCAGTATCTGCGCGACGACGTCGTAGGGTACATCCGCGCGATCGCTCTGTCCGCCATCCGGACACGACCCCGTCCGGAAGCCTGTCGGCAGTGGTGATCGCAGGTACAGCAGCACACCGGATCCGGCATCCCGGATCTGTTGTTGCGACTGTGCCAGCAACGTCCGGCACTCGCAGTCCGCAGAACCGAACACATCACCCTTCAAGCATTCGTGATGTACCGCGACCAGGGTGCGTCCCGCATCTCGGATCGATCCGAACGTCAGAGCCAGATGCTCCACACCGTCCAGAGTGGATTCATACCCGATCGCAGTGAAGGCACCGTAAGCAGTCGGTAGGCGTGCTTGTGCCCATCGCCGGATCAGGCTGGTCGTCCGGCGGAGGTGGCGGACGAGATCGGTGAGTCGCACCGCAGGCAGCGTGAGCTGCGCGGCGACCTCGTCGGCGTCGTCACGTCCGACGAGCATTCCCTCGCGGTCGACGAGTTTCGCCACGACGGCAACGGGCTCCAGACCCGCGATCTGGCACAGGTCGACCGCCGCCTCCGCTCGGCTTGCGACCCTGAGCACCCCCTCGGGCCGGGTCCGCAGGGGGAACACACAGCCCGGCATGCTCAGGTCGGTTCGGCGTGTGTGTGGATCGGCGAGCGCACGGATGGTCGCGGCCCGACCGGCCGCGCTCACAACCGGGAAGTCGGATCGGGCGTCGACGGTGACCGCGAACACGTCACCGAGTGGCCGCTCGACCCGAGAACCGACCATCGGGACCAGGCCCAGCCTGTCTGCACGGGATTCTTCCAGCGCGACACACAGCAGTCCGCTGGTGCGTCCGCCCATGCCGGCCACGGCATCCGCGGTGATGCGCTCGGCCGCCATCACCAAGGACACGTCTCCGGTCGCGCAGACACCTGTGGTGTCGTCGACCAGCACCACGGCCAGTCCGGCGCGCAGATGTGTGACTGCGGCGTCGAACTGTTGAGAGACAGCGGTATTCATCGTCATGGTCTCCCTGGGGCAGGGTACGGCGGCCGTGGATCCCGTACGGGATCCACGGCCGCCATGAGCAGGCTATTTTCCGAGGCCCAGCTTGTCGGTGGCGTTCTCCAGGACGGGACGCAGATGACCGAGGATCTCGTCGAAATGCTCCGGACCACAGATCAGCGGTGGCGAGAGCGTGATCGCGGGCTCTCCGCGCCGGTCCGTGCGCAGCAACAGACCACGACGTTCGAGCTCCATCGAGATCAGATCCCTGAGCAACTCGTCCACCTCGGAGTAGCCGAACTTCTCCTTGGTCTCGTTGTCGCGGACCAGCTCGATGCTCCACAGGTATCCGGCACCGCGGACGTCTCCCACGATCGGAATGTCTCTCAGAGAATCCAGCGAAGCTCTCAACGTGCCTTCGTTGGACCGAACGTGCTGCGGGATCTGTTCACGCTCGAGGATCTCGATGTTCGCCAGTGCCACGGCTGCCGACAGCGGATGTCCCGAGAAGGTGTGTCCGTGCTGGAAGGTCGTCGTGCCCTCGAGGAACGGTTCCATCACCTTGTCCGTTGCGATCAACGCACCCATCGGCGCGTATGCGGACGTCAGGCCTTTGGCCGTGGTGAGCAGATCCGGGGCGAACCCATAGCGGTTCGACGCAAACCAGTCACCGATTCGGCCCCAGCCACAGATCACCTCGTCGGCGATCAGCAGGATGCCGTTCTCGTCGCAGATTTCACGAACACGTTCGTAGTATCCCGGCGGTGCCACCAGCGCACCGCCGCCGGCCTGAACCGGCTCCATGATGACCGCACTGATCGTCTTCGGTCCCTCGAAGGCGATGGTCCGCTCCAAGGGAGCGGTCAGCGCCTCGGCGGTCCAGTCTCCCTCACACCGGTATCGGTCGGTGTTCGGGATGAACCGGGCTCCCCCCACCATCGGCTCGAATGGTTCACGGCAGTAGTTCAGAGGTGTCACCGACGTCGCGTACATCGTGCAGCCGTGATAGGCGGTCATACGCGAGATCACCTTGTAACGGCCGCGATCCCCGCGCTCGTAGTGGTACTGCCGCGCGAGCTTGAGCGCAGCCTCGACTGCCTCGCTGCCACCAGAGGTGAACAACACCCGGTTCAGGTCTCCGGGGGCGTAGTGCGCAATCTTGGCCGCCAGTTCGGCCGCGACCGGGTGAGCGCCACCCCATGTGGGAGCGAACGCCAGCGTGCGCAACTGGCGTTCGGCTGCTTCGGCGATCTCGACCCGGCCGTGTCCGATGTTGTTGCAGAACAGGCCGGACAGACCGTCGAGATACTTCTTGCCGGTGTCGTCGAAGATGTAAGGGCCTTCGCCGCGCACCCACATGGGCAGGTCGTCGCGGCTGTAGTCAGACATCCGGGTGAAGTTCATCCAAAGGTGCCGGAGCACTTGTTCACGCTGGCGCATTGCGTCCGGCGCGACCGTTCCGTGCTCCGGGGTCATGATTGACATCGTGAGTCCTTCTGAGTGGTTATCTGGGGCGCGCTCCTAGGCCGCCATGGATTCTTGTCGGTGCATTGAGCTGATCGCGACGCCAGGTCATTTTCGTTTGACTGCGATGGCGTCGAGCTCGACACGGCAGTCGCGGGCTATACCCACGAAGTGCGTCGACCGCATCGGGTACTCACCGTCGGGCCAGTACTCCTTGTAGACCTTGGCAAACTCGGCCTGATAGTTGCGATCACTGAGGTACACCGTCATCTTGCAGACGTGGCTCAGATCGCAGCCCACCGCCTGCAGCTTCTGCTGCATACGGTCCAGACAGATACGTGTCTCGTCCGCGATCGTCACAGCCTCGTCGGCACGGCGCAACTCCGTGTCGTGGTACGCCATCGATGCGACGAACACGAATTCGTCTGTCTCGACACCGTGGGACAGACCTGCCCGCCTGAGATCCGGAAGACCCGGGACCTGGAATGACCGGCGCATACTTGTTTCTCCTCAATCTCTCTGGTGACCATGCCTCGTGGGCCGAATGCGTTGTCAGACGATGCTCACGCGTCCGGCACGAGATCAGTCGTCCTCCATCTCGTTCTCGGACGGTTCCATGATGGCGATATGGGTCATATCGCAATCGTCCAACGCCCCGTGCGCGTGACGTTCGCGTGCCGGGATGAACACCAGGTCGCCGGTCGAGATCTCCTTGCGCCCCTCGTCTGTGGCGATGAAACCGTGGCCGTTGGTGACCAGCAGGTATTGGTCGACGGAGTGCTTGTGCCACACGGTGCGCCCGCCGGGACGGAAGGTGACCTCGAGGACCCGGA
This sequence comes from Gordonia sp. SID5947, assembly GCF_009862785.1. Lineage (NCBI taxonomy): Bacteria > Bacillati > Actinomycetota > Actinomycetes > Mycobacteriales > Gordoniaceae > Gordonia > Gordonia sp. SID5947. The sequence goes on along the minus strand of NZ_WWHU01000001.1, from coordinate 3,807,096 downwards.
CGCGTTCGGCTTCGGGCGGGGCGACGAGCGAGCGCATGTACACCTCTCCACGGAACATCGGATTGTCCCCGGTGGATTCCGGAAGCGGCCGGCCGATGTTGACGATTTTCATTTGGCTGTGACTCTCCTTCGAGCGAGGGTTTTCCGGTCGTTCCTGGCGCGACCGATGCGTACCAGAAGGATCATAGCCTAGACCAATACGCCCGGGAAGGGCATCTGCCCATCACGCACGACCGCTACCGCGGCCACATCGAAGGAATGCCTTTTACCTGCACATTTCCTCAGATACGCCGCCCATCGGGCTCACTGAGGACGCTCGCGACGGCCTTCAATTTGAAGGCCTACCTAAGGATTCGGGCGAGGTGGTACATTCTGCATAGGAATATTCAGAATCCTTAAAGAGCCCGCGTCCGAGGAGATGTACTGTGCGTTTCGACTACATGGTCAATGTTTGGACCCACGGCCGAAACCTGCCCTATCGCGATGTAATCCGCGAGTACGTCGAGCAGGTACGGCAAGCAGAGAAGGCCGGCTTCACCGGAGCATGGGTCGGCGAGCACCACTTCCAGGAGGAGGGTTTCGACGTACTGCCCAACCCCACCCTGCTCGCAACTCATATTGCAGCGCACACCGAGTCCATTCGAATCGGCTTGGGGGCGGTCACACTTCCGGCATGGAATCCCCTGCGCGCCGCGGAGGACATCGCCAGCCTCGACCACTACAGCGACGGCCGGGTCGACTGCGCCTTCAGCCGCGGGATCGATCCACGAGACATCGTGCACCTCAACCCCGATGCCGACCGGTCCAACGAGAAGGCAAGCCTGCAGCTGTTCGTAGAGTCCTTGGATATCGTCGAGAAGGCTTGGACCACTTCCGATCTCAACTACTCGGGCGAACACTTCAGCTACCCGAGGCCGGGGCTCAAGGTCCGACCGATGCCATGGCATGAGCGCAGCAGTTCAGTCGTCGACGCCGACGGCACACAGATTGCACTCGATGTGCTTCCGAAACCCCTCCAGTCGCCGCATCCTCCGTTGCACCTGGTCACCGAGAGCCCAGGTGGGGTGAGCCTGGCGGCTGCCCGTGACATGGGTGTGATCACCTGGCTGCCATCCGGCGACCGTCTCCGGCAGCTCTTCGCGACGTACGCGCGCGCCTCCGAAGAGGCGGGGCGACCGGTGCGCCCCGGCGAGCGCACCGCGATACTCCGGCCGTGTTTCGTGGCCGAGTCCATGAAGGAGGCTCGCGCCAAGACCGAAGCCGCGGCAAACCGGATGGGCGGCGCGATGACAGGTGGACCACGTGGCCGCACCGCGTTCTACAGCAGCGCCGACGATGTGGACAACGGTGAGGACATGTTCGATTTCCTGCTGGCCCGCGATCACCTCTTGATCGGCACGCCTGAATCGGTGCGTGATCAGATGATTCGACTGCGCGACGAATACGACGTCAACCACATTCTGTGTTGGACACCGTTCTACGGCGTGAGCCATGAGGATGCATTGTCGTCGATACGACTGTTCGCGGAGGAGATTGCCCCGAAACTCGCCTACTGAGAGATTCCGGCGGCTCGTATTCGCCTGATCCACAAGGTATGTGAGGCCGAGCGTCGGCATCGGCCGTCACTCCCCGACCTGCGACAGGAAGAACATGTCTGATGCAAACATAGTTGATCTCCCGATAGCGCCGATGCGATCCGCCGACCGGCAACCGATGCGCAACCGCGTCATCGCCATCATCGTGGACGCCCTTCGATCGGGTGTGTACAAGGAGGGCGATCGTCTCCCCTCCGAGCGCACGCTGGCAGCCGACATCGGTGTCAGCCGGGCGATCGTCAGCTTCGCCATCGACGAGCTGGCGAGCAAGGGTGTGTTGGAGTCTCGGCGTGGTCGCGGTGGCGGGACGTTTGTGGTCTCGGTGTCGGATCTGCCCACCACCGATGAGCGTCTACCCGGTGACCGACGCGATGTGATGGCGTGGCTGCTCGAGGCACGCGAGCCCATCGAGTTGACTGTCGCGCTGTTGGTCTCTGCCAGAGGGCGAGTCGCGGATTTGCGAGATCTGCGGGCCATCTATACCGAGATGGCGGACGCCCTCGACAGCGCAGGCGAATACGCAGAGGCCGCGATGCGTTTCAACCTACGGCTGGCCGAGGCCTCTGGTAATCCGCTGCTGCGTGAGATCGTCAGACAGCTCGTGAACGAACAGGCCGCACTGCGTCACGAGTTCAGCGGGCAACCGACCTCGGACGAGTTGCGCGAGACGTCCCTGGCCACCCACGCCCGCCTCCTCGATGCACTGGAGAGCGGTGCGCCCCACCAGATCGCAGCAGCCGTGAATGCGCACATGCGCGGAATCCGGCAGATCTATCTGGGTGACGACGAGTCAGAGCACGGGTTTGTGAACACACTGCTTCCAGAGGTCTAGCGCGCTTCTCGATCGACGGTGCGCGAATGGGCCTGCCGAGCACCGCGACAGGCGGGCGCGCGGTAGTCGATCACCGGACGCCCGCACATGCCGTCGGCTTACAGCCTCGTCAGCTCCTCCGAGATGCCGGCTCAACAGCACCTGTGCGCGTGATCAGACTGAGCGGCCGGTTGTGCAGCAGACCCTCGATCACGTCATCGGGGATGGGCGTGACACCCTGCAACCGGGTGTTGAGGCCGCGCAACAGCTCAGCGCCCCGTTGAGGCGTCACCAGTGGGAAATCGGTGCCGAACAGGACTCGGTCGATGGTGTTGTAGTCCAACGCGCCCATCAGTCCGTTGTAGAGCTGCCATGGTCGGGTCAGCCGGGCGGAGACATCGGTGAACACGTTCTTGTGTCTGGCCATCACAGCAGTGGTCTCACCGATCCACGGCTGGCCCAGGTGTGCGATGATCATCGGCATCTGCGGAAACGCGCCGGCCACCGGATCCAGGAGAATCGGATTGGCTGCCGCCAGACTGCATCGCGGGTGGAACACGGTGCCCTGATGGAAGATCAGGAACATGCCAAAGCGATCGGCCAGCTCGTAGATCGCAAAGGCCTCGTCGGACTGCGGATGAAAGTTCTGGTATGGCGGCGAGAGTTTCAGGCCACGCAGCTTCAATTCCGTCGCCGCGCGCTCGAGTTCCTCCAGCGCGCCGGGATCATTGGGGTCCACGGACGCCACGCCCACACCTAGTCCGCCGCTGTTGTTGACGTATTCGGCCACGTAGTCGTTCGGCACTGACATGTTCAAGAACCGACTCGTCAGCGCGATCGCGATGAACCCTTCGACTCCCGCCTCGGCCATTGCCTTGGCGTGCTGTTCGTGACTGCCCTCTTCTGGCGCGCCGTGCAGGTAGTCGCCCCAGTCGCCCAGATGTTCCGGCAGCCACACGTGGGTGTGCCAATCAACGATCAAAGTTCCGCTCCCTTCCGAAGACCAGTCACCGACGATGGCCATCCGGATCTATAGTTAATGGATTGAACTATAGACCTCTAAAGCGGTCAGCACAACGCGCTTGGAGCGCAAATCCGCGGCCTCCGCCATCACCATCGCTTCGGATTTTCGCAGCATATCCGCGAGTGCATGCTCACAGAAGGTCATCCTCGGCTCATCAAAGGCACACAAGGGGCCGCGAGGCACGTTGGACTTTGGGTTTCAGAAAGGCGTTCTTGATAGTCCATACCCTGGGCACAGGGGTCGGAACTGGTACTCCAAAGCCGCGCGATGATCACCAAGACGGGCCGACGACACCTCGGGGTCGGCGGATCGCCGGTACGCAAGACATGAATGTCGTCAGATCAGCACCATTAGGGGCCTGGCGCTTCGATGGACAGCGCTGCAGGCTGTGGAATCGGCAACAGCCTCGATCTGCGCACCTCGCTCGATCTGTCGCACCTCGGCCGACAAGGGGAGCCGGCGGCGTCAGAATGCGCAGGGAGTGTCAGAATGCGCTGCGTGTGGACATGGCGTACTCACACTCGCGCTGTGGTGAGACCTATCAGGGCGGTCTTCTCATGCCGCGGCGCGCCCGGCCTCAGAGACACGGGCGCGCCGCCCCCTCATGGTTGTGGCAGATGGCGTCGGCCATCTCTCATGTGACGGACCGTTTCGTCGGCGTCCACCCCGGCGCGGGCACAGACTGCCGCAGCAGTTGGGTGTAGGCGTTCTGCGGGGTATCGAGTACTGCGTCCGTCTGACCCGCTTCCACGACCTCGCCCTTGCACATCACCAGGACCTGTTCGGTCATCTGGCGGATCACCGCCAGATCGTGTGACACGAAGAGGTAGGCGATACCGGTGTCACGGCGAATGTCCGCCAGCAGGTTCAGAACCTGCGCCTGCATCGACACATCGAGCGCCGACGTCGGTTCGTCGAGGATCAGGACTTCCGGTTCGGTCGCCAAGGCCCGGGCGATGGCAACACGCTGTCGCTGACCGCCGGAGAGCGCACGCGGGTAGGCGCGACCGTGGCGGGGGTCCAATCCGACCTGCTCGAGCAGTCTGGCGGTACGTTCGCGACGTTCGGCGCGACTCAGTGAGAAGTGCATCCGCAGGACCTCGTCCAGTGACTCCGACACTCGCTGCATCGGATCGAGAGACGCATAGGGATTCTGGAACACGATCTGGGCTTCCCGTCCGCGCCGAAGACGCTCGGCCTTTCGCGCCTTCGAACCGATGCGAGGACGACCGGCCACGACGATCTCGCCCGACGTCGGTGTTTCGAGTCCGAGCACCATCCGGACCGTGGTGGTCTTGCCCGATCCGGATTCGCCGACGATCCCGACCGACCCGCCGGCCGGAACCGTGAACGACACGTCGTTCACGGCCACGAACTCCGACGTGCGCCAGGTCCCGGCGTCACGAACCTGGTACACCTTCCGTAACTCACGCACTTCGATGACCGGCTCGGCGATCGCACTCTCACCGGTGTCCGCAACCATCGTTCGTGTCATGAGCTGAGTCCTTCACTTCTGGCACCACTTAGTTCTGCGTGGATTTCCTCGGCACGGTGACACGCGACGCGTCCGCCTCGCAGCGGAGCCAACTCGGGTAGGTCGGTCTCGCACTCGTCCACCGCGAATGTGCATCGTGGGCAGAAGGCGCACCCGGGCGGAGCGTCGAGCGGAGAAATGGGCCTGCCGGGAACAACGTCTAATCTGTCCATGCGCTTGTCGACGCTCGGACGCGATCGTGCCAGTGCGGCCGAGTACGGATGCAGTGGTGCGTCATGCAAATCGACCGATCGACGTTCCTCGACCACCCGGCCGGCGTACATCACCAGCGTTCGATCGCACACCGCCGACGCAAGTTCGAGATTGTGTGTGATGAACAAAAGTGCCATGTCCCGGCTGCGACGTTGCTCGTCGAGGATGGCCATCACATCAGCCTGGGTGGTCACATCGAGTGCCGTCGTGGGCTCGTCGGCGACCAGCAGGCGTGGACCCGGTGCCAGGGCCGCTGCGATCATCACCCGCTGAAGAAGTCCTCCGAGAGCTGATGGGGGTATTGGGTGAGACGCCTTGCCGCATCGTTGATCCCGACTTCCTCCAACGACCTCACCGCGAGATCGACCGCGGCCTGCCGCGACATGCCGGAAGTCGATGTCATTGCCTCGGTGAGGAAATCGCCGATGGTGTACACCGGATTGATGTGCGAGCGCGGGTCCTGAAAGATGAAACCCACGCCGTTGGAGTAGAAATCACGTAGTGCTGAGCCGCGTAGCTGCGCGACGTCATCTCCGTCGAACCGCACGCTCCCCGACATCCGCGCGCCGGGAGGAAGACTCCGGGTGATTGCTCGGGCCGTCATGCTCTTACCGGACCCAGACTCGCCCACCACCCCCAGGGACTCACCGGGCTCGAGGGAGAACGAGCTACCGTAGAGGACGGTCTCGAACTCGTGTCGGATTCTCAGCTGTACCGAGAGGTTCTCGACTTCCAATAGGTTCGCCATCACTCCTCAACTCCCCAGCGTTCTGACATGCGATTTCCGAGCAAGATGACCGTCAGAACGGTCACCACGATTGCCGCACCCGCGAAGAGTGACTGGTATGGCTGTCCGTTCAGGAGCCCCTGCTGGCCCTGCGAGACCATCAGGCCCCAGTCCGACTTGGGTTCCTGCACACCGAGTCCGATATAGGACACCGCCGCCAGTTCCATGACCACGTAGCCGAAGCTGATGGTCGCCTGCGCGAACACCAGCGGCATGACGTTCGGCAGCACGTGCCGCATCGTGGTCGCAAAACCGCCGGCGCCCTGTACCGAGGACGCCTCGACATAACCCATTCGCCGCTCGCGCAACGCCATACTGCGTACCACCCGGGCGATGTAGGGCAGGTAGGCGATACTCAACGCGATCACCGGCCCGGTGAGGCCGGGTCCCGCCACCGCTGTCGCGAGGATCGCCAGCATCAGGCCGGGAAAGGCGAAGATGATGTTGAGGACCCGGCTGATCACGGTGTCCGTCAATCTGCCTCGCCACGCGGCGAACAGGGCCAGCGCGGTGCCCACGACGGAAGCCAGCAACACGATCCCGGCCGATGCCAACAGAGTCGGACGCGCTCCCACGAGCAACCGGGACAGGATGTCTCGACCGGTGTCGTCGGTACCGAGCCAGTGCGCGCTCGACGGTGCTGCCCCGATGTCCGTGAGGTTGAGGGCGTTCGGGTCATACGGTGCCATGAGCGGACCGAAGGCGACGATCACGATGAGGATCGCGATCACGCTCCCGCAGATCCATTCGGTGGCATTGAAACTCGACTTCACACGTGCGAACCCGGCAGAGATGGTCGGCCGTGTGAACGATGCCGCGATGGCCATGATCACGCTCCTTCTGTGCGGCCGCTGAGCCGCGGGTCGAGCAGCGCGTACAGCACGTCCACAACTGCGTTGACGATGACGAAAATCGCTACGAGCAACAACGCGATCGCCTGTACGACGGCGAAGTCCCGCTGATTGATGGCGGCGATCAGGTAGGCGCCCAACCCGTTCAGGCTGAAGGCGTCTTCGACCACGGCGACCGCCGCGAACAAAGAGGCGACGGTCAGACCCACGACGGTGGTGATCGGGATCATCGCGTTACGGAGCACATGGCGACGAAGCACGCGTCCCCGGGACAAACCGCGAACGGTCGCGGTCTGCACGTGTTCGCTCCTCAGCTGATTCCGCACCTCGGCGTTCGCCACGAGGGTCACATACGCCAGACCGGAGAGGGCGAGAGAAACAGCGGGAAGCGTCAGGTGCCACAGGCGGTCGACGAGCCCGCTGCCCTCACCCAGAACCGGGAACCACCCGAGCGTCACCGAGAAGACCGACACAAGAAGCATCGCTGCCACGAACTGTGGGATGGCCATACCCAGTGACGTCGCAGCCACGATACCCGTTCCGAGGAGCCGCGGTCGCAGCGCGGCCAGGACGCCGAGACCGATGCCGCACAACACGATCAACATCCCGGCGTAGCCCACCAACTGAAGCGTCACGACCAGCCGGGAACCGACGAGGTTGCTGACGGGTTCTTTGTAGATCAGTGAGGTCCCCAGGTCACCGTGCAGGACATTGGACAGCCAATGCCAGTACTGAACGAAGAAGGGATCGTTCAGGTGATACTGCTCTTTGAGTCGCTCGATCGAGGCGGGGTCCATCGAGCGCCCTCCGAGGAGCGCGCCCAACGGTCCGCCTCCCGGTGCGATGTAGAGCGCACCGTAGATCAGCAAGCTGGATACGAAGAGAGTCAGGATCAACCAGAACAGTTGCACGCCGAGCAATCTCAGCGCTGGCGTCGCTCGTGTCATTTTTGCTATCCACCTTCAGTTCATGCACGGCGCGCAACGCGCCGCCGCGTGTGGGTACTCGCACGACATCCGGACCGATACCGAGGCCGCATGGCGCCGGCCATCGCGCCCGGATGTCGTTCGGGTGCTACTTCGCGGCGCCTATGGACGGCGCCCAGATTCCGGATGCGAAGAACGGGTCCGCGAGTCCCACGCCCGTCAGTTGTTTGCTGAGGAACGTGTTCGCGTTGGGGGTGTACAGGGTGATCATCACCGCATCCTCCGCCACCTTCACGAGTACCGGCGCCAAGATCTTCGCCTGCTCGACCTGATCATCGGTCGCGGCCGCCTTGTCCATCGCAGCGTCGACCTCGGGGTTCTGGTAGTTGAGGAGGTTGTTGCCGGCATCCGGTCCGAGGTAGGAACCGAACATGCTCAACGGTGACCCGCCGGCCATCGTGTCGTTGTCCCACAGAAGGTCGATGCCGGCACGTTGCTGCGGGTCGTAATACATGTTGTTCAGGTCGGCCGGCGGCGTCACGCGTAGGTCGAGCTTCAGACCGACCTGCTCCGCCGTGGACTGCAAAACAGTCCCCACTCGACGGATCTCCTCATCACCTTCCGGAATCGCAAGAACCAGCGGACGATTGGGCGCTCCGGCCTCTTCGACCAGCTTCTTGGCCTCGTCGAGGCTTCCCTTGGGCACGGTGGCCAGGGCGTCCTTGTAGACCTTCGATGACGCCTCGGTCTGTACCGGGGTGTCCATGACCGTGTCAGGCATCATCCAGTTGAGCGGAGTGCCGAGACCGTGCAACACGCCCTGGACCAGACCCGCACGGTCGATGGCCATGCTCAGTGCCCGACGAATCCGCACATCTGCGATCGGTCCGTCACTCGTGGCCGGCAGCAGCGCACTGATCGTTCGGGTGGCGGTCGAGGAGTACAGGGTCCCGGTACTGGAGTTCTGGAGCCCCGGCACGCTCGCGGACGAGAGCTGGAACGAGCCGTCGACCGCTCCGGACTGCAGCGCCTGCATCATGGTGTTCGACGAGGTGATGAACTGGAAGGACATCGCCGCGGAATGCGCGCGGTGCTTCGGGTTCCAGTAGTCGTCGTTGCGCTGCAACTCGATCTGTTCACCCGGCGTCCATTTCTTCAACCTGTACGGACCAGAGCACATCAGACCACCCGACGGGGTGCCATAGCGTGCGCCCGCGGCACGCATGAACTTTTCCTGGCCGATCGCGCCGCCGGCGCTGTCGAGATAGTTGTAGAACGACACGTCCGGCTTACGCAGCTTCACCGTCACCTCTAGCGGTCCGGTTGCCTTGATGCTCTCGACGTTCTTGTACATCGCACCGTAGTAGGTCGCGACTGCCGGGTCCAGATTGATGCCCAGGCTGTACGCGACGTCCTCGGCGGTGAGCGGATCGCCGTTCCAGAAGCGGACACCATCATGGATTGTGAACACGTAAGTCGTCAGATCGGGATGATCGACCTTCTCCGCGAGCCCCATTCCATCGGTGAGGTCCGGTTCGGTCGTGACCAATGTGTCACAGAGATTCGACATGACCGTGCCCGCGCTGAAGTCGAACGAGTGCGGTGGATACATCGTCGCCGGCTCCCCAGTCGGCAGATTCCACTTGATCATGTCGACGTCACCCTTGGCCGGTGGTGTGTCGTATACGCGAGACGCGCTGTTCTGCGCGGAATCCGACGTCGTGGTGCCCCCGCACGCCGCGATGGACACCGCGAGCGCAGACGTTGCGGCGACCGTGACAACCGCACGTAAGCAGCGGCTCCGATCGAGAACTCCACTGCGGCGCCGGTGAGACGCAGCATCAGCTGACGGTCGCATCATATCTGTTCCTATCCGACAGCGGCCGAGAGGCCGCGACTGACGAGTGATGGTCTACCCCACCCTCACTACACCGTTGTGATCACTGCCACACCGCTGAATGGCCTATACGCTAAACCTTAGAACCAGAACGCGCAACACTTCGTACGACCGTTCGTACTTCTGCCGTTATAGAGGCAGGGACGCTCATGCGATACAGTCGGTAGCCTGGTAGAACCGCCGAGAGTCCGAACTGTTTTGCCGAACCTTCGTTCAGTAACACCTATGCACATCGAGACCGCAGAGATCCAAAATGTCCAACTTATGATATTTTTGCGGCGACCGGAGGCCGTCTGGCGAATCACGGCTCACCCGGTCCTACCCATCCTCTTGCACCCGCGTGGTCGCGCGTTGCTACGCGGTACTCCTCATCGCGGCCGATCCCAATCGGTCTCGCCTCAGAAAGGATCACGACGATGCCGCTGAACCCGGCCAGTGTGGGACAGAAGACTCGACCGGTCGAGGTGTCCTGGACGAGCAAGGACACGCTCCTGTACGCGGTCGGTGTGGGCGCGGGCCTGGGCGCACCTGCACACGAACTCGCCTACACCACCGAGAACAGCAACGATCTGACCCAGCGCGCCTTGCCGACGTTCGCGGTCGTCCTCAACGACGACGGCCCCCAGGTGGACATAGGCACCTACGACGAATCTCAACTGGTGCACGCCGAGCAAGGCCTTGTTCTGCACACATCCCTGCCGCCCGCCGGCACGGTCCGAGTGGCGACCACGGTCACGGGAATCCACGACAAGGGGTCGGGCGGGCTGGTGGCGTACCAGACGGACGCCGTCGATCCCGCCGACGGAAGCCCTGTCTTCACCACGCACAGCACCATGTTCATCCGCGGTGAAGGCGGCTTCGGTGGCGAGCGCGGGCCGGTCGACGAGTGGACTCGGCCGAGCACTCCGCCCGACGCGGTCGTCACCTACGCCACCCGGCCGGAACAGGCTCTGCTCTATCGACTGTCGGGAGACCGCAACCCGTTGCACTCCGACCCTCACTTCGCCGCGAGAGCCGGATTCGACCGCCCCATCCTGCATGGACTGTGCACGTACGGTGTCGCCGGCCGAGCGCTCCTCGAGCACGTGGCAGACAACGACGTCGCGCGTTTTGGCGCGATGCGGTCGAGGTTCACCGCCCCGGTATACCCGGGCGATTCCCTCTCGGTCGCGCTGTGGCGCACCGCCGAGGGCGCCTCGTTCCAGGTCTTCCGAGATGGCGGCGAGCTGGTGATCGACCGCGGCCGCTTCACCCTGCGTTCGTGAACAGAATCTACTGAGCCACAAATATTTCGGACAACCGAGCCGATCACACCATGACGATGGCAATCGTCCGACGACAAAGGATAAGACAGTGACCTTGCAGGCAGCAGTTCTCTGGGAGCCGGGACAAGACTGGCAGATCGAAGAGCTCGTGCTCGACGCCCCCAAGCACGGTGAGGTGAAGGTCGAGCTGGCCGCGTCCGGCATGTGCCACTCGGACGAACACGTCCGCGATGGCAGCGTTCCGGTTGGGCTCCTCCCCTTCATCGGCGGTCACGAGGGCGCCGGGGTCGTCACCGAAGTCGGCCCCAACGTCAGCTCGGTCGAGGTCGGTGACCACGTCGCACTCGGTTTCATCCCGGCCTGCGGCAGATGCCGCGCTTGCGCCACCGGCCAGTCGAGTGTCTGCGACCTCGGCGCCTATCTTCTCGAGGGCTACCAGGTCGGCGACGGCACGGCACGGCACCACGTGCGGGGTCAGGACGCCGGCATCCAGTGTCTCCTCGGTACTTTCGCCCCCAGACGGTGGTGAACGAGGCGTCCTGCGTCAAGATCACCAAGGACGTCCCGCTGGACAAGGCGGCACTCGTCGGGTGTGGCGTGACCACCGGCTGGGGGTCGTCGGTCTACGCCGCCGGCGTCGCGGCAGGCGAGACCGTCGTCATCCTCGGTATGGGCGGTGTCGGTTGCGGAGCGGTCCAGGGTGCGGCCCTGGCCGGCGCCCGGCATGTCGTCGTCGTGGATCCGTCACCCTTCAAACGCGAACAGGCCTCGATCTTCGGTGCCAGTCATACCGCCGAGAACATCGAGGAGGCGTTCGCACTCGTCAATGACCTCACCTGGGGCGCAATGGCCGACAAGGTCCTCATCACCATCGACGTGGCCTCCGGCGCCATCATCGCCCCGGCGATGAGCCTCGTGGGCAAGGGCGGTATCTGCGTGAACGTCTCGGTCGGCGACATCAATCAGATCGACACATCACTGAGCCTGTTCGACCTGACCGCGATGCGCAAGACACTGAAGGGGTCCTGGTTCGGCAATGCCAACATCCGCTTCGACATTCCTCACCTCTTGCGGCTGTACATGGAGGGACATCTCAAACTCGACGAGATGATCACTCGCACATACTCCCTCGATCAGGTCAACGACGGATACGAGGCAATGCGCAAGGCCGAGAACGTACGCGGCCTCATCACCTACTGAAGGAATAACCCAGATGACCACGACAGACGAGACATTCACCGACATCCGACTTCCCGACGACACCGCCACCCGGCTGTTCATCGGCGGGAACTGGCGCAACGCGTCGGACGATCGCACGTTCACCGACATCAATCCGACTACCGGGCGGCCTCTCATCGACGTGGCGTCTGGCACCGCGGCCGACATCGACGCCGCGGTGGACGCTGCCCGCGCGCAGTCGAACGGAGAATGGGGATCGACCCCGGGCACGGTGCGCGGCGACCTGTTGAACCGCCTTGCAGCCCTCATCGAGCGTGACGGAGAGATCCTCGCCTCCCTCGAAGCGCACGACATCGGCAAGCCGATCGGGCAGCCGGCGATGATGGATGTTCCGAACGCCGTCGCCACCTTCCGCCACTTCGCGGGCTGGGCCGACAAGATCCAGGGTTCCACCATCCCGACCAGCGGATATGCCGGACAGCCGACGCATTCTTACACCGTCCGCGAACCGGTCGGCGTCATCGGTGCGATCATCCCGTGGAACACCCCGCTGATGATTGCGGCGTGGAAACTGGCACCCGCCCTCGCTGCCGGGAACACGTTGGTCGTGAAACCGCCGGAGGACGCCCCCCTCTCGGTGCTGCATCTCGCGCGGCTCATCGACGAAGCCGGGTTCCCGGCCGGCGTCGTCAACGTCGTCCCGGGGCTGGGCGAGGTGGCGGGGGACGCGCTCGTCGGACACCCGGACGTCGACAAGATCAGCTTCACCGGCAGTCCGCGTGTGGGAAGACTCATCTCGAAGAAGGCCGCGGACACTTTCAAGCGCACCACCCTCGAGCTGGGGGGAAAGTCCCCCAGATCATCCTCGCCGATGCGGACTTGGAGTCGGCCATCATGACGACCGCGATGGGACTGTTCTTCAACCAGGGGCAGGTCTGTGCCGCGGGAACGCGTGTACTGGCTCATCGTTCGGTGTACTCGCAGGTCGTGGACGGCCTGGCCGCCGCTGCCGCAGGTCAGGTTCTCGGCGACCCGTTCGACCCACACACGACGATGGGCTCACTCATCAATGAGCGGCAACGGGACTCGGTACTCGGCTTCATCGCCGCGGGCCGATCCGAGGGCGCCAGGCTGGCGGCAGGCGGGGGCACCCCCGACCGCGCGGGGTTCTTCGTCGAGCCGACCATCTTCGCCGACGCCACCAACGACATGACCATTGCGCGCCAGGAGATTTTCGGACCCGTGGGCACGGTCATCCCGTTCGACACCCCAGAAGAGGCGGTGTCCATCGCCAATGCCACCGATTATGGTCTCGCAGCGAGCATCTGGACCCGCGACGTCTCCCACGCCCACACGCTCTCGGCTCGGGTTCGCGCGGGTGCAGTGTGGGTGAATGGCTGGGCAGCGATCGACCCCGCACTCCCGTGGGGTGGGATGAAGACCAGTGGTGTCGGTCGTGAACTCGGTTGGGCCGGAATCGAGGCGAACACCGAGGAGAAGGTCGTCACCGTCGTTCTGTAGCAGTCACGGCAACCGGTCGTCGGATCGTCCGCGCACTATCGCCGCCTCGCCGACCTGCCCATCGCGCTCGTACAGGAACACTCCGTTGTCGAAATCGGTTTCGCGTTCCCGCATGAACAGGCCGGGTATCCCGTCCCCCGGTTTCCCGTATCGAAGGATCGTGCCCGCCGTGTCCGTCGTCAGTGTGGCGGGCACGGCGGGTTCGTAAGGCCACTCCGGGTCCTGCGAGCGAGAGACGGGGACGATGTGGAGGTCTGCCTCGGGAACCGCCCGCATGATCTCCTCCGCCGTCGTCCACCCGAATGCGCGAAGTATGGCTCCATCCTGCCGCTCACCGATCAGGATCTGCGTCGCTGCCACCTCACGGGCGTGCCGGCGAATCGCCTCGACCATCTGGTCGGGCTGGGCACGAACGTGCCGGACAGTCCCGCGAGCCGCACCCGCCATCTGCTCGAGGATCGGCAATTCGAGAAGCCGATCGCCGTCATGGTCGTCCGAGAACGAATCGAAGATCAGCACATGCAGCGGGGCATCTGACTCCGTCGCAAGTGTGATGGCACGTTGGGTCAGCGCGAAACCGTTCTCTCCGTACACGACGCAGGCCATGAGCACTTCGGTCATGTGGTGTCCCTTCTGCGGACCGGCGGGGAGCGTATCCCTCGCCGGCCTGTCAGTGATGCTGAGTACTGATATCTGTGCCTTTCGGGGTGGTCACGAACACGACCGCCGCGACGACGAACATGATGACACCACCGATCAGTCCCGTGGTCTGCAGGGAGTCGGTGAACACCCGGTTGGCCGCCGAGGCCAGTTCGGGGATGTGCAGTTCGTCGGCGACCCCGATCGCGCTGCTGATGGATGACTGCGCGTGCTCCCGGACCTCCGGTCCGAGTCCGCTCAGCGAAGGGTCGCCCGCCAGTCCTGATTTGAAGAGCACCGCCGAGGCGCTGCCGAGGATTGCCACGCCGAGTACGTTTCCGAGGTCGTACGACGTTTCCTCGAGAGCTGCGGCATTTCCGGCCTTCTCGTCCGGTGTGTGCGACATGATCATCGCCGAAGCGACGGCGAGCGATGCGATTCCGGCACCGACCAGGACGAGAGCAACGATGGCGCGTGTAGTCGTCAGGTCACCTGGTGGAATGGCGAGGATCACCATCCCCAGCCCCGCAACCGCGAGTCCACCGGCGAGGACCAGGCGAGCGCCGAGCCGTTGCGCCAGCCACGGGACGACGAGCGAGAAAACGGTGCCGGCAACAGCCGCCGGCAGCAATCGGATGCCTGTCTCGATGGGGCTCGCGCCCTGCACCACCTGAACCCATTGCGCGAGAAGCAGCAGAGCCGCACCGAGTGCGAACGTTGTACCGAGCGCGGCCACGATGCCTGCCGAGAACTGCGGACGCCGGAAGAGCCTCATGTCGACCAAGGGGTCGGGTCGTCGGAGACAGCGGACCACGAACAGCACCAGCAGGACGACCGCGCCCACCAGTGTCGCCCAGGCGAGCAGATCGGCGAGGGTCTGTTCCTTCGCGAACCGTTTGATCGACCACACGAGCGCGATCATCCCGGCGAGCGAGAGGACAGTACCCACGACGTCCCAGCGGCCGGGTTCCAACACCCGAGACTCCGGGAGGATCACGGCTGCGGCAACGACTGCGACGAGCATCAGCGGGACGTTGACGATGAATGCGGCGTGCCAGGAGAAGTGCTCCAGTAAGAATCCACCGACGATCGGACCGATGCCGGCGCCCACACCCGAGACCGCTGCCCACAACCCCAGCGCTTTCGCGCGTTCCACCGGATCGTGGAACACCGCGCGCATCATCGACAGTGTCGTGGGCATGATCATCGCGCCGCCGACGCCGAGGATCGCGCGGATGGCGATGACGCCTTCCGCCGAGTCGACGACTGCCACCGCCGCCGACGCCAGCGCGAAGATGGCGTAACCGGTGATCAACAGTCGCTTGCGCCCGAGTCGGTCGCCGAGAGCACTCATCGATATCAGCAAGCCCGCCAGCACCAGGGAGTACGCGTCCACGATCCAGAGGAGCTGACCGGCGGACGGTTCGAGGTCTGTCGCCAGGTCCGGGATGGCGATGTTCAGGATGGTCAGATCCATCGTGATGACGAGAAGGCTCGCCGAGAGCACGATGGCCGACGCCCACCGGCGGGCTGCCGAGGTCACCGGAATGGTGGTGGTCATCATGGCTGGTGTTCGTCCTTGCTGATCAGGGTGCGAAGGGTTTCGGAAAGACTCGAACGGGTGAGGGAACGTCCCTCCAGTACGGAATGCCAGGCTGCGCCGTCGATGAACGTGGCGACCGCGGTCGCTCGCACGCCGCCCAGGTGGGGCGTCAGCACCGCGACGAGGCCGTCGAACCATCGCAGGGCCAACGCACGCGCATCGGCGTCGGTCAGTGCCGCTGTCGCGAGCGACACGTCGCACCGGAGCACACGGGCGTCGGACAGATAGGTGTACAAGCCGTCGACCAGCGTCGCGGTGAGATCGCGGTCGGCCTCGCCGCCCTCGGCGCTCACCAGTGCGGCCTCGATGTCGGCGAGCACCTCGTCGAGATCGTCGGAGATGCGCGTGATCGCGGCTCGGCGAAGGTCGTCGAGGGTCGAGAAGTGGCCTGTCGTCGACCCCACCGAGACGCCGGCGCGATCTGCGATCAGTCGGTGGGTCAGTCCGCCGACACCGACCTCGAGCATGAGCTCCGCGGCCGCTTCGATGATCTGTTGTCGACGGAGGTCGGGGTCACGTCGTCGCCCGCGACTCTGTGCCAGGATTTCGTTCACGAACATTACTGTACATTTGTACGCGTACATTTGTACAGTAATGTTCGTCACCCTCCCAGACGCCGCCAACGACCCTTGGCGACCCGTAGAGTCGTTGCTGTGCAATGGGTTCCACTGGTCATCGGCTTCATCGCAACCGCATGGGCGCTGGTGTCCGCTCCGCTCGAACGGGTCCATGTCCGGGTACCCGTGGTGCTGACCGCAGCGGGGATAGTCACGGGCGTCTTCACTCATGCTGAGCTTGCGGGAGTGCTCAACTCCACAACGACGACCCGGATCGCCGAGATCATCCTGGCGATCCTGCTGTTCGTCGATGCCTCTGAAGTCCGGTCGGGCAAGCCGTTCGGCAACAATCCGGCAATCGCGGCCCGACTCCTCGGGCTTGCGCTGCCGCTCAGCATCGCCGCCGCGGTCGGCGTCGGGGCTGTACTGTTTCCCGGCATCGGCGTACCGGTACTGGTCGTGATCGCCTGCGCCGTCGTACCCATCGACTTCGCCGCCGCCGAATCGCTCGTGCGAGACCGTCGCGTGCCCAAACGGGTACGGGACGCGATCAACGTCGAGGGCGGTTACAACGACGGGATCGTGTCACCCATCTTCACCTACGCGATCTTCCTGGCGGGAGCGACAGCGATCGCGCATCACGGCAGTCATGATCTCGGGTCGGCCGTCAGATCCGTCCTGCTCGCGATCGCCGTCGGCGCCGTCGCAGGATTTATCGTCGGAAAGCTCCTGTCGGCGAGCGAGCACCGGGGACTCACCACCGGCCCGGCGGCGCGAGTCGTCGTGGTGATCCTGCCCGTACTGACCTACGCCACCGCGTCATTCGCCAGTGCCAACGGGTTCGTCGCCGCCTTCGTCTGCGGCATCGTCTTCCGGCAGGTGCGGATCAATCAGCGTTCCGCCTCCGAGGTCGCGAACACCCGGCGTGCGATCGGCGACCACGATCGTGCCTTTCTCGACGATGTGACCAGCCTGTTGACGATGGGCATGTGGTTTGTCTTCGGCAATGTCGCCGTTCTCGTACTGGCCAGCGGATATCTGACTGCGTGGACCTGGGTGTACTGCGCTCTCGTACTCACCGTGGTGCGGGCGATACCGGTGCTGCTGGCACTACTCGGGTCGCGCCGCACCCCGACGGAGCGCTGGCTGATCGCTTTGCTGGGCCCGCGCGGCACCACCTCCATAGTTTTCGGCCTGCTCGCCTTCAACCAGTTGGCTGACCCTGACGCCGCGGCCTCGGTACTCGGGGTGACGGTTCTCGTGGTCCTGGGAAGCGTGCTCATCCACGGACTGGCGGCAATACCGTTGGTGCGATGGATCGACCGTGACCACGGCCGGGCGGTGAACTCGGACACCGCCTGAGGCAGGACCGCCCCGCCGCTGTTTCGCCCGCCTTCTATGGTGGTAGGGCGAGCCGATGTCGATGAGGCGCGCGGCGACCACGATCAACCGGAGGAACCGTGAGTCCTGACTCGACCGTCGTAGACACACCGACAGCTCCGACGCTGTCAGCGGAACGTCAACCGATGCGCAACCGCGTACTCGGTGTCATCATCGACGCCCTCCGCTCCGGCACGTACCGAGAGGGCGACCGTCTGCCCTCAGAGCGCGAACTCGCGTCCGATATCGGTGTGAGTCGGGCGATCGTGGGTTTCGCCATCGACGAACTCGCACAGCGCGGAGTACTGGAATCGCGGCGAGGCCGCGGCGGCGGAACATTCGTCGTTTCGATCTCTGACCTGCCGAGTTTCGGCGAGCGCACGCCTGGTGACCGCTGCGATGTGATGAATTGGCTCCTCGAGGTTCGCGAGCCCATCGAGCTCGCCGCCGCTCTACTCGTTTCGGCTCGCGCACGGGTCGCCGACCTGCGCGCACTACGCGGCATCTACGCCGAGATGTCCGAGTCGATCGACGACGACACCGAATACGCGGAAGCCTCGATGCGCTTTGTCCTCAAGCTCGCGGAAGCGTCGGGAAATCCTCTGCTCAGGAACGTCGTCGGCCAGTTGGTGAACGAGCAGGCCACCCTGCGGCGGGAGTTCAGCGCATTCGAAGAGCCCGAGACCCTCCGCGATCTGCGCCGAGCGTCGTTGGCAACACACGCCGAACTGTTGACAGCGCTCGAGGGAGGCGATTCGAACGAGATCGCGATGGCAGTCGACACCCACATGAAGAATATTCGCGCGATCTACCTCGGTGATGACAGGTCCGCGCAGCATTTCACACAGACCTTGCTCGATTCCCCGTGAGACGACCGTCCTCCGAGACAACCGGTCACCCGGACCATCGGCAAGCGGATCGCGCTCGATGGTCCGGGGTTCGAGCCGACCGACATCCGCAGTCGCTCCTCACACGGCCAGGGGGCATTGCCCGAGAGTGAACTCCGTGGTGGGCGGAGTGTCACACCGCGGCTGCGTCGACCACCCTGAGCGCGGCACGGATGCCCTCGGCGAAGCGATCCGAATCGGCATGGGTGTGCTCGGTGGAGACGAAGACCTTTCCGGACGGCAACGCGAGGATGCCGTGGTTGACGAGTTCACCTGTCAGATCGGACCAGATCGGGGGCCGGTCGCCGGCCTGCTCGTCGATGGCCAGCAAAGACCCGATCCGCCGGACCTCGAACGGCCGCGACGACTCCGCAAACGCGTCGACCAGCCGCGTCCGTAACCCCGACGCGACCGAGTCCAGACCCTCGAAGGTTCTGGGCTCGTTCAGCAGATCCATCGTTGCCTGCACGGCGGCGAGGGCGATCGGGTTCCCGTTGTAGGTGCCCGCGTGAAACACCCCCTGGGTCACCAGATCGATGATCGGGGCGCGCCCGACGACGGCGGCCTGGGCAAAACCGCCCGCTATCGCCTTTCCGAGCACCGAGAGGTCCGGCTCGACACCGTAGCGCTCGGTCGCACCGCCATGCGCAACACGGAAACCTGCGATGACCTGGTCGAAGATCAGGATGACGCCATGCTCGTCGCAGAGCTCTCGAACCTTTTCGAGGAAGCCCGGCACCGGGGCGTAGAGGCCCGAGTTGCTCTGGACCGGGTCCAGCAACACCGCGCCGATGTCCCGCGCGGCCGCGTCGGCCAACAGTTCACCGACCGCGTCGATGTCGTTGAAGGGCAACACCAGAAGTTGATCGATGGCGTGTGGATTCTGTCCCAGGGAGTTCATCGTCGCCGCCTCGCCACCCTCGTGGTATGCCACGCTCGCGAAGACCGAGTCGTGCCATCCGTGATAGCTGTTGATGAACTTGACAACCGTGTTCCGGCCGCTGGCCGCACGTGCCAACCTCAGCGCGACCTGAACGGCCTCGGTCCCGCTGTTGCTCCACAGCAGCTTTTCCGCGCCGGGTATCGCGGCAACCACGGCTTCCGCGGCCTCGTACTCGAGCCGATGACCCATCCCGATCATCTGCATCCTCGGCAGCATCTCGCCAACCGCCGAGATGATCCGGGGGTGGCTGTGCCCGGCGACAAGGGGGCCCCAACCCATGACGTAGTCCACGTACTCGTTGCCATCGATGTCCCACATCCGTGACCCGCGGGCGTGATCGATGAAAAGGGGGTGCGGTTGCATCATCGCGCGGAGGCCGGAAGACACACCGGCTCCCACAATGCGCTCTGTGCGTCGGTACGCCTCCAGCGAACCGTTGAGTTCGTTCACTTCTCCCACTTCCTCTGTGATCGAAACCATACTCGTGGTAAAGTATGACTGTTGGTTCGTAAGATATCAGAACGGAGCGGCCAGATGCAGAGCTTTGCACGCATCTATGTCACCCGTTCTTCCGCCGAGCGTGGACGCGGTTGGTACGTCAAATCCTTCCCGCGAGAGCCAATCAGCGCACTACAACAGCATAATCGCCGCAGGGATCCGATGGATCAGGCCGGAGATCACAATAGCCGGTCACTAATTACTAACGATCGTTCATACATCTTCCCAGTCGAGGGTACGCTCACACCAGTCGGGCCGACGCTCGCACTTCACATCACAGGTCGTTCGCTCGACCGGTCGTGCCGATCGCTCGACCACAACCCATGAAAGGAGACCTCGGTGGCCATGTCGTCAACGATCGACCAGCGCAAGTTCCGGGATGTCGTCGCCCATTTCCCTACCGGCGTCGCTGTCGTCACGTCCGCGACAGCCAGCGGCCCCGCAGGAATGACTCTCCAGTCGTTCATGTCGCTGTCGCTCGATCCCGCCCTCGTTCTCCTGGCTGTCGATCGCAGTTCGACGACGTGGCCGCGCGTCGCCGATGAGGGAAAACTTCTGATCAACGTCCTCGCTGAGGGCCAGTCCGAACTGGCGCGCCAGTTCGCTCGGAGCGGGACGGACAAGTTCGCCGCTGTCGACCTCGTGGAGTCAGATCGCACCGATCACCCGCTGCTCCATGGATCGGTCGCATGGTTCGACTGCACGATCGTCGACCAGCACCCGGGCGGAGACCACCTCATCGCCGTGTGCAGCATCAACGATTTCGATACCACTCTCGACCAGGACTCCCTTCATCCGTCGCCCCTCGTCTTCTTCCGATCACAGTTCCCGACCATCGTCTCCGCGACGCCCGGCGCAGTGCCATCGCGCGAGACAGGTGGTGCACGATGACGCTCCTCGAGACCTGGGATGGCCCGCGCAACGACGGCGTTGTAGACGGCACATGGATCAGCGAGGAATGCGTACGGGCGCTTCTCGACGGAGCGCCGATAATCCTGCAGCTGGGAGCAGGTCAGCCCGGATATCTGATGGCGGCCGGCGACCGGGTGTCCACGTCGACCATGGCATTCGTCATCAAGCACACTGACGGCTTCGTGTGCGTGGCGACCGACGGCTCCGTTCTCGATCGCCTCGCGCTCCCGCCGATGGTTCGTGTCAACGACTCTGTCGACCACCTCGACTATGCCGTGTCGGTCGACGCGGTCAGGGATACCGGCACCGGGATTTCCGCTCACGACCGAGCGATCACGGTGCGCGCACTGGCCGATCCGAACACCCGCCACGACGATCTGAGTCGCCCCGGGCACGTCGTCCCGATCCGCTCGTCCGGCCGATGGGGTGCGGACGTCCATGCCACTGCGGTCAGCATCATGCGGCGCCTCGCGCTCGCGCCGGTGGCTGCGCTGGCACCGATGCTCGACGAACACGGAGACATCGTCTCCGGAGACGAACTGCATCGTTTCGGCGACGACCATTGCGTCCCAATCGCGATGCTGCCGTGTCCCGGTGTACGGACCGCGACGGACCGCCATATGGGCCGATCACCTAACGGCCTTTGAAAACCTCTGCGAGAGAAGAGAAAAGGAACACATGAGTAAGTTTGCTGATCAAGTGGTGTTCATCACCGGAGCCGGTCGAGGTCAGGGCCGTTCGCATGCCGTTCGATTCGCCGAAGAGGGAGCCGCGATCATCGCGACCGACCTCTGCGGCCCGGTCGACGCGGCAGATTATCCGATGTCATCGCGCGACGACCTCGACGAGACGGTACGGGCTGTCGAAGCGGTCGGCGGGCGCATCATCGCGCAACAGGCGGACGTACGGTCACAGGAGCAGCTCGACGCAGCCGTCGCCGCAGGCGTCGACGCCTTCGGTCGCATCGACATCGTCCTCGCCAACGCCGGCATCTTCACCGGCGCGGAGACCACCTGGGACATGACCGAAGAGCAATGGACCACCACCCTCGACATCGACCTGGGTGGCGTGTGGCGCACGTGCAAGGCGACGATTCCCACCCTCATCGCGGGCGGCAACGGAGGATCCATCCTGATGACCTCCTCTTCCAACGGCTTTCGCGCGGAGGCCGGACACCCGGCCTACAATGCCGCGAAGCTCGGCATGGTCGCACTGATGCGTGCCCTTGCCGGAGAGCTCGGACCACACAACATCCGTGTCAACACGGTTCATCCCACCACCGTCAAGACCGGAATGATGTGGAACGACAACATGATCGGCGCCTTCATGCCTGGCGAGTCGACCAAGACCATCGATCCGGACGTCTGGTGGAAGGGGCTGGAGATGATGAACATCCTTCCCGTTGGGGCGATCGAGCCGGGCGACGTGAGTGCCCTGCTCATGTTCCTGGCATCCAACGAAGGCCGCTACATCACAGGCACCGAAGTTCCGGTCGACGCCGGATACATCATCAGGAACTGACGAGGTCCTCGCACTGATCGCGAGGCCGAGAAAAAGGAGTACACAATGCATGTCGGGCTTTTCTACGCTCACCAGCTTCCGGACACACCGCCACACGAGGGTTTCGAGTGGGACCTCCAGGTCACCCGCTGGGCCGAAGAGTACGGGTTCGCCGAAGCATGGTTCTCGGAGCACTTCACCGAGGGGTACGAGCGCTGGTGTGCGCCTGAACTCCAGATCGCAGCGGCGATCCGCGAGACCAGCCGGATGAAGTTCGGTACGGCGGCAAACCTCTTGCCGTACCACAATCCGGTCGCGCTCGCGCACCGGCTGATGGCTCTCGACCACATGTCGAAGGGTCGGCTGATGGTCGGCTTCGGCGCGGGCGCGTTCCCGACCGATGCCCAGCTCTTCGGCACCGAACTGCCCACCCAGAACCACGAGATGCTGCTCGAGGGCCACGATCTCATCAAGGCGATCTGGCAGAACAAGGGCGAGGCCCTGACGATCAAGGGCAAGCACTTCTCGGTCGACATCCCCGAACTGATCCCGGAGGTCCAGCTCGGTGGGCACTGGCGGCCGTATCAGGAAGGCGGTCCCCGCACCGCGATCGCGGCGTTCTCACCGCGCTCCTCGACGATCCGCGAAGGCGGCAAGCGGGGAGACATTCCCCTCAGCATCGCGATCACAAACAGCTTCCTGCAGGGGCACTGGGAGGTCTACAGCGAGGGTGCGACCAGTGCGGGCCTGACGCCTGACCGTCGGGACTGGCGTGTCGTGCGTGATGTCATCGTCGGTGAGACCGAGGAGAAGGCCATGGAGCTGGCACTGTCGACTCCGATCAGCCGCGCCTGGAACGAGTGGATCATCCTGGCGAACAGCCCGCACCTCCAGCAGATGGTCGCGCCGGACCTCGAAGCGGAAAAGGTCGACCAGGAGTATCTGGCCCGCAACGTCTGGATCGTCGGCACCCCGGACACCGTGGTGGAGAAGCTGCGAGCCGAGCAAGAATCGGCCGGCGGTTACGGCACACTTCTCGTCTACAACTACGATTTCCATTCCGAGCCGGAGCTCTACCGTCGTCACCTCGAACTGCTCGGCACCGAGGTCGCGCCTGCACTCAAGGACAGTGTCGACGGTCTCGTGAACGCCGGCTGATCTGTCACCATCGCCGCGATCCCGTCACGGTTCGGCCGAGCTCGGTGTCTGCTCGGTGGTCCCGTCGGCGGGATCGCGTCGTTTCAGTGAGTTCTGTCGTCTTCAGTGCGCATCACCGAGGCCCCTGACCTCCCTACCGATGGCACTGGCGGCGGCACGGAGCAGAGTTGCGCTCTTCTCGAGATCGCGGGTGACGAGCAGATCGCCAACTGCTGCCAGGGTCACCGCCATCGGAGCCGCCCCATCTCCCACCGGAACGAGAGTTGCCATGCCGGAGACTCCTCGGATGGTCAACTCGTGCACCGCGTACAGGCCAGACTCTTCGAGTTGCGCCAGCGCTTGGCCGATCTTTTCGGTGGACGGCGGAATCGGAAGGCCTTCCGGCACCACGATCGCACCAGTGGACAGTCCATTCATGATCTGCTCTCGGACTCGAGGGGAGACAGTGGCCATGAGTGCGATTCCCGCATGAGTGCTCGGCAGTGGCGTGGTGGTGCCGACCTCCACCGAGTAGACATGGACCGGCGCCGACCCCTGACCTCGCGCGACGTAGTAGGCGCGGCGATTGACCAGGGCCGCCGCATAGGCCGTGACCGTGGTCTGCTGTGCGAGATCCTCCACGACCGCCTGGATTGTCTTGTTGTGCAGCAACGGATTCGGTGCCGACAGCGCGAGAGCGAGCGCGGCCGGCCCGATCCCGTACCGGCGCGCCGGAAGGATCTCGATCAACTGAGAGTTGCTCAGCTCCTGCAGGATCCGGTGCACCGTGGGTCTAGCGATCCCGGTGTCCCGCGCCACGTCGACAAGACGCGCACCGACCCTCCCGTAGTCGGCGACCGCCGCCAGGATGGCTGCAGCCCTCTCGACCACACCGGCCGGCGCTCCTTGCATCGTCGCTTCCATCACGCTCCTCCATCTCGAGAGCTGGATCTCGAATAGTCCACTAAATGGACTATTCGAGATATAGCCCATCTTAATCCACTAGCATCTTGACCTCGCAATATCTACGTGTCATTCTGAATGCAGCGGGATCAGTGAACACCCTTTTTCCGCAATTCTTCCCCAATAAGTCCATCTGACGGACTATAACGAAGGACCAAACCCGTGGCATCACCCGCTCCCACCACCCTCGTCGCCGAGCCGATCACCCGCCGCCTACCTGTGGGCGGCGTCGAGGTGACCTACCATGACTCGGGCGCCGGCAGGACCGACCTACCCACCATTGTTCTGGTACACGGCACGGGTGGCTCCACTGACACCCATTACCCCTTCATCTTTCCCATGTTGGCGGGACCGCAGCGAGTACTGTCGATCGACCTCGCAGATCCGGGATCGCCGATCCTCGAGCTCCGGCAACTCGAAGAGCAGGTGATCGGCGTACTGGAGGAGGTCCGCGCGGACTCCGTCACGCTCGTCGGCTACTCACTTGGCGCCGTCGTCGCGACATCCGTTGCGGGACAACGCTCCGATCTCGTGGACAACCTCATCACCATCGCGGGTTGGGCCAAGACCGACGGGCACCAACTGCTCCGGAACAACATCTGGCGACGTACCAAGAACAGTGCCCCGGTCGCATGCGCCGAGTTCAGCGCGTTCACCGCCTACAGCCCCGGCTTCCTGCGTCAGCTGCCTGCCGAGTACCAGTCGTTTCTCGTCGATGCGATGAAGTATGACGACTTCGGCTGCCGTCAGATGGATCTGAACCGCAAGATCGACATCACCGACCTCGCGGGCAAAGTCACCGCGGACACGCTCGTGATCGCCTGCCGGGACGACTACATGGTTCCTCCGCATCACTCAAGGGAACTGTTCTCGATCATCGACAACGCGCGCTACACCGAAGTGCGGTCGGGCCACGGAGTCGTGCTCGAACGGCCGGCGGAACTGGTCCACGTCATCTCGGTGTTCAACGCCGCTCCCCGCGCACACCCGGCCGGCACGATGATCGCCGAGCTCAAGCCGTGACGCGACCGGCCGCCCATCCGCAATCCCTCTCACCATCTAACCCGGAGTGACAGTCATGATCGCAGCATCGACGAAGACAGACCCATTGGCCGACGTGGACATCATCATCGTCGGCGCCGGATTCTCCGGCATCGGAATGGGCGTGCGACTGAAGGAGCAGCGGACCGACTCGTTCGTGATCCTCGAGCGCGCCGATTCTCTCGGCGGCTCGTGGCGGGACAACACATACCCGGGCGTCGCATGTGACGTCCCTTCTCCCCTGTACTCGTTCTCTTTCCAGACCAATCCGGAATGGTCGCGTCTGTTCGCGCCAGGACAAGAGATCTGGCAGTATCTCCAAAAGGTCGCGGACGACGCCACTCTCGGTGAGCACCTGCGATTCGGTGCCGAGATGTCTTCGGCAGTCTGGGATGGCGACAGCGAACGATGGGTCGTCACGACCACCGCCGGCACGTTCACCGGTCGCTACCTCATCTCGGCAATGGGCCATCTCACGGATCCGAAGCTCCCGGACATCCCGGGGATCGGCGAGTTCAGCGGGACCGTGATGCACTCGGCGCGTTGGAATCCCGACGTCGACCTCGACGGCAAGCGGGTCGGAGTCGTCGGCACAGGAGCCTCCGCCATACAGGTCGTGCCGTCGATCGCCTCGAAGGTTGAGCATCTGGTCCTCTTCCAGCGAACCGCACCGTACATCGTCGCCCGTCAGGACTTCGAGTTCACCGAGGTCCAGAAGAAGCAGTTTCGCCGCGATCCCGACGCGATCAGCGAACTCCGTCAGTCGATTTTCTGGCTCGGCGAGTACTCTTTCGCCGCACGCAGACTGGTGCCGGCCTACCTGGAAGAGGCCCGTCGCGAAGCGCTGAGTCACATGCAGTCGCAGATCGAGGACCCTCTGCTTCGTGACCTCCTCACTCCCGATTACGAGATCGGATGCAAACGTATCCTCCGTTCGGACGATTTCTATCCCACGCTCACTCGCGACAACGTGACGTTGGAACCCTCCGCGCTGGCTCGGGTCGACAGCGGCCGCGCGGTCAGCAGCGCGGGACGAGGTTTCGACCTGGATGTCCTGATCCTCGCGACCGGTTTCGAAACGTGGGATCTGCCGTCCTCGTATCTGATCCATGGCCGAAACGGCGAGACGCTTGCCGAACACTGGTCGTCTGGAATGCAGGCGTACAACTCCACCACCGTGCACGGATTCCCGAATCTGTTCCTGCTCAACGGCCCCGCGACGAGCCTCGGTCACAACTCGCTGATCTTCATGATCGAAGCGCAGATCGACTATGTTCTCGGCGCGCTGAGGTGGGCAGACGCATCCCGGCGCGCGATCGTTGAGGTCGAGGAATCCGCCGAGGGACGGTACGCGGATCTCTTGCACGCTCAGGCACAGGAGACTGCCTTGCTGCGAGGGGGTTGCGACAGCTGGTATCTCGATCCTCGGAACGGGAAGGCAACGCTGTCCTGGCCGAACTTCGCACACTCGTTCCGCGACCAGTGCGCAACCTTCGACCCCGCACCATATGCCGACCAAGCGGTTGAGCTCGGCGCGTGAGCGGCTGACGACGGACCATCACAGATGCGCGTCCGCCCACGGCCATCTCCGTGGGCGGGCGTCCGATCTGCCTCCCAAACTTCGTCGACGCCGGCGCCGGTCACCGGGGACCTCGGAGCCTCAGATCAACTCAACCGACGGGCACCGCGGAGGGTCCTCGGCGGTCGACTTCAGGGCGGGCACCACCTCGGTCGCCAGAAGTTCGAGATGCCGCGTTGTGCCAATACCCAGACTTGCGAACCGACCGTCGACAACGGAGATTTCGAGTGTGGTGCAGCCCCCCGGGCCGGCGACGGCTACAGTGGATGTCCCATGAACACAAACAGTTGTTCGTATGTACTTCAGGATCTGGCAGCCCTGAGAGTGATCGCCGATATCCCGGCACAGACGAAGGCCGGGTTCGTCGACCAACACGTCGCGTGCTGCGCCGACTAGCGGAGCCCCAGCAAGTTGGCGGTGAAGAACCAGCATTCGTTCTGGACTTGCACGAGGTCGCGGTCGTCGCTCTCGTGCCAGCGGTTGCAGCTGTCACAGAGGGCGAGTACTGCTTCGACACAGATATGGGTCGAGGGGAGACTGAGCCCGCGACGGTCGCGGAGGTCGTCGATGAGGACGTTGAACAGGTCGCGGTACCGCTGCAGCAACTCCTCGATCTCAGCAGTCGACGAACTGGGCAGTAGCTCACCGGTTTTGACCATCTCGAGAAGTCGGTCTGCTGCGCGTACATCTCCCCGGTTCTGGACCTGCCACCCGACGTGTCGCCGGACGAGTCCTTCGAGTCGGAGCTCCGAGGGCATCCCGTCCTCGTCGGGTGCGATGACCGTGCCCTGAAACTGTTTCAGGCCCGCCACCAGAGCCGCTGCCAGGATCGCTTCTTTGGATGCGTAGTGGTTGTAGATCGACGGAGGGCTGACCCCCGCCTCGGTTGCGAGGTCGCGCATGCTTGTCGCGTGAAATCCCTTCGAGCCGAACAATCGCAGGGCTGCGCGCAAGAGCTGCTCACGGGTGCGGGACCCGCGAAGCAGCCGACCGTCAACCTCTGCCGGGGGTTCAACCGCAGTCACGATTTGTTCTCCTTGCTTGCGCGCGAGCCGGGCGAGTCACTGAACTCGTTCCACGTGGCCACCATGCTTGCGAGGTAGCGGTCACGCACACGACACATCGTTGCTTCTCGCGATCGTTGTGTCGGTCATTCTAGGCCAACTCGTGGGTGGACCACCCACACCGCCGAGTCCGATCAGTGCCAACTGTCCTGTAATATTAACGAACAGTAGTTTGATTTGGGGGCAGAATCGCCGTCCCTGTTCAGAGCAGTCCGAGCGGGTGTCGGCAGATCTGCCCCGAAGACGAGGAGTTCGCGATGACAGCGACAACATCGTCCGGGAGCGAAGGGCGAGTCGCGAACGGAACGGCGCAACTCCTCCTTTTGCACGAGTTGGAACAGCACCTAGGACATGCACCGCTCACGGAGACACGACGTCACCGTTGCCGCTGGCTGGCGCGACGCGCGATCGAACTCGCAGCAACTGACGACGCAGAGCCCGTTCATCCCGAATCCGGCTCATCTGACGGCACACTCACCGAGCGGGAGGCCGAAGTTGCTCATGCCGTGAGTCTCGGATTGACGAACAAGGCGATTGCAGATCGGCTCTATATATCTGCACATACCGTGCGCTTTCATCTCGCGAATGTCCGGCGCAAACTGGGTGCCAAGAACCGCAGTGAGTTGGCCGCCATGATCGCGAGGTCCTCGCCCTTGTGAGTCCACCGTGGGTTCGGCGAACCGCCCCCAGGCCGTCTGAGCGCGAATGTGCGCGCCTCTCAATACACTTCAGGACATGTCCCCCACCACCGAATTCCATCCTCCTGAGCTGCATTCCTATCCGGCGATGTGGCGTATCGACACCCGTTGGGAGGACAATGACCACTACGGCCACGTGAACAACGTCAAGTACTACTCGTACTTCGACTCGGCCGTGAACGGGTGGCTGATGCACGCAACAGGTGTCGACATACGGGAACTCGGGGCCGTCGGACTCGTCGCGGAATCAATGTGCACCTACCTCAGGTCCGTGTCCTTCCCGGACCAGCTGATGGTCGGCCTCTCGATCGAGAGGCTCGGAAGAAGCAGCGTCACATACTCACTCGGGCTGTTCGTCGAGGTGTCCGCCGTCCAGGTGTGCGCGGCAACATGCCGGTTCGTACACGTGTATGTCGATCGCGCGACACGCCAGACCGTCACCATCCCGGACAGAATCCGCACTGCGGCTTCGACAATTGTGGTCGCCGAGGACTGACGACCCGCCATGCGCGAGACCTCGCAGCCCGCGCGAGCACGGATCACGTGGTTAGGGCCGAAGGCCCTGTCGAGTCTCATCGGTGAAGTGCAGGTGAGCACACCCTGCTGCTCACCGACTTCGAAGCATGGTGCCCCGAGGATGGGCACGGCTCAACCCGGCCCCGAGGACAGCGAACCACGCCTTCGCCGACCCTCGAGGGAGTGCTTGGTCAGGTGGTTCCGTCCCGTGTGGGACCAGGTAGAAGCTGGGCGGCGCGGTAAAACTTTTCACGATTGCTCGTTCGATCTGTTGCGCTCGTCACATGATCGGTCTAACTTGTAGACCATTGGCAATGTGGTACCAGCCACATCGCACACACTGGCGGCCGAGGTGTGGTCTCTTTCGCCAGGCGCGGTCGGTTGTCGACCGATGTAGCGACCAGAACAGCCAGTGAGCGACCGCCAGGAGGCGCCTTGCTTCAGCCCCGCCGTGATTCATTCGTCGCCTGGAAGCGGAGCGTCCAATCCGCCGTCACTGTGGTGACAGCGGCTGTCCTCGTAGCGATCATCGCAGCGTGTGGTGCTACGGCTACCCCGGATGCCGCGCAGAGCACCGCGTCTCGGGTGTACGACACGCCGCCGGCGCGAGGTGATGTCAACCTGATCACATGGAATCTGCCATCCGGTGAACCGTCGACGATGTACCCGCCACACGCTTTCGATTTCAGCGTCGGCACGGTCATGTCGAACATGTGTGACACGCTGGTCTCGTCCGAACCGGATCTCACCTATGGCAAGGGGTTGGCGAAGAGTATCGATCAGCCCGACCCGACGACCTACGTGTTCACGTTGCACGACGGCGTCCGATTCTGGAACGGCGATCCACTCACCGCCGAAGATGTCGAGTACAGCCTTGCCATGCATCTGGACCCAGCGGTGGCCACCTATTACGCAGCCATGTACAAGGACGTCGAGAGCATCACCGCAACCGGGCCTCTCGAGGTCACAGTGAAACTACGTCGACCAACCGGGACGTTCTACAACTACCTGGCGAGCCCCGGTGGCGCCATCGGGCAGGCGAAGTTCATGCAAGCCGAGGGGGCACGCTATGGCACACCGTCGGGTGGTCTGATGTGCTCTGGCCCCTTCGAATTCGTGAAGTGGACGCCGGGCAAGCAGATCGAGTTGCGGCGTAACGACGACTACTGGAAACCCGAACTCCGCGCACACGCCGCGGCGATGACGTTCCAGTTCATCACCTCGTCGAACACGATGACCCAGGCGTTGCAGTCCGGAGCGATCGACGGCTCCTTCCAGATCTCCTCCGCAAGCGCGCCGGGACTCCGGAACTCTGGTACCGGGACGTTGTTTTCGTCGACTGCATCCACGACGATGGTCGCTTTGCTTCCGGCGGCGAGCGACGGACCGATCACCGACGTCCGGATCCGACGGGCGTTGAGTATGGCGATCGACCGAGCCGGGCTGGTCGAGGGCGTCATGCCCGGGCTCGCCACGCCACTCGACTGGATGATGCCCCCACGATCATGGACCCACCGATCCAGACCGAGGAGACGTCGAAGATCTACAAGGATGCGCTGGCGACGTTACCCAAGGGCAGTTTGGATGAGGCCAAGCAGTTGGTGGCCCAGGCCGGGGCGCCGAATCGTGCACTGGTGTTGGCGATTCCCGAAGGCAACGAGGAGATCCGCCGGGTCGCGACGGTCCTGCAGGCGACAGCGACGCAGATCGGGCTGGAGCTCGACCTCCGGGTGCCCCCCCCTGCCGATCTGAACACCATGTACTACGACGCCAAGCAGCGCAAGGGAATCGACCTGCTCTGGAACAACGACACCAT
The DNA here is from genome assembly GCF_009862785.1 of Gordonia sp. SID5947. Classification (NCBI taxonomy): domain Bacteria; kingdom Bacillati; phylum Actinomycetota; class Actinomycetes; order Mycobacteriales; family Gordoniaceae; genus Gordonia; species Gordonia sp. SID5947. Next base: position 3,775,760 of record NZ_WWHU01000001.1, on the reverse strand, counting down.
GGCCGGCGGGTCGCCGTTGAGCATGTTGGGTTCCTACGTGGCGCCGGACGCCAGCAACAATCTGGTCAATTACCGTGATCCGGGGGTCGACGCCGCGATCGCCAAGGCGTCCGCGACTCCGGACAAGGTGGAACAGGCCGAGATCCTGGCGCCGGTGCTGGTGAAGATGGCCGAGGACGCGGTGCTGATCACCCTGTACACCCCGAACGCCAACACATTCCTCAGCAAGCGACTGACGGGCGTCGGTCTGGCGTACCCGTTCTTCGCATCCGGAATCTGGGCGCCGGCCATCGGTAGCGCCCGGTAACCGGAGTCGACGTCCGGTCGAGGCCTTCCGTCGCAAGCGGTTTCGATATCCCGGCGGCTGCGCTGTGAGAAGCCACACGCGCGCACGCCTTGCACGGGTCCGTGCGCCGCGCGTGCCGCAATACTGAAGGGGGAACGAGTATGTCGGAATCGACTACCCGCCCGGGAATCTGCCGAATCTGCTCGGCGCACTGTGGCGTACTGGCCACTGTCACCGACGGCAAACTGGTGAGAGTCACCGGCGATCCACAGAATCCGCTCTATCAGGGATTCACCTGCGGCAAAGGCCGCGCTCTACCTGAGATCCACAATTCAGCAGACCGGCTGCTGCACAGCAGGAAACGACGACCGACCGGTGACTTCACCTCCATTGACGTCGAAGTCGCGATGGACGAGATCGCGGGTCGGCTACAGCACATCATCGATGAGTACGGGCCACGTGCCGTGGCGGTGTACGTCGGTACGGCCGCCCTCCCGTACCCGACCGGGCCACTCGTGGCCAATGCTTTCACCAGGGCCATCAACTCACCGATGTTCTTCACGTCCAACTCGATCGATCAGCCCGGCAAGCAGATCGCGCAGGCCGCCCACGGCCACTGGCTCGGTGGTGACATACTGTTCGATGACGCAGACAGCTGGATTCTCGTCGGCACCAACCCGCTCGTCACCAAGGCGGCCGGCATCCCCGGACAGAATCCCTTCGTACGGCTCCGGCAAGCGCTCAAGCGGGGAATGAAGTTGATCGTCATCGATCCCCGGATCTCGCAGACCGCATGGCGCGCAACAGTGCACATCCAGCCGCGCCCGGGTGAAGACGCCTCCATCCTCGCCTGCCTGGTCAACATCATCATCAGCGAGAACCTCTGCGACACAGAGTTCCTCAGCGAGAACGCGGTGGGGTTCGATGCGCTGGCCGCCGCAGTGGCGCCGTTCACCCCTGAGTACGTAGGCGAACGAGCCGACGTCCCGGCCCAGCAGCTCGTCGATGCGGCACGGTTGTTCGCCGACTCCGGTTCGCGGCCGGGACAAGCACACGGTGCGACAGGCATCAACTTCTCCAAACGCGGCAATCTCACGGAGTACCTGTGCTTGGTCCTGACGACTATCGTGGGCAGTTGGCAGCGCGCCGGACAGCAGGTGGCACAGGCGAATGTGCTCATGCCCCCGTTCGACGCGAAAGCGCAGGCGTTCCCGCCATACCCGGGCTGGGGCTACGGCGAGAAGATGCGGGTTCGGGGCCTGGTGGAGGCGGCGTCCGGAATGCCGACCTCGGCGTTGTCGGAGGAAATCCTGCTCGACGGTGACGGACAGGTCAAAGCGCTGATCTGCGTGGGCGGCAATCCGATGACCGCATGGGCAGACGAGCAGAAGACCTACGAGGCGCTACAGAAGCTCGACCTACTGGTCACCATCGACACGCACATGGCGCTGACCGCCGCCCTTGCCGACTATGTGATCGCACCGAAGGTGCACTTGGAGGTGCCTGCGTCCTCTCAGATGGCCGAGCAGCTCAAGTATTACTCCAGCGGGATGGGGATGCAGTCGGCGTACGCCCAGTACTCGCCCCGATTGGTCGAGCCGCCGGCCGACTCCGATCTGACCGAGGAGTGGTTGTTCTTCCGCGGTCTGGCCAAGCGCATGAATCTTGCGCTGGACGTGGTCAACTTCTTCGGCTCATACGGAGGGCAGTACATGGAGGGACCGCCCGCGTACGTTCGCCTGGAACCGGATACCGACATCACGACCGAGCAACTGATCGCCGAAATGTGTGCGACTTCCCGTATTCCGCTCGACGACGTCGCCACCCATCAGCACGGACACATCTATGACATCGACGCGGTGGTGAAGCCGAAGGACCCTGACTGCACGGACAAGCTCGACGTCGGCAACGCACCCATGATGTCCGAGCTCGGCGATGTGCGGGCCGAGGATTTCGGCGCAGTCCGCGACGACCCCGCATACCCTCTCAGGCTCATTCCGCGACGCCACAAAACACTGATGAACTCCTTGGGTACCACGATTGCCAAGCTGAACAACGGCCGACCGTTCAACACCGTCTTCATGCATCCGAACACAATCGCAGCGCTGGGGTTCCACGAGGATGCACCCGTCACGGTTTCCTCGGCGCACGGCAGCATTCCCAGCGTCATCGAATCCGATCGATCTCTACGCGCCGATGTCGTCGCGATGCACCACGGTTTCGGAGGTCTGCCCACCGATCGAGAACACTTCCCGAAGCGTGGGAGCAATGTCTGCCGCCTCGTCGATGCCGCCGCCGACTTCGATCCGATCACCGGAATTCCCTGGCAAGGAAACATTCCGGTGAACATCACACCGCGAGAGGACTGAATGCCACCGCAGAGTGTCACCGCTCACGAGTGTCCGGACAGTGCCATGCCGACATGGCGTGGTCTACGATCTCGCGTGTACCTCGAACGCTCGGATTGGCTCCACACAAACAGGATTCGTGGAGACACGAGCTCCAGGACAGATCATCGACTCCTTCGTTCGCCACTGCGCGTGACGTGATGAACCGGACCTCTGGAAGCTGTCGGGCAACCGTTGCGTCGTCCGGGTGGACAGCAGCAGCACACAGGCCGCACCGCAGCCATCAGATAGAACGAGGCATTGGGCCTCATCGTGGCGTATATCGATCCCCAGATGCCGGCGAGAGCCGAACCACCGCCCATGGGCCGCGCCGTGACCGCGAGCCCTTGAGTCTTGAACTTCTCTGGCAGGGCTGTGAACTCTCTCAGCGCTTCACCCGAGCGTCGACCCACAGGGCCGCAAAATATGTCCGAACAATCATTAATATAGACCTTTGAATCAGGTGCTACCCGGACGCCCCTGGGAAGAGGACGGGGTAAGGATTCCAATGCTGGACGTATGGCTTTTGGCGTTGGGATGCTCGGTCTTGATGCACGCCACCCAGCGCCATCGACGGCCCGTGTTGCGGTCATGGGTTGAGATCGAAGGCCCGCCTCCGTAGAATACGAACGTCCCTTCATATAGTTTTCGGACGGGACTCCCGAGGACGGTGCGACTGTCCCGACCACAGATAGAGGTGACGCCGTGTCGTCGGCAACGATCTTGGAAGAACTCCCCATCACTACGGTCGAGGTCGACGGAGTGTCGGTCGGGTACACCGACACCGGTTCCCCTACAACAGGTCGGGGCCGTCCGACAGTGGTCCTCGTGCACGGGACGGGCGGGAGTGCTCGAACGCATTTCCCCTTTCTCGTGCCGATGCTCGCGTCACGACAGCGAGTCGTCGCCATCGACCTCGTGGACCCGAACCACAACGAGCTCTCGGTCGAAGCACTCGAACGTCAGCTCTCGGCTGTTCTGGAACATCTGATGCCGGCCGGAGTCACCCTCGTCGGCTACTCCCTGGGCGCCGTCGTGGCAGCGTCATTGGCAGGACACCGCCCCGACCTGGTCGACAACCTCGTCCTGATCGCCGGGTGGATGCGAACGGACGCCCACCAGAGGATTCGCAACGAACTCTGGCGACAGCTCCGTGACTCCGATCCGTCGGCAGCCCAGCAACTCTCGATCCTTACCGCGTACAGCCCCGGATTTCTCAAGTTGCGTCGAAACACAGAACTACAGGCGATGATCGACTCGGTTCAGTTCAGCGCGTTCAAGGACGCCCAGATGGAGCTCAACCGCCAAGTCGATATCTCAGATGCAGTGGGCGCGGTCACCGCGGAGACCTTGATCATCGGCTGCCGGGACGACTTCATGGTTCCGCGCCATCATTCCAAGCAGTTGTTCGGGGCCATCGAGCGCGCCCGTTATGTCGAGGTGTTGTCGGGCCATGCCGTCGTTTCCGAGCGACCGGCCGAGCTAGTCCACTGGATCGACACCTTCAACGCCGACCCCGCGAGATATCCGTGGGGATCGATCATCGACAGCCCCCGCCCATGACCGACCCATTCGCACTGAGCCAGTAGGAGTGAGCAGAATCGTGACCGGAACCTCGACACCGACTGACCACCATGATCCCCTTGCCGAGGTCGACGTGATCATCGTCGGCGCCGGCTTCGCAGGCGTCGGAATGGCAGTACAGCTCAAACAGAACACCGACCTCGATTTTGTCCTTCTCGAACGAGCGCAGGACGTCGGGGGCTCGTGGCGAGACAACACGTATCCGGGAGTCGCATGCGATGTCCCCTCACACCTGTATTCATATTCCTTTGCCATGAACCCCTCGTGGAGCCGGCATTTCTCCCCCGGCAGCGAGATCTGCGACTACATCCGCTCAGTGGCCGCGGAGGCGGGGATCGACTCCGCGCTGCGATTCGGACACGAAATGCTCGACGCTCGGTGGGACGACACCGCGCTACGGTGGACTGTCGGCACCCCCCACGGAGAGTTCACCGGCCGGTACCTCATCGCCGCCACCGGTCACCTCACCGACCCGAAACTGCCGCCCATTCCGGGCCTCGAGGACTTCGACGGTACGATCATGCATTCCGCACGCTGGGATCATGACGTCTCATTGCGTGGCAAGCGCGTGGGCGTGGTCGGTTCCGGCGCTTCTGCCATCCAGGTCATCCCGGCGATCGCCGGCGAGGTCGACGAACTGGTGGTCTTCCAAAGGACACCCGCCTACGTCATCCCGCGGCGTGACCGGGCATTCACCACCGCTGAGCGGCGACAGTTCCAGAGAGACGAAGCTTCCGTGGATGAGTTCCGCCGCCTCATCTTCTGGGGTGGTGACTATCAGTTCGCTGCGCGTCGTCGTGTCCCGCAGTACATCTCGGAGGCCGAACAAATCGCGTTGAACCATCTTGATTCCCAGGTCAGCGATCCCGAGCTGAAACGCAAACTGACGCCTGACTACGAGATCGGATGTAAGCGGATCCTGAAGTCGGACGACTATTATCCCACGCTCGAGCGTCCGAACGTGACACTCGAGGACAGCGCGCTCGGACGGGTCGAGGGGTCGGTCGCAACGAGCGTCGCCGGCAATGGTCACGGCCTCGACGTACTGATCTTCGCCACCGGATTCGAGACGTGGGATCTGCCTTCAGCCCACCGAATCCACGGTCACGACGGCGTGTGTCTCGGAGATCAGTGGAGTACCGGTATGCAAGCGTTCAATTCCACCACCGTTCACAACTTCCCCAACATGTTCCTGATCAATGGCCCGGCGACGAGCCTGGGTCATAACTCGATCGTGTACATGATCGAGGCCCAGATCGACTACGTGCTCGGTGCCCTGCGGTGGATGTCCACGCTGGCCGACGACCAGGTCCTCGAGGTCGACGCGGGCCGGGAGCACGCATACGCGGAATCGCTGCACGAGAATGCCCAGCTCACAGCCCAACTCGCTGGTGGGTGCAGCAGTTGGTACGTCGACCCGAGGAACGGTAAGGCAACACTGTCGTGGCCGAACTTCGCCCATACCTTCCGAGATGACTGCGCGACCTTCGAACCCGCTCCCTACCTGGTGAGTTCGGGACAGCGCGAGACGTCCGGATTCGCTGCCGCGCTATGACCCAGTACTGACTTCACCCGGATAGGCCCCGATCATTTTCTGCTGACAGAGGATTGCGATGACCACCTCGGTGCTGCCCATCACCACGAGTACATCTCACACACCGCCGCCGAGTCCGTGGATGCAGGCGCGCCAACAGTTGCAGTACGCATGCGACAAGCTCGGATATGACGACGCCATGCGCGTCCTGCTCGAAACCCCCCGGCGGGAGTTCACCGTCGCCGTCCCCCTGCGGAAGGACGACGGCACTATCGAGGTGTTCATCGGTCATCGTGTTCAGCACAACTCATCCCGCGGTCCGACCAAGGGTGGCCTCCGTTACAGTCCCGACGTCAACCTCGATGAGATCCGCGCGCTCGCGATGTGGATGACGTGGAAATGCGCACTCGTCGACGTACCATATGGCGGCGCCAAAGGTGGGATCTGCATCGACCCACGCGCATACTCGACCGCCGAACTCGAACGTGTGACCCGTCGTTACACCTCCGAACTCCTGCCGGTCATCGGCCCGGAGAAGGACATCCCGGCTCCGGACGTCGGTACGGACGAACAGACGATGGCGTGGATCATGGACACCTACTCGGTGAATACCGGTTACACCGTTCCCGGGGCGGTCACGGGAAAGCCGCTCTCTCTCGGTGGGTCCGCGGGTCGGGGCGGAGCGACATCGGAAGGCGTTGTGACCGTGTCGATGTTGGCTTTCGCCAGGCGAGGTATCGACCCACGGTACGCACGGGCAGCGGTTCAGGGGTACGGAAAGGTGGGCGCGGGCGCTGTTCGACTACTACACGACGCCGGCGTTCGTGTGGTCGCTGCGAGTGACCAGTACGGAGCGATCTACAACCCGGACGGCCTCGACATCGACGCCGTACAAGTCTATTTCGAGACTTCCGGTAAGCTCGCCGGCGCTCCGGGTACAGTAGAGATCGATCGCGATTCGCTACTCGAACTCGACGTCGACCTTCTCATTCCGGCCGCCGTGGAGGGGTGCTCAACGCGGAGAACGCCCGCCGAGTTCTGGCTCGGGTGATCGTCGAGGGCGCCAATGGCCCCACCACGACCGAGGCGGATGCGATCTTCCATGAGCGCGGAATCATGGTGGTTCCCGACATTCTGGCCAATTCCGGTGGCGTCGTGGTGTCCTACTTCGAGTGGGTACAGGCGAATCAGACCTACTGGTGGTCTGGTGAGCAGGTCGCCGACCGCCTCCGCGAGAAGATGCGTGCGGCGTGGTCGACCGTCGTCAGCCGAGCAGACGCGTCCGACATGACCTTGCGGGACGCGGCAACATGCATCGCCGTCGAGCGCGTGGCCCAAGCGCACAGACGACGTGGCCTGTACCCGTAGCCACACCTCATTTCCGTCACCCACAGACTTGTACTTCACCGATGAGTTGACATGTATGTGGATCTCGGCTGATCTGAGACTCGATCAGTTCGACACGGCGAGGGATGTGCGGACCGCAATACGCCTCGGCCACAATTCAATCTCCCACCTGATCGAAGGGTGGCCGAGCCACTGGATCGAGGCCATGACCTGGATCGACAACGTTCGTTCGGAGAGCCGGTCGACCACGAACCCGCGCGGGATTCGGCCCGATCGCATTGACCGTCTGATCCGCGACTTCGTAGAGGAAGCGAACTGAACTGATGAAGATTCTCGGAGCAGTACTCGAGGAGGTCGGGCGACCCGCACCGTTCGCGCGGTCGCGACCGCTGACTGTCGGTGAACTGGACCTGGCAGCGCCGGGACCGGGAGAGCTTCTTGTCCGGATCGAGGCCGCGGGCCTGTGTCACTCCGACTTGTCCGTCGTCGACGGAAGCCGGGTGCGCCCGACTCCGATGCTGCTGGGCCACGAGGCCGCGGGCATCGTCGAAATGGTCGGGTCGCAGGCCGACGCCGATCTGATCGGCACACGGGTCGTCACGACGTTCCTCCCCCGGTGCGGCGACTGCGCGGGATGTCGATCGGACGGTCGCACCCCGTGCACGGTCGGATCGGTGGCCAACAACGAGGGTGTGCTCCTCGGTGGCGGAACGCGGCTGGCGCGGGACGGCGCCGAGGTGAAGCACCATCTCGGAGTGTCCGGATTCGCCTCGCATGCCGTTGTCGATCGACGATCGGCGGTACCGGTCCCCGACGACGTCCCGCCTGCGGTGGCTGCTGTCCTCGGCTGCGCAGTGTTGACCGGCGGCGGCGCGGTCCTGAACGCGGCCACTCCGACTGACGGCGACTCCATCATGATTGTCGGCCTCGGCGGCGTCGGCATGGCTGCGCTGCTGGTCGCGCTGTCACTGGAGCTTGGTCCGGTCGTGGCCGTCGACGCGATGCCGCGGAAGTTGGCCATTGCCGAGGAGCTCGGCGCGACCGCGGTTTACGCACCGGGCGACGTCGGCGATGTCCGCGCGAACATCGTCGTGGAGTGTGCCGGCAATGCCCGGGCGTTCGAATCGGCGGTCGCGGCCACAGCGGCCGGAGGGACAACGGTGACCGTGGGCCTACCGGCCCCCTCTGCGTCGGCGACGATCTCACCACTGTCCCTCGTGGCCGAAGCTCGCACCATCGTCGGAAGCTACCTCGGCTCGGCGGTTCCCTCTCGGGACATCCCGCGCTACGTCGAGCTGTGGCGCGACGGACGGTTGCCGTTGGAGAAGCTCATCACCGCACGGATCCGCCTTGACGATCTGAACGAGGCGATGGACGTGCTCGCGGCAGGTGAGGAGATTCGTCAGGTCGTGGAGTTCAACTGATGGAAGCGGAGCCGCCGGATCGTCGCTGACGACGCATCATCTTCATTCTGAGGTCGGCGACACGCCGGATCGTCAACTCTGGACCCTCAGCACCCATTTCCTGACATTCTCTGACCGTGTTCAGCTGTGGTGTCGTCCCTTGTCCGCCAGAATCAGATCCGGAACCCACAACGTCATGACTGAACCGCGTAACACCGTTGCCGGCTACGTCAGCACCATCATCGAGTTCTTGGTGGTGGTACTTGCCGTATGGAGCATCATCGCCGGAGACATCTGGTCCTTGATCGCGTGGGAGGCGACTGCAGTCGTCTATCTGGCGGGCGGGGCCCTTGTCTACCGGCGCATGTCGGTCATGGATCTCACGGACAGCCGGTCGGGACTACTCGACACCTTGTCGTGGATCTTTCCGCTGGTGGCCAGTCTTGCTGGGGCAAATGCCGCGGTGTTCTCCCTCATCGGACTGTCCGGAGACGCCGCGTCCTCGGTGTCCGCCGGCGTGGCCGCCGGTCTCGGCGTTCTCGGGATCGTCGTGGCGTGGGCGCTTCTACATCTGGGGTTCAGCAACCTTTACGGCACGTTGTTCGATCGGAGCGCCGATGTGGGACCGGCCCTCAGCTTCCCAGGAAAGAGCGTTCCGGGATTTGCCGAGTTCCTCTATCTGGCACTAACCGTCGGCACCAGCTTCGCCACGTCTGATGTCGAGATCCGCAGTACGTCGATGCGCATCCTGGTCGTGACCCACAGCGTCATCAGTTTCTTCTACAACGCCCTCGTCGTAGCCGCCGCTTTTCAGCTCCTCCAGCGACTCGCCGTGGGTTGAAACGTCGCCGGCGCGCTACCTCGCACTGGTCCCACGACGGCCAGGTCCGGTGGGCGATCAGAACGAATCATCCACACCCCCGGCGAGTTTCGCGATTCCCGCGTCTCCACCGAGGCATGAGTCCGACCCTTGCCGGGGTAGTCGGCGATCAAACTGGCCGCGTCGTCACGCCGACCTCACCACGCTCTGACGGCGTCCGGCCATGGCCGAACCTATTCGGAATGGTCGTTGCGGACGGTCAACCGGCAGATGACCGCCGCAACCACCGGAGCCCGGTCGATCATCACGTGATGTGCTGCCGGTCCGAGGACGACGAAGGCGGCGCTCATCGCCACCGCGAAGCTCTTCTGCTGCTTGATCCACCGTGCCGACGCCCATGTGCGACGGCGACCCTGGACCGCCGCGACCACGCCGGGTCCGCGAAGCGAGAAGCGAGACCTTATGTCGACGACCTCCCTCCCCAGCGAATCGAATGCCGAGAGTTCGACCATCAGCGCCTCGAGATACTCGCCTCGACAGAAGACGCGATCAGCGCGTCTTCGTGTGGAGCTCGACAGACCATCGGGATACTTCGACCCGAGTGCCACGCGGTACACCACCGGTCCGAACAAACTGGTCAGTCCCAGTGCCGTCAGGAAACGAGCGACTCGGCGGGCACGCGCAGCCTTCGTCGAGGAGCGGCATCGACCCGGCGCCGGTTGTGCGAGAGAGGTGTCGAGCCAGACGAGGCCGGCGGTCAGCTCGGGGTACAGACGAGCGAATGCCTCGGCGTAGAAGCCGCCGAGAGAATGACCTACCAGCACGGCCGGGACGTCGACTCCGAGTTCATCGAGTACGACTCGGATCCGCGCGGCCTCACCGCGAACTGTCGGGAACCCGGGCTCGGGCGCGCTCATACCGTAACCGGGCCGATCGATCCTTATCACGGTGTGCTCGTCGGCGAGAAGACCCGCGACCTCGTCCCAGTCGAACCAGTTCCCCCCCAGCCCACCGCAGAGTACGACAGGCGGCCCGGCCCCGTCGACGACGACGTGCATTCCCCGGATCGACCTCATCACGACTGCGTCCGATGTGTCCGACCAAGCGGACCTCGTGCCGCCGGCCCGACGCCCACGATGACCAACCACACGCTGATACCGAGAAGCTGTGCCCGTTGCGCGAGTCCGAGATACAACCACTCGTGATGCTCGACAGCGACTGCCAGCAGAGTCCAGAGGGTCGCCACGCCCAACACCGACACGGCCCCGACGAGCAAAACCCGCATCCACGCCGTCTGCGCGACGCTGCGGGCCGTGGACAGGAACGCCAGAGACGAGAGGAGCGCGGTCGCGGTCGCCGCGGCGCTGAACACACCGTGAAGAGCCTCCGCCAACGGGTCACGCGAGACCGCGGTCGCGCAGTCGGTACGGATCGACGGGGCACATGTCATCGGTACCCGCGAATCAAATGCCGTGGCGATCGCAAATCCGATCAGGCCCCCCCATCCGAGGCGCGTGCGAGGGCCTGTCGACGAGGCCAGACCCATCACACCCGCCGCACCCACAAGAAGGGCCGTGAACAGATCGGCGGTGCGATACAAGGTCCCGTCCGGCCGATCAGAGGCCCCGAGCTCACTCACGTATCCGTGAAACGGATCCACTCCCGAACGCAACCAGATGTCGACGACCCACGATGAATACGTGATCGCACCGACGATGAGGAGCCCGGCGCGCACCCTGGAGCTCATCGCGGCTTCACCAACGGGAAGGCCAACGACTCCCTGATGCCTGCTCCGGTGATGAGCATGACGACGCGGTCGACACCGATGCCCAACCCTCCGGTCGGCGGCATACCGTACTCGAGGGCGTGCAGGAACTCCTCGTCCAGTTGCATCGCCTCGAAGTCTCCGCCGGCCGCGCGCAACGACTGTTCGGTCAGACGGCGCCGTTGTTCGACAGGATCTGTGAGTTCGCTGTAGGCGGTACCCAACTCGACACCCCATGCAACGAGATCCCATCTGGCCGCAACGCCGTCCCGGGACGGGTGCGGACGGGTCAACGGAGACGTCGACTCCGGGAAATCAACATAGAAGGTGGGCGACCCGGTGTGACGCTCCACGAGTTCCTCGTACAGGGCTTGCACGACTGCACCTTCATCCCATGCTCGACGATAGGCCACACCACGCCGGTCGCAGTGCTGATGGAGAACGGAAAGCTCTGTCTGCGGGGTGATCTCGTGATCGATCGCCTCCGAGACCGCGTCGTACACGGAAACGACCGGCCACTCTCCGGAGATGTCCACATCCGCCGGCTCACCGTGAGGTCCCTGTCGTGTGATCACCGCTCGCCCATGAATTGCGACGGCAGCTGCCTGGATCATCTCCCTACACACCGTCATCATCTCCTCGTAGTCGCTGTGGGCTTGGTATGCCTCCAGAACGGTGAACTCCGGATTGTGCGTACTGTCGGCTCCTTCATTCCGGAACACTCTGCCGATCTCGAAGACGCGTTCCATCCCGGCGACACAGAGACGTTTCAGGTACAGCTCCGGCGCGATGCGCAGAAACAGGTCGAGGTCGTACGCGTTGATGTGGGTGCGAAACGGCGCTGCGTTCGCACCTCCGTGCACCCGTTGTAGGACCGGTGTCTCCACTTCGAGAAATCCCCTGCGCCGAAACTCATCTCGGAGAACGGAGACAATCGCACTGCGAGCTTCGATAAGTGTTCTGGCTGCCGGGTTGATCATCAGATCCAGGTAGCGCTGCCGCACGAGTACCTCCGGGTCGGACAAGCCTCTCCATTTATCGGGCAGCGGGTGAAGGCATTTCGCCCTCATCGACCATTCCACTGCCAGGAGCGACATCTGTCCGCCGCGAGTGAGCCCGACAGTTCCGCCGAACTCGACGAGGTCGCCGATGTCGAACTCCGCGGCACAACACCGGACGCGCGGCCGGCCGACGACCGCGGCATCGACCAACACCTGCAACTCGCCGGACCAGTCCCGTACATCGACGAATACGACGCCGCCGTGGTCTCGCATGCGCACCAGTCGACCGATGACCCGTACCTCCGTTCCGACATCGGCGGTCGCAACCGAAGTCAGGTCATGGGTCGGTGTCCGCGCCGTCGGGTATGCGTCGACGCCAGCGGCAGTAAGCCTCTCCAGCTTGGACAACCGGACGCGCACCTGCTCGGGCAGCCGCCGCTGGGGCAGCGCCTGATCACCGTCTGCCCGCGGCGGCGTGCTCCCATCCGCGCAGAGACCCTCCGTAGTGGTCTGTCGGCCTCGAAGTGGTTCGCGAACGCCGGCACCGACTCTGTCCGTGCCCCACAGTCTCGGAAGGGAAACGAAGCCTTCTGCGATCGCCGACGCCAGTCCCACCCGTGGGAGCGTGGCTGCGTCCTCGTAGCACAGGAAGCGAGGCGTCCACTGCGGTCTGTACTTCGCATTCGCGCGATAGAGCGTCTCCAGCTGCCACCACCGCGACAAGAACTGGAGGATTCCGCGCCACGCCCGCAGAACGGGACCAGCCCCCAGACGGGCGCCGTCGCGGAATACCGTCCTGAACACGGCAAAGTTCAGAGAGATCCGGGTGAGACCGAACTCTTCGGAGGCCGCCGTCAGGTCGGTGATCATCAGCTCAATGACCCCGTTCGGCGCCGACGGGTCACGACGCATGACATCCAACGAGACCGCGTGCCGTCCCCACGGCACCAGGGACAGCAGGCCGGCCACCTGTCCGTCCGGTCGAATGGCCTCGACGAGGATGCAGTCCCCGTCGAGCCGATCGCCCAGCCTTCCCAAGGCCATGGAGAAACCGCGTTCTGTCGCCGACCCACGCCACGAACCGGCGAGTCGGACGACGTCGGCCATCTCGTCGACAGGAATGTCGGCATGCCGCCGAATCCTCACTGTCAAGCCCTGCCGGCGTACACGCGTGACTGCTTGCCGCACCTGACGCATCTCCGCACCGGACAGGCTGAAGTCGCGAGTGGAGATGATGGCCTCGTCACCGAGGTGCAGGACACTGAGTCCCGCATTCCGGTATGCCTCACCACCCTTTTGACTGGCACCCATGACAGCCAACGCCCACCCGAACTCGGCGGCGATCCGACGCCACTCGGCGATTGCCTGCGCCCATTCCCGAGGATCGCCGATCGGGTCACCGCTGGCGACGCACACCCCGGTCTCGACTCGGTACGTGACAGCCGCCATCCCGCTCGGCGCGAAGACCACGGCTTTGTCGCGGCGCGTCGCGAAGTATCCGAGGGAGTCCTCCCCGCCGAACTTCGCCAGCAACCCTCTGATCGCCGATTCGTCGTATCCCGTCATCGAATTCCGCGATCGCTGGGCCTGGAACAGCGTGACCACCGCTGCCAGCAAAGCCAGTGCACCGAACGCCCCGAGCACAGCAGAGATCACACTCGGCGGACGACCGGCGACATCATCCTGGTCGATCAGACTGAGTGCCGTCACACGATTGAACGACCACCACAGACGGTCACCGGCTTCGAGACTGCCGGGTATCAGCGTGACAAGCATCCACCCGGCCAGGGTTCCGAGGAGACATCCGATCATCAACACAGCGACTGAGCGCCAAACGGCCCCGGGTCGGACTCTGGCAAAGAACTGCGATCGAGCGGTCATCAAGATGCCGAGCACGGCGAGCAGCACGCCGGATGCGATCATTGCATCCGCATCGTCGGCGGCCACACCGAGTACGACAGTGAAGCTCAGTCGCACAACGATGTACAGCGTCAGTACCCACCACGCAATCCGTTTACCACGAGATAATGCGGCCGCCAGCAAAGCAACAACCAGTGCCCACGACAGGCTCGTGTCAGGCGCATCGAAGTAGTACTCATCGAGGTATTCTCGCGGGACATTCACCAGTCTGCGAAGCGGTGGCACGACGCTCCAGACGGCGAGCAGAACTGCGAACCCACCCAGCATTGCCCGAGCGCGCCGGATAGGCGCGCCGGTGGCCGTCGCGACGCGCGGGGCCGATCAACTCTGGTCGACCGATGTTCGGCACTCGCGGTCTGCACAGCGTCTCTCCCTCGCAGCATGGATGTGGACAAGCGAGGGCGACGATCCCTCCCATTCGACCCCCGGTCGTGACTTCTTTCCCGGTCCGTGCGCCGGCGGATTCAACGCTCTTGCCTGAGTGACTTCCGAAGTTCGTCGCGGTGGGCCTCCCGGTGGCGGAGCCGGGTCAATCCAGTGTCATCGCGCCCTGCGGCCGTGCCCATCCGTCGAGTGACCGCTTCGACCCCGCCGGGTGGCTGGTTCGTCTCCCACGACCGGTCGCCCTGGGCAGCGAGCGTCTACATTGAGGCACTATGTCGAATACAGGCGCACCCGGCCCGGTTCGGGTCGTGATCGTCGACGACGAGGCCCTCATCCGATCCGGCTTCGAGATGATCCTCGATGTTGCCGCCGACATCGAGGTGGTCGCGACGGCGTCCAGCTCGGATGCGCTCGCGACGATCGCCACCACGGATCCCGACGTCGTGCTCCTCGACATCCGGATGCCGCCACCCGACGGGCTGGCGATTCTCGAGGATCTACGACGCAGGTCGGACACCAGGCCCGCGATCGCCATGCTGACAACATTTCACACCGACGAGTACGTGCTCACCGCGCTGCGCAACGGTGCGTCCGGGTTCCTTCTGAAGGATTCCGAGCCCACTCAACTCGCGCAGAGCGTCCGAACGCTCGCCGCGGGAGGGGTTGTGCTCTCCTCGCCGGCGACGGCTGCCCTGCTTCGATCAAGGCGCGCGTCCAGTACGGAAGAAGCTGCGATCGCGCGCGTCGCATTATTGACCCCTCGTGAGCGCGATGTCGTGGTATGGCTCGCCACAGGTCTGACCAACGCCCAGATCGCCGACGAACTGTACTTGAGCACAGGCACCATCAAGGATCACGTGAGCGCGGCGCTGACGAAGTTGCGCGTCGGATCCCGCGTCGAGGCGGCTCTGGTCGCACAGCGCGCCGGCCTACTCGACACGGAATGAACACCATCGGAACCGTTTCACGGTCACGTAACCTGCTTCTCGATCTGCTGGTGCTCACGACGGCATTCGCCGACATCGGGGTGGCCCTGTTGGCCGACGACATACCCATCTCGGCTCTCACGGTCGGGTGCGCGGTCGGGGCGATCACAGGTGTCGTTGCGCGCCGGCGACATCCGGTGGCCGCATTCCTGCTCACCCTCCCCGCTCTGGCGGTCCTGGGTGTTGTCGCCGCGCCCGCCGTCACCGTGTACTCGGTGGCCAGGCGTACGACCCGAGCCACGATCGTAGCCGGATGTGTGGTCGCGAGCGCGGTGACCGCGTCGGTCGCGATGTCGTTACCGGAGCCCCACCGCGCCGGCGCCATCGTCATCGGACTGGCCTACTTCACCGCCGGCGCCGCCGCCCCCGCTCTTCTCGGACGACTGACCCGCGTTCATCACGCGCTTCGCATTCGGCTCGACGAAATCGAAGCCGCCCACGAACACGAACGAGATCTCTACGCCCAGAATGTGCTTGCCACCGAACGTGCACAGATCGGCCGTGAGATGCACGACGTGGTGTCCCATCAGGTGACTCTGATCGCCGTACGTGCCGCCACCATCCTCGTGGACCCGAATCCCGAGCGTGCCCGCGGCGAAGCTGCGACCATCCGACGACTGGCCATCAGCACACTCGATGAACTACGACATCTGGTGACCTTGCTGCGCGCATCCGGGGGGACCGGCGAAGATCGGACCACCGCACCCCTTCCGGCGATCTCGGACATCCGCATGCTTGTCGACTCCTCCGGTATCGATGTCCTGATGCAGGGCGATCTGCCGAGCGAACTCCCTGGCGCCTGGCAGAGAACGATCTACCGGACGATCCAGGAGTCCCTGACGAACGCACGTAAGCACGCGCCCGGATCGAAGGCGACGATCACTTACCGCGTTTCCGATCGGTCCGGCCTGTCCGTCACCGTCGCCAACACGCCGCCCACACGGCCTGCACTTCCTCTGCCTGGAGCGGGCCACGGCCTGATCGGACTCCGTGAGCGGGCCGAGATCCTCGGCGGGAGCCTCGAGGCACATCGGCTTCCGGACGGTGGCTTCTCGGTGTCGCTCACTCTGCCGACTACTGGGGAGGGTCGCTGAGCCCGGGTTGTTCAGCTTCTCGTCGACACCCGGCCTGGCAGCGCGATCCGATCAGGTGGCGCGCATCTTCTATCGGTCCTCGTCCCGTGCCGTAGACAGTGGATCAGCGTGTACGCACCTCGTGACCGGTTGTCCGACAGGGCCATCCGGATCGGTCTACGCACCGGACGCGACGCGAACCGAAGACACCCAGTCGAGTGAAGGAATCCCATGGTCGAAGTCGAGACGACAAAACGATCGCCCTCATGTCGGTGCAGCACTGTATGCGAGACACAACGGGTATCGGAAAATCGGACCGGACACATCTGGTGTCCGGTCCGATGAGCTCCCACGGCGGCGCTGCACTCCCGAGCACACCCGACAGACTGATCGGCACCCCGCATCTGCACGAGGTCGAGACCGTCGTGCGCCGAGCGATCGACCAGCGCCGCAACGACCTCGTGGATGTCGTCGGCAACGGAGAGTTCAGCCTCGCCATGCGCTGGCGCGTCGACAGTGGGCAGATCGTGGTCAAGCGCGTGCCGCCCTTTCGTTCGCTCGCGGCAGCTGCGGAGTACTGCCGCGTCACCCGCGACTACATTGAGGTCATCGAGGAGTCTGGCGTGGCGTGTGTGAGGACCGAGGTCCTCACACACGAGCGTCCGGACG